>DATAJO010000011.1:0-92032 GCA_036262075.1 Candidatus Limnocylindria bacterium
CGGGCAGTAGCGGGTCGCCGAGCAACCGCCGGTGATATGGGCCGCGGCGATGGCGTCGATATTCGGCTCGTGGATGCTGCCGTCGTCATCGGTGAACGCATCGGTGTCCGAGGGCGGCAGGTCGAAGGCGCGGACGAGGAACGAGGCCATCTCGGCCCGCGTCACGGCGCGGGTCGGGCAGAAGCGGTCCGGGCCGCAGCCGCCGGTGATCCCCGCCGCGGCGAGGGCGTTGATATCGGCCTCGTGGACGGTCGTCTCGTCATCGGTGAACGCGTCGGTCGCCGATGGCGGCAGGTCGAGCGCACGCACGAGGAAGCTCGCCATCTGCGCGCGCGTCACCGCCGACGACGAGCAGTAGCGCGGCGGGTTCGTCGCGCAGCCACCGGTGATGCCGTTCTCGACCAGCCAGCCGATGTCGTTGAAGAACGGATGGCCGATCGGCACGTCGGTGTAGCCGCCGCTGAAGGTCGCGGTGACCGTGGTCGACGTCAGCGGCGTGATCGTGTGCGAGCGCCCGCCGCCATCGGACCACGACTCGAACGTGAACGGGAAGCCGCCGATCGTGGCGCCGGCCGGGGCGGTCAGCTGGATCGCCGATCCGCGGATGACGGTCATCGCGAACGGCGCCTCGTCGCTCACCCAGCCCGACGACAGGGTGATGCCCGGCGGGTCGGATTGGACGTTGACCGTCACCGTCTTCGGCTGAAGCGCGATCTCGGTGTCGTCGGACGCGCCGTCACCGTCCTCGACGTGGAGCCGGAGCGAGAGGTGCGACGGGTACTCGTGGTCCGGCGCCTCGAACGTGCCGCTCTTCACGCCGCTCCAGGTGCCGATGACGTGGTCGTGGCACGCGGCCGGGCAGTGCTCCATGACGAGCTGCCAGGTGAAGTTCGCGATCGGGACCGATCCGTCCGGGTCGGTGGCCGTCCCGGAGAACGCAATCGAGTCGCCCACCGACCAGGTCAGGCTCGCCGACGGCTGGGTGATCGAGGCCACCGGCGGCTCGTTGCCGGCGTTGATGAGGATCGAGGCCACACCGGTCGCGCCGTCGGGATCGGAGACGTGGACGCGTGCGGTGTACGTCCCCGCCTCCGTGTACGAGTGGTTCGGCGTCGCGCCCGTTGCGTCGTTGAACAGGCCGTCGTCGTCCCCGAAGTCCCAGGCATACGTCAGCGGGTCGTCGTCGGGATCGCGCGAGCCGGCGGCCGAGAAGCTGACGTTGAGTGGCAGGTCGCCGGCGGTCGGGGTGGCGCTGATGTGTGCCTCGGGTGCGGCGTTGTCGCCGAGGAACCGGATGCGGCGCACGCTGCCGTCCCCCGAGCTCTCGCCGATGTCGACGTAGAACAGGTCGCCGCCCGGCCCGACGGTGAGGTGGACCGGATCCTCGAGGCGGGCGAACAGCGACACCGCGTTCGGGTCGGGCACGCCGTTCGGCAGCGCCGGCATGACCCACATGCAGTCGCGGGTGTAATCGGCCCAGAACAGCGCGCCGTGATACTCGGCCGGGTAGTTGCCGCCCGCGTAGAACGTGATGCCCGAGACCGAGCCGCCGCCCGTCTCGCACCCGTCGCCGGTGACCGTCTCGGCGCTGTGGGCGTACGTGAAATGCGGCCCCGTCCAGTCGAGCAACGACGTGCACAGGTCGAGGTTGCCGTACCCGGAGGGATGCCCGGACGCTCCCTCGCGGCACGGCCAGCCGTAGTTGCGGACCACGCCGTCGACGTTCGTGTGGCGGTCGATCTCCTCCCACGTGTTCCAGCCGACCTCGCCGAGCCAGAGCTCATTGCCGATCGGCTGGATCGCCATCCGGAACGGGTTGCGCAGGCCATAGGCGATGATCCTCTGCTCGTTGACGTCGCTGGCACCGATGCCGGGGTTGTCGGGCATCGGCTCGCCCGTCATGCGGTTGACGCGGATGACGCTGCCGCTCAGGCCGACCGGGTCGTCGAACGCCGTGCCGCGCACGTCCTGGGAGCGGAGCGCACCGCCCTCGGCCGTCGGGATCGTCTGCGTGCCGCCGATGCCTTCCGGAGGATCGTCACAGGGGTTCTTCGGCGTCGGTGATCCTTCCGATCCGCCGAACTGTCCGTAGTCGGCGTTGCTGAAGCTCGCGCCGTCCCCGCCGCCGACGATCAGCGCGCCCTCGTTGTCGAACACGATGTCGCTCGCGGAGTGGCTGGGGAACTGCTGGCACCAGTCGTGGATGAGCACCTGCTCGTTCGTGCCGTTCGTCAGGACGGAGAGGCGGCTCGTCACGACGCAGCCATCGAGGTTTCCGCCCGGCCCGTTTGGCGGGGTCCGGCACGTGCCGTCGGACCAGCGCGGGGCCGTCTCACCGGGCGGCGCGTTATAGGTGTAGGCGACGTACATCCGCCCGTTGGCGGCGAAGTTCGGGTCGAGCGCCATGCCGAGCAGTCCGCGATCCCAGTAGTCGTGGGTGTTCGTTCGCAGGTCGGCGTAGGTGCTGCCGGTCGGGTCGTCCAGGTCGTCGTAGACGAGGACGCGGCCCTCCTTGAGGCCGACGAACACGCGGCCGTCGGGCGCGAAGGCGAGGACGGTGGGCTGGGTGAGGCCCTGGAACACGACCTCCTCGACGAAGCCGTCCGGGATCGGGTCGCCCGGCACAATGGCGGCGGCCGACGGGTCGTCGCCGATGCCGCCGTCGGGATGATCCAGCGTCGGCCGATCCGGCGTGCTGGCGGGGACGTCGCCGGGCGTGTCACCGGGCACGACCGGATCGTGGGCGGTCGCGGGGACGGACCCGAGGAAGAACGCGAGCGCTACCGTCGGCAGCAGTGCGGTGCGGCGAGACGAGCGATGCGAGACAGGAACCTCCACCACGCGACGGTTCGGTCTCGCCACTCGCTCGTCGCGGTCCCCGGCGACCGTTCTCGGGACCGCGCGTCGTCGCTTCCGTCTCTGCGGCCCATCGTCCTCAATCGCGACCGGAAAGGCAAGGTCACGGCACCCCACCAAAGCGTGATGCTCCTGAGCCGATGCACTGGCGTGCTAGCGTCAGGGCGGCATGCCGCGGTCGATCCGTCTCGTTTCCCTCGCGCTCCTGCTCGCCGGGTGCGTGCTCGGGGCCCCGATCCCGACCGACTCGGCCGATGTGATCCTGCCGACGCCGGTGGCGTCCGCCAGCCTGGTCACCGTCGCGTCACCGACCGTCCGGCCGACGCCGACCCTCGCCCCGACCCCCGGCCCGACGCCCGACGTGCGCGCCCTGGACCTCGCCGCCGAGTCGTGCCCGGGCGGCGTCGTCCTCCAGTGGACGGCCAGCGCGCACCCCGATTTCCACCATTACCTCGCGCTGCGCAGCCCCGAGTTCGAGATCGCGCCGAACTGGCCGCCGATCGCGCCGGCCGTCGACTGGGGCGACACGTACGCCACCGACCGATTCGTGACGAGCGCCGTCGACGCCAGCATCCTGCCCTCGGCCACGCTCTGGTACTACCGCGTCATGGCCTACGACGAGGCCGGCCGGGTCCTCGGCGCGACGCCGGTGCACGGCGCGCGGATCGGCCATCCGATGGGCCTCGGGACCGTGACGGTCGATCCGGTCAGTGGCGGCGGCGCGGTTCGCATCGGCTGGGGCCCGTTCCGCGGCCGCGACGAGTGCTTCACCGAGTACCGCGTCCTGTACGGCACGGGCGGCGTCGCCTCGACGCTGCTCGGCACGGTCAGCGACCCGGCCCAGACCGAGCTCCTGACCGATGCGCTCGAGCCGGGTGCGGCCTACACGATCAGCGTCGAGGCGGTGCGCACGACGCTCCTCGGCTCGTTCGTCGCCGGCCGCGGCGAGCCGGTCTCGATCACGATCCCGTAGCGGCCCGCGGCGCCGGTCCGGTGGAGCCGCGCACGACGAGCGTCGGCGCGAGCGTGACCCGCTCCGGTCGCGCCGAACCACGCGCCAGGAGGTCGACCGCCAGGCGGCCCATGGCGTCGGTCGGCTGCCGCACCGTCGTCAGCGGCGGATCGGTCCAGGAGGCGGGCTCGATGTCGTCGAAGCCGACGACCGAGACGTCGTCCGGCACCCGGCGGCCCGCGCGACGCAGCCCGCGCAGCGCGCCGATCGCGGCGAGGTCGTTGTAGGCCACGATCCCGGTCGCCCGGCTGCCGGAGCCGATGAGCCGATCCACCGCCCGCACGCCGCCGTCGACGCGTCCGTCGCCGCCTTCCACCTCGAGCGCGTCGTCACCCAGGCCCGCGGCCCGCAGGGCATGGAGGATGCCGGTCCGTCGCGGTCCGGACGCGGCCTGTCCCGACGGGGCGCCGACGAAGGCGAGCCGCCGATGCCCGAGCCCGATGAGATGCTCGGCCGCCAGCGCCGCCCCCGCTCGCTGGGCCGTGCCGACCGTCGAGACCCCGGCCAGCCGGGTGTCGGCGTCGACGACCACGACCGGCACGGGCAGCTCCGCCAGCCGTCGGGCGAGCCGCCGCGGCGCGCGGCCCGAGGCGAGGACGATGCCGTCCACGCGGCGCTCGACGAGGACGTCGAGCATCGCCGCCTCGCGATCGGCGTCCTCGGAGGTCGACAGCAGCAGCACGCCGAGGCCGCGCCGGTGCGCCTCCGCCTCGACGGCGCGGGCGATCTCGGGGAAGAACGGGTTGGTGATATCGGCCACCACGAGGCCGATCGTCCGCGTCTCGGCCCGCTTCAGCGCGCGCGCCACGCCGGACGGGCGGTAGGCGAGCTCGCGGGCGGCGGCGAGGACGCGCTCGCGCGTCGCGGGCAGGGCCGGCCCGGAGCCGGACAGGACGCGCGAGACGGTGGCAGTCGACACGCCGGCCCGGGCGGCCACGTCGACGATCGTCGCCGCCATCGGGCTCTCAGATCTCGGCGAGCGGGACCGTCCGGTGCTCCGCGTAGGCCCGCGTGGCGGCGATCGCGATGCGCAGCGCCTCGTGGCCGTCGCGCACGGTCGACGTCTGCGGCCGCTCCCCGCGGGCGACGGCGAGGAACGCCTCGAGCTCGGCGCGATAGGCGGGCTCGAAGCGCTCGAGGTAGCCGGACCAGCGCTGCCGCGCCGGGGCCGGCGCATCGGCGTCGAGGAGGTCGGCCGGGGTACGCGGCCCGAGGCCCATGACGAGGTGCGCGCGCTCGGCGACGACCTCGGCCCGGATGTCGTAGCCGCCCGGATGGAGCCACGTCGCCTCGAGCACGGCGAGTGCGCCGTTGGCGAGGCGCATCGTCACGACGGCGGTCTCGACGCCCCGCACGTCGTCGGGCCGATCGTGGTCGCGGCTCGAGCCGTGGGCGCCGACCTCGACCACCTCGCCCATGCCGAGCCAGCGGGCGAGGTCGAAGTCGTGGACCGACGAGTGGAGGAACAGCGGGGCGGCGTCGTTCGGGGTGAACTCGGTCACCGGCCGCGGGGTGACGAGCGGGTCGAAGGCCGTCAGCCGGACGAGATGGACGGCGCCCGCGTCGCCGGACGCAAGCCGCCGATGCGCCTCGGCGAATGCCGGGTCGTGGCGCCGCTGGAAGCCCATCTCGACGATCGCGCCGGCCTCCTCCACCCGCGCGACGAGCGCAGCGGACGAGCGGAGGTCGTCGGTGAGCGGCTTCTCGCACAGGACCGGCACGCCCCGCGCGACGGCCGCCTCAACCGACGTCGCGTGGAGCACGGCCGGGGTGGCGACGACGACCGCATCGGCCGCGTCGATGGCCTCGTCGTGCGACACGACCCGGGCTCCGGTGTCGCGGGCCACCAGGGCGGCACGCTCCGCATCGGCGTCGACGACGAGCACCTCCGACACCGCCGGCAGACCGGCCAGCAGGCGGGCGTGCATGCCGCCCATCGTCCCGGTGCCGATGACGGCCACCCTCATCGGCCGTGCTCCCGGATGGCGTAGCGCAGCACGCGTCCGCCGATCGCCGCCGCCTCGGCGGGCCGCAGCCAGGTCGAGTCCTGCTCGACCAGGATCCAGCCGTCGAAGCCGATGCGGTCCAGTCCGGCCACGACGCCCGCGAGGTCGAGCACGCCGTTCCCGAGCTCGGTGAACAGCCGATGCCGCACCGCCTCGCCGAAGCCGTCGAGCTCGCCCGCGCGCAGGCGCGCGAGGACCGCCCCGTCGACGTCCTTGGCGTGGACGTGCGTCACGAGGCTGCCGTACCGCTGAAGCGCAGCGACCGGGTCGCCGCCGCCGACGAGGTAATGGCCGACGTCGAGGCACAGCCCGGCGCCGGTCCGGGGCAGCCGCTCGGCGAGCGCCGCGACCTCGGCGGGCGACTCGATCCAGGTCGCGGCGTGCGGATGGAAGGCCACGCGCACGCCGTCCGGCGCCGCCTCGACCAGCCGGGCGAGCACGCCGGCCAGCTCGTCGAAGGCGCGATCCGGCCAGCGCGGCGGCGCGTCGCCGAGGCGACCGGCCACGGGCTCGCAGGCCTCCGTGCCGTGGAGCGCGACGACGAGCACCTCGCCGCCGCCCGCCACGAGCCGCGCGAGATCGCGCTGCGCCATCTCCTCCACGCCGGGATCCAGGCCATCCGGCCCCGACGGCAGCGCGCTGTACAGCTCGGCGAACCGCAGGCCCCGCCCCCCGAGCTCCGCGCGGAGCGCCTCGCCCTCGGGGAAGCCGCGACCGAACTGCGTCCCCTCGTACCCGAGCCGGGCGAACGTGTCGAGGATCTCGTCGACGGGCGCCAGGGGCGCGAGGTCGGGGACGTCGACGTTGTTCCAGACGATCGGCACGCAGCCGATGGACGGGTTCACGCCTGGCGCTCCGACCGGCCGCGCAGCTGGTCGGTGTACGCCGGGCGTCCCTCGGGCACCGGCACGTCCCACCAGCCCGTCTTGTCCGGTCCGGCGACCGCGAGGTCGCGCTCGACGCTGACGTGGACGAGCGACGGACCGCCCGACGCGAGCGCGCGCTCGACCGCCGGCCGCACCTCCTCGGGCCGCGTCGCGGCCTCGGCATGGATGCCGAACGCCCGCCCGATGGCCGCGTAGTCCGGCGAGTACGGCTTGCCGTCGCGCAGGAAATCGGTCACGGCCGTGCGGCCGAAGTGGTGCTGCTGGCCCCCCTTGATGCTGATCCAGCCCGAGTTGTCGAGGACGACCGTGCAGACCGGCGTGCCGAGCATGGCCGCGGTCGCCAGCTCCTGCATCGTCTGGAGGAAGTCGCCGTCGCCGCACACGGCGAGCACCTGCGCGTCGGGGCGAGCGAGCTGCGCGCCGATGGCCGCCGGGAGCGTGAAGCCCATGGTCGAGAAGCCGCCCGAGGTGATGTGGGTGCGCGGCTCCCGCGTCACCCAGCGCTGCTTGACCATGCCCTGCGGCAGCCCGGCGCCGGTGACCACGATCGCGTCCGGGCGGGTCGCGGCCTGCACCTCGCGCACGGCACGCGCCATCGTCATCGGCACCGCGTCCGAGCCGGATTTCACCTCGACCTGCTCGTGCCACGCCCGCCGCAGCCGCTCGATCTCGTCGCCGTGGCCCGCCGTCGGCGCGCCGGCGCCGATCGCGTCGAGCAGGTCGCGCAGGCCGGCCCGCGCGTCGCCCACGAGCGGCACCTCGGTCGGGTACGTCTTGCCGATCTCGCGCTCGTCGACGTCGAGCTGGATGAGCCTCGTCGGCGGGATGGCGAACGTGACGCCCCGGCGCCAGGAGGACGTCGACCAGTCCACGAAGCGGCAGCCGACGCTGAGCATCACGTCGGCCGACGAGGCGAGCGCGTTCCCGATCGTCGAGCCGGTGTCGCCGATCGTCAGCCCCGCCAGCGGGTGCGTCTCGTCGATCGCGCCCTTCCCGTTCCAGGTCGTCACGACCGGCGCGCCGAGCCGCTCGGCCAGGGCCCGCAGCTCGGCCGTCGCCTCCGACGAGATGACGCCGCCGCCGGCCACGATCACCGGCCGCCGGGCGCCGGCCAGCAGCCGGGCGGCGCGCTCGATGGCCGCGCTGTCGGGGCGCGGTCGGGTCGGGGGAGCGGGGTCGCGCAGGGCGACGGCGGCCGCATCGGCCTGGACGTCCATCGGCACGTCGAGCAGGACGGGACCCGGTCGCCCGGTCGTCATCGCGTTCCAGGCGCGGTCGAGGACGAACGGCAGCTCGTCGACGCGCGACGGCTGCCACCACTCCTTGGTGACCGGCTCGAAGATCCGCGGGTTGTCGGCCACGTGGCGGCGCTCGAGCTCCTGGAGCAGGCCGCGGCCGCGGAGGTAGGTGTGCGGCGAGCCGGTGAACAGCGCCACGGCGGTCGAATCGACGTACGCGGTGGCCATGCCGATGACCGTGTTCGTCGCGCCGGGGCCGATCGAGGTGAAGGCGAGCATCGGCTGGCCGGAGGCACGGTGGTGACCATCGGCGAGGTGGACGGCGGACTGCTCGTGCATGACCTGGACGGTGCGGATCGCATCGGCCCGGTCGAGGAGCGCGTCGGTCAGGGTCCAGCAGCCGTGGCCCGGGATGCCGGCCGCATGACGGACGCCGCGATTGACGAGATACTCGACGACGAGCTCGGCGCCGGTCCGGCGTTCGGCTACCATGTAAACGATTACATCACAGCGGGTGGCGACGTGTCCATCACTCTCGCCGATACGCCCCTCGGGCGCACGGTCGCCGAGACGGCGACCGACATCTGGAACGACAGCTGCAACGTCGGCGAGCTCGCCTACGCGGTCGAGTTCGGCGCCGTCGGCGCCACCGCCAACCCGACCATCGTGGTCGACAACTGGAAGGCCGATCCCGCCGCCTGGGCCACCCGCGTGCGCGTCCTCGCCGGCGAGCATCCGACCTGGACGGAGCGCGAGCTGGCCTGGGCGATCGTGGCCGAGATGTCGACCCGCGCGGCACCGCTGCTCATGCCGGCCTTCGCTGCCTCCGGCGGCCGTGCCGGGCGCCTCTCGATCCAGACCGATCCGACCCTGTGGCGCACCACCGATGCGCTCGTGGCCCAGGCGCTCGAGTTCGACGGCCTTGCCCCGAACGTCATCGTCAAGCTCCCCGCGACGCGGGCGGGGATCGCGGCCATGGAGGAGGCGACGTACCGCGGCGTCTCGGTCAACGCCACGGTCTCGTTCTCGGTGGCCCAGGCCCTCGCCGCCGCCGAGGCCGTCGAGCGCGGCCTCGCCCGGCGCGATGCCGAGAACCGCGACACGACTCGCATGGGCCCGGTGATCACGATCATGATGGGCCGTCTCGAGGACTGGCTTCGCGCATCGGCCGATGCGGACGGCGTCATCGTCCATCCCGAGACGCTCCCGTGGTCGGGCGTCGCCGTCGCGAAGCGCGCGTACGCGATCTGGCGGGAGCGCGGGTTCCGCGCCCGGCTGCTCGTGGCGGCGATCCGCCACCATCTCCACTGGTCCGAGCTCATCGGAGGCGACCTCATCGTCACCATCCCGCCGGCCTGGCAGCGCCGGTTCAACGCCTCGGAGGTCGAGGTCCGGCCGCGGATCGACGACCCGGTGGAGGCGCGGCACCTGGAGGAGCTCGGGCGCCTGCCGGACTTCGTCCACGCCTACGAGCCGGACGGCCTGTCGATTGACGAGTTCGACGCCTGGGGCCCGACCCGTCGCACGCTGCGCACGTTCATCGGCTCGTACCACGACCTCCTCCACCTCGTGACCGAGGCACAGCTCGGGTGAACGGCTCGCCGCTCCTGCCGCCCGGCGCGGCGGTCGCGCCCGCGGTCGCCGGCTGGCGCTACCTCTCGTTCCACGTGGCGACGCTCGACGCGTCGCCATACCAGGTCGGCGAGCCGCGGTCCGAGGTGGCGGTCGTCGTCCTCGCGGGCTCCGTCTCGGTCGCCGTGCGGGGCGGCGCGACGTTCGAGCTCCCGGGTCGTGCCTCGGTGTGGGACGGCAAGCCCTGGGCGCTGTACCTGCCGGCGGGCGTGTCGGCCTCGGCGGTCCCTTCCTCGGGGACTGCGGCGACCGTCGCGGTCGCATCGGCTCCGTCGTCGAAGGCCGGTGCGCCGATCCTCATCGGCCCCGATGACGTCGAGGTCGAGGTCCGCGGCGCCGGCAACGCGACGCGCCAGATCAACCACATCATCACGCCGGCGTTCCCGGCGGATACGCTCGAGGTCGTCGAGGTCTACACGCCGTCGGGCAACTGGTCGTCGTGGCCGCCGCACAAGCACGACACCGACGACATGCCCCGCGAGGCCATCCTCGAGGAGATCTACCACTACCGGTTCCGCCGTCCCGAGGCCTGGGGCGTCCAGCGCCTGTACGGCGGGTCGGTCTCCGGGCTGTGGGCCGTGCGCGACGCCGAGACGATGATCGTGCGCGACGGCTACCACCCCTTCGTCGCCACCCACGGCGACGACGCCTATTACCTCAACGCCCTCGCCGGCGACGTGCGCACCATGGCCTGCTCCTACGACCCCGCGCTCGATCACGTCCGCGAGGCCTGGGCGTCCATGGATCCCGATCCGCGGGTGCCGCTCGTCCCGTAGCGGTCACGCCGAGGCGACGTGCAGCGACCGGAGGGGATCCCGGCGCCGATGGGGTCGTCGTGATCTAGGTCGCAGGCGTGGCAGGAACGGGCCGCGTGCCGACGCCGACGCCGCGGAACAGCACGACGGACAGCAATGCGGCGCCGATCACCACGACCGAGGCCGCGACGAACACCTGGCGCGTCCCGATGAGGTCGCCGAGCACACCGCCGACCGCCATCGAGGCAACCGATGCCGTCGAGAGCGACGCCTGGAGGAGCGACACGACGCGGCCGCGGGTGGCATCGGTGGCCGTGGTCTGCACGATGGTCTGGAGCATGGCCTGCAGCGGCGTGACCATCCAGCCCACGGCGAACAGGATGAGCAGCACCTGCCAGATGGCCGACACGCCCGCCAGCAGGCCGATGAACACGCCGAGCCCGGCGAGGCAGATCGAGATGATCGTCGTCGGCGCGAGTCGCCGCACGAGGAGCGTGACGATGCCGGCGGCCATGAGCATCGACGAGGTCTGCGCGAAGTCGAGCCCCGCCATCCAGGTCGGATCGACCCGCAGCTCGCGGACGATGAGCGGCACGAACAGCACGTTCACCGCGCCGAGCCCGAGCATCGTGACCGCGGCGGCGATCACCGATCCGGCCAGCAGCCGCGAGCCGCGGACGATGGCGAGGCCCTCGAGCATCGACCGCAGCACCGGCGCCCGCGCCTCGTCCTCGCCGTCAGCCGCGGCCGAAATCCGCCCCAGCGCCGACGGAATGCGGCTGATGAACGCGAACGAGACGAGGAACGTGGCCGAGTCGATCGCGAAGCCCGCCACGCTCGATCCGAACTGGCCGAACAGCAGGCCGGCGATCCCGGCGCCGACGACGGTGCCGATGAGCTGCGAGCCCTGCGCCAGCGAGTTCGCGGCCGGCAGGCCCTCGGGCGGCACGATGCGCGGCAGGAGCGCGCCGCGCGCCGGGCGGAAGAACGTCGCCACGCTCGACTGGAGGAAGGCGAGGAGGTAGAGCAGCGGCAGGATGCCGGCCGTGGCGACGGCCGCGAACGACAGGACGATGCCGGCGCGCAGCAGATCGGCGGCGAGCATGACGCTGCGGCGGTTCCATCGGTCCACGTAGACGCCGGCGAACAGGCCGATGGTGAAGTGGGGGACCGCCTCGCTGATCGCCATCAGCGCGAGCGCCGTGGACGACCCGGTCAGGTCGTTGATGACGAGCAGCAGCATGAGCAGCGTGATCCCGTCGCCGATGTCGGACACCGCCTGGCCGGCGATGAGCCGCCGATAGACCGGGATGCGCAGGACGTCGCGCACGCCCATCGGCCGCGGGCCGGTCGGCTGCGTCGCATCGGTCATCGGTCGGTCTCCTGCGTGCCGCGCGGGTAGAAGCCGACGATGAGGCCGTACTCGGCGGCGTCCTCACCGGCATCGGGGTCGGAGTCGACCTCGGCGAGCTGGCGGACGAGGCGCATCACGCGCTTCACGCTCTTCGGCGACAGGCGGGCGTTGGTCGCCCACAGCCCCATGCTCTTGCGCTTCGGATCCCCTTCGACCGGCGTGATGGCGCCGGCCATGATCGCCTCGACGATCTCGGCCCGGGCCTTCGTGAACATCGCATCGATCGCGCCGGCCACCGCGCCCTGCGTCCCGCCGCCGGTCAGCAGCGCATGGTCGACGTGGAAGCTGTGCGCCGCGGCCTGGTAGCGCCGCTCGACGATCCCCGACACGAGCCGCGTCTCCGCGATGCGGATGAATCCGTGCTCCTCGAGCAGCCGGAGGTGGTGGTAGAGCGCCGTCTGCTTGACGCCGAGCGACTCGGCCAGCTCCTTCGCCGTCCAGGCGCGGGCCGGATCCTCGGCCATGCGCTCGACCATCCCGAGCCGGAACAGGTCGCCGATGACCCGCAGCTGCTCGACGTCGGTCAGCGTCATCTCGATCGGGACGTCGGCGCTCTTCCGGGGCTTCGCCATTCAAGGGGCTCCAAGCATTCACGAAGTGATGAATGCTACGGTAGGCGTGAATGTCAGCCCATGTCAACCCCCGGCGCCAGCGGGCTCACGCAGCTCCCGACACCACTGCGCGCGAGGCGTTGACGCGATCCCGCCAGGCGAGGAAGTCGCGGCCGTTCTCGACCGGCCAGTCGGGACCGCCGAATCCGAGCGTGAACTGCGTGAAGCCGAGGGCGAGATAGGCATCGGCGTCGTCGCGCAGGAAGCGGTCGATGTCGTCGGGCTGGAGCCCGACGCTCCACTCGATGGAGTACGGGTCGCGCCCGATTTCAGCGCAGTGCTGCGTTAGCGCGTCAACGGCGGGAAGCACCTCGTCCAGCGAATCCGGGAAGAACGCGTGCCAGGCATCGGCGTGGCGGGCGACGATCGGCAGGGTCAGCGAGCGGCCGACGCCGGCGATGAGGATCGGCATGCGGCGCATCGGCGGGGGATTCAGGCCTGAAGCCAGGTGCTCGACGATCTCCGGCGTCGCGCGGGCGAGCGCGCGGATCCGCGACGCGCGGGTGCCGAACTCGTAGCCGTAGCGCTCGTAATCGCGCCGGAACCAGCCGGCGCCGAGGCCCATGATCACGCGCCCGCCGCTGATGTGGTCGACGGTCCGCGCGATATCGGCGTGGAGCCGCGGGTTGCGGTACGAGTTGCAGGCCACGAGCGGCCCGAGCTCGATCCGCTCGGTCGCCTCGGCCCATGCGGCGAGCATCGACCAGCATTCGAAGTGCGGGCCGTCGGGGTCGCCGTCGAGCGGCGAGAAGTGGTCCCAGGTGTAGAGGATGTCGTAGCCGAGCTCCTCGCTGCGGATGGCGGCGGCACGGAGGTCGCGCCACGCGCCGTGCTGCGGATGGAGCTGGGCGCCGATCCGAACGGGTCGCGTCTCGTGAAGGTCCATGCCCGCAATGCTTGACCTTCCCCCAAAGGGAGAGTCAAGGTATGGACCGATGTTCCCCATCGGCGCCTTCGCCCGCCTCGCCGGCATCAGCGCCAAGCAGCTCCGCGCCTACGACCAGCTCGGCCTGTTCCGGCCCGTCTGGGTCGACCCATGGAGCCGATACCGCTACTACTCGCCGGCCCAGCTGCCCGAGCTGCGCCGCATCCTCGCCCTGCGCCAGCTCGGGATGCCGCTCGAGGAGATCGGCGAGCTCGTTCGCGGAGGATCGCTGGCCGATGCGCTCGAGCGTCGGCGCGCCGAGCTCGAGCGGGAACGGCGGCTGGTCGAGGAGCGCGTGGCGGCGCTCGACATCACCGTCGGCGAGGCCGATGTCGTCGTCCGGCCGGTCGCCGTCGAGCCGGTCGCGGTCATGCGCGTCGCCGATGCGGTCGAACACGCCTTCGACGAGCTCGAGGCCCACGTCCGCGATGCCGGCCGCCGGGCGCATCGGCCTCCGGGCGCCATCCCGTCGGCGGGCGAGATCTTCGTGCCGGTCACCGGGCCGATCCCCGAGACCGCCACCATCTCCTACCGCCGCCTGCCGGCGAGCCGCATGGCGTGCGTCATCGTGCGCGGCCCGTACCGTGGTGTCGCCGCCGGCCGGGCCGCGCTCGAGCGATGGGTGGCGGCCGCCGGCCTCGAGCCGGTCGGTCCGGGGCGGACGCTCTACCTCCAGTTCGGCGCCGATCCGTCGTTGCGTGTGCCGCCCGGCTGGGTGGTGGACAGCGACGAGGAGTTCCTCACCGAGCTCCAGCTGCCGGTGGGATAGCGGTGCGGCGCAGCGGAACGATCAGCGGACGCTGCTGGTGGCCATCGGCGCCGTCGTGCGTTCGCCACCACCGCTGCCGCCGGCGAGCCAGGGCGACTCGATCCACCGGTACGAGGCCGCCGCGATGGCGATCGACACCGCCACGAGCGCGAGCCCCCAGATCGGTCCCTCCCATCCGAAATGCCGGGCGAGGCCGAACATCAGCGGGTAGTGCCACAGGTAGACGCCGTAGCTGATGCGGCCGAGCCAGGCGAGCGGGCGCCAGCCGAGCCAGCCGCGGCCATCGGCGACGGCGACCACGGCTGCCGCCGATGCCAGCGTCACGAACGACAGCCCGAGCGTCAGGCCGCCGGGCGTGTACCGCATGAGCACGCCACCGATGGCGAGGCCGATGAGCGGCAGCACGACCGGGATGCGCGCCGCCGGCAGGAGGGCCATCGCGCAGCCGATGAGCAATGCCTCGGCCCGCGTGTCCGAGCCGAACGCCACCCGATGGACCGATGCGTCGCTCGCCACCATCACGGCCCGCAGCGCGGTCGAGCCGAGGATCCCAACGGTGAGCAGCCACAGCAGCCCGTTCCGCGACAGCCGGGGCAGCGCGACGATGAGGACGAGCGGCCAGAGCAGGTAGAAATGCTCCTCGACCGCGAGGCTCCAGGTGTGTGACAGCGTGCCGAGCCCGAGGCCGCCCTCGGAGATCGTCGCCCAGTTGCCGACATAGAAGAGGGCCGCGGCGGCATCGGTCAGGGCGTCGACGCCCGCTCCCGCGACGAGCGCCACCGACGTCACGACCGCGACGAACGCCACGAGCGCGGGCAGCAGCCGTCGGGCGCGGCGCAGGTAGAAGTGGGGGAGCGAGATCCGGCCGTCGCGCTCGTGCTCGCGCAGGAGCAGGCTGGTGATGAGGTAGCCCGACAGGACGAAGAACAGCGTCACGCCCGTCAGCCCGCCGCCGGCGAACGGCCCGAGCCGCGCGTGCGACAGCAGCACGAGGACGATCGCGATGCCCCGGATGCCGTCGAGCGCGGGCCGATAGCCGAGCCGCCATCGCTCGCTCGGGGTGGTGGTCGCCGTCACCCCCCGATGATGAGGCAAGACGCGGGCCGGAAGCTCCGTGTCGGTTCCGGCCACGCAACGTAGTACCCACCGGGACCATTGGCATGTGCCCCAGCGCCCCAACCGACCGTACTGTGGCGCCGAATCGGCAGCCACTGTCCGGCGCCGACGATCAGGAGGCCGAGGTTGAGCGCCGACCCGACCGCGGGACCACGTCCCGGGGCGAGGAGATGGTTCGCGCCGAGCCGCCGAGCGGGGGCGAGCGAAATCGCGCTGATGGTGGGCGCGCTCGTCGTCATCGGCTACTTCTTCCTGCCGACCTCCCTCCAGGACCTCGTCTACCAGGTGCCGGGCATGTTCGCCGTGCTGGCGGTCATCGCCGGCGTGCGGATGCATCGGCCGGGCAGGATCGGCCCGTGGCTGGCGCTGGCGTTCGGGCTGCTGCTCACGACGATCGGCGATTGGACCTGGGTCGTGCTCGACCGGGTGTACGGGATCCAGCCGTTCCCATCGGTGGCCGATGCGTTCTACCTCCTCGGGCTCACGCTGACCGCGGCCGCGATCGTGTGGCTCGTCCGCCCCCGCATCCCGGACGGCGACCGGGCCGGGCTCATCGACGCGCTCATCGTGACCGTCGGCTTCGGGCTGCTGACCTGGATCTTCCTGCTCGAGCCGATCGTCCTCGACACCGAGACGGGGCTCGCCGAGACGGTGGTGAGCATGGCGTACCCGCTCATCGACGTGTTCATCATCGGTGTCCTGGCCCGGATCGCCCTCGCGCCCGGCGAGCGCAGCCCGGCCCTGAGATACCTCCTCGTCGCGCTGGCCACGATCTTCGTGACCGACGTCGCCTACGCCCTGCTCCTGATGGTCGACGGCTACGCCACTGGCAACCTCACCGATGCGGGCTGGATGATGACCAGCCTCCTGTACGCCGCCGCGGCGCTCCATCCGTCGATGCGCAGCCTCGGCACGCCGGCGCCCGCGTCGGAGGTGACGTTCGGGCCGATGCGGGTCGCGCTCCTCGCCGTCGCCTCGCTCGTGCCGCCGGTCGTCCTCGTCGTGCAGTGGGGGACCGGCCTGCCGATCGACGTGCCGATCATTGCCGCCACCTCCGGGATGCTGTTCCTGCTCGTCATCTCGCGCCTCGCCGGGGTCGTCGATGACCTGCGCGCCAACCTCCGCCATCGGCAGGAGCTCGAGAGCGAGCTGAAGCACCAGGCAACGACCGATCCGCTGACCGGGCTCGCGAACCGATCCCTCTTCGCCGATCGGCTCGCGCACGCGCTCGCGCGACGCGACCAGCCGGTCGCGGTCCTGTTCCTCGACCTCGACGATTTCAAGACGATCAACGACACCCACGGCCACCAGGCCGGTGACGAGCTGCTCGTCGCCGTGGCACGCACGCTGACGAACGGCGTGCGGCCCGAGGACACCGTCGCGCGGCTCGGCGGTGACGAGTTCGCCGTCCTCATCGAGCACGATGCCAGCCACGGCGTCGCCCGCCAGATCGCCGATCGGCTCATCGGCCGCCTGCGCCGTCCGGTGCGCGTGGCCGGCCGGAAGCGGACGGTCGGCGCCAGCATCGGCATCAGCGTCGGGCTCAGCGGTCGCGACACGCCCGAGCAGCTGATGAGCGAGGCCGATATCGCGATGTACGTCTCGAAGGGCGACGGCAAGGGCGTCGCCTCGGTGTTCGACCCGCGCACGCATGCGTCGGTGGTGCGGAGCATCGGCCTGCGCGACGACCTCGAGCGCGCGGTGGCCGAGCGCGAGTTCGAGCTCCACTACCAGCCGATCGTCGACCTCTCGTCCGGCGCCGTGGCCGGCGTCGAGGCCCTCGCCCGATGGCAGCACCCGACCCGCGGGCTGCTCGTCGCGAACGACTTCATCAGCATGACCGAGGCGACCGGCGCGATCATCGCCCTCGGCGAATGGATCTTCGACGCCGCCTGCCGCCAGGCCGCCGCCTGGGCCGATGGACCGCTGGCCGGCGGCCGCTTCATGAGCGTCAACCTCTCGACCATCCAGCTCGCGGCCCCCGGCTTCGCCTCGTTCGTGGCGCGCACGATGACCGATACGGGCGTCGACCCACGGCAGATCGTGATCGAGGTCACCGAGTCGGCGAGCTCCGACCGGGCCGATGTCGAGGAGGCACTCCGCCACCTGGCCGATCTCGGGCTGCGCCTCGCGGTCGACGACTTCGGCACCGGCTTCGCCTCGATGGAGCAGCTCGCGCGCCTGCCCTTCGCCATCATCAAGATCGACCGGTCGCTCGTCGCCCGCGTCGACCAGGACGCGCGCGCCGAGTCCGTCGTCACCGGGGTGACCGATCTCGCGCGGCGCCTCGGCGCCGAGACCGTGGCCGAGGGCATCGAGCGCCCCGAGCAGGTCGCGCCGCTGCGCGCCATGGGCTGCCGCATGGGCCAGGGATTCCACTTCGCCGCAGCGCTCCCGGCGGCCGAGCTCGAGGCGCTCGTCCAGCCGGCCGCCCCCGTCGTGCGCGGCGCCCGCCGCCGTTCCTCGCCCGCGCGCCGAACCGCTTCCTGATCTTCGCCCCCGGGTTCGTCGGCGTCCTCGCCGCGATCGCGTTCGTCCTCGTCCTCTTCCGGCCGCTCAGGGGGCGGGAGCCCAGCCGATCGCGAGCTCCTCGCTGAGGACCTGCACGGGGCCACCTCCGTTGACCGGGATGGCGAGCGTGCCGCGCACATCGGCGAGGTCGAGCGCGATGCGCAGCGTCCGCCCATCCGGGGACCATGTGGCCACGGTGAATTGCCGGCAGCAGACGCCATCGGTCGTGAAGGCGGTGGCGTCCGTCCCTGCCTCGAGATCGACCACGTGGACGGACAGGGGTGCGGTCATCTGCGCCCGGGGAACCTCGGTGACGGCGATGCGAGCGCTGTCCGACGACCACGAGATGCCGACGAAGGTCTCACGGGCCGATGACTGCCACACGGTCTCGCTCCTCGAGCCGTCGATCGATGCCAGTCGCACCTCTGCTCGCGCCGGCAGCGGTGCCGTGACGTAGGCGACTGAGCGGCCGTCCGGCGACACGGCGACGGGGCCGAGGCCGATGCCCTCCGCCTCGACGATGAGCGCCGGGTCGCCCGAGAACGGCACGCGATACAACTGGCCGACCAACCGGCCGGCCCGCTCCTCACCCGCGCTCACGATGACCGTCTCGCTGTCCGGCATCCAGGAGATGCCCGTGAAGGGGAGCACCGGCAGCGGGATCGTTCGACGCTCGCCGTCATCGAGGTCGGCCAGGACGAGCTCGGGGAGGTCGGTCGCGAGATTCCATCGCGTGTACGCGACGCGCGTCCCGTCAGGTGAGATGGAGATGTCGCCGAGGCAGACGGGAGCCTCGCCCGGACGGCATGCGTCCAGCTCCCGGGCGTCGCCCGACGAGAGGTCGACGACGCCAACCCATTGCGTGCCGGCGGTCCCGAACCCGAAGCAGGCTCCGCATGTCGTCCGCAGGGCGGTCCGGCCCCCGCCGGTGTGGGTCTGGAGGTTGGCGCCTGCGTCGATGCAGTGGTCCGGACCGCCAAGGATGATCCGTTCCGCTCCATCCTCCAGCGACACCGACGTGAGGGCGCATTCCGAGACGACGATGAGGCGCTCTTCACCCACGACCAGGGGAAGCTGGCTCATCCCGACCGCCACCACGCCGGCGAGCAGAGCGAGCAGGAGGGCGACGACGAGGATGCCGGTCAGCCCCTGTGTGGGACGCGGCAGGCCGGTCGTCTCGGCGGCCGCGGCCCGACCGACGGCCTCGCGCCACAGATCCGGCGCATCGATCCGGTCGAGACGGCGGAATCGGCCGTAGAGGTCATCCATGACGGTCACCCAAGAGCAGCTTGAGGCGCTTTCGACCGCGACTGAGATTGGCCCGGACGGCAAGCTGGGACATGCCGGTGCGCCGCGATATCTCGCGCACCGATGCATCGGCGTAGTAGTGGAGCACGACGGCCGCCCGCTGCCCGTCGGGCAGCTTCGCGAGGGCCGTCAGCAGCTCGGTGTCGGTCTCCGGGTCGACGTACGAGCGGTCCGGCAGGGCGTAGACGCTCTGCGACCGCCGCTTGAGCTCGCCGGACGCGATCCGGAAGCCGGACTTCCAGACCCAGGCGCGCGGGTCACGGATGGCAGTGCCGCGCCGGATGGCCTGGGCGAACGACTCGGCGACGGCGTCGCTCGCGACCTCGGCGTCGGACGAGAACGCGTACAGGGCTCGCCACAGCCGGTCCGCCTCCTCGCGGTAGAGCGCCTCGATCGTGACCGCGGGACGGACCGCGGCGGCCATGGACTCCATCGCAGTACAGGGGCGGATTCGAGGCGAAAGGTGACAGATCGGCGCGCCGAAATCGAGGACGAATGTCGCGTGTCACCTATTCGCCGATGCCGGCTCCTGTAGGGGCAACTCGACCCGCTCACGCCGAAGGAGCCCTGCACCGATGATCCGCACCGCGCCCCGCACCGATCCCGCCGTCTCGGGCCTCGTCCTGTCCGGCCTGCTCGTCATCGGCCTCAGCCTGGGCTTCGTGCTCGGGCAGATCGCCCCCGACATCCTCGGCGGGCCCGCATCGTCCGGAACAGCGGCCGACACGGCGCCCGCCTTCACCCGGGACGCCGATTACGGCATCCGGCACCCCGCCGTGACCGTTCCGCTCGGACCCGCCGATGACTACGGCACCCGCCACCTGCCGGGGACCCCGCTCGGACCCGCCGATGACTACGGCACCCGCCACCCCGCCGAGCAGCCCTGACACACACCCCCTCCGTTGGCTTCGGTCGGGCTGGAGCCCTGCATCCCTCCAGCCCGGCCGTCCTCTGGGCCCCTCCTGCAGGCCCAAGTCGGCCGCATTCCCACACGCCATCCACAGCACGAAGGCACTTCCCCACACACGATCCACACTCGTCACACACGAACACAACGCACCCCAAGGGAGTGTGGTGCGCCGGACCGAAGTACCACCAGATGTTGTGGTTTCGGCCTTGACTCGGCGGTGCGGGCGTATTACAGTGTCCGACCTGAGAACACGGCGCATCGCCAGGCGCCGGACCGCGAGGAGGGGCCCCGAACACGCGCACGGACCGTGGGATCCGTGTCCCCTCCTCGAGGCCGAATAACGGCTGCAGAGGGACTCATCTGACATGGCCCGCACCGCCTCCCCAACCAAGCCCGCGAACGCGACGACCACCGGCAACGGCCACGCCACGAACGGCAACGGAACTGGCAACGGCAACGGCCACGGTCACAACGGCAACGGGAACGGGAAGGCGACGGTCAGGAACGGCCGAAGCAGCACCTCCACCGGATACCGCCAGCTCGAGCCGGGACAGAAGCCGACCTGGAAGGGCCTCTCGATCGAGCGCCGATTCACCCGGCCCGACGTCCACCCCTACGACACCGTCGAGTGGGACAGCCGCGAGGCGGTCATCACCAACGAGCGCGGCGAGGCGGTCTTCGAGCAGCGCGACCTCGAGATCCCGAAGAGCTGGTCGCAGCTGGCGACCCAGGTCGTGGCCAGCAAGTACTTCCGCGGCCACCTCGGCACGCCGCAGCGCGAGCGCTCGGTCAAGCAGATGCTCGACCGCGTGGTCGACACGATCACCGAGTGGGGGATCAAGGACGCCTACTTCGCGACCGATGCGGACGCCGAGGCCTTCCGCAACGAGCTGAAGGACATCCTCCTCAAGCAGCGCGCCAGCTTCAACAGCCCGGTGTGGTTCAACGTCGGCATCGACGCCCACCCGCAGTGCAGCGCCTGCTTCATCAACTCCGTCGACGACACGATGGAGAGCATCCTGACCCTCGCCAAGACCGAGGGCATGCTCTTCAAGTTCGGCTCGGGCGCCGGCAGCAACCTCTCCACCATCCGCAGCTCCAAGGAGACCCTGCGAGGCGGCGGCGAGGCCAGCGGCCCGGTCTCCTTCATGAAGGGCTTCGACGCGTTCGCCGGCGTCATCAAGTCGGGCGGCAAGACCCGACGGGCCGCGAAGATGGTCATCCTCAACGTCGACCATCCCGACGTCGAGGAGTTCATCGACTGCAAGCTCAACGAGGAGAAGAAGGCCTGGGCGCTCATCGACGCCGGGTATGACGGCAACTTCAACGGCGGCGAGGCGTACGCATCGGTCTTCTTCCAGAACTCGAACAACTCCGTCCGCGTGACCGATGCGTTCATGGAGGCGGTCGAGAATGATGCCGACTGGACCACGTACGCGGTGACCACCGGGGAACCGGTCCAGGTCGTGAAGGCCCGCTACCTGATGAACAAGATGGCCGAGGCGGCCTGGGTCTGCGGCGATCCCGGCATCCAGTACCACGACACGGTCAACCGCTGGCACACGAGCGCGAACACCGCGCCCATCAACGCCTCGAACCCCTGCGTCACCGGCGACACGCTTGTCGCGACCGATGAGGGCTGGCGCCGAATCGACTCGCTCGTCGGAAAGAACGCAAACGTCATTGGGGCCGATGGACAGCCCCACCCGGTTGATCGCATCTTCCCGACTGGTACCAAGCCTGTCTTCGAGCTGAAAACCCGCTCCGGCTACCGCGTCAACATCACGGCTGACCACCTCGTCTCGACGCAGCGCGGTGACGTGGCGGTCAAGGATCTCACGCCCGAGGACAAGATCTTCCTCAACGCGCCAGGCTTCGGCCGGAAGGAGCTGTCACCGCAGCTCGCCGAGGCGATCGGCCTGGCCGTCGGCGACGGCTACCTCGCGAAGGGCGCTAATCGGACCGACATGGTCATCATCACGATGCACGAGAACGAGTTCGGCGTGCTCGAGATGGTCGCCAAGGAGGTCAACCACCAGAAGGCGATGCTTCGTGCGGTCGGCATGCCCGGCCAGCCGGGACCGGTCCACGTCAGCCGCACTGCCACCGGGCCCCGCGTCTCGTTCGGCACCAAGGTGGTGGTCGACCAGTTCAAGAAGCACGCCGTCCTCGACGAGGGGTCCGATAAGAAGCGGTTCACCGATGAGGTCTACGGCCTCGATCGAGAGAGCCAGGCGGCCCTGCTCCGCGGCCTCTTTACCGCCGACGGGACAGTCAGCAACAGCGCGAGCTCGAACCACAGCATCTCGCTGGACTCCACCTCACTCGATCTCCTTGTCCAAGTTCAGCGCATGCTGCTGGGCTTTGGCATCAAGTCGCGCATCTATGAGAACCGACGCGGCGGAAAGCTCCGCCATCTCCTTCCGGATGGGAAGGGCGGCATGAAGGAGTACGCCGTCAAGGAGATGCATGCGTTGCGGATCTCGAGCGCGTCGCGCGTCAGGTTCGAGAAGGAAATCGGGTTCGCGCCAGAGAGCCCGAAGGTCAAGGCGCTTCGCCTGCTGAACTCGACGGTGTCGACCTACAGCGATGAGCTCGTCGACGAGTTCGCGTCCGCCGAGCCGATTGGCGATGCGCCGGTCTACGACCTCACTGAATCAGCAACGAATCACTTCGTCGCTAACGGAATCAGTGTTCACAACTGCAGTGAGTACATGTATCTGGATGATTCAGCGTGCAATCTCGCGTCGCTGAATCTCATGAAGTTCGTCAAGGACGACGGCGAGTTCGCGATCGAGGACTACAAGCACGCGGTGCGCATCGTGTTCACCGCGCAGGAGATCATCGTCGACAACGCGAGCTACCCGACCGAGAAGATCGGCGAGAACAGCCGCGACTTCCGGCCGATCGGCCTCGGCTACGCGAACCTCGGCGCCCTGCTCATGAACCGCGGCCTTGCCTACGACAGCGACGAGGGTCGCGCGTACGCCGCATCGGTCACGGCGCTCATGCAGGCGGAGGCGGCGCTGCAGTCAGCCCGCATCAGCCGCGACCAGGGCGGCCCGTTCGCCGGCTACGCGATCAACCGCGAGCCGTACCTGAAGGTCATGCGCCAGCACCGGGATGCGGCGTATCGGATCGACGCCAATCTCGTGCCGAGCGACCTGCTCGACGCGGCGATCGTCGGCTGGGACGAGGTCATCGCCCTCGGCGAGAAGACGGGCTTCCGCAACGGGCAGCTGTCCGTCCTTGCGCCGACCGGCACGATCGCCTTCATGATGGACTGCGACACGACCGGCGTTGAGCCGGACATCGCGCTCATCAAGTACAAGCGCCTCGTCGGCGGCGGCTACCTGAAGATCGTCAACCAGACGGTCCCGCACGCGCTGAAGCGCCTCGGGTACACCGCCCAGCAGACCGAGGAGATCGTCGCCTGGATCGACGAGCACGAGACGATCGAGGGCGCGCCGCACCTCCGCGACGAGCACCTGCCCGTCTTCGACTGCGCCTTCAAGCCGGCAAATGGCACCCGCTCGATCCACTACAACGGTCACCTGAAGATGATGGCCGCGGTCCAGCCCTTCATCAGTGGCGCGATCAGCAAGACGGTCAACATGCCGGAGCATTCGACCGCCGATGAGATCGCCCAGGTCTACATCGACGGCTGGAAGCTCGGTCTCAAGGCGATCGCGGTCTACCGCGACAACTCGAAGCGCAGCCAGCCACTGAACACGAAGAAGGAGGGCGGGGAGTCTGCCAAGGCCGATGCGGCCCAGGCCGAGCCCGTCGTCCAGACGGTGTACAAGCCGCTCCGCCGGCGCCTGCCGGACGAGCGCGCCTCCATCACGCACAAGTTCAACGTCGGCGGCCACGAGGGCTACCTGACCATCGGCCTCTACGAGGACGGCACCCCCGGCGAGATCTTCCTCCGCATGGCGAAGGAGGGCTCGACGATCAGCGGGCTGATGGACAGCTTCGCGACCGCGGTCTCCCTGGCGCTCCAGTACGGCGTCCCCTTGAAGGACCTCGTGAACAAGTTCAGCCATCTCCGGTTCGAGCCGGCGGGCTTCACCACCAACCGGGACATCCCGATGGCGAAGAGCCTGGTCGACTACATCTTCCGGTACATGGCGACGAAGTTCATGTCGGCCGATGAGAAGAACGCGGTCGGGATCATCAATCGTCAGCTGACACTGTCAGAAGCTCCGGCAGTGAGTGGGGAGGCGGCTACCAGCCCGACGGCCACGCCTGACGGCGCGGCCACTGGGCTGCACGCCGCCCAACCACTGGCTGACGCAGGTCCGGCACGGTCCGCTGAGAAGGGTGAGGATTCCGCCGCTTCATCTCAGCCGGCGACAGACACGTTGGCCACGAGTTCCGAGGCTGTTCCGGCCGAGGAGACGGCGGCCAGCGGACTGCTCGATGGGTTGAAGATCGTCGCTCAGAACGTGGAGGCCAAGGATCGGGCGGATCGGCTCGCGGCGGGCCAGGCGCCCGTGGTGTTCGACACCGCAGACTCGCCGGCCTGCACCGACTGCGGCTCGATCATGGTCCGCAACGGGTCCTGCTATAAGTGCATCAACTGCGGCGCCACAAGCGGCTGCAGCTAAAGGATCGCCAGCGAGAGGACGAGGCAGAGGACGAAGTCAAACGCCTCGTCTCCCGCACTGGCCGCACGTGGGACTCGCTCGACCCTGAAACGCAGCGTCGTCTTCGCTCGGGCGCGACCAACTATTCGGCAGATGACGATCCGTACGACGCTGCGCTCGCAGCGATTCGGCGGCTTCAGCGTGAAGGCCGCCTATAGGCTCGCCGCGGTCCTGGCGCCCGTGGTGTTCGACACCGCGGACTCGCCGGCCTGGACCGACTGCGGCTCGATCATGGTTCGCAACGGGTCCTGCTACAAGTGCATCAACTGCGGCGCGACGAGCGGCTGCAGCTGAGAGTCCGGCAGAAAGGAGGTGAGTTACCAATGCCGAAGAGCAAGGTGACGAGCAAGCGCGCCGCGTCTGCCGCCTCCAAGGTCCTGCGGTCGAAGTCGACCGGAAAGGATTCGAAGCGATCAGCGGGGAGCGCGCTCAGTCAGCGGCGATCGCGCCGCAAGCGCTGAAGGATAGGGGCGCCGACCATCTGGTCGGCGCCCTTGCAGCACGCGCGCGTGGTCGTCACCACCGCCGCGCGCGGTAGCACGTGCGGCTTATTGACATATGTCATGCTAGTGTGCAAACATAGCAAACATGACATTGCTGGACTTGCCCGCAACGTTGCGGTTGATCCGCGGCAGGCTCGACCTCACCCAGGCCGACTTGGCGGCGAAGCTAGGCGTCTCCTTCGCGACGGTCAACCGGTGGGAAGGCGGGAGCACCAAGCCACAGAACGCGCCCATGGCACGAATCCTCGAGGTTGCCGCTGAGGCCGGAATCGGAGCTGGCGAGGTCGAGGCAAGCACAATCCCGTCGCCGCCTCGTCGTCGAGGCCGCGGTCTTCGGGCTGAGGCCCCGAGCACGAAGACGATGGAGCAGATGCTGTGGGACGCCGCGTGCTCCATCCGCGGCGAGAAAGACGCCCCGAAGTTCAAGGACTACCTGCTACCGCTGCTCTTCCTAAAGCGCCTGTCGGACGTGTTCGACGACGAGGTCGCCCGGCTCGCTGAGGAGTTCGGCGACGAGGCGATCGCGCTGGAGATCGCGGAATCCGACCACAGCCTCCTCCGCTTCTACCTTCCTCCTGAGGCCCGCTGGGGCGTGATCTCCGGTCGCGTCACGTACGAGTGGCCGGCGGACGAGCGAGGGCGCCCTACGCAGCCCCGCGACATCGGCGAGCACCTCACCAAGGCGGTACGCGCGGCCGTGCGGTACAACCCCGACCTGTCAGGCGTCATCGACGTCGTCGACTTCGCCGCCGAGCGCAACGGCGAGCGGGACATCAATCCCGCCAAACTCCGTGGCGTCGTCGAGACCTTCTCCGACCCGCGCTACCGCCTCGGACTGGCCGACGTGCAGCCCGACTTCCTCGGTCGCGCGTACGAGTATCTCCTCAGGAAGTTCGCCGAGGGTTCGGGCCAGAGCGCAGGCGAGTTCTTCACGCCGACCGAGGTTGGCTTCCTGATGGCCAACATCATGCGGCCGAAGCCCGGGGAGACCTGCCACGACTACGCCTGCGGGTCCGGCGGGCTGCTCATCAAGCTGCAGCTCGTCGCCCGCGAGCTGGACCCGACCAGCAAGGTGCCGCTCAAGATGTACGGCCAGGAGCTGCAGGCTGAGAGCTACGCCGTCGCGCGGATGAACACGATCATCCACGACATGGATGTCGACCTGCAGCGCGGGGACACGATGATCAATCCCAAGTTCCGCGACAGCGCCGGCTCCCTGATGCGCTTTGACATCGTCGTCGCGAACCCGATGTGGAACCAGCCTCTCGACCCCGATCTCTACGGCGACGACCCTTTCGACCGGTTTCTCAAGGCGGGCGGCCCGACCTCAGGCAGGGGGGACTGGGCCTGGTTGCAGCACACGGTAGCGACGATGAAGGATGGCGGGCGAGCCGCGGTCGTCCTGGACACTGGCGCACTCACGCGAGGGTCCGGGTCGAAGAACGAGGACAAGGAGCGCCTGATCCGGAAGTGGTTCATCGAACACGACCTGATCGACGGCGTCATCCTGCTGCCGCCGAACCTCTTCTACAACACCCCCGCCGCGGGTGTGATTGTCATCCTGTCGAAGCGCAAGCCGGCGCCCCGGAAGGGCAAGATCGTTCTGCTCAACGCCAGCCAGCGGTACGTCAAGGGCAAGCCGAAGAACCACATCGCCTGGGCCGATGTCGCCGACTTGGCCAGGGTGTATCTGGCGGGCACCCCCGTCGACGGTGAGCTCGTTGTGGCAGACGCCTCAGACGTCGCCGCAGCTGACTACAACCTCAACCCGAGCCACTGGGTCGGCCCCGCGGAGGACGCGGATGACGTCCCTATTGGGTCCCTTCTCGGCGAGCTCGGTCGTCTCCACGATGAGTTCGTCTCCCGCACGAGCAGGCTCATGGCGCTCGTCGGCCCCACTGCCGAAGGTGGTTCGGCATCTGCGCCGTGGCCCACGGAGGCGGTCGGCAAGTGCCTTGCCCCCGTCGCTCTGCCGGCGGTCAAGCTGCCGACGGCGGAGTACCGGCCCAGCGGGAAGTATCCGATCATCGATCAGGGACAGGCGCCCATCGCGGGGTGGACAGACAATGAGGAAGGAGTCATCGCCGCGCAGTTGCCGGTCATCGTGTTCGGCGACCACACGCGGACATTCAAGTACGTCGACTTTCCCTTCGTCCGCGGCGCGGATGGCACTCAAGTCCTGAAGCCTCGAAGCGACCTCCACCCACGGTTCTTCTACTACGCCTGCAAGGCCCTGGACCTATCTAGCCGCGGATACAACCGCCATTTCACGTTGCTCAAGGAGAAGTCCATCCCCGTCCCGAGCTGGCAGGAGCAAGTTCGCATCGCCGAGGTCCTGGAAGCAGTCGATGAGCACGGCCGGCTGCAAGCCGAACAGATGGAAGCCACGGTTCGCCTGTTTCGCGTGCTTCTCCACCGCCTCATGAGCGGCGAGATCCAGCCCCAAGGCCCGACCCCTGAGTCCGAGCCCCAGCTCGCAACGGTCGCCAAGTGACGTCGCTGAAGATCACCGAGGCGGGGACCGTTCAGTTCCCGATGGTGCAGCACGTGGTTGAGATCGGCTGGACGCCGCTGTCGCAGGCTGAGGCCGAGGTCAAGCGACAGGGACGAGCCAACATGCTGTTCCGCGACGACCTCGAATCGAAGCTGGTCGAGTTCAATCCCTGGCTCAGCGAAATCCAGGCACGAGCCATCGCGGACACGATCGAGGCCCTACCGGCCACGATCGAGGGCAACCGGGCTGTGCTGTCCTGGATGCGCGGCGACCGCCAGTGGTATGACGAGGCCGAGAAGCGGAATCGGCCGATCCGGGTGATCGACTTCGACACGCCGAGCAGCAACGACTTCGTCGTCACCTGGGAATGGAAGATCGAGCCGTCCGCGCGCAAGGGCAACCGCGCCGACGTCGTATTCGTCGTCAACGGGCTGCCGGTGGCCATCGTGGAGCACAAGAACCCCAAGGACGGGGGCGCCCTCGAGCGGGCGGTCAAGCAGCTCCGGCGCTACGAGTTGGAGACGCCGGAGTTGCTCGCTGTGCCCCAGATCTTCAACGTCACGCACCTGCTCGACTACTGGTATGGCGTGACCTGGAACGCGAGCCGTCGATACATCTCGAAGTGGAAGCAGACGCCGGACGAGGAGTACCGCTTCGCCGTCCAGTCGTTCTTCGAGCCGACCGACTTCCTGCGCACACTGGAGCAATGGATCCTCTTCTACATCGAGGACGGGGAGACCAGGAAGTCTGTGCTCCGCGAGCACCAGCGCCGTGCCATCGACAAGATCGTCGAGCGGTGCGCGGATGCCTCCAAGAACCGCGGGCTCATCTGGCACACGCAGGGGTCGGGCAAGACCTTCACGCTCCTCACCGCCGCTCGCTTGATCCTTGAGGACAAGAGCCGGTTCCAGAACGCGACCGTCGTGCTGGTTGTCGACCGGATCGAGCTGGAGGGCCAGCTGCGCGAGTGGGTAGAACGACTGCTTGGCGAGATGCAGGCGAACGACATCGCGGTCCGCCGAGCGAACGCCCGGGACGAGCTGCAGGACCTGCTCGACGCCGACTTCCGCGGCCTGATCATCTCGATGATCCACAAGTTCGATGAGATTAGGCGCGACAGCTCGCCAAGAGACAACATCTACGTGTTCATCGATGAGGCGCACCGGTCAGTCGCCAGGGAGCTCGGCTCGTACCTGATGGCCGCGCTTCCGAACGCCACGATCATCGGGTTCACGGGCACGCCGGTTGGGACCGCCGGCGCCGGCTCCGGAACATTCCAAATCTTCGGCAGCCAGGACGAGACCGGCTATCTCGACCAGTACTCGATCCTGGAGTCGATCGAAGACGGGACGACGCTCCCAATCCGCTACGTGCTGGCCCCGTCGAGCCTGACAATCCCTACTGAGCGGCTCGACGAAGAGTTCTTCGCGCTGGCCGACGTTGAGGACGTCACGGACGTCGAGGAGCTCAACCGCGTGCTCGACCGCGCCGTCGGCATCCGGACTTTCCTCGGTGCCGACGCGCGCGTGGAGCAGGTCGCTGAGTTCGTGGCGAATCACTTCAAGGAGAACGTCGACCCCCTCCACTACAAGGCGTTCCTGGTCGCCGTGGACCGCGAGACGTGCGCGAAGTACAAGGTCGCGCTCGACCGGCACCTTCCGGCCGACTGGTCCGAGGTCGTGTACACCAGCAACGCGTCCGATGTCGTGGAGCGGCCGATGGTCGCTGAGCTGCAGCTCTCCGAGGCCCGGGAGCAGGACGTGCGCAAGGCGTTCAAGAAGTCCGCCGAGCAGCCGAAGATCCTGATCGTCACCGACAAGCTGCTCACGGGGTACGACGCTCCCCTGTTGTACGCGATGTATCTCGACAAGCCCATGAGGGATCACGTGCTGCTTCAGGCCATCTCGCGCGTGAACCGGCCATACGTCGATGCCGAGGGAGTCCAGAAGCGCGTTGGGCTGATCGTCGACTTTGTCGGCGTGCTGCACGACCTCCGCAAGGCCCTGCGCTTTGACTCGGCCGACATCGGCGGCGCAATCGAAGACCTCTACACCATGACGCAGGACTTCCATCACCGCATCGGCGAGGCTGCGGCTAACTACCTCGTCGTCGACGGTAAGGACAGCGCCGATCAGCAACTCGAGAAGATCGTCTACGGCCGGTTCATCGACCCTGATGCCCGCAAGCAGTTCTTCGACGACTACAAGGACGTCGAGGCTCTGTGGGAGATCCTGTCACCCTCCGCGGAGCTCCGCGACCACATCAAGACGTACCAGCACCTCAGCCAGCTCTATGCAGCGGTGCGTAACGCCTACTCAGAAACCGGCAGCTTCCTCGGCGATCTGGAGTACAAGACGCGCCGGCTGATCCAAGACAGCGCTAATCACGAGGGACTGGGTCGGATCGCGAAGGTCGTGACCTTCGATGTCGACACGCTCGAGCAGCTCAAGGAGGAAGACGGGCCGCGGGAGGGAAAGGTCTACAACCTGGTGCGGGGCCTTCGCAAGGAGATGGACGAGGACCCCGCAAAGGCGGTGGTTCTGCGCGCGCTGAAAGACCGCGCCGATCAGGTGATCAGGAACCTCGAGGAACGCACGATCACCGGCATGGCCGCGATGGATGAGATCGCAGCCCTTGTCGTGCAGAAGGACGAAGCTCGCAAGGCCGCTGAGGAAAGCGGCCTGACAGATGTGGGCTTTGCGGTCCATTGGCAACTCAAGCAGGACGCAGCACTCGCGAGCGCCAGGTTGGACTCGCTCGCGCTCGCCAAGGAGGTGGAGTCCCTGCTTAACAAGTTCCCGAACTGGCGGGAGAATCCGGATGAGCAGCGTCGCCTCCGACTCAACCTCTACAAGCCCGTCATCAACCTTCCGGACGATCAGCGGAAAGCGGTTGTGGACCAGACCATGCAGGTCCTCGAGCAGGCGGCAGGAGAGTGATGTCGTCGCTCTACCCCGAGCAGCAGCTTAGGCGGCGCGCCATGGCTTGGTCGCTCCGGTTAAAGGTGAATCCCCGGCGCGTCGACATCGCCAAGATGACCGATCGCTGGGGCTCCTGCACGAAGGACGGAGTGGTCACATTCGCTCAGGAGCTCGCCGAGACTCACGAGTCTTTTCAGGACTACGTGCTCGTGCATGAGCTGCTACACCTGCGGTACCGCACGCACGACAAGCGCTTTCGAGCGATGATGTCGGCACTCGTGCCCAACTGGCGCGAGTTGGAGCGTCAGAGCCAGTGCTCGGCGTAGGCGCTTCCCACCGGCCAGAGCGCCCCACTCTCCGAAGCGGACTCGCTGTGCCGTCCCCTCTAGATGCAGTCTGGGCCGAAATGTGTGCAGCCCAGTTCACCGATTGCCTGCCGAATACGTCGCGGCTGGACAATCCACAACAAGACAGTGAGCACGGCGAAGTACGCGGGCGATCCATTCGCCATGAGATGCTGAGCGGGAGCATCGATCAGTCAAGCGCTGTGAAGCCCTCATAGGAATCACAGACAGTGACGCCGAACCTTCTCCGCAACTCTCCGCCGTTGTAACCGCGGTCATGCGTGACAAGTCGCTTGTCCACACATGCTGCCGCGACGCGTACGAAACGCGGATCCAGGCCTTGTCCCGTATAGCGGTGGACCTGGCTCAGCGTTGCCGGCGCCACTTCGCGTACCCGGCGCGTTCGAAGCATCGCCGTAACGAAATCTCGCGCCGTGGTCCCGTACCCAAAGGCGCCAGTGTCGCGGTACTCGCACCATATCTTGCTGCTGCTGTTGCTTGCTGGCCAGGACACTCCGGGGTCGACCGACATGCTGGTCGCCGACGTTGCGAGCTTCAACAGGAATTCGCGGGCGCGAGTCTGCAGCTGGAGTCCACCGTGCGACGCACTATTCGCGTGAGCGAGCACGCAAGTATCGATCACGACGTCATCGAGCATGGGCTTCTACCTGTGCTCGCATGAGGCTCACCGCCTCGCTCACAGCCTCGTCGAAGAATCCAGCCGGCCACACGCCCTCGGCGATGCTTCCGTCGTCCTCGACCTTGACTTCGCGCACGGTCGATTGCCAACCGCGCTTCTCGACGTACAGGACGGAAACGTCGGTTGGCGCGAGTCGTCGCGTCGCAACCAAGTACCTCAGGCGAGATACGAAGTGCTCGCTGTGGGTCTCTACGAGGATGTTTCGTCCACGCTTGACCATCGCGCCGAACAAGTCCGCGAGTTTGATCTGCAGTTTGGGATTGAGATGAATCTCAGGTTGTTCCGCGAGTAGCAAGCTGCCCGGCGCTGCATGAATGCCATGGACGATGAAAGGCAAGACTTGCGATAAGCCGAACCCACTGTCGGCGATGTTCACCGGCGTTCCCTTCTCAGTAGCTCGGACTTCAATTCGGTGAACACCGCTCGTGGCGTCTGAGACTGAGAAGCCTCCGCGGAAGCCGAACTCCCAGAGCCACTTCGTGAGCCACGTTTGGAACTCCGCTTCGCGGTGCCGGGCAATAATGATGTCCGGCGCCTGGCGTCCGGTGACGCCGACCTCAGCCGGAACGTGTCCCAGGGGCTGATAGAACCGGTCGAATGCCTCTCGGAGTGGACCGACGTAACTTAGCGACGCAAGGACCCTCTCCAAGCCTTGGTTGGCCTCGTTCACGATTGCGAGATAACGCATCGCTGCCTCAGGGAAGCGCGAGGCGCGCCTCTCGCCGGGCTCAGTAAAGAGGGCGCCCACGAGTGATGCTGTGGGAAAAGTGAAGCCTGCCGGACGTTGGTCTCGGATAGCGTTCTCGACTCGCCGAAGATAAGCAGTCCGGCCAGCATCGGCACCGGATTCGCGAAGGCTGAACGGGGTAGCCAGAACGCGGATGCTGTAACGGTCTCCGGCGAATCCCCGGCTCAACAGGAGGCGCCCGTGGGCGTCGTAGACTTCGTAGCGCTCCAAGCGCACTCGCTGCGCCGCATCCGGCCTGAACTGCAACTCAACCCACGCCGGAGGGTCCTGTCCGCGCGATTGCCGTTCGTTCCCGTGCTCCCCGAATCGGATCGAAAGCCCTAGGGTTAGTGGTGAGCGGTGACGGAAAACGAGATCGGCATAACCGCCGACTGAAGCCAGCTCGCCGCGCGTTACGAGGCCCGCAGTCGAGTCGTCGGCCTGGAGAGTCTGCTTCAGCAGCAGGAGGGGCTTGTGAAAGCTCGTCTTACCGCTGTTATTAGGACCGACGACGACGGTAAGCGGACGGAAATCCACCCACCGCGAGTCCTGAAAGCCCCGGAAGTGTCTCCATCGAACAGCGATCGGATTCAACTCGCAGTCATCTCCTACACATCACGCCGCACTTCGAAGATTCCGCCATGGTCCTGGAGCTCGGATTCGCCTAATTAACGCCGCACCAATTCGGCGGACTTCAAAGCGAAGGGTCACGACTTCACCAGCTTGAAGCTGATCTCGTAACGGTAGAAGTCAACGGACGGCACGACCGAAAGCGCTCGCTTGAGCCGTGCATCGTCTTCGAGCGCGACGATGATTCCCTCGACGATCTGGCCCGGGCTCGTCAGGACATCCTGGACGTATCCCATGTACCGCAGCACTTGGCCGACGACAACATCGCTGGCGCGACCGCGCTTGAGCTCGACCACCAAGAGCCGCTTCTGGTCCTTGCTTACGGCGAGGATGTCGATCGGGCCTGTGTCGGTCGGGAATTGTTGGCCGATTGCATCACCATCCTGATAGATCGAGAACTCCTTGCCGAGTTCCGTCTGGTTCCAGTTCTTGACGAGGAACTGCTCGAGGTGCTCCTCGAGGGCGAAGGCATACGGGTCCTCGACCGTCTTGTCGACGGCAACGAGAGGCGGAGGTTGAGGCGCTTCGCCGATGAGCTTGAGCACCTCATCGGAATGGCCGCTGATGTTGCTCACCGTCCCGATTGACCCGGTCGAGGCTTTTAGCGACGGGCTCATGTCAGCCCGGCTCACCATGTTCGGCCGCCAGGTAACGGGACGACGATGCTGTAGCGGTTCGCCGGGCACGTAGTAGTAGCCGCCCGTCACTTCGCCGACGTGGTAGTGGCCAGCACCGTCAGGGCTGAGAACGAGGTCGCCTGCCTGGATTCCTTTCGATACCGTCCAGAGGAATCCGCACGCAAGGCCCGCCCCGACCTTCGTCTTGTCGGGACGCGCGGCGAGGTAGATGGGGATGAACTCTTGGTTGAACTCCCGGAAGTCGTCCGGCAGATGACCGCTAAGGTCCTGCTCGATACCGAAGTCCGCGCCTATGTAGCCGCCCTGCACGGCTTCCTTGGCATGTGCGCTGCCGGCACCGAGCATCACCCGGAAGATAGATGTCAAGAGGATCCCTCACTCTGGCGGCGGATCGGTTCGACGACGGTCTCAACGTCGCCTTCGCGCGGTACAAGGTAGACGCCCACCCCAAGTTGTCGCAGTGGCGCTTCTGTCGCGGCGACCATGGCCCGGTAGCGGGGCACGAGCGGGAGCGCGATCGCGTGCAGGGCGTCGGGCCGCCGTTGGATCGTGGTCATGACCGCATGCAGCGCGTTGGCGAAGTACGTCCGCGCCTGTGCAGCGGGATGGAATGTTCGCTTCGCGCCTTTGTTCTCTCCGGCGACCAATCGGCTCTGCGGATGACCCTTGACCTCTACCGCGAGTTCGAGGCCGTCTCTGGTGGCGGTGACATCGACTCCGTGCTGATGGCCCACCGACTGCTCAATGTCATGCCATCCGTTGGTCTCGAGCCATCTGACGAGGCGTGCCTGCGTCTCCTGCTCGCTCATCCAGGAGTCGTCCTCATCGACGTCGTCGCCTGCCGGGGTCGGCTGACCCGGCACATACGTACCGAGGAGCCAACGGATGAACACGGCGGGTCCGTACAGGTATGTCTGGACTGTCAGTGGCGCCAGATCGCGACCGCGAACATCGGCCTCGTACTCCTCCAATAAGGCTTGCAGGCCGCCGCTCATTCTGCCTGGCGACTGCGCTGTCCACCGCACCATGCGCTTCGCATGGCTGATGTACGTCGAGACCGTCGTTGGCGCCAGGTCGTGGCGCTTGAGATCGGATTCGAATAGGTCCAGGCGGTGGGGAAGGTCTCCTGCGGCCAGCGGCTCACCGCGCTGGCCATGCGAGATGAACTCGGCCCATGAGTACGTTCCCGTCAGACTCCAGGGCAGGGCCTGGATCCAGTCGTCCCCATCGGCTATCGAGAGCGGCTCGGGGGGATCGCCTCGAACGACATTGAGAGTGGCGAGGAAGTTGGCAGTCTCCTCTGATCCGTCAACCTCGACGCCGTTTGGCGCCGAGCGAACGACGGCCTGCAGGTTAGCCCGTCCGTCACGGGCTGACATGACTGCCACTACGGTCATCGGCCTTCGTTCCGCACGCGATGCAGGCTGATCACGTTGGCCGAGCTATAGAGCGGCACGGAATCCTTACAGTCGGGTCCAATTCGCCAGGTCTTGGGCTGCATGGTCTAACTCCCTGATCCATGCCCCTGAGGGGACGTCTCGGTGAGAACCTGCCGCCGCATCTGGTCCTCGATTGCGACAATCAGGTGGCCTGCTTCTGGAACGAAGTCCAACATCGCCTCCATCTGGCGGCCGGCAGCGGTGCGAGGACCCTCCACGCTGCGTTCAGGTTGCTCTGAGATGCCGGCCCGTCTGGGGCGGAAACGGAAGAGCGGGGTTCGAATCTCTGCACCGGCGTCCAACGTCGCTCTTGCCGCGTCGGCGGGAATTGAGGTCCATCGTTGGATCTTGTCGAATGACTCCGGCGTGTACGGCCACACGCCCCAGTCTGCGACGATGTTCGGGCGTTCGGTACTGGCGTAGTACACGACATCAATGAGTTCTTCCGTCCCGACCGGTTCGCCGACTGGCCCCTCGGCCGTCCGGCCCGATGGCGCGCCCCATTCCACGGATCCGCCGTTCGAGTCGTCCTCGGTTACATCATCATCATCTACGAAGGCGAACTCGACGTCCTCTGGGTAGAACACGTCCATGATCTTGCCGATTTGCTCGACGCATCGGCACCTGTGGCCTTCGCCAGCCTCCCTATGCGTGCTCACGATGTCCCGAATGTCCGTGATTGGACCGCCCATCGATGTCCTTCCTATCTGGGCTGACGATGCCTATGGCCGAGTTACCACACCACCTAACGCAGCCTCCTCGCAGTTGTCGGCGTTCGACGGACCGATGGTGCCGTCGCTCCACCGCTTGAGCTCGACGACCGCGTTCTCGGCGCTGGTGGGGGAGTGGCCGGTCAGCATCGCGTCGAGGCGGCGGCTGGTGTTGCCGAGCTCGTATTCGAGGATGACGCCGTGGTCGTCGAGCTCAGCCTGGTCGAGGAGCATCGACAGCGCCATGAGGCTGTTCTGCCAGCTCGCCACCTCGGACGGCGCCGGCCGATGCCCGATCTGGGTCGTGTACTTGGCGCGCAGCTTCTCCGCGATCCGATGCATGCGCGCATCGGCTCGAAACTGCTCCGTCGTCCCGGCGTAGAGCTTCATTCCCCCGATTCCACCAGCCAAGGTCCCGGCGGAGTGCCGAGCTGCTTCCAAGCGGACGCAAAGCGCGACGCAAACAGAAGCTTCAGCTGTTCCCCTATTGCGAGAGTGGCTACTGCGTACCCCGCCTCCCAAGAATCCGGTCCAACTACCGCGACGAAGTCCTTAAGGAGCTGCGCGCCGTTCACGCACCGGGCGTAGGTCGCTCGCGGCGAGGGCGGCTCGCCGTAGTAGCGTTTGAACTGAGATTCACGCTCCCTGGCCGCCGACGTCGTCGGCGCCTCCTCCCACCAGACGGATGGGTAGCTGCGCGTGCAGTATGCGGCGCAAAGCACCTCAGCACTGCCACGGTGCGTTCCGAGTCGTGCAAGCATCCCGACCCGCGTCCGTAGGTTCGAAGACGTTCCCACGTGCGCTAGGCATCTGCCCGAAGTCACGAGATACATTCCGGGCCGGGCGGGAAGCCCCATGGCCGTCCTATTGAGGGGCACCGGTCCGCTCAATCCCGAGCACTCCGGTCCATCGGCATCGAAGGCCCACGTATCGATCACTGAGCCCTGGCCTCTTCCTTCACCGTCGGCGGCGCGTCAGAGCCGCTCACCGCGAGAAGCATGGCGCGGAGCCGCTCCTCGGTCCCGATGAGCTCCTCGATGGTCCTTGTTCCAAGGAAGTCGCTGGTGGGATGCATGACCTGATCTCTAAATCGCGTCAGTCCGCTGGTGGCCCTGAGCCACTTGGTCTTTGTGGGTTGGCCGAACCGGCCGTGGAGGGCCGCCTTCCCGACCAACGAGACGAGATCCGAGAACTGGAATGCCGTCAGCACATCCGCATCTATGTTTTCCTTCCGAGATGCGTTCCACTGGCCAAGGGCCTTCGCCCGTCGACGCGGCGAGAGGAAGTTGACGGCAACTCGTGGGTCGTCGAGCGTCTCCCGCGCGACGGATGCCATGGTCATCTCGAGATCAGCAAGGAGCAGATAGAAGTGGACCCGGACCGGCTGTTTGTTCAGGTCCGACGGCGTGACGAAGCCTGCTAACCCCGTTTCCCCCACGGCGAATACCACCGGGGCGGCAGCGAGGCGCCGGAGAAGCATCCCGATCGGTGCGCCGGCGCTCACAAGGCAGGGAGATGCCAACCGTTCGAAACGTAGGCGAGCATCAGGTTCCGCATTCTCCGCCCACGCTCGTGTGACATACCCCACCACCTGACTCCCGCTGGTAACGGGTGCCTGGTCGAACCGGTGCGGTGCGAGGACCTGGACCACTTCGCGTGCGCGCGCGGAAGCGCGGACGCTCACAGCCGACGCCATGGGCGTCATGAGGTGGCGCGCTGTGATTGCTCCTGAAATCGAGTCATACGGAAGCATCTCAAGAACCCGAAAACTTGAGCTCGACGACGACCGCGTTCTCGGCGCTGGTGGGGGAGTGGCCGGTCAGCATCGCGTCGAGGCGGCGGCTGGTGTTGCCGAGCTGGTACTCGAGGATGACGCCGTGGTCGTTCAGCTCGGCCTGGTCGACGAGCATCGACAGCGCCATGAGGCTGTTCTGCCAGCTCGCCACCTCGGACGGCGCCGGCCGATGCCCTATCTGGGTCGTGTACTCGGCGGGCAGCTTCTCGGCGATCCGATGCATCCGCGCATCGGATCGATACTGCTCGGTCGTCCCGGCGTAGAGCTTCATAGGGCGATCGCCTCCGGGCGGTGCTGCCCACGAAGGCGGGTGCCCCCGAGGGTCAGCGATGAGTTGAAGGCAGCGTAACGATCTAGATTCTGATTCCCTTGCTGGAGGACCGCGTGGAACAGACAGCCGGCGCAGCCGCCCTCACCACCGAGGAGGCCCAGCGCGTCTTTGCGATCACGCTCTTCACCGATGACCTGGCGGAGTCTGCGCGCTTCTACCGGGACGTCTTCGGCATGCCTGTCGTCAACGAGGACGCCACCAGTATCGCCTTCGCCTTCCCGAACATCGTCGTCAACCTCGTGACGGTCGACGACGCACCGCAGCTCATCGAGCCCGCTCCCGTGGGAGGGCCGGGCACGCCGGCGGGCATGATGCTGACGCTGCAGGTCACCGACGTGGACCTCGCGTGCGAGCGCCTCATCGCTCACGGCGTGACGCTCCTCAACGGACCGATGACCCGGCCGTGGGGCCCGCGCACCGCGACGTTTGCCGACCCCAGCGGCCACTGCTGGGAGCTCTCCAACTGACGCTCCATGAGGCTGTTCTGCCAGCTCGCGACCTCGGACGGCGCCGGCCGGTGCCCGATCTGGGTCGTGTACTCGGCGCGCAGTTTCTCCGCGATCGGGTGCATCCGCGCATCGGCTCGAAACTGCTCGGTCGTCCCGGCGTAGAGCTTCACCCGCGTTGCCTGCCAGGTTGGGTTGCCGGTGTCCGATGCTGCATCCACGCGACGAAAGCAAGGACTCCGGCGAGGCCCATCGCTACGAGGGCGAGGATGAATGCCTCGTGTGTCAGGCCTTGGCTGACCTGGTACCCGCCCCAAGCTACGTTCAGGACCGCCCAGACCACGGCGCCGGCCATGCGGCCTGCCGAAGGGGCGACGATAGCCATCGCTCCGAAGTACGCAGTGATTAGAGCGGTCACACCGTTCCATATGGCCAGTCCAAACGCGTCGGATGAATCCATGAACCCGAGGCCGCTGTACTGGAGCTGCAGGAAGGCCAGATAGCCGATTGTGGCCGCGCCGATCAGCCAGGCAATTCCGGCTAGAACCGGCACCGTCTGGTTCGGCGCCGCTCGGTCCGTCCCGCCGGCAGCGCCAGAAGGCGTCGGAGCAGCGGGCACGGGAACAGGGGGTGCGGTCATCGGCCGGGCGGGCGGAGCGGGCCGTGTCAATGGCGTGAGAGCCCCGGCCGGCGACGGTTGGATCGACTCGAAGTCGAACCTGCATTGCGTGCAATACCGCATGGTTTCCACACGCCGGGTACCGCACTGCGGACAAAACCCAATCGTCGTCATTGATCCAGCCCGTCCCTAGCCTTCACGATCAAATCAGTGGCGTCCGCCCATTCCGCCTGCAGATCCGCCCTGATCGAATCGTTGGTGCAATCGATGTCCGAAATGCAGTCGTTCCAAACGTTGTTGGCACGGATGTACGCATTCATCGCATCCTCGGCGTGCACGCCGACGTGTTCGATGCAACCCGCCCCGAGGTCCTCGAAGCCGATTCGGTCATACGCAACGCGTATGTCACCGACTCGCTCGCTGTAATTCGCGAAGTTCAGCCCAACGTTCAGCCGCGAGTCCAAGTCCTCCAGCGCTTCCACCAGCTCCACGACCTCATCAGGACAGCTGACTGGTGTGACCGGCGGGGCCGCTTCGCTTGGGGCAGACTGCGTGGAATCAGTTCGCGGAACCAGGGTCCCACCACAGCTCGCAAGGGCGAGGGCTAGCCCAGCGGCAGCCAGCGAGCTACGCATGAGGCGCATTTGCATGCCTTTCATCGTCTTGTTTGCGCGCAGTCGCCGCGCACGCGCGCGAGCGCTGACGAAATTCAGGCAGCGGGCGGCGCGTGCGGTACCGGCGTCGGACGGTCACCCTCCCCTCCATAGGCAGCTTGCCCGCGATGTTAGCAATGGTTGTCCAGCTGCCTAGTACCGCAGCAGGGTCATGACCCCGCCGACCCTGTTCATCATCCAGATGCCGAGAGGCAGCGTGATGATCGGCAGGCTGATGACCCATGACAGAAACATCCACAAGCCGCCCAGCCACCAGCCGATGAGCACGAACCAGATCGCGCGCACCAGCAGCGGACGCTGATCGGGGTTGCGGCCCTTGAGGTAGGTCACCCCGTCCTTCACCGTCGACTCGTACGTCACGGTCCGGCCGCGCAGGGTCATGATGGCTGGGATCCGGTTGAACAGCATGAATGCCAGCGGCAGGCCGATCACCGTTACGGCCAAGAACCACCCGAGGCCGATCGCCAGGCCGGACAGCCACCAGCCGATGAAGATGTACCAGATGATCCGGACGAGGAAGCTCGGCCCCCCGCGATCGGTGATGACGATCATCTGTGGCGTTTCGCCGGTCATGCGTCCTCCGCCGAGGGAGGCGGCGCGAGGACGGCGCGACCGGAGCCGTGCCAGTGCTCGTGGTCGAAGAGGCCCGTCAGCGACTTGTACCAGGGGTTGCCCTGCTGTCCGTACTTGAAGGCGACGAGCGCGTTGCCATTCAGCGCGCGGACCTGCTTCACCAGCTCGGCCTTGACCGCGCGGATGTCCTTGTTCTGCCCGGGGATCTGGACCTTCACCTCGCCGAGGTCGCGCGCTCCCTCGATCCGATCGGCCTCGGTGAAGAAGACCCCGTCGAGCTCGGTGCCGATGACACCGTATCGGCGCATCGTCATCAGGCCGGAACCTCGCGCTCGAGGATGATGATCAGCTCCTCGCGGTTGCCGGTCATGAAGCCCGGGAACGACGCCGTCACCGCCTCCGACAGCCGCCAGCCCTCCTGGGCGTAGGCGTTCAGCGCTTCCTCGACCCGATTGGGATCGAACTTGCCGCCGAACCATCGGTCCTTCTGGGTGAGGATCTTGTACTGGAACATCCCGTGGCTCCCTCCGTTTGCGTTTAGCCGACCTTGGTCCAGGTGCCGCAGCCGGTCGTCTCGAAGCCGCGGTCACCGGCGGCGATGGTCATGATCAGACCGCCGTCGGTCGAGATGTCGTTCGCGATGAGCTCATTGAACGTGCCGCCGAAGCCGGACAGTCGAGCCGCATAGCAGCCGAACCCGCTCCCTCCGGTGCTGCGCCAGGTGCCGGGCACGATATCGGTCCCGACGATGTAGACGCCGTCCTCGGTGATCGGGCCAGCCGGGTTGGTCGTCACCGCCGAGAGATCCGCCGACCAGGTGCCGCACCCGGTGGATGAGAACCCGGCATCGTTCTGCCCGATCGTCACGACGAAGTAGCCGCTGCCGGTGCCGTTGGCGATGATCTCGTCGAGGCTGCCTCCGAAGCCGCTCAGGCGCTCCCAGTAGCAGAAGCTCGCCGGGTTGCGGGTCCGATACGTGCCTGGCTGCACGTCGACGCCGACGAAGAGGTCTCCGCTGCCGAAGGTCGCGACGACCGGTGTGGGCACCGGCGTCGGCACCGGGGTCGGGCGTGGCGTCGGCTGAGGGGTCGGCGGACGTGGCGTCGGCTGCGGAGTGGGCGGGCGCGGCGTCGGCCTCACGGTGGATGTTGGATCCGGCGTCGGTCTCCGGGTGGGCCTGGCCGTTGGCCGTTCCGTGGGCGTGGCCCGTGACGTCGCTTCTGCCGTCGAGGTAGGTTCCAAGCTGGCAGCCGCCGTAGTCCCGTCGCCATCGCGGCCCGCAGCCACGGAGCCGATGACGACGAACGCGAGGACTGCGCCCGCGGCGATGCCGCGCTTCTGCAGGAGCGATCGCTCCGCCCACCATGCGCGCATGCCGCCTCGAGAGGGTCTCGGGTCCCTAGGTGGGGGAAAAGCAAAGGCGGCGCCGATCGGCCGTCCGCACTTAGTGCAGAAACTGGCACCCGGAACGACCGACGCACCACACGCCGGGCAGGAGGCGGGGGAGTACGGCTCGGGCATGGTCCCCTCTGGAGCAGGCTGGGCACGGCTTGCTTGCGGGTGAGCCTACCACTCGCCGTCCACTGCACTCTCGAAATACTTGTGCGTCGCGTCACCACCCAGACGGGAACGAGGCCATAGTGGACGAAGCCGAACAACGGGTGCTCGGCCTCCGCACGGACGTGCTTCTCGGTGTCCTCGTCCGGGCGCGACAGCTCCCGGGCCGACCGATTCCGGATGCGTTGGTCGTCGCCACCAGCCTCGGGGCCGATGCGCTGCCGCTCGCCACCTTCGCCCGCGACCAGCGCCGCTACGGAGTCGCGGTTCGCGATCCGTAGGCGTGAAACGTGGCCTCCCGCCCTCCCTGTGAACGTTGACCCGGTGACCGGGCGCGTGCGATTCTCGCCGACGGATCGCTTGCTCGGCGGAGGCGCGTCATCGAAGAGTTCAACCCGGCCGGCCTGGCCGCCGTCTACGTGAGCTTCAACGCGTCGATGGCGGGGTTCTCGTTCGCCGGCCTGACGTTCCTCCTCACGTGGACGCGGAGCGATAGCCTCTCCGGCCGATCGCAGGCGGCCCGGCAGCGCGCGCTGCTCGCCCTCGGCACGGCCGTGGTGGTCTTCATCATCGCGTCGGCCCAGTACGCGCTGGCGAATGGCAACGCGAGCGCGCGAACGACCGCCTGGCTCATGACCGCGAGCACGGCGCCGGCCTCGATCATCGCCGCCGTGCTGCTGATCTTCTCGCTTGCCGCCCTGTTTCGGGCGCACGGCCTGGCGTTCGCGACCTCCGTGGCTCGTCGGCTGTTCGACTTCGTGTACCTCATGCTCGGCGGGTACATCCTCATGGCGCTCCTCGGCGCGACGGCCGCGGTCGCGTTCGACGAGGTGCCGATCGCCCAGCTGCCGCCATGGTTCCTGGTCACCGCGGCGCTCGCCGTGGCGCTGCCGATGGCCGCCTCGGTGCTTGCCAGCCGGTGGCCGCCGGCGACGCGGTTGGCCAGCGGCGACCGCGCGTTCGAGCGCCTGGTCTTCACGATGCTCGCCGTCGTGCTCGGCGGGATCGCCGTGAATGCCGTCGCCTACGCCACGCAGGTCGACAGCGTCCATGGCGGGCTGTGGGTCGGCATCGTCCTCGTCGGGCTCATCGGGGTGAGCGCATCGCTGGCGCAGACCCGGCTGGTGCTCGTGACGCTGCTCGACGAGCCGATCGTCGAAGCACTCGAGGAACCCGCCCCGGCAGGCTAAGGTCCATCCGTCGGGGTCGGCGATGACCTGGGGGCGTGACGCTGCTGGACGGACCGCGCACCGCCACGTTCGCCGATCCGAGCGGTCATCCTCGGGAGCCGTCGGACTGAGCCGAACGTATGGCAGGCGTGCCACCTAACGTATGGTACCGTGGGTGGCATGGAGAAGACGACCGTGTACCTGCCTGACGACCTGAAGCGCGCGCTTCGCCGCGCAGCGCGAGCGACCGGCCGCAGCGAGGCCGACCTCATTCGCGAGGGGGTTGGTCTGGTGACCGGTTCGCATCGGATCGCGGAGCCGACCCTGCCCTTGTTCGAGAGCGGCCAGCCGGATCTCGCCGAGCAGGTCGACGAAGCGCTGCGCGGCTTCGGCGATCGGTGATCCTGCTCGACACGAGCGGCCTGCTGTCCGCCATCGATCGCAGCCAGCGCCATCACGAGGCCGCCCGGCGCGCCCTCGAGGCGGCCGCGCCACCGTGGATCCTGTCGCCCTTCGTCCTCGCGGAGCTCGACTACCTGCTCGTCACGCGAGTCGGACAGGCGGCTGAGCGCGCGCTGCTGGCCGAGGTCGGTCGGGAGGTGTATCGGCTCGAATCGTTCAATGCGGAAGACATCAGCTCAGCCGAACGGCTCATCGGCAAGCATGCCGACCTGGAGATCGGCCTCGCCGATGCCTCGATGGTCGTGCTCGCCAGCCGCTACGGCGTACGCGACGTGCTGACCCTCGACGAGCGCCACTTTCGCGCCCTGCGCGGCCCGGGTGGCCGCCCGTTCCGCATCCTTCCGGCCGACAGCGCCAGCGAATAGTTCGCGGCATCGGCCAGGACGGGCGCGAGACTACCGGGCAAGCAGCTCGGCGGCGGCGCGGTGGACGGCCTCGGGTTGCTCGAGGAGCGCGAAGTGCCCGCACTGCGCCAGTGCGACCAGGTGGGCATCGGGGAGCGCAGCGGCGATGCGCTCGGCGATCTCGGGCGGGATGAAGTCGTGGTCTCCGCCGATGACCAGGCTCGGGATGCGCAGGTCGGCAAGGCGCGGGAGCAGGTCGTAGGTCGGCTGGAGCCAGGTGTCCTCGTACAGGCGCGACTCGATCGCGCGGGCGGCGACGATGGCATCGGCGCTGAAGCTCCGTCGAAGGCGGCCCAGGATGACGTCGCGCTTCGCCGGGTCGGCGAACGCCGGGCGGAAGTGGAGGGCGTGCAGTTCCCGGTCGATCGTCGGGTCGCCAGCGGCGTACCCCGGATCGGCCCGCAATGCCGCCATCCGCTCCTGCTCCTCGGGCGTGCGGATGCGCGCGAGGTGGCTTCGCAGCACCCCGAGATCGGCGTGCGAGGCGGGCGCCGGGTTCACGAGCACGAGGTGCGAGACGCGGTCCGGATGGCGGGCGGCGTACTCCAGCGCCAGGAGTGAGCCGAACGAGTGCCCGAGGACGGCGACGCGCTCGTGCCCGGTCCATCGGCGCACGGCGTCGACATCGGCCATCTCGCTCGGGAGGCTGACGTCGGCGGCGCCGTCGCCCGCGTACGAGCGACCGCGTCCGCGCTGCGCGTACGAGACGAGCATCCCGAGATCCGCGAGGCGGTCGAGGTCCGGGAGGAGGTACTCGTCGTCGAAGTCCGGACCGCCGTGGAGGACGAGGATCGGCCGGCCGCTGCCGATGACGTCGGCCGCGAGGGCGGCACCGTCCACCGGAATCTGGGTGCGGATGCGGCCCATGGGGCGGGAGGCTATGGCCGATGCGGTCGCATCGTCAATGCGCTGTCCGCGTCCTCCTGGCGTGCGTCGCTGACCGGTCGCGCATCGGCAACGGGGGGCGTCCGCGCTCGCCGCACTCGCGCATACTGCTGCATACAAGCGGAGGAAGGATGCGGATGGCAGTCGAATCACAGGCGCCGGACCTGGTCGTAGTCAACGGGGTCGTCCGAACGCTGGATGCCCACGACACCGTTGCCGAGGCCCTCGCCGTCAGGGGCGGGGAGATCGTCGGCATCGGGACCACGTCCGAGATCGCGGCCCTGGCGTCCGAGCGCAGCCAGGTCGTGGACGCGGGTGGCAGAGTGGTGCTGCCGGGGTTCATCGACGGGCACGTGCACTTCAACTCGGCGGCGATCGAGAGCGCGTACCTCATCGACCTGCTGGCCCTCGAGCCGGCGAGCCTGGACGAGGTCCTGGCGGAGCTCCGCCGACGGGCCGATGCGCTGCCTGCCGGCACCTGGGTGCGTGCCGACAACCTGAACCCGGACCACTTCCCGACCTTTGCGATGCCGACGCGGCGGCAGCTGGATGCGGTCGTGCCGGATCATCCGGCGGTCGTCTACACCATCGGCTTCCATGTCGCCGCCGCGAACAGCCGGGCGCTGGCCGAAGCCGGCATCGACGGCACGACGGCCGATCCGCCCGGCGGGCTCATCGAGCGGGACGCGGGCGGTGAGCCGAACGGGATCCTCCACGAGCGGGCGAAGCTGCTCCTGGATCCCCGTCGGGCCGATACCGTGTTGCCCCGGTACGACCTCGAGGCGCGCAAGGCCGCGCTGCGCGCGCACTTCGGTTACCTCCACCAGCGCGGCGTCACGAGCATCAACGACATGGTCGTCGACCCCGAGGAGATCCGCGCCTACCAGGAGCTCCAGGCCGCCCGCGACCTGTCGATCCGAGTGCAGCTGCTCGTCCGGGGCGTCGAGTCGCAGATCACCACTGACCAGATCCTGGCGGTCGGCCTGCAGCCGGGCTTCGGGGATGATTGGCTATCGTTCGGCGGCGTCAAGCTCAGCATCGACGGCGTGTGCGTCGCCAAGAACGCCGCGACGTACGACCCCCATCCGGGCGAGCCGGACAACCGCGGCATCGTCCGCATCGAGCAGGGGGAGCTGGACGAGCAGCTGCTGCGCTGCCACCGGGCGGGCGTGCGCGTGGCGATCCATGCCATCGGGCCACGCGCCGTCGACATGGCGCTCGATGCGATCGAGAAGGCGCTGACGGCGCATCCGCGCTCCGACCATCGGCATCGCATCGAGCACGCGTACCTTCCCGGATCGGCCGAGCAGCGGCGCCGGATGGCGCGCCTCGGCGTCGTCGTGTCGACGCAGCCGGCGTTCCTCCACGGCCTCGGTGACGGCTGGCGCCGGATCTGGGGCGACGACGGCGTGTCCGGGGCCTTGCCGCTCCGATCGATGCTCGACGAGGGCGTCATGGTCATGGGCAGCACCGACTATCCGTGCGTCCCGGCCGATCCGGTGCTCGGCCTGGCGGCGGCGACCTCGCGCACGACGCGGAAGGGGGCCGTGCTCGACCCGTCCGAGGCCATCGGCATCGGCGAGGCGCTCCGCCTGCAGACGACGGCCGCCGCGTTCGGTCAGTTCAAGGAGCGCCGCAAGGGGTCCCTGGAGCTCGGGAAGCTGGCCGACCTGGTGGTCCTGTCCGAGGACCCGATCGGCATGCCCCCCGACGAGGTGGGCCGCCTGAAGGTCGACCTCACCGTCGTTGGCGGCAGCGTCGTGTTCGAGCGGGCCGGCGCCTGAGCGTGGGGGAGCTTGGCCTGGGCCAGATCGTGGCCATCTTCGGTGCCGGGCTCACGGCGGGGACGATCAACGCGGTCATCGGCTCGGGATCGCTCGTGACCTTCCCGACCCTGCTGGCGCTCGGCTATGCGCCGGTCGTCGCCAACGTCTCGAACACCGTCGGGCTCGTCCCGGGCTCGCTGAGCGCGGCGTACGGCTACCGCCGAGAGCTCCGCGGGCAGCGCGGCCGCGTGCTGCGGCTGGGGGTCGCATCCACGCTCGGCGCGCTCACCGGAGGCATCCTTCTCCTGCTCCTCCCGGCCGATGCATTCGAGCGGGTCGTGCCCTTCATGCTGCTCGCCGCATGCGGCCTCATGGCGGCGCAACCGCGGCTGTCACGCCTCCTGCCGCAGGTCGAGGGCGGCGGCCGGGAAGGCGGCCTGGCCATGGTCGCCGTCTTCGCGACCGGGGTGTACGGCGGCTACTTCGGCGCGGCGCAGGGCGTCATGCTCATCGCGCTGCTCGCCGTGTTCGTGCCCGACGACCTCCAGCGGCTGAACGGCCTGAAGAACGCGCTCGTCAGCGGCGTGAACGGCGTGACGGCCCTCCTCTTCCTCGCCATCGCCCCGGTCGCCTGGGAGGCGGCCGCGTTGATCGCGTTCGGGTCGATCGTCGGAGGCCTGGTCGGCGCCCACTTCGGACGCACCATTCCCGCCGGCCTGCTGCGCATCCTCGTGATCAGCGTCGGCTGCTCGGTGGCGGTGTGGCTCCTGCTCCGCTAGGCCCGTAGGGCCATTGCGTTGCGCGATCCGGGTCGCTAGGCTCGCCCGGAACCGGCGTGCTGCCCAGGCGCCGACGAGCATGACGACATGAACCAGCCCTAGGAGGGAGGACTGGGTGACTGCCGAAGCACGCATCTGCCCGCGTTGCTCATCGCCGATGGTTCTGCGGACCGCCGGCCGAGGCCGATACGAAGGACAGCAGTTCTGGGGCTGCTCGACCTTCCCGAAATGTCGGGCTCGTGTCGGGATCAAGGGCGGCGCCACCCTCTCGGAGGCCGATGAGGCGGCCGGCCCGGACGACGGAGCTACGGCCGGCGCATCGGCTCAAGCGCGCTACGAACGGTCCCGCCAGGCCAAGGCAGCCCGGGTTCGGCGAGCATGGCCCTTCCTCGTCGGGCTGACAGTCATCGCGATGACCGCGATCTACCTGGTCCTCCAGGCGGTATCGGGCCCCGTGTTGGGGGCGGTCGCCGCAGCCACTGTTGGCGTCGCACTCTTCATCGCCGTCGATCGGCTGGACGTGGCCAGGTCGTGGAGGATCGGGGCTGAAGGGGAGCGGAAGACCGCGTCGTACCTGGCAGAGCTCGAACCCGCCGGATTCATCGTCCGCCACGATCGGCGCGTGCCCGGCTACGGCGGGAACGTCGACCACATCGCGATGGGACCGTCCGGCGTCTGGGTGATCGAGACCAAGAGCTACCGGGGCAGCGTCGAGATCTTCGGCGACAAGCTGGAGGTCAACGGCCAGCCGCGCGACCGAATCGTCGACCAGGTCTACAAGGAGGCGGTGGCGCTCCAGATCGCGCTGGGCGATCGGCTGTCGTCCATCGGCGTCACCGTCAGGCCCGTCCTCTGCCTGCATCGGGCGAAGCTCGGCTGGTTCGACAGGGCGGTCCGAGGGGTCCAGATCGTGGATGGTCGGGGTCTGGCGAAGCTCCTGAGCGACGGTCAGCGGCGCCTCGCCGATGAGCAGATCACCGGGCTTGCGGCCGAGGTCGATCGGCTCTTCCCACCGGCCGTCACGAGCTGATGCGCTACTGGATCGGTATCACCGACTGGGATTGGTTTCGCTTCCTGGCGGCTCGCCCAGACTTGCTCGAGGTCAACTTCTGGCAGCCGAGTGCGGGTCGGCAGCCAGTGCGGCTCGATCCGGGTGCGCTGTTCCTCTTCAAGCTTCACGCCGAACACGGCGGTTGGATCGTCGGCGGTGGCTGGTTCCTGAAGTACGAGGCCATGCCGATCACGTGGACCTGGGATGCGTTCGGCGAAGAAAACGGCGCGGCCACCTTCGAGCAAATGGCGGCGCGGATCCAGCGCTATCGCCGCACGACGGTCGACGTCCACGCCGACCGCGTCGGGTGTCTCGTGCTCGTGGAGCCGTTCTTCCTCCACGAGGCGGAGTGGATCGCGCCACCCGTGGACTGGGCGCCGAATATCGTCCAGGGAAAGGGCTACGACTCCGACGCCGGCGAGGGTGCCCGCATCTGGAACCAGGTGCAGCTGGCGCTCGCGAGGCGCGCCCGCGCGGTCGAGCATGAGGTTGCCGAATCTCGCTACGGCAACCCGATACTCGTGAAGCCACGTCTCGGCCAAGGTGCGTTCCGCCTCCTTGTCACTGATGCGTACGAGCGACGATGCGCCGTGACCGGCGAGCGGACGCTGCCCGTTCTCGATGCCGCCCACATCAAGCCGTACGCTTCGTCCGGACCGCACGACGTTCGGAATGGGCTGCTGCTGCGCAAGGACCTCCACGCGCTGTTCGACGCTGGCTACGTGACGGTCACGCCGACGCACGAGCTCCGCGTCAGCCGTCGGATCCGCGAAGAGTTTCAGAACGGCCGCGACTATTACGCGCTCGATCGGCATCCGGTTCGGCCGCCGGCTCCACCGGCTCCGCCTCCGTCCGCCGAGTATCTCGAGTGGCACGGCGACATGGTCTTCCGCGGATGAACGCCGAGCTCGATCAGCGCGTTCGCCTTGCCGCGTTCCAGTGGCTGCGAGCCCAGATGGACGTGTATGGGGACGTGCTGCCGCGCTCGATCCTGGCCGAGGGCTTCGTGTTCGATGGTCGAAGGGTGCCGTTGCTCGGGCCGCAGGGGATCTTCAAGCCCGGGATCATGACCGAGGCGCCGCTCTCGATCACGACGATTCCGGGCGGGCCGTACGACGACACGATGGGCACAGGCGGCGCGCTGCGGTATCGGTATCGCGGGACGGATCCGGCGCATCCTGACAACCGGGGTCTGCGACGGGCGATGCAGCGGCAGCTGCCGCTCGTCTGGTTCTACCGAGTCCAGCCCGGGCAGTACCTCGTGGCGATGCCCGTGTTCATCGTCGGGGACCGGCCGGCGGAGCTGTCCTTCGACGTCGCCGTCGACGACCCACTGACCCTGGCGCAGGCGCAGGCGCAGGCACCGGGGGCCCAGGCCTTCGTGAGCGAGGATCGGGCGGCGATCCGTCGGGAGTATGTGACGGCAACCGTGCGCCGGCGGGTGCATCAGCAGGCGTTCCGTGCCCGCGTGATCGAGGCGTATCGGACGCATTGCGCGTTCTGCCGGCTCCGGCACCAGGAGCTGCTCGACGCCGCGCACATCACTCCCGACGTGGCCGAGACGGGCGAGCCCGTCGTCTCCAACGGCCTTTCGCTGTGCAAGCTCCACCACGCCGCGTTCGATCGACATTTCCTGACCGTGCGGCCCGACTACGTCATCGAGGTCCGTCAGTCCATCCTCGAGGAGGAAGACGGACCGATGCTCCTTCACGGCCTCAAGGGCATGCACGAGCAGCAGATCTTCTTGCCGCGCGAGGACTCGCTGCGGCCCGACCGCGATCGGCTCGAGGAGCGGTACGCCTCCTTCCGATCGGCGCACTGACGGGTTGGGTTCTGGGGTCTTGCGTGGCCCGGCGCAGTATGGCGGCGGCCGGGATCGACACGATGGGAGACGAAGGCCGATGTCCCGATTCGCGGCGTGCTGTCGCTGCCTGCGCCCGACTGATCTCCGGCTGGACCGACGAGCGCCGGTTCAGCGCTCGATGCGGAAGCGCCCCTGGGACCAACGGCGGATCGGGGTCCTGGTCTCCGTACCGGCCGCGACGAGCGACTCCTGCACCTGCATCTGCCAGCGGATGGCGTCGCGCCGCTCCTCGCGATGCCGAATGAGGATGGCGTATTCGAGGGTCGCGGCCACGAGCGCGACCAGGCTGAGGGCTTCTGCAAGCTCGGGCATGCGTGCACGATACGCCCGTCGTGCAAGCGCCAGGTCGGCCAACAGCCGATTGCCGGCGGAAGAGGTCGACGGATTCAGCTAGCCCTCCGGCGTCATCGGTTCGCGGTGGTCAGCACGAGATGGGGCGGCCCGGCGGCCGCCCCATCGGTGTGCGCTGAACCGGGTCGTGTCGCCTACTCGGCCTCGTTGAGCGTGGCGAGAAGCTCGTCGAGCTGGGCGAAGGACTCGGGCATGGCATCGGTGGATCCGGCGCCTTCCTCGAGGGCCTCGGCCGACGGATAGCGGTCGTGGTAGACGACCCGCGTCCGGCCGTCATCGGTCGCCTCGAAGGTGACGGTCGTGATCGTCGGCTCGCCCTCGCCCTCCTCGTTGGTGTACGCCAGCCGATGCGGCGGGGCGACCTCGAGGTATCGGCCGTAGAAGTCCATCGTCGAGCCGTCGAAGTCGAAGGTGAGCCTGTAGCCACCGCCGATGCGCGCGTCGATGTCGCAGGCGACGAGCGTCATCGGCAGCGACTTCGGCACCCACCAGCGCTGGAACAGCTCGGGCGTCGTCCAGGCCTCCCACACGAGCTCGGGCGGGCCGTTGACGACGCGCGTGACGACGATCTCGCGATCGGACGTCCGCTCCACCGTCGTCTGGTTCTCCGTGTTGGTCACGTCAGTCGCCGCGGCCGGGTTCATCGGTCTTCTCCTTGCGCTTGAGCTCCTCGACCACCGCATCCAGCTGGCTGAAGCGTTCGTTCCAGAGCTGCCGATACTCCTCGATCCATCGCGCCTCATCGGCCAGCTGGCTCGGGCCGAGCCGGCAGGTGCGAACGCGACCGATCTTCTCCGTGGTCACCAGCCCGGCGTCCTCGAGCACGCGCACGTGCTTCCGCATGCCGGTGAGCGTCATATCGAACGCATCGGCCAGCTCGGAGATCGACGCATCGGATCGTGCGAGCCGCTCGAGGACGGCCCGTCGCGTGGCGTCCGCGATGGCGCCGAACGTCGTGTCGACCTGGCCTGAATACTGAACCACGTGGTTCAGTATCGGCGGCAGGCACTGCCGATGTCAAGGGGAAAGTCATTGACCGGTCGCCCGGGCGGTTGAGCGTGGCGCCAGTCTTACATCACATCAGCGAAGTGGTATCATACGTGAGTGGAGCGAACGCAGATCTCGCTGACCGATGCCCAAGCTCGGCATCTCCGCCGACTGGCGCGCAAACGCGGCGTCTCGATGGCAGCGCTGATCCGAGAAGCCGTGGATCGCACGTACGGCCCCGCCGCGGAACAGGGCCGCTGGCAGCGCGCCCTCGAATCCGTCGGCGGCTTCCGATCGGACCGATCCGACGTCAGCGAGCGGCACGACGAGGCGCTCGTCGACGCCTTCGACCGATGAGCGTCTTCGTCGACACCTCGGCCCTGTACGCCCTGCTCGACGAGGCCGATGCGCACCATGCCGAGGCCTCGGACGTGCTTCGCCGGCTGGTCGGCTCGGAGCTGGTGACGCACGCATTCGTCGTGGTCGAGACCTGCGCGCTCGTCGGCCGGCGCCTTCCCTGGCCGGCGTCGGAGCGGCTGATCGACGGCCTGCTTCCGGTCATCGACGTGCAGCCGGTCGATGACGGCATCTTCACGGCTGCGATGGCGACGTATCGGCACACGGGATCGTCCGGGGTCAGCCTGGTCGACCACGCCAGCTTCGCGCTCATGCGCGCGCTCGGGATCGAGCGGGCGTTCGCCTACGACGAGGACTACGTCCGCGAGGGGTTCGAGCTCGTCGCCTGATTGGTATCGGCTACGAGGTGGCGGCGCGCCGGGCTCCCGGTGACCGGCGCGGGAGGACGAAGCGCACGACCGCGGCGATGAGGCCGAACGGCGAACGCCGTACCGGCTGCCGGCTCGCGCGGCCCCGGGCGGCCCGGGCATGGCGCCGGCGGGCGGCCTCGCGGTACTCGGACGCGCGGGCGGCGGAGAGGGCGGCGCTGACGTGTGGCGGGAACATGGCTCGTGTCTCCATGGGTACGGCCCGGGCTTCGGACCGATGGATCGAGCGTAGGCACCCGACCGGTGGGTGCCATCCGGCGGTCGTGCCGACGTCACCGGATGAAGTGCGTAGATCCGGCCAGGACGAATGACGAAGGTCGTTACGTCCTCGCTCAGTCGGCGAGGCCGGCGCGGACCGCGAGGGCGGAGGCCTCGACCCGGCTGGTGACGCCCAGATCTCGCGCGCTCGGCTCCTTACGTGTCGCAATCCGCTCGTTATGGGCGTCTGACGGGTGCCCGGCGTCGTACCGTTCGCGCAACAGCTTGGGAGAGAGGCGCAGCCAATGGACCCGTCAGCGATCGCGGACGATCTCAACGAGGTGTCGGTGCTCGTCAACGTCGCGCATCGGCTGCTGCTGTCGATCCGCGACGACGTCGAGACGATGCCTGCCCTCCAGGGCCTGATCGACGATCTGAACACGGCGCACGAGGACCTCGACTCGGCGCTGGAGCGGCTGTCATCGGCCATCGACCAGGCCGACGCGGAGGTCGACCGCCAGCCTCGCGAGCCGCGCCCGGTGGTCCACTAGCGCCGTCAGGTGGCCGTTCGGGTTCGGCCCACCGCGCCAGCCATCCTTGCCGTCGTGCTCGTCGTCGCCGGCTGCTCGAGCACTGAGAGCCTCGAGCCGTTCACGCCGGAGCCGATTCCGTCACGCGAGCCCTCCGAGGAGGAGCCGGGGCTGGCGGCTCGCGACGCGTTCATCCAGCGCATCGCCGCGCCGGACGTCACGTTCCGCGTCGAAACGGAGCTGACCGCCGGGATTCCGAACGGCGACGGCTATCCGGCCTTCCGCCTCCTCGGTCGGCATGACGTGGCGGGGATCGACTACGCCGGGGGCATGCAGGTGGCGGGGCATGTCCTCGACCGCGCCGTCGACTTCAGGATCTTCGTCGACGGGTCAACCACGTACCTGTTCGACGCCCTCCTGCCGGTCGCCGACTGGGTCGAGATCGACACGCCGACCGATCCGTATCGGCCCAATGCGATCCGCGACCTGGAGGCCGATGACCTCCGTTTCGTCGGCATTACGTCGGACGGGCTGTTCGAATTCGAGGTCGTGCCCTGGATCCTCGGTGATCCGATCGGCTCCATCGGCGAGCTCGGGGTCGTCGAGGATCGGGATCTGGTGGCCACGACCGTCACGTCACACCGGACGCGCCTGTTGATCGATGCGGATGGCACGCCGATCCAGCTTCGCGGCGAGTGGACGTTCGCGGGTGACGGCGACCTGTCCGCCGGCGGGCGTGTCACGCAGACCTTCTCGGCGGTGGGGCTGTACGTGGCGATGGATCCATCGGCCCCGGACGACCCGACGCTGCATACGTCGCACGACGTCATCACCGGTGCCAACGCCGAGCACGAGGCGATGACCCAGCCGTGGGTCGACGTCGCACCGGCGCTCGGTGCGGCGACGGCGGAGCTCGAGGTCTTCGTCGGCGGGTCGGCGATGCTCGGCATTGAGGGCGCGATCCTCTTCGTCCGCGCCCACGATGCGCAGGGCGGCCTGGTGCTCGACCAGATCGTGGGCTTCGACCGAACCGTGCTGTCCGCGCCGGTCGCGTCGCGCACACTCGTCGCCTATTACCGGACGTGTGACGGCAGCTGCGGCCTGCTCGATCCGCCGCACACCTTCTGCACGGCCGAGATGACCTTCGAGGAAGGGGAGCGGTATGTGATGGCGGTCTCGATCGAGGTGACCGACGGGGAGTGCACCGTCCGCCCGGACCGCTGATCCCCGCCGCTCCCCGCTGCCCCGGCTGTCGCGCGTGGCGCGACCCACCGCATCGGCTCGGCTGCACCGAACCGGAGGTGCAGCCGGCGCCCGACGCCTGACCGACGCGGCCTTCATGATGCGCGGGTGACGCGTCCCCTGAAGGTCGGGATCCAGCTGCCCGAGGTCGAGCGCGTGGTGCGTTGGCCGGAGCTCGCCGAGATGGCGCGCACCGCGGAGCGCATCGGCCTGGACTCCCTCTGGGTCGGCGACCACCTGCTGTACCGCGATCGCGGCCCCGATCCGGTCGCGCCCTGGGAGGCGTGGAGCCAGCTCGCCGCCCTGGCCGCCATCACGACGCGCGTCGAGATCGGGCCGCTCGTCGCCGCCACCAGCTTCCACAACCCGGCCATGATCGCCGCCAAGGCGAACGCGGTGGACGAGATCAGCGGCGGCCGGCTGATCCTCGGGCTCGGCGCCGGCTGGAACGAGACCGAGTACCGCGCGTACGGCTTCCCGTACGACCGCCGCGTGAGCCGATTCGAGGAGGCCTTCACGATCATCCGGTCGTTGCTGCGGGACGGCCACGCGGACTTCGACGGCACGTTCTACGAGGTGCGCGATCTGCCGCTGCGCCCGCCACCGTATCGGTCCGGCGGACCGCCGCTCGTGGTCGGATCGATCGGCCCGCGGATGCTCGAGATCACCCTGCCCCACGTCGATGGCTGGAACGCCTGGCACGCGTGGTTCGGCAACTCGGTCGAGGGCTATCTCGGCCTGCGGGACCGGGTGGACGAGGCGTGCCAACGGGTCGGGCGCGATCCGGCGTCGGTCGAACGCAGCCTGGCGATTCTCATCGGCTTCTCCGGGGCGGTCGGCCGCCCGGCCGGCGACGAGTCCGTGCTCGAGTCGACCCCGATCCCGGGCGACGACCCCGATGCGCTGGCCGCCACGCTGCGCGCCTTCGCCGATGCCGGCGTCGGCCACATCCAGCTCGTCCTCGACCCGATCACGGTCGAGTCGATCGCTGCTCTCGAGCCGATGCTGGACACTCTCGACCGCTGAGGTCCTCCACCCGGTACCCCTTCGCTGTCGCGTGTGGCGCGACCGACGGCGATCTACGTCGTTTGTCCCGGCCGATTTCTGTAACGCGCCGTCGAAGCGAGGCGTCCGGCAGGCGACAACAGGAACCGGTCCATCTCGAGGTTGGGCGATGGACCACCGCCCTCATCTTCTTCAGGAAGGAACTCAGAGATGTCCCGGTCCATTCCCCTCATCCTCGTCATCGCGGCGCTCCTCGCCGCCTGTGGCGGCGCCGGAACGGCCAGCCCCAGCGAGCAGCCGAGCGAGCAGCCGACCAGCCAGCCGTCGGTGGAGCCGTCGGAGGAGCCGACGTCCGAGCCGAGTGACGACCCCGATCCCGAGCCGAGCGACGAGCCGGCCGAGCCCTCCGAGCCGGCGACGGCGGACATCCCGCCCGACACCGTCGTCAAGACGATCGTCGAGTCCCTCGTCGTGCGGCATGAGCCCGGAACGTCGGGCGAGCGCTTCGGCTTCCTCCCGCTCGGCACGACCGCCTTCGTGCTCGCCGGGCCGGAGATGGTCGACGGCCTGCCCTGGTACCGCGTGACCGGCATGGGCCTGCCGTACGCCAGCGGCTGCATCACGACGCCTCCGTCCGAGCCGATCGGCTGCCCGGCGTTCTCCGGCTGGGTCGCCGGTGCCAGCGCTGCGGGCGATCCGTGGATCGCTCCCAGCCAGCCCGACCGCGCGTGCCCGGAGCCCGACATCCGCTCGATGAGCGAGATCGGCTTCACCTACAAGGTCGTGTGCTGGGCCGATGAGCCGATCACGTTCGAGGCCTATTGGCCCGAGCTCCCGGAGGACGCGGGCCTGGGTGGTGCCTGCCAGGGGATCGGCCGTCCGGCCGGCTATCTCTTCTGCCAGAACATCAACTACAACCAGGTGAACGCCGGGCCCGAGGAAGGATTCGCTGCTCGGCTGGGCCTGAGCATCGCTCCCGACAGCGGGCTCGCGATGCCGGAGCGCGGCCAGTGGGTGCGGGTGACGGGCCAGTTCGACCACCCCGATGCCCAGCTCTGCGGCGACTACACCCCGTCCGAGTACGAGGATTCGTATGGCATGGTCTTCGCCTGCCGCCTCCAGTTCGTCCCGACCCGGATCGAGGCGCTCGGCAACTGACCTCGCCGATCCACTTCACGCACCGATGCGAAGGCGCGGGCTCCGGCCCGCGCCTTCGTGCTGCCCCGCGACTAGGGCTCAGCCCAGAGCACCGGCACGCTCGTCGTCTCGTCGAGCTGCAGCGCTCCGACGATCACCAGGCCGGCGTCCGTGGCAAGGACCCGGCTGACGTCGCGGCCGACCGAGCCCTCGATGACGCCGAGCGGGATCTCGTCCCAGGTCTCGCCGCCATCGGTCGAGCGCCACAGCGAGGTGATCGTTATCGGCGACGACGTCGACCCCGTGGTGAGAAGCACGCCGTCGGGCGCCTCGAAGAGCTGCTGCGGCCACTCGTTCGGGGCCGGCATCGGGATCGGCTCCCACGCGGTTCCGTCGTCGGATCCCAGGAGCTGTGGCTCTCCGTTCGACGCGTCGAACGTCACGGCCAGGAACCCCTCGCCCGCGGGCACCGGGACGAGCTCCGCGTCCCCGGGGTCCTCGATGGCAGCGCCGGGCGTCCACGTCTGGCCGTCGGTCGAGGTCCATTCGCGCACGAAGCACGGTGATCCCGCCGCAACGTTCGTCGGCTCGGGCGTCTCGCAGCCCTCCGCGCGGATCGTCCCGTCGCGATCCACCTCCGGGCGCCCCACGTAGCCGTAGGCGGCTTCCTCCGGCTCGAGCGTCTGCCAGGTCACGCCATCGGCGGAGAAGAAGAACGCCGGTCGCTGGATCTCGGACGGGAGCTCTGGCGTGTCCGTGTCCGACGGATCAGGCTCGACGGGGGACCACGTCGAGCCGGCGGCGACCCAGCCTCCGTCGATCCGGACCGGCCGGCCGGGGTTGGCGCCAGCGTCGAACGGGCCGCCCTGGCGCCACGTCACGCCATCGGTGGACAGCCAGCTCTCCGGCACGTTGACCGGCGGCATGCCCTCCTCGGCCGGCGCCTCGGTCCGATAGCCGATCGCAAGCAGCGTCTCACCGTCCCAAGCGAGCTCCGCGAACCACAGACCGTCGAAGCCCGCCGGGGCGTCGACCAGGTTCCATGTGACGGCGTCGGCCGACGTCCACGCCAGGGCGCTGAGCTCATGTTCTCCGTACTGCGCGGAGCCGATCGCGACCCAGCGGCCGTCGGGGAGCTCGAGGATCTCGTTCATGCCCGCATGGATCGGCTCGCGATCGCCGACCGGCACCCGGATCGGCTGGAGCGCATCGTCGGGTTCCGTGATCGTCCCGATGGTTGGCTGCGGCAGCAGGCTCTCGACCGGGTAGAGCTCGTCCTGGTCGATGAACTCGGCAGGCGCGACGAACTCGTCCGGATCCGGGAGCGTGTAGTCGATCGCCATGAGATTGCGGTACGCGTCGCGGCTGCCCGGAGCGTCCGCAGGTGGGCCGAGATAGATGTGGCTGACCCGACCGTCCGAGCCGATGCGAAGGGCGACGATTCGGTTGGCGGTCTCCCCGGGCGCGGCGATCGTGCAGCCACCCTCCCCGGGCAGGTCGCTCGCGACCGGCTCGGAGCCGAAGCGAATCGAGGCGATCCCGGGCGCGCCGAGCACGCCGATCGCGTTCTGCACGTAGCCCCACGCCCAGTTGCCGGTCGGCCATGGCTCGTCGGCGACCCAGGTCGGCACGCCACCGCGTTCGATCAGCTGCCATTGCCAACCGTCGATGCGGAGCTGCTCGAGATACCCGCGGCTTGCCTCGTCGAGCGAGGTGGTGACGACCTCGCGCGTCCGGTTCGGCGCGAGGTAGGAAACCGTGGAGACGAGCGCATCGGTCCAGCCGAAGACCGGGTCGTCGAGCGAGGTCGAGGGGTCGGACAGGAGGACCTGGCGCTGCTCGGTCTCGACGTAGCGATATCCGTCGGCATCCCTGAGCTCGTCGAGCGCGCGCTGGAGCTGGCGGTTGTTGCACAGGCCACCGTCGTAGCCCGGCGCCCGGTCGAACGTCGTGAACAGCGCGCCGGACAGGACCACCGCTGTTCCCGCGACCACCACCGCCACGGCGCCGGTGACGACGGGGATCGACGCGATCCGATGCCACCAGCCCCGCGAGATCTCGGGGGCGGCGGGGATGTCGAGGATCCGGCGGCGCAGGCGTGCGGGCGCGGCGGCCGGGGCCGCATCGGTCAGCCAATCGCGGAGGCGAAGCTCAAACTCGGCGTCGGTCGTCATCGGTCAGCTCGCTCGAGTGCGGATCGGAGGAGGCGAAGCGCGTAATGGAGGCGCGATCGGACCGTGCCCACCGGCGACCCGACGGTCCGAGCGACCTCCTCGACGTCGAGGTCGCCGTAGTAGCGAAGGACGACAGCCAGCCGCTGATCCGCGTTGAGATCGGCGAACGCCCGGTCGAGGGCGTCGCGATCGGCAACGAGCTGGGAGCCGTCATGCGGGGAAGCGCCCGCAGCCGACTCATCCAGCGGCTCGTGGCGTCGGTGTCGCCGTCGTCGGAGCCGATCCCGGCAGGCATTGGCGAGGATGCGACCGAACCAGGCGTCCAGGCGGTCGAGGTCGCGGAGACGGTGAAGGTCCCGCCAGGCTCGTGCAAAGGCGTCGTGGGTCGCATCTTCAGCCTCCTCGGCGTCGCGAAGGACGAGGCGGGCCAGGCGGTAGGACTCGTCGAGACGCGCGGCGACCAATGCCTCGAAGGCGGCGATTCGCGCCGCATCGGGTGGTGTCGCGATTGCTCGGGCGTCCTCGGTCAGCTTGGGCCCCTCGTTCGCAGCAGTTCGCTACACCGATACCGACGCATGAGGAGGCAGCCGCATTCAATCTACGCCCTGCCTCGCCGATGCCGGTACCCTCGTGGCCCGATACGAGCTGCGCACCGAGCTCATCGCTCCGGGCGCCTGACCCCTTCCCGTCCGGCCGCGCCGGGCGTACGATTCCGCCCGCTGCCGGGTCGGGGGCTGGTCAGGCTGGTCGACGGAGGGCGAGCCGATGGACGTGCTGATCCTGCGACTGATCCATATCGTGGCCGGGGCGTTCTGGGTGGGCGCCGTGTTCTCGACGATCCTGTTCCTCCAGCCGACCGCCGCGGCCGTCGGTCCGGCGGCGGGTCCCTTCCAGGTCCATCTCGTCCGCAGCCGCCGCTTCCCGGACGTCATCATCCTCTCGGCCATCGTCACCGTCCTCGCCGGCATCTGGCTGCTGTGGAGCACGACGAATGGGCTGGATTGGGCGCTTGCCCTCGACGCCTCGCGCCTCGGCTTCACCATCGGCGGCATCGCGGGCATCCTGACCCTGGCCCTCGGCGGCTCGTACGTCTACCCGCGCACGAAGCGGGTGGCCGACCTCGTGGCCGGCATCATGGCCGCCGGCCGCCCGCCCAGCGCGGAGGAGCAGGCGCAGCTCGGCGCCCTGCGCGGCCAGCTCGCCACGGCGGGCTGGTGGGTGATCGCGGGGCTGGCCATCGCCGTCATCTGCATGGCGACCGCGCGCTATTGGCCGCTCGTCCTCTAGTCCGTTCCGTTTCCGTTGCGCCGCACCGGCGCAATTTCGGCGATACATCGCCGGACAGCATCGGACCCTACATCGCCGGACAGCATCGGACCCTCCTGCCGGGTGACGCCGCGGTGACGCTTCGGTGACGCGGCGTTGGAACGATGCCGCCGTTTCACGTAGCGGAGCGGCAAGGTGCCGAATAGGGATCGCTTCGCGGACCTGCGAGGCCCGGAAGACCAGATCAACGTCATTCACGAGGCTGAGCTGCGCGACGGCGTCCTCGAGCGGTACAGCCAGGCGCCACTCGGCCGCGACGCCGTCAGCTCGGCCAAGTTCGAGCGCAAGAAGGCCGAGGACGAGGCCGCGCCGGCGCGCCGGCCATCGGCCAAGGACAAGATCCACCCGCTGCTCGCGGCCCGCCTGCGGCGTCGCGGGAAGGAGCGTATCGAGCGGGTCATCGTGACGTACCGCGACGACTTCGAGATCCCGCGCTTTCCCGAGCCCGATCTCGACCAGCCGCGCGATTGCTGCGACAACGAGCGAGCGCTCGACAGGGCCGATGCACTGGTCAAGGAGATCGAGGCCGTTCGAGAGCGCGGCTACGCGCCGCTCGAGCGTCGGCTCGCCCAGCTCGAGGCCGTCGTCGAGGATCGGTTCTGGCTCATCAAGGCGCTCGAGGTCCAGATGCCGCTCGGCGCGGTCGAGCGGCTGGTGGCCGACGAGGAGGTGCTCTACGTCGAGCCGGTCGAGACCCAGGATGCCCCACCGCAGGACGACGTCGTCGACGGTCGGGCCAGCATCGTGTCCGACCCGTACTTCAACATCGGTCTGACGTCGGGATGGATCGGCCTGCTCGACACGGGCGTGCGGCGGACGCACGTCCTCTTCAACTCGCCCTCGCACATCGACTTCATGCGTGACTGCGTGAACGGCGGCGCCAACTGCAACACCGGTTCGGCGCTGAACCCGAACGACGACTGCTGGGACCACGGCACCTCGAGCGCGGCGATCATCACCGGCAACGGGCGGCAGGGGAACGCGTTCCGCGGGGTGACCGGCATCACGCTCGACAGCTGGAAGGTCTATCCCAGCTCCACGAACCCGACGACCGGCGCGTGCAACGGCTTCCTGAACACGACGGCCGCGGTGCGCGGTTTCGAGAACGCGGTACGGGTCCTCGACCGGGTGATCGTGGCGGAGATGCAGGGATCCGGCGACGATCGCAGCGCCATCGCCGTGGCGGCCGACAACGCCTTCGACGCCGGAGCGGTCGTCATCGCCGCGAACGGGAACAACGGCCCCGCGGCCTCGACCGTCAACTGCCCGGCCAATGCCCACAGGGCCATCGGTGTGGGGGCCTTCGACGTCGAGACCGGGATCCAGTACGACGACCAGAGCCGCGGCCCCGTGCCCGACAACCGGTTCAAGCCCGACATCCAGGCACCGACGAACACGAACACCGCGAGCAACGCATCGGACACGGCGCGGCAGAACTTCAGCGGCACGAGCGGCGCGACGCCGTACGCGGCCGGAGCCGCCGCGCTGCTGCGCAACTGGCTGCGCGGCCCGAGCGGGTCGATCGACCCGGGGCAGGTGTACGCCCAGCTCATCCTGTCCGGCCAGGACACCTACCCGTTCGACAACACGGCCGGCGCCGGACCGATCCAGCTGCCCACGAACGGGTGGGCGTGGTGGGGCAAGACGAGCGTCGGGAACGGGCAGACGATCGACATCCCGATCACCATCAGCGCCCGCTACGCGAACACGCTCGACGCGGCACTGTGGTGGCCCGAGGGCGGTGTGCGGATCCTCGGGTTCCTCATCGACTGGCACAGCGACGTCGATCTGCACCTCGTCGACCCGTCCGGGGCGACGCGCGCCTGGAGCCTCTCGATTCCGAGCGTGTTCGAGCGTTGCCGCGTCGCCGGCCGCGTCGCGACCGGGACGTGGAAGCTTCGGATCCGCGGTTACCGGGTCCCGGTCTCGTCCACTACCGTGTACTGGGCCGCACATGTGAGGACGAGCTGAGCACCGACTGGTACGGCGAGCGCCCCGAGCCCGAGGAGCGGATTCGGGGCATCGTCCGCCGCCGTGAGACGGGACCGACGCCCGGGGGCCGCGACCGCCTGCCCTTCGCCCTCGCGCGTGCGGGGTCCGACGACCTGCCCATCTACGGACCGGCGGCCGAGCCGGCCCTCGCCGCCGTGGTCGATCGGGCCGTGGAGGTCGCCGGCAAGGTCGTCCGACGGGGCGAGCGCGGCGTCGAGCTCTGGGTGGCCGGCGGGTCGGCCGTCCGGCGCATTCCGGAGGGCTAGCGCGACCCGGCCGAGACGAGCTCCTGGAGCGTCGTCGACGGCGGGACCCCGACCTCCTCGATCATGAGGCGCTCGCATCGGCGCAGCTGACGGATCGCCTCGGCGACGTTGCCTTCCGCAAGGTGCACCTTGATGACGGCGCGGTGCGCCGACTCGCGCAACGGGTCGGTGGCGAGGGCGGCCAGGGCGGCGAGCACCGCGTCACCCCAGCGACCGGCGCCGGCGAGCCGATCGGCCATCGATTCGAGCGCATGCAGGCGCAGCTGACGGAAGCGCTCGCGCTCGTCCTGGACCCAGTCGTCGTACCAGTCGGGTAGCAGCTCGCCGTCCAGGGCCGCCGACGCCGTGTCGCAGTCCGCATCGGTCTCCGTGCCCGTCAGCCAGCGATGGGCGACGGCATCGGCCTCCCACACATCGACGCGCACGGCGCCCGCGAGCTCGACCGTGCCGTTGTGCCCCTCGACGAGCGGCAGGCCTCGACTGCGCAGCCGCCACAGCACCGACCGAAGGTTGGCCGCTGCCCGGTCGTCGGAGGTGTCGAGCCACAGCATGCCCGCCGCATACGTGCGCAGGAGTGGATGGCGCTTCAGGGCGAGGAGGGCAAGCAGGCGCTGGGCGGGATGCGGGAGGTCGATCGGCCGCCCGTCCACGACGAGCCCGAACGAGTCGAGGAGGTGGAGCTCCACGCTCGGGGAGGGTGCGGGTCGCCTCGATGCTCGATTCGAGTGGTTGCCCGCGTGTGGGCGCGCCACGGGGTACACGGCCACGGCCTGTTCCGCCTGCTCGGTCAGCGTGCTTCGTCCGTGGGCTCGGACTCGTTCACCCTACGCCCGAGGTCAAGTCCCACTCGACCGTGGTCCTTTCGGCGGACCGCATGGCAGCCGACGTCGCGGTAACGCGGGGACGTACGACGCGGAGATGCGCGGGCGACGCCGCCGCCACGATCCGGACATGCCGCGCACGACGGGCGGATGACGTGGCTGGTCGACGATGCCCTGATCCGAACCACGAGGCATCACGGTCATGGCTGAGGCGAAGGCACGCTCGATCTCCGGCCGGCTCGAGCTGGTCGGACGCAAGCCCGACGAGGTGGCGCCGAGCCTGGCGCTCTTCATCGTCGGACGGGACGGAAAGCGGCTGGCGACCGCGCGGGTGGCCGAGGACGGGTCGTTCACCATGCCCGCCCGGGCCCGCGATCCGGGTGCTCGCGTGCTCATTGGCCCGGCCGACGCCGATCCCGATGAGGGCGCCGCGCGGTTCGTCAGCTATCGGCTGGGGGACTTCGAGCGCCTCGTCGAGCTCGGGACGATCGGGCTGCCGGAGGACCGATGGCGGCCGATCCTGTACTGGCACTGCGTCAGCGGATCGGTCCGGCGCTGCTTCCCGTATCCGCACTGGCTCGACGAGATCCGCGTGCGGGGCGTCTCGCTCGGGACGGCGTCGATCCGGAGCCTCTCGCCGGTCTCGCCCGCCTGGATCCTCTACCCGTGGCGATGCAGCACCGTGTGCCAGGGGCTGGTCGAGGTCTATCGGCGCACCTGCTGCTGCGAGCCACCGATCATCTGGCCCGAGCTCGACCCGCCGGTCCTGTGGCCGGATGATCCGCCGATCCCGATCCCGGATCCGCCGTGGCCGATCCCGTGGCCACCCGACCCCGAGCCCGGCCCGTTCCCCGGCCCGGGTCCCGGACCCGACCCGGTTCCGTTCGCCGCCCTCGAGGGGGTCGCGACGTCGGGCACGCTCGACGTCCGCAAGCTCAACGCCGAGCGGGACGCGGTCGCGCTGCGCGCGCTGAAGGGGCCGGCGCTCGCCGAGTACATCCGCCTGCGGCCGTATCTCTGGTGTCACTGCGGCGGCGCCACGAAGGTCGCCCAGGGCCTGGTGGCCGACGACGGCAGCTTCTCGATCTGCTGGCCCGGCTGGCCGATCTTCCCGGCGCCCGGCTGCCGGGTCGAGTACGCCTACAAGGTCTCGCAGTCGATCGACGGCACCAACGTCACGATCTACGACGGCGTGGCGGCGAACCAGTGGTTCGGCGCCGGGGAGACGCCGACGCTGACGTCCTACAGCCCGTGGGCAAAGACGTGCGTCGGCGATCCGGACATCCCGGGCACGGGCGACGCGATCGTCCTCCTCCACGAGATCGGCGCCACCGAGAGCCACCGCCTGGCGTCGCCGGCGCAGGACAGCCCCACGAGCGTCACGACGCCGAGCGCGAACTCCGGGCTCCTCGATCCGTCAACCACCGATGGGCCCGGCGTGAACCGCAACCTCGGCGGCAGCCTCGGCCTGCGCTACTTCTTCAGCAGCGGCGTGAAGGGCATCGGCGGCCGGTTCTTCCGCGTCCAGGTCGCGCCGGCCAACGAGTTCGGGGACCCCGACGGGGCCTGGGCCACGGTGCCCGTCCCGGTATGGACGGCCTGGCGATGGAACGGCAGCGGCTGGGTGCGCTCCCAGCACGCCCTCGGACCTAACGCCGACGGGCTGTACGTCATCCCGTACGCCGACGTCGACCTGCTCGACCCGCTCGAGGAGTGGGATCCGGACCAGTACCACGCCGTGCTGGACACCACGCAGCACGCCAACCGGCGCCACCTCATCAGGATCGAGGTGTTCGACGCGGCCGGGAACCAGATCAAGCCGAACGGGGCGACCGGTCCCGGGACGGCGCGCAACTTCCGCTTCGGCCTGTGGCGCATCCCGGCCGGGCCACCCGACGACGTGCCGTTCTCGGCGCTCACCCACCTGCTGTGGTGGGACAACCGTCCGGCGGTGGCGAAGATCGAGGCCATCCTCCTGGGCGGAGTCCCGAGCTCGGAGACCTGCCAGTTCCTGGAGAGCAGCGATCCGAACGCCGGCGTGTCGTTCCATATCCGCGCCTACCACCCGAACCCGAACCCGTCCGGCACGCCGCTCTTCCTGCGCGGCTACTCGCTCGGCGTGCGGAAGGGCCTCGGCGGGCCGTCGACGTCGTTCGTCAGCGCCTATGGCGAGGTCGGGGAGCCGCCGGGCGCTGCGGCCACCACGCCGTCGAAGGCACTGGCCGAGCTGCTCGGCGCCGACGCGAAGTGCGCCTTCTCCGCGCGCCTCCACGCGGGCGTGAAGACGACCAACGGCAGCGGGACGCTCCTGCATCTCGATGCCGAGGAAACGGCCGCCTTCGCGGCCGAGATCACGGGGAGCTGACCGATGCTGCGGGTATGCACCTGGGTCGCCGACACGATCGAGCAGGTCGTCGAGCGGGTCATCGAGCTGATCACGACACAGATTCAGCAGGTCTGCCGCACGGTCACCGAGCAGATCGAGGAGTGGCAGAAGCGCTTCGAGCAGCGCTGCGAGGAGGTGAAGAAGAAGGTCTGCGAGTGGCTGCCCTGGCCACTCGACGACATCTGCGGCTGGGTGACCGAGACCGTCTGCAAGTTCGTCGAGGTGTGGGTGAAGGTGGTCACCACAATCATCCGCACCATCTGCGAGACGGTCGTCTCGATCATCCGGGTCTTCATCCGGATCCCGGTGACGATCGTGCTGACGATCATGCGGATCGTCTGCTTCGTCATCGACTTCATCGTCAACTGGGTGAAGATCATCGTCTCGATCTTCATCGGCCTGCCCGAGTTCCTCCTCTGCCTGCTCGGGCTCCGGATCCGGAAGAACCTGCACGTCTGCGTGACGATCCTGGCGGGGCCGCGCGCCAAGCCGGTCGTCGACGACGCGCAGGCGAGCGCGGTGCTCGCCGAGGCCGCGCGGATCATCTCCGACCGATTCAACGTGCGGGTCCGCGAGCATGGCCGGCGGGTCATCCGGGTTCCCGAATCGCGGCTGACCGTCAACGCCTGCGATGCCAGCCAGCTCTTCTCGTCGGAGGCGTTCGAGCTCTCCACCGAGGGCGGCAAGGGACGACCGTTCGGCGACCTGCTCGGGTGCGCCGATGACGTCTTCGACGTGGCCCACGAGATCATCGGCAACGTGCTCAACGTCATCTTCATCCGCGACATCGTCGAGGGTGACGACGTCGGCTGCCACATCCCGGGCACGAACTACGTGATCGTGGACGCCACGGCGACCGGTCGCGTCCTCGCCCACGAGTACGGGCACGCCGGCGACCTCTGGCACGTGGGCGACGGCGACAACCTCATGTTCCACGCCCCGAGCGACGACCGCGTGAAGGCCTGGCAGCAGTGCATCTTCCGGCGGTCGCGGTTCGTGGTGTATGCGCCATGAGCCGCTCGTCGCCTTCGACCGCCGACCGCTCGGCCGAGGGTCCGTGCGCGCGCTGCATCATCGGCGCCGTCATCGGGTCCGCGGTCGCGGCGGGCATGCTGTTCCTCACGATCCGGGCCGTCGCCGCCGTGGCGCGGAGGCGGCCCGGCTCTCACGAGGATTGACAGGCAAGTAACGACTTGCCTATGCTCGGCGCGTGGGTGACCTGTATCGGGCACTTGCCGATCCGACGCGACGGGCGATCCTCGACGAGCTGACCGAGCGCGACGACCAGACGCTGTTCGAGATCTGCGGCCGGCTCGCGATGAAGCACGGCGTCGGGGCCACGCGGCAGGCGATCAGCCAGCACCTCGACGTGCTCGAGGACGCGGGGCTCGTCCGCACGCGGCGAGCGGGCCGATACAAGTTCCACTCGATCGACACGTCGCCGCTGCGCGAGATCGGCGAGCGATGGCCAATGGACCGAGGAGAGAAGCACCGATGAGGATCACCGTCACCAGCGTGTTCGTCGACGACCAGGACAAGGCGCTCGCGTTCTACACCGACACGCTCGGGTTCCTGAAGAAGACCGATGTCCCGGCCGGCGCCGCACGCTGGCTGACGGTCGTCTCGCCCGAGGCGCCGGATGGCGTCGAGCTGCTCCTCGAGCCGAACCAGCACCCGGCCGCCCAGGCGTACCAGCAGGCGCTCGTGGCCGATGGGATCCCCGCCACCTCGTTCACCGTCGACGACGTCCAGGCCGAGTACGACCGCCTGACCGGGCTCGGGGTCACGTTCACCCAGCCGCCGACGAACATGGGCCCGGTGACGACGGCTGTGCTCGACGACACGTGCGGCAACCTCATCCAGCTCGCCTCCGCGCCGGCCGCCTGAGCGTGGCGTGCGTGAGCCCTACGCGGGCTGACGCACCTCGACGCTCAGCCCGAACAGCTGGGGATCGGCCATCAGCGCGGTGGCCGCGCGCTTCCCGAGCGTGGCGAGCGACGCCGCCAGGGCAGCGCGCGGCGTCGCGCCGATCCCGACCTCCGGCTCACCGCCGAAGTCGGCGACCGCCAGCCAGCGGCCGTCGAGCTGCCGCAGGCGGATATCGGCCTCGATGCCGAGCTGCTCGCAGCACAGCCGCGCGTTCACGCTCACCAGCCGTGGTCCGTTGTCCATGGCGCGAGGATGCGCATCGGTCGTGACAGCTCTTCGGTCGCGATCGGGACTACCCTCGACGGGTGACCGATGCGCGCGAGATCGCCCCGCGACCGCAGCTGCTGACCTACCCGGACTCCCTGGGCGGCAACCTGCCGGCCATCGCCGCACTGCTCGAGGGACCGCTGGCCGGGGCGTTCACCGGCGCCCATATCCTGCCGCCGTTCCCCTCGTCGGGCGACCGGGGCTTCGCGCCGATCACGTACGCCGAGATCGACCCGCGCTTCGGGACGTGGGCCGATATCGAGCGCATCGGCCGCACCCACGACGTCGTGCTCGACGTGATGATCAACCACCTCTCGCGGCAGAGCCCCGAGTTCCGTGACTTCGCGCGCCGGGGTCGCGCATCGGCCTACGCGGACCTGTTCATCACCCTCGACAAGGTCTGGCCCGATGGCAAGGTGCCGCCCGAGGACCTCGCCCGCATCTTCCTGCGCCGACCGGTCGACCCGTTCACGAAGGTCGAGATCGAGGAGACGGGCGAGACCGAAACGGTATGGGCGACGTTCGGCACCGCCGACTGGTCGGAGCAGATCGACCTCGACGTGCGGTCGCCCGCGACCCGCGAGCTCATCACCTCGTGGCTGCGCGGCTTCGCCGAGCACCGCGTGCGCATCGTGCGGCTGGACGCCATCGGCTACGTCATCAAGAAGCCCGGCACGTCGTGCTTCATGGTCGAGCCCGAGATCTGGGAGTTCATCGGCTGGATCACCGACGTGGCGGCCCGGCACGGCCTCGCCGTCCTGCCCGAGGTGCACGACCGATACACCACCCACCAGCGCCTGACCGCCCACGGCGCGTGGACCTACGACTTCGTCCAGCCCGGACTCGTGCTCGACACGTTCCGGACCGGCGATCCGCGACGCCTGGCGGAGCACCTGGCCCGCTCACCGCATCGGCAGTTCACGATGCTCGACTGCCACGACGGGATCCCGATCCGGCCCGACCTCGACGGCATCCTTCCGCCCGATGACATGCGGGCCCTCGCCGACCACGCCATCGCCCGCGGCGGCAACGTGAGCCGCATCCTGTCGCCCGCCCACGCCGGCGACGTCGACGTCCACCAGCTGAACATCACCTACCGCGCCGCGCTCGACGGCGACGACGACCGGACGGTCGCCGCCCGCGCGATCCAGCTCTTCTCGCGCGGGGTGCCGCAGGTCTACTACGTCGGGCTGCTCGCCGGCGACAACGACCCCGATGCCGTGCGCGCCACCGGCGACGGTCGCGAGATCAACCGCCACAACTACACCGATGCGGAGATCGCGGCCGCGCTGGACCGCGACGTCGTCCAGCGCCTGCTCCGGCTCGTTCGGCTGCGGAACACCCATCCCGCGTTCGCGGGCGAGCTCAGCGTCGAGGCCGATGCGAGCGTGCTGCGCCAGACGTGGACGCACGGCCGCGAGAAGCTCGCGCTCGAGGTGGAGCCGGCGACCGGGCTCGCCCGTATCCGCGAGGGCGCGGGTCAACCCGCGCCCGTCTAGGCCGTCCGGGCCCTCTCGGCCACCCGGGCCGCGGCGGGGTTCCGGTCCTCCATCTCCCAGGCGTGATCCATGACGTGCTGCGCGGTGCGGCGCAGGAGAAAGGCGAGCGTCCACGATCGGCCGACCATCGGTCCGGCGGCGTTCGCGCGGCAGATGCCGTCGACGAACGCGTCGCGATAGGCGGCGCGCGCCCCGGGGTCGAGGACGGTCTCGAGCGGCACGCGGACGCCGACCTTCTTCGCGAACTGGTCGGGCTCGTTGAGGAGGACGTGGCGGATGACCTGCTCTCGCGTCCGGCCACCGCCGCGTGCTCCGGGCCGGAGCTCGCCGGCGACACGCGCCACCGTCGCGTCGAACTGGGCCCACGTGGCGCGGAGCAGCGCGAGCCGTCGTTCGAGCTCGGCCTCGGGAAGCGTGTCGCGCTCGAGCGGGGAGGGGACGTGGGCGATGCCCCAGAAGTCGGTCGAGGTGTTGCCCGGGTAGCGCTCGACGACCTCGGGGGCCTCGGCCTGGCGCTCGAGCTCGGCCGCGAGGCCGGCCCGCTCCGCGACGGGGGCGTAGCGCGACACGTAGGCGAGGAGCTTCTCGATCGCCACGTCGTCGTTCCGGCCGCCGCGTTCGAGGCCGGGCCAGTCGATGGCTCCCGCGACGACCTTGCGTCCCTTGGGTCCGATCTCGAGCACGATGCGCATTCGGTCACTCATGGCCCTCAGCCTAGCCGCCGATCCTGCCACGGGCTGTCCGGAATCAGGCGCTGGCATCGGCGCGATCCGTCGGCTCGTCCCGGTTCGCCCCACGTCATTCCGCCGATGCGGCCCCGTGCGCGGCGGCGGACGATCGGTCCGTGGCCATGGTCGACCGGGAGGCGGAGCGCAGGCTCGTCGCGTCGTTCCTCGACGCCCCCGACGCCGGCGTGCGCGCCCTCGTGCTCCAGGGAGCGGCGGGGATCGGCAAGACGACGATCTGGCAGGCCGCCATCGACGACGTCGCCGTGCGCGGCCGCCGGCTGCTCGTCACGCGGCCGTCCGAGGCGGAAGCCCGGTTGCCGTTCGTGGGACTCCACGACCTGCTGGCCGAGGTGCTCGACGAGCCCGTCGCCATCCTCTCCCCGCCGCAACAGGCCGCGATCGACGGCGCGCTGATGCGTGGCATCGCGTCCGATGCGCCGATCCAGCCCCTCGCGCTGTCGCTCGCCGTGCTCGAGGTCCTGCGATCCGCCTCGGCGAAGCAGCCGCTGGCGATCGCGATCGACGACGCGCAATGGCTCGACGACTCGAGCGCATCGGTCCTGCGGTTCGCGCTGCGGCGGCTCGAGCACGAGCCGATCGTCGTGCTGGCCACCCACCGAGCGGCCGAGGTCCCGGCGCCGCCGCCAGCGGTCCTCGCCGACCTCGCCGCCGACCGCGTGACGCGCGTCGTGGTGCGCGGCCTCGCCCGTGAGGCGCTCGACCAGCTCCTCGACGTCATCCTCGGCCTGCGTCTTGCCCCGACGGCGCTCGGGCGGGTCCATCGTGCCGCTGCCGGCAACCCGCTCCACGCGCTCGAGATCGGCCGCGCGCTGCTCGCGCGGCCCACCGGCCCGAGCGACGACGCCCTGCCGGTGCCCGAATCGCTCGGCGGACTCGTCGCCGGTCGACTCGTCGCGCTGCCGGAGGCGGGGCGGGATGTGGCGGTCGTGGCATCGGCGCTGTCCCAGCCAACCCGAATCGTGATCGAGCGCGTCCTCGGCGCGGACGTCGCCCGCGCCGGCATCGAGGCGGCGCGAGCCGCGGGCGTCCTCGACGCCGACGGCGAGACACTGCGCTTCACGCACCCCCTGCTGGCCGCCGAGGCGTACGCCACCCTCGGTGACGCGTCCCGGCACGACCTCCACCGTCGGCTGGCCGATGCGGTGTTCGAGCCGGACGAGCACGCGCGCCACCTGGCACTGTCGGCGAGCGGGCCCGATGCGGACGTGGCGGCCTCGCTGGCCATTGCCGCGGATCGTGCCCACCGCCGCGGCGCTCCCGACGCCGCCGCCGAGCTCGCCGAGCGGGCCGCCGAGCTGACGCCGACGGATGCCGTCGCGGATCGGCTCGGGCGGGTGGGCGCCGCCGCACGATTCCACCTCCTGGCCGGCGACATCGCCCGCGCCCGATGCCTCCTCGAGGAGGCGCTGACCGATGCGGGGGCCACCGCCACGGTCCGCGCCGAGCTGCTCCACGGCCTGGCCCTGGTGCGGATGCTCGGGGACGACTTCGTCGCCGCATCGGTCATCGCCGAGGAGGCCCTCGCCGCCGCGGAGGGCGACGCCGAGCTGACGATCCGCCTCCGGATGCTGCTCGCCGGCGTCAGCTACGTCACCGGCGAGGACTGGAAGGCCGGGGCCGCCCACGCGGCCGAGGCGATGCGCATCGCCGACGAGCTCGGGGATCCGCGCGTCGTCGCCGCCACCATCGGGCACCATGCCACCTGGCGCTTCGTGACCGGCCACACGCCCGACTCGGAGCTCGAGCAGCGTGCTGCCGATCTGGCTCCGTACACCGATCACCTCCGGGCGCTCGATCGCCCGGAGCACGACTTCGCCGCCATCGCGCTGGCGGAGGGCGACACCCGGACCGCGGCGGCCCGCGTCCGCACGTTGCTCGCCGCCGCCGAGGACGCCGGCGACTACACCAGCCTGCCGTTCCTGCTCTCCAACGCGGCCATGTTCGACTGGCTCGCCGGCGACCTCGCCCTCGCACGCGAGCGTCTGGATCGGGCGGAGCGCCTGGCCGATGCCACCGAGCAGGGCGCCGCGCGGGCGCACGTGCTGGCCTACCGCGCTCGACTCGAGGCCCGGGTCGGCGATGCCGAGGCGGCGCGCGCGGTGGCGACGCGCGCCTTCGACGTCATCGCCGCCACGGGCTGGCGCGTCGGCGAGTGGGCGGTTCGCGCGGACCTCGCCCTCCTGGAGCTGAGCGTCGGCGACCCGGCGGCGGCCGTCGCCATGCTCGCCGACGCGGCCGCACCGACCCGCCCGGACGCGACCGGGCGCCGTCGCTGGTCCATCCCCGTTGCCGTGCACGCGCTCATCGGCCTCGGGCGTCACGACGAGGCCGAGGCGCTCCTGGGGTCGCTCGAGCGGTACCGCGGCCACGTCCCGGGCCGGCTGCGGGCGGACATCCTCCGAGCACGGGCCCGCCTGCTGGCCGCGACCGGGTCCATCGACGCCGCCGAGGAGGCCATCGGGGAGGTGGAGGCACGCCACCGCGACATGGACGACCCGTGGGAACTGGCGCGTACGCTGCTCGTCGCCGGCGAGATCCATCGGCGGGCGCGGCGGCGCGCGGCCGCGCGCCGGGCGCTTCTCGAGGCCGCCGACCTCTTCGCCGGGCTTGGCGCCGAGCGCTGGTCAGAGACCGCCAGGGAGCAGCTCGGCCGCATCGGCCAGCACCGGGATTCGGACGGACTCACGCCGGCCCAGCTGGAGGTGGCGCAGCTCGCCGCGTCCGGCCTGACGAACCGCGAGGTCGGCGACCGGCTGTTCATGAGCCCGCACACCGTCGAGGCGCACCTCAGCCAGGCGTACCGCGCCCTCGCGATCCGCTCGCGGGTCGAGCTGGCCGCGGCGCTGAGCCGCGCCGGCGTCGGGGTCCGGGATTCGGAGGCGCCGGCCCGGGATTCAGCCGCCACCCCACCCCTCGAGGTCTAGGGGCTCGCGGAATTTCGCGCCGCCGCGATGGCGCCGATGCTCGACGCAGATCGCCGGGTGGCCCGGCGACAGAACCAGGAGCACCGAGCCATGACCTACGCACGTCGGGCGGTCCGAACCCATCCGCCCCTTTCCCTTCCCCGCATGCGGGCGGCGATCGTCGCCCTTGCGGTTCTCGCCACCGTCGTCGTCGGCGCCCTCGGCCCGCTGGGCCTGCGGATCCCGGCCCCGGATGTGATCCGGATCGATCCGGCCGTGATCGAGGCCGGACGCGACTGGGAGATCATGCGCCGCGAGCAGAGTGGCTGGGTCGACCCCGTCATCGTGGCCGGCCGCGAGTGGGAACGGCAGCGCAAGCAGCAGATGGGCTACGAGCTGTGAGCCCGCCGGACGCACGATGGCGTCCGCGTCCCTGCACCACACCGTCCGGTCGAGTCGCCTCGGCCGGACGGTTGCGTATTTGCGGACCCGCTGCATCAACTCTCACTTGAGTCGGGCAGGTATCATGCGCAGCATGAGCTCGAGCACCACACGCACGCGTCACGTGATCGTCGTCGACAACAGCCACGTCGCGCGCCGGGTGGGGGAGCGCATCCGCCAGGCCCGGGTGCGGGCGAACCTCACCCAGCGCCAGCTGGCCCAGGGCCGCTACACCGCCGCGTATATCAGCGCCCTGGAGCGCGGGCTGGCGAAGCCGTCGATGGCCGCCCTGACGTTCCTCAGCGAGCGGCTCGGCGTCTCGATCCCGGATCTCGTCGCCGAGGAGCGCCCCGCGGCGGGGCGCCTCGAGGCCGATCTCCTGCTCGCCTCCGGCCGATACCCCGACGCGCTCGACCGATACGACGAGCTGCTCGCATCGGCGGGGGACGATCGACGCAATCGCGCCGAGCTGCTCCGCGGCCGGGCCGAAGCCCTGTGTCGCCTCGATCGAGGGGACGAGGCGATCAGGCCGGCGGCCGAGGCCGCGGAGTTGTTCGACGCCATGGGCGCGCCGGCCGATGCCGCCTGGGCCAGGTACTGGCTCGCCGGCGCGCACTACCTCACCGACAACCCGGCCGAGGCGCAGGGAATCCTGCACCAGCTCCTCGCCGAGGAGCGCGCCGGCCTCCAGGTCGCGCCGGACTTCCGGTTCCGCCTGCTCACGCTGCTCGGCAACACCGAGGCCTGGGACGGCAACCCGGAGCGCGCCCTGACGTACATGGAGGAGGCGCGCGCGCTGCTCGGCGACATCTCGATCCAGCAGCGCGCCGCGTTCCTCGCCGGCCTCGCGCTCCAGTACCGCCGCGCCGGCGACCTCGAGCGCTCGATCCGCGTCGCGCACGAGAGCCTGGCCCTGTACCGCGCCGCCGAGGCCGAGCGGGACGAGGCGTCGCTCGAGAACAACCTCGCCATCACGTTCCTCGAGCTCGGCAACACCGCGCGGGCGAGCGAGCACCTGCAGCGCGCGCGTGAGCTCGCCGAGGCTGCCGGTGACGCGCGCCTGCTGTCGGAGGTGGCCGAAGCCGAGGCACGCCTGGCGCTCGCGACCCGCGATCCCGCCACGGCCGCCGAACGGGCGGCCAGGGCCGTCGAGCTGGCCGATGCGGGTGGCTCGTACCTCGCGGCGGTCGGGGCGCATCGGACCCTCGGGCGGCTCGCAAGCGAGCGGGGCGACCGCGAGGCGGCGGAGGCGTCGTACGGACGGGCCGCCGATCTCCTGCGACGGCATCGGTCGCGCGGTCAGCTGCGCGACCTCCTGGCCGAGTGGGCCGAGCTGCGCTCGGGCTGGGGCGATGTGGCCGGCGCGAACGCGCTGTACGCAGAGGCGCTCGGGCGGCGATCGTCGCGGACCTGACGACTCGGGATGGGCACGGCCGGCGAGCACTGATTCCGGCTGCGAAGGTCGTCTAGATCAACGGGTCGATATCGGTCCCTACTTCGGGATCGGCGGCAGGCTGTCGGCAAATGCCGCGGCGGCCGTCAGCAGTGTGATGAGTGCGGAGAGCGAGAGCGAAGCAAGAAGCGAGCGGACACGGTGCATGGTTGGGATCCCTTTCCGCTCGCGGGCCCGCCCACCCCGAGAATGCCGATCCTACCCTCGGCGGCCGGGAGAATCAACTATTATCAACTCCTGACATGACACCTCCGCCAACCGTCCTCGCCGAGGAATGGCCGCCATACGTCGTCGTGGCCATCGAACGAGATCCCGACGCCGACCCGGAACACGACCACGTCGTGGGCGTGGAGACGCGCGATCCCGATGGCGGGGAGACGCGCTGGGGCAGCCAGGAAGTGATCGCCGCCCTGCGCGACGGGGAGCGCTTCGTCGTCGACGGCGACGGCGATGCCACCCTGGAGCCCGCCCCCTGCCCGGCCTGCGGCCGGACGACGCTGGTCCACGCGCCGATCCGATCGCCGGCATCCTGACCCCGACCTGACCTGCTCCGAGGCGCTCGCGGGGCTGCGCGGCGCGGTAGCGTATCGCGCGTGACGAACGAGCAGCAGGCCCAGCCCCTGTCGGTCCTCGCCCGCCGGCCCGTGCCCCGGGAGGGCGCCGAGGGCTACCTGTTCGTCCTGCTCGTCTCGTTCGCGATGACCGTCATCGCCACCCGCTGGTTCCTCCAGCTCACCGGCTTCCCGCAGATCGGCGGTGGCGAGCTCCACATCGCGCACGCGCTGTGGGGCGGCGCGGCGATGGCCGTCGCGGCGGTCCTGCCGATCGTGCTCGCCGGCCGGATCGTGTACCTCGCCTCGGCCGCGCTGGGCGGCGCGGGCATCGGCCTGTTCATCGACGAGGTCGGCAAGTTCATCACGTCCAGCAACGACTACTTCTACCCGGCCGCGGCGCCGATCATCTACGCCACGTTCCTCCTCGCCGTGCTCGTCTGGCTGCGTGCCCAGCGGCGCGGCGAGGCGGATCCGCGGGCCGAGCTCCTCACCGCGCTCGAGCTGCTCGAGGAGTCGGTCGAGGGCGACCTCCAGCGCGCCGAGCTCGAGGAGCTCCAACGCCGGCTGACCCACGCGGCGAAGCGCGCGCCGCGCGCCGAGCAGCGACGCCTGGCCGGTGCCCTGCTCGCCTTCGTCGAGGCCGATATCGTGCGCGTCGCGCCGGATCGCGTCGGTCGTCTCGACGCCTGGCGGCAGCGCTGGAAGACGCGCGCCGACCACTGGCTCGGCGGGCGCGGGCTGCGTGCCGTCGTCATCGTCGCCCTGCTGCTGACCGGCATCGGGCAGGTGCTGGCGGTGTTCGGCATCGGCTCCGAGGTGGAGCTCGACCCGTCACAGCCGTTGACGCCGTTCGTCGCGTTGCAGCTCGTCCACCTCGGCGTCGAGGCGGTCGCCGGCGCGCTGGTCCTCGCCGGGGCCGTCCTCGTCGGGCTCGTCGGCTGGCATCGGCTGGGCTGGACGCTGGCCTATTTCGGGCTGCTCGTGCTCCTCACGCTCGCCGATCTCATCAGCTTCTACACGCGCCAGTTCGACTCGATCCTCGTGGCCCTCGGGCACCTCGCGCTGCTCACCGCGGTCGTCGCGACCCGCGAGCGCCTGCGCGCCGAGGACGACGACGCCGCCCCGCCCGAGCCGATCGGCTAGCGGGTGACGATCACCTTGCCGCGGGCGCGCCCTGCCTCGACGTGCCGGATGGCCTCGGGCAGCTGGTCGAACGGGTAGGTCCGGTCGATCGTCGGCCGCAGCGAGCCGTCGGCCAGCATTCGCCCGAGCTCGACGAGGTCGTGGCGGCGCACCTCGGCGATGAACCCGCGGACCCGCCCGTCGCCGAAGCGCCGCGAGAACGCCGGGGCGAGCATGCGCGCCACCGGCGCGATCCAGTTCCCCGGCGCCGGCGCCACGATCACCACCCGACCGCCGGGCGTGAGGATCCGCCGCAACGCGCGCAGGGAGTGCGTGCCGGCGACGTCGACGACGAGGTCGTATCGGTCCGCGCCGCGCGTCACGTCCTCGGTCGCGTGGTCGATGACCCGGGTTGCGCCAACCGAGCGCAGCCGTTCGACGCTGTCGGCGCGGGTCACCGCGGTCACCGCTCCGCCGAGGGCGCAACCGATCTGGACGGCGAACGTCCCGACCCCGCCGCCGGCACCGAGAACGAGGACGCGCTCGCCGTCCCGCAGGTCGCCGTGATCCCGCACCGCCTGGAGCGCCGTCATGCCCGCCGTGGGGACGGCCGCGGCCGACTCGAAGCTCACCCCGTCGGGGATCGGCACGACGTTCTTGCCGGCCACGAGCTCGGCGAACGCGCCGTAGCGCGATCCGAAGACCCGGTCGCCGACGCGCACGTGGTCGACCACGTCACCGACGGCCTCGACCGTGCCCGCGAAGTCGAGCCCCACGCCGGGGGTCTTCGGCCGCCGCAGGCCCTCGGACAGGCGAGCGAGGTACGGCTTGCCCTGGAGCATGTGCCAGTCGTGGGCGTTGATCGACCAGGCATGCACGCGGACGAGCGCCTGCTCCGGGTTGACCGGGGGCCCGGGCACGTCGGCGAGGCGGAGGACCTCCGGCGCGCCGTATCGGTCCCTGACGAACGCTTTCATGTGCTTGGCGCTCTTACGGTGTAAGGGTGACGCGCACCATACCCCTTACACTGTAAGATCGTCAAGCCATGGGTGTCACGAAGCGCACAACGCGAGAGCCGATGAGCCGCGACCGGGTCGTCGGCACCGCCGTGGCCTTCGCCGATGACCACGGCATCGAGGCGCTGAGCATGCGACGCCTGGCACAGGAGCTCGGCGTCGAGGCGATGACGCTCTACCACTACGTGGCGAGCAAGGACGAGATCCTGGCCGGGATGGTGGATCGGGTCGTCGAGGAGATGGCGCTGCCGACCGCCGGTGGGGACTGGCGCGCCGAGCTGCGCGCTGCGGCCATCTCGGCGCACGAGGTCCTGGCCCGTCACCGGTGGGCGGCGAACCTGCTCCTCAGCGGCCCCGGCATCAGCGGCCCGCGCCTGCGCTGGATGGACGCAGTCCTCGGCTGCCTTCGCGGCGCGGGGTTCTCGGCGGACATGACCGACCACGCGTACCACGCGCTCGACAGCCACATCATGGGCTTCACGCTGTGGGTGGTCGGCATCTCGGTCGGCGTCGAGAAGGCCGGACCGCTCGACGAGCTCCTGGCGCGGGTGGACCTCGGCGGCATGCCGCACCTCGCCGAGCACATCGAGCAGCACATGCGCAAAGCCGATGCGGAGCCGAGCGAGTTCGAGTTCGGCCTCGACCTCATCCTCGGCGGGCTCGAGCGGATTCTGCTGAGCGAGCGCGAACCCTGAGCGCGGCCTGATCTCGCGACGCGACCAAGGGCCTGCCCTGTCCGTGCCGGAGGGCACTGGGTTGGTCGTGCCTCGTCGGCGGATCGTGCGGGCATACCGGGTCGCGGTCTGCGGCCGTCCCGCGCCTCACGGGTTCGGAGGGTGGAGGAGGACCGGCGGTGTCATCCACCACGAGCGTCGAGGCGAGTCGCCGGCTGGCGAGGACGCCAACGTCGTCCATTGGCCTTCGCGCGATTGCCGGCCCCGGCGGCGCCGCCCTCCACGGCTTCGGCGTGGCCGTGGTCGTCATGGGCGTGGCCGTGGCCGCGTTCGTCGGGCAGAACCTCCACCTCGCCACGCCGATCGGCGATGCGGCGATCGGCGTCGCGCTCGTGGCGCTGCCGGTGCTGCTCCTTCTCGGCATCGTCAGGCTCGTCGGCTGGGTCCTGCGGTCGCTGCTGAACACCGTCGCCCAGCGCGTTCCTGCCGTGGGTCCGACAGCGCGTCTCACCGAGCGGGTCACCCGCGTGGCCGGCCGGCCGCTGCTCATCGCGACGCTCGTCCTGGCCGCCTTGGTCCTTGCGGCGCCGGAGGAAGGGCCGTTGGCGATGTACCGCAGCCTCCGACCGTTCGAGGTGCTCTTCGCCGCGGCGGCCGTGGTTGGCCCGCTGGCCGGCATCGGCAGATGGGCGCTCGGCGCCCCAGCGCCCGGACCGTCGCGCCGAGCGGTGGCGATCGCCGCCCTCGTTCCGGCCCTCGTCATCGCGGGTGTCGTGGGCGGCTGGGCACTCTACCCCGGTTCGGGAGATCCGCTCGCGGTCGAGGATCCGGCGGTCCTTGCGGCGGTCCCGCAGCTCGACCTTGACGACCCCTCGGAAACCGGGCCGCATGCCGTCGCGGCCGCGAGCTACGGGTCGGACGTGGCCTGGCGCCGGCCGGAGTTCGGGCCCGATGCCGACTGGCGCACGCCGACCGTCGACGCCTCGGGGGCGCTCGAGGATCGCCCGCCGGTCGCGGACTTCTTCTCGAACCTGCTGTGGGGCCACGACGACTCGACGCTGCCCATCAACGGCCTGGCCTGGTACCCCGAGTCGGCGACTGGGCCGATGCCGGTCGCGCTCATCGTCCACGGCAACCACGCCGCCGGCGATTTCTCCGATCCCGGCTACGCCTACCTCGGCGAGCACCTTGCCAGCCACGGCATCTTCACCGTCTCGGTAGACGAGAACTACCTCAACGGGGACGCGTTCTTCGACTACGGCGGCGCCGAGCAGGGCGTCCGCGCCTGGATGCTCCTCCGCCATCTCGAGCAGCTGGCCACCTGGAACGCCGATCCTGATCATCCGCTTCATGGCCGGCTCGACCTCCAGCGGGTCGCGCTCATCGGCCATTCCCGCGGTGGCGAGGCGGCGACCGTGGCCGCCATGCTCGAGGCGAGCGACGACGCGATAGCGGGCCTGCCCCCGGTGCCCCGTGGGTTCGGGATCCGGGCTGTCGTCGGCATCGCGCCGTCCGACGGCCAGTACGCCGGCCCCGGCACCCCGGTCCGGCTGACCGACGTCGACTACCTCGTCCTGCAGGGCGCCCACGACGGCGACCTGCCGGCGTTCTCCGGCCTGGCGACGTATCACCGGGTGGCGTTCACCGGCGAGGGTGACCACCTCAAGGCGGCGATCTACAGCCAGCGCGCCAACCACGGCCGCTTCAACTCCGTGTGGGACACCGGCGACGCCGGACCGCTGACCTCGTGGCTGCTCGACCGCGGATCGCTGCTGTCGGCTGCCGAGCAACAGGACCTGGCCAGGGGCGTCATCGGCGCCTTCCTCCAGCGCTCGCTGTTCGACCGCGCCGAATACGACACCTTCTTCCGCGACCCGCGCGCCGGCCGCGCATGGCTGCCCGACGACGTCGTCCTCAGCCAGTGGGAGACGTCGGCGCGGCTGACGCTTGCCGACTTCACGTATGGCATCGGCTCAGGCGAGACCGTGTCCGGCTTCGACGAGGCCCGCGAGGTGGATCCGATGCTCCGCGACGTCTCGCCTCAGGGCGACCACGCTCTCCACCTGGAGTGGTCCGGACCGGGTGTGGTGACCGTCGAGCCGGAAGCAGGGATCGTGCTGGCGGTGAATCGCGGTGCCTCGATCGTCCTGTCGCTCGCCGTGGCCGACGAGCGGCCGGTCGACCCGGTCGTCGACCTCGAGCTGACCGATGGGCGCCACGTCGCGGCGGCCCTCGCCGACGTCACCGGCATCCGGCCGCGCCTTCCGACGCAGCTGTGGAAGATCGAGGCGCTCGGGGCGCGCTACCTGCCCGAGGAGCGGCTCGCCTGGCCGGCGGAGCGGTTCCTCCAGACCTACGCGATTCCGCTGACCGCCTTCGGCCTGCCCGAAAACGGCGCCGAGATCGGCCTGGCGCGGATCACCGTGCGCGTCGACGGGTACGGCGACGCCTACCTGGACGACATCGGCTTCGAGCCCGGCTGGTGAGGCGACCTCGTCAGGCGGCGTCCACAATCGGCTTCACCTCGCCGATCCAGCGCTCGATCGTCTCGTCGTCGAACGGTGCGGCGAGCTCGGCGATGAACGTGTGGAAGCCGAGCGCCCTGCGGCTGATCATCTCCTGGGCGACCTGCTCGGGCGTGCCGACCCAGAACGTGTGGTCGTCGATGACGTCGGACATCGGCGTCCGGTTGTGCTCCATCTGCGCCTCCCACACGCGGCGCGCCTCGGCCTCGGTGGAGCGGATGATCGGCTTGCAGCCGACGGTGAGCTCGATCTGGCCGAAGTCGCGGCCGACGTCCTGGCAGTGGCCCTTGAGGACCTCGATCTTGCGCGCCAGGGTCTCGGGGCTGCCCATGCCGTTCCACATGTCGGCGTAGCGGGCGACGGTGCGCAGCGTCTTCTTCTCGCCTCCGCCGCCGATCATGATCGGCAGGTGCTCCTGGACCGGGCGGGGCAGGAGCCGCACGTTGCGCACCGCGTATCGGCCCCCCTCGGGCGCGCTCACGATCTCGCCGTCGAGCATGCGGCGCACGATCCCGGCCGCCTCGTCGAGCCAGGTCAGGCGTTCGCCGGGGGAGCGGCCGAAGTCGATGCCGTACTCGGTGTGCTCGACCTCGAACCAGGCGCCGCCGATGCCGAGGATCGCCCGGCCGTGGCTGATGTGGTCGAGCGTGGTCGCCAGCTTCGCCACCAGCGCCGGGTTGCGGAACGTGTTCGCGCCGACCAGCAGGCCGAGGCGGGCTCGGCGCGTGACCTTGGCCCATGCGCCGAGCGTGATCCAGCCCTCGAAGATCGGCTGGTACGGATCGCCGAAGATGGCGTGCAGGTGATCCCAGGTCCAGAGGTGCTCGTAGCCGAGCTCGTCGACCTTGATCGCGGCGCGCTCGAAGTCGTCCCAGCCGGTCGCCTGGCTCCAGAGGAGGATGCCGAGCCGTGTCTCCATCGGCGCAAGGCTACCAAGCGCCGATCAGAAGATGGCGCCGATGCAGGAGGCGAGCAGCCAGATGACGAGGATGACGCCGATGACGACGCCGATGAGGATGCGTCCCACGGTTCGCAGGTTCCTTCGTTGAGCGAGGTTTGCTCGCCGTCCAAAGCAAGCCGGGTGCCGGAACGAGGACGGGCCGCCGACCTGGCGGCTGGCAGAGCGGGGTGTACCATCGGCCCGATGACGGAGCAGCAGATCGAGCTCGGCCGCGACCTGCCCGGTGAGGCCGAGTGGTGGCACCGGCTCCACGCGGCGATCGACCGGCTGACCCCGGAGACCGCGGGCATCCCCGGCTACTTCGAGGAGGGCTGGACCGCGAAGGATGCGGTGGCCCACCTCGGGACGTGGATGGCGCAGGGCGCCCAGGTGCTGCGACGCATCGCGGCCGGGACGTACCGCGACGACGAGATCGACGTCGACGCCGAGAACGCTCGCTTCCTCGAGGCGATGCGCGATATCCCGCTCGAGACGGTCCACCTCCAGGTGACCGCGGCCCGCGGCGAGCTGCTCCGGGCCTGGAACGAGCTGAAGGAGATCACGGCGGCCGCGGCGTACTGGGTCCGCAAGTCCGGGCCGGAGCACGTCGCCGAGCACGTCCCACGGCTCGAGGCCTGGCTCGACGAGATCGGCGCCCCGAAGGGCTGACCCGCGCCCGGGCCCCATGCCGCCTTCATGGGCCGGATGTCGTAGCCGAGGCTGAGCCTCGTGACCGATGGCGCCGAAGGCGCCCCGCGCGACCCTGACGAGGTCGATCCCTCATCCTCTCGTGGAGCCCAGACCGATGCGCACCGCCGCCCTCGTCAGCAGCACGATCATCCTCGCCGGCGCCTTCCTCGTCCTCGCCGGCGCCCTCAGCCTCAGCCCGCTCGCCATCGCCTTCGGCATGCTCGTCGTCGCCAACGTCGGGGCCATCGCCATCGTGATGAGCGGCGCGCCGAGCCGGCCGATCGGTCAGCCGGCGCGGTAGTCGAGCGTCCACGTCGTGCCGGTGAGCGGCGCATCGGCCTCCGGCTGGCGGCGGACGAAGCGCAGCTCGAGGTCCGTGCCGCGAAGGGTGAGCGTGTCGCCCTGGCGGTCGACCACCTCGGCCGCCTGAAGCGCCTCCATGAACGCCGCCTCGAGGGCGGCGATCGGCTGGTCGCAGCCGATCAGGGTCTGGAACAGGTCCCGGAACCGGATGCCGGTCGCGGTGGCCTCGACCGAGCCGCTGAACCCGTTGCAGGCCGCGGTGCCGCTGACCTCGGTGCCGTCGACCTTCAGCGTGACCCGGACGCCGTCGATCGGGCTGATCGGCGCACCACCGGCGATGCCATCGGTGAAGACCCACTCGCCCTGCATCGCGTCGATCGGCCCGCCGCCGATCGCCGAGCAGGCCGCGGAGCCGATGAGGAGCACGAACGCGAGGGCGAGCCGCACGGCGGTGATCATGCCCGCAGGACGGACGCGCGCGCCGATGCGTTCCGCACGCCTACACTCGCGAACGTGCTGCGCTCCGTCACGATCACCCGCTACGTCACCCCGCTGCGCGAGGGCAGCTCGCTGCCCGCGCTCGTCGAGGCCGACGACGGTCGCCAATACGTCGTGAAGTTCCGGGGCGCCGGGCACGGCGAGAAGGCGCTCATCGCCGAGCTTGTCGCCGGCGAGCTGGGACGCGCGCTCGGGCTGCCGGTGCCCGAGATCGTGCTCATCGACCTGCCGGCCGAGATCGCGCGCGGCGAGTCGCACGACGAGATCCGTGACCTCCTCGGCTGGTCGATCGGCCGCAACATCGGCCTCGCCTTCATCCCGGGCGCCCTGGCGCCGGACCTCACCCGTCCGCCGGCCGAGGGGGCCGGCTGGGCCGCCGACGTCGTCTGGTTCGACGACCTCGTCGTGAACCCCGACCGCACACCGCGGAACGCGAACCTCGTCGTGGCCGACGGCCGGACGTGGCTCATCGACCACGGGTCGGCGCTCTACGTCCATCACGCCTGGAACGACCCCGACGAGCATGCGGCCCGGCCGTTCGAGCGCATCGGCGAGCACGTGCTGCTGCCGTTCGCCGGACCGATCAGCGAGGCCGATGCGCGGCTGGCGCCGCGCGTGACGCCCGAGGTGGTCGACGCCATCGTCGATGCGATCCCCGAGGACTGGCTGCGCGACTCCCGGTTCGACGGCCCGGCGGCCGAGCGGGACGCCTATCGGCGCTATCTCGCCCGACGGCTCGAGGCGCGGCCGACCTGGGTCGCCGAGGCCGACCGGCGGCGCGAGGAGGTGCAGCGTGGCGCCGCCGCGTAGCGCGTTCAGCTACGCGGTCCTCCGGGTCGTGCCCGATATCGAGCGCGAGGAGTTCGTGAACGCCGGGCTCATCCTGTTCGACCGCGAGCGCCGGTTCCTCGCCGCGCGGACCACGCTCGACGAGTCGGCGCTGCTCGCCCTGTGTCCCGGCGCCGACGTCGAGGGCATCCGCGCCCAGCTCGAGCTCGTCGAGCGGCTCGCCGCGGGCGACGTGGACGCGGCCCCGTTCCGGTCGATGTCCCAGTCGGAGCGATTCCACTGGCTCACGACGCCGCGCAGCACGGTCGTCCAGCCCGGGCCGCTTCACGCCGGCACGACCGACGATCCGGAAGCCACGTTCGAGCACCTGTTCCGGGTGCTCGTCCTGCGCGAGGCCTCCGAGGGCCCCGAGGCCTAGCCTCGCCAGCGGTCCTCGTGGACCGTGACCTCGCGCGGCAGCCGCGCCTCGCCGGGGGCCGACTTCGGTTTGCGCGCCGCCTCGCTCGGGTGGCCGATCGCGACGATCGTGCGCACGGAGCGGTCGTCGGGCAGGCCGAGCGCGCGGGCCACCGCCTCGCGCGCGTCGCCGCGCACCCAGGCGATCCCCGCGCCGAGGCCGAGCATCGTGGCGCCGACGAGGATCCGCTCCGCCACGCGGCCCTCGTCGTACGCCTGCGTTATGGCGCGGCCCTCCTCGACCGGCATCGTGATCGCGATCGCGGCCGGCGCGGTCGCCAGGGCGCGGGTCTGCGGCAGGCCGGCCTCGTGGATGGCGCGGATGACGGCGGGGTCCCGCACGACGACGAAGCGCCAGGGCTGCGAGTTCTGCGCCGATCCGGACCAGCGCGCGACGTCGGCGAGGGCGTCGAGCGCGGCATCGTCGACCGGCTCGCCGCTGAACTCCCGGATCTGCCGGGTGCGGAGCAGGGGCCGGACGATCTCGGTCGGGTCGGGCTGGCTCATCGGTCAAAGCCTACCGCGCACGGCTACGATCCGCCCATGGAACGCCGACCGCTGGGCCGCACCGGGCTCGAGGTGCCGGTCGTCGGGCTCGGCACGTGGCGCACGTTCGACGTCCGGGGCCCGGAGTACGAGGCGCAGGCCCGCGCCGTCGTCGACGCGGCGTTCGCCGCCGGCACCCGCCTGGTCGACACCTCGCCGATGTACGGCGCCGCCGAGGGGGTCCTCGGCCGCGCGCTCGCCGGTCGCCGCGACGAGGCGATCGTGGCCACCAAGGTCTGGACCGATGACGACGCCGAGGCCGAGCGCCAGATCGCCTTCGCGCTCGACGCCTTCGGCGGACGGGTCGAGATCTACCAGGTTCACAACCTCGTCGCCTGGCCGCGGCGGCTCGATCGGCTCGAGCGGCTGCGGGACGAGGGGCGGGTGACCGTCATCGGCGCCACCCACTACAGCGCCGGTGCCTTCGCCGAGCTGGCGCGGCTGATGCGCAGCGGGCGCATCGGCTCCATCCAGGTCCCGGTCAACCCGTACCAGCGCGAGGCCGAGCGCGAGATCCTGCCGCTGGCCGAGGAGCTGGGAATCGGCGTCATCGCCATGCGGCCGTTCGGCGAGGGAATGCTCCTCCGGCGCCAGCCGCCACCCGAAGCGCTCGCGCCGCTGAAGAGCTTCGGCGTGGAGACGTGGCCGCAGGCGCTCCTGAAGTGGACGCTGTCCGACCCGCGCGTCACCGCCGCGATCCCGGCCACGTTCGTGCCCGAGCACGCCACCGCGAACGCGGCCGCCGGCAGCGGACCATGGCTCGATCGCGAGGCACGCGCCCTCGTCGAGCGCCTCGCGGCGCGGGTCGGCTAGGGCCCGCGAAGGCCGGTCGGCTACTGGGTCGTGCGGCGGTTGTAGATCCAGACGCCGAGCGGGAACGACACGACCAGGACGGCCGCCGACCACAGGATGGCGGGCACGAAGGCCGGGCCCGCCTCGCCGGTCAGCATGAGGCTGCGGACCGTGTCGACGACGAGCGTCATCGGCTGCCGCTCGGCGAACCAGGCCAGCCAGTCCGGCATCGTCTCCGGGCGCGCGAACGCGCTGCTCACGAACGTCAGCGGGAAGACCGCGGCGAAGATCACGCCCTGGAGCGCCTCGGGGGTGCGCATGAGCGCGCCGAGGAGGACGCCGAGCCACGACAGCGCGTAGCCGAACAGGAGCATGACGCCCACGGCCGCGATGTTCGCCACCAGGCCGCCGTCCGGCCGGAAGCCGACGAGCAGGCCGACGATCCACATGATCGCGATCGCGATCATCGCCCGCAGCAGATCGGTCAGCGTGCGGCCGGTGAGGACCGCCGACTGCGCCATCGGCAGCGAGCGGAATCGGTCGATCATGCCCTTCTGGAGGTCGTTCGCCAGCAGCACCGAGGTGTAGATGCCGGCGAAGGCGATGGTCTGCACGAAGATGCCGGCCATGAGGAAGTCGATGTAGTCCAGGCCCGGGATCTGGATCTCGCCGCCGAAGACCTGGCTGAACAGCAACACGAACATGATCGGGCTGAGCGTCACGTCGAGCAGGAGCTCGGGCGTGCGCCGGATATGGAGCAGGTTGCGAACGACCATCTCCCACGAGTCGCGGATCCACCACGTCAGGGTCATGCCGGCACCTCCTCCTCGATCTGCTCGGTGCGCTCTTCGGCCGGGCGCCCGGTGATGGCCAGGAACACCTCGTCCAGCGTCGGTCGCCGGAAGCCGATGTCGTCCACCTGCACGCCGGCGCCGTCCAGCTCGCGGATCGCCCGCGTGAGCACGCCGTTGTGCGACTCCACCGGGACGCTGACCCGCTTCGCCGGCTCGTCGACGTACGCCGTCGCGCCGCTGATCTTCTCGAGCGCGCGGCGCGCCTCGGGCAGGTACCGCGGGTTGTCGATTACCACCTCGAGCAGCTCGCCGCCGACCTTGCGCTTCAGCGCGTCGGCGGTGCCGCGCGCGATGACGACGCCATGGTCGATGACGGCGATGTCGTCGGCCAGCCGATCGGCCTCCTCGAGGTACTGGGTCGTCATGAGCACCGTCGTGCCGCCCTTGGCGAGGTCGGCGATAAGGTCCCACATCGACAGCCGGCCCTTCGGGTCGAGGCCGGTGGTCGGCTCGTCGAGGAAGATGACGGGCGGTCGCGACATGAGCGCCGCCCCGAGGTCGAGGCGGCGGCGCATGCCGCCGGAGTACGTCTTCAGGGGCCGGTCGGCCGCATCGGCCAGCTCGAAGCGCTCGAGGAGCTCGGTGGTCCGCTGGCGGACATCGGCCGAGGGCAGGCGATACAGGCGGCCGATCATCTCGAGGTTCTCGCGGCCGGTGAGGACCTCGTCGAGCGAGGCGTACTGACCGGCGACGCCGAACTTCGTGCGCGCCTCGTCGGGGTCGCGCAGGACGTCGACGCCGGCCACCCGCGCCTCGCCGGCATCGGGGCGGGTGAGCGTGGTGAGGATGCGGACGGCGGTCGTCTTGCCGGCCCCGTTCGGCCCGAGGACGCCGAGGATCGTGCCCTCGTCGGCGCTCAGGTCGAGGCCGCGCAGCGCATGCGTCGCGCCGAAGTGCTTGTGGAGGCCGACGGCCTCGATCATCGCTCGGGTCACGGTCACTCCTGGGATTCGTGGACGGCTCGAATGGAGATAGGACGGCGTGGGCGGTGAATGCTAATCGCTCATGCGTTCGCCCGCCGGACGCCGGCCTGCCGTAGGATCGGAGCCGATGCGACGCGTGGCGATCGTCTTCACCGGTGGCACCATCGCGATGCGGCAGGGTGCCGCGGGCCAGCAGCCGACGCTGCGCGCCGCGGACCTCCTCGCCGGCGTGCCCGGGCTCGACCGCATCGCCGAGGTCGAGCCGATCGACTGGGGGCTCGTCCCGGCCTCGCACCTGTCGTTCGACCAGGTGCTGGACATCGGCCGCATCCTCGACGCGACCCTGCGCCGCGACGACGTCGACGGCGCGGTCGTCGTCCAGGGCACCGACGTCATCGAGGAGACCGCGTTCGCCTGGGACCTCCTGCCGCTGCCGGCCAAGCCGCTCGTCGTCGTCGGCGCCATGCGCTCGGCGTCGCAGGAGGGCTACGACGGGCCGGAGAACCTGCGCAACGCCGTCGCCGCCGCCGCCGATCCTTTGCTGGCCGAGCAGGGCGTGGTCGTGGCGCTCGCCGGCGAGCTGAACGGCGCCGACGACGTGCGCAAGACCCACACCCATGCGTACGCCACGTTCGCCAGCCCGAACCTCGGGCCGCTCGGCACCGTGACCGGTGGCCGGATCGAGCTCCGGCGACGCCGCACGCCGGTCCGTCTGCCGGCCATCCCGGAGCGGGCGGCCCTGCCGGTGCCGGTCATCACCGCCGTCCTCGACGACGCGGTGCCTTCGCCTGCGTCGCTGGGCCAGCCCGCGGGCCTCGTCGTCGCCGCCACCGGCGGCGGGAACACGGCGCCCGGCTACCTCGCCCTTGCGCAGGAGCTCATCGCGGCCGGCGTGCCGGTGGCGCTCACCACCCGATGCCCGTCCGGGCGGCCGCTCCCCGGGTATGGCTTCCCCGGCGGCAGCAGCACGTGGTGGGAGGCGGGCGCGATCTTCAGCGGCACGCTCGGCGCGCCGAAGACGCGGGCGCTCCTGTGCCTCGGGATCGGTGCCGGGCTCGACGCCGATGGCCTCGCCGAGCTCGTCGCGCCGTACGGCGGCGGCCGCAGGGGCGTGCCGCGCGGGATCGGTTCGGGAAGCTAGGGGCCGTCCTGGCCGATGCGGCGCAGCTCGAGGAGGTTGCGCCCCGTGGCGGGTGGCGCGGTGGTGGCCACGATGGCGACCGGTGCCCCGGTGCCCAGCCCGGGCTCGCCGGCAAGCAGCCGATCGAGGGCCGTGATGCGGTCGTGGGCCGCGAGCTCGGGGCAATGGCGTGGGTGCACGCCGTGGACGAGCGCGAGCCGGCGGACGACCGCCGCGTCCGGGGAGTAGGCCAGGATCGGCACCGGCGGCCGGAGCGCGGCGATGATCCGGGCCGTGCGCCCGGTCCGCGTGTAGCACGCGATCGCCGCCAGCTCGCCGGCCCGGGCGATCTCGACCGCCGCGTGGGCCAGCGCGCCGGGCTCGGTCGAGTCGTCGGCCGGGGCGCCGGGCGCGAAGTGGGCCGACCCCTCGCGCTCGCAGAGCAGCGCGATCCGCACCGCCGCCTCGGCGGCGAGGATCGGGTGCTCGCCGATCGCCGTCTCGGCCGAGAGCATGATCGCGTCGGCGCCGTCGAACACGGCATTCGCCACGTCGCTCGCCTCGGCCCGCGTCGGTCGCGGCGCGGTGACCATCGACTCGAGCATCTGGGTGGCGACGATCGTCGGCACGCCGCGGTCGAGGGCGCGGCGCACGAGCCGCTTCTGGAGGATCGGCACGAGCTCGTACGGCAGCTCCACGCCGAGGTCGCCGCGGGCCACCATCACCGCGTCGGCCGCCTCGGCGATGGCGTCGAAGGCGTCGACCGCCGGGCGCGTCTCGATCTTCGCCACGATCGCCGGTCCATCGGCCGGGAGGAGGCGGCGGAGCTCGGCGACGTCCGCCGCGGTGCGCACGAACGACTGGCCGATGAGGTCGGCGCCGATCTCGACGGCGCGCGTGACGTCCTGCCGGTCGCGCTCGGTCAGGCCGGGCTCGCGCAGCCGCTCGGCCGGGACGCTGACGCCGGCCCGCGAGCGAACGAGCCCGCCGCGGACGACCTCCGTCCGGATGACGCCCGGGGCCGTGTCGACCACGCGCAGCTCGGCGGCGCCGTCGGCGAGGAGGATGCGGTCGCCGCGATCGAGCTCCGCGGGGAGGGTCGGGCGGTCGACCGCGACCCCGTCGCCGCCATCGGCCGACAGGGTCAACTCCTCCCCGGGGACGAGCGCGCGCTCGCCCTCGGGAAGGTCGCCGAGCCGGATCTTCGGCCCGGCCAGGTCCACCAGCACGGCAACCGCGCGATCGGCGGCCGCGGCTGCCTCGCGGACGCGGGCCACAGCCGTCGCGTGCTCCTCGGGCGTGCCGTGGGAGAGGTTCACGCGGGCGACGTCCATGCCGGCGCCGACGAGCGCGTCGACGCGGTCGACCGTCGCCGGCCCGATCGTGCAGACGAGCTTCGTGCGTCGCCAGCCACCCGCCACCGGGTGCGTCAGGAGGTCCGTCACCGGGTCATGGTGACAGACGGCGCATCACCATCGGCCGAATGACGTAGGCGAACTCGGCCACTCGCGCGATCCGGTGAGGCGGGGTCGAGCGTAGGTTTGGTGCACACCGTCACCGGGAGCATCACGAATGCTTCGACAGCAACCGACTTCGGATCGCCGGACCGTCTCCGACCTCGAGCTCGGCATCGCCGCGATCCTCCTGCTCTTCACGGTCGTCCTGACCGCAATCGTGGTTCCGGCCCTCGGCTGATCCCGCGGGCATCCGCCCTCGTGCTCGCGGGATCGGTCAGGGGCGGGAGCCCCTGCATCGGTCAGGGCCGCAGCCGGTAGAACCGGAAGAAGTCGTTCTCGACCGGCAGGACCTCGACCTCCGCGTATCCCGCCTCGGCCGCGTAGCGGCGCAGCGTCGCCGGGCGCATGACCGTCCCGGTCGCCACCGACGGCTGGCGCGACCTGCCGTCCGGCAGGCAGGTGGTGATGCTCCAGCCGTACATGAAGCGCTCGATGTCGTCGCCCGGTGCGCTGAACTCCTCGGCCACGCGCTCGTCGACCACGATGAGCGACCCGTCGGCCGCCAGCGAGCGTCGAACGGCGGCGAGGACCGAGACCGGGTCGGACATGTCGTGCACCGCCTCGACGATGAGGGCCACGTCGAACGGCCCCTCGACGCCGGCCGCATCGGCATGGCGGAACTCGAGCCGATCCGCACCGATGCCCGCCGCACGCGCGTGGTCGCGCGCCGCGTCGATTGACGGGCCGTCGAGGTCGACGCCGATGACCCTGGCGGACGGGTACGCCGCCGCCAGCGCGATCGAGGACCAGCCCTCGCCGCACGCGACGTCGAGGACGCGTGCCGGTGGCTCGGACCGGAGCCGCTCGTGGATGTCGGGCATGGCCGGGATCCACTCGGCGCCGAGCAGGTGCGTGAACGCCGGGCGGTTCATCCCGGCCTGGCCCTCGCGCATGTCCGGGCCGTACGTCTCCCAGCCGACGCCGTTGCCGGTGCGATACGCGTCGACGAGATCGGGCAGGCGGCTGAAGGCGGCGACGATCATGCGCGCCAGCGGCACGAGGTGGGTGAGGCTCGTCGGCTCGAGGAGGACGCGCTCGTGGCCGTCGGGCAGGGCGAAGCGGCCGTCGGCGGTCGTGGCGAGGATGCCGGTCACGGCCTGCTGCTCGAGCCACTCGCGCGCGTAGCGCGCATCGGTCCCGGTGCGGGCGGCGAGCTCGTCGGGCGTGGCCGGCCCGTCGGTCGAGAGGCTGCGGTACCAGCCGAGGCGGTCCCCGAGGTAGACGCCGGCGAGGTCGAAGCTGGCGACGGCGGCGCCGAACAGGCGCTCGGACAGCGCATCGGCGGCGTGCGGTGCGTCGGTCACGGATGTGCTCCTGGAGTCGAGTGTGGGGGGCCGATGGTGCCAAGCAGGCGCGACGCATCGCATCGGCCGACTGACGTAGCCAACTCGGCGGACAAGCCCTTGGTTTTCCGCGCGGCGCACGCGATCATCCGTGGCGTCGGAACCACGCAGCATTCGGAGTGGCGATCAATGACCGCGAACTTCGCCTCCGGAGCCCTCGTCGTCCTCGGCATCCTCTTCGCGGTTCTCGGCCTCCTCAGCGGTGGCGGGATCGCCTTGATGCTGATCGGTCTCGCCGCGATCGTCGTCGGCGGGCTCCTCGGGCTTGCGGCGCGCCGGACGGCTTAGCCGCCGAGATCGGCGGCCGGTCGCGAGGCCGGCCCGCCGTCGCGATAGCGCAGCGTGACGGTGATCGTCACGACGCCGACGAGCCACGCCACGCTGTTCGACACGATCAGCGCCGCGTTGCCGATGGCGATGCCGTAGCTGACCCACAGCGTGAAGCCGATCTGCAGCACGCCGAGATAGGCGATCGAGACGTCGGCCGACGATCGGCGCGCGAGCATGCGCCGGATCTGGAGGATGGGGGAGATGGCCATGAGCACGCCCCAGCTGGCGGCCAGGACGGCGAGCGCGTCGGTCACGTGGACTCCTTGTCCCGAACGGTGTCTGCGCTCTGACGAACGGGCCCGCGTTCGCTGGCGTGGGGTCCATCGAGGAGCGCGCACGCGGACCCCGGCATCGTAGCGCCCGTCGCGCCCGCCGTTCGTGGATGGGCTGTGGACAGGTCCGTGACGAGCCCGAAGATTCGGGGATAACCGGTCTTGTGCGGCGCGGGCCGCGCAGCCGATACTTGGGTCGTCCCGAAGGGGCAAGCGACACCGGATCCGACGAGTTCGCTCAACGGTT
>DATAJO010000012.1:0-18745 GCA_036262075.1 Candidatus Limnocylindria bacterium
CCACGAGAACGTGGGCTGGGGCTCGATCGACCTGCCCGAGACCGAGATGCACACCACGGCCACGTGGCTCGTGCCGCCCGCCGAGCTCGTGAACCGCTACGACCGCGACACGCTCGACGGCGCGCTCATCGGCCTCGCGCGCGTCGCCCGCACGACGGCCTCGCTGCTGCGCATGTGCGACCCGCGCGACCTCGGCGTCCTCGCCCAGGTCCAGGCACCGTTCACCGGCCGGCCGACGCTCTACCTGTACGACGCCACCCCCGGCGGCGTCGGCCTCACCGAGCGGCTGTTCACGCTCGTCGACGAGCTCGTGCGCGCCGCCCGCGAGGCGGTCGAGTCCTGCCCGTGCGACGACGGCTGCCCGGCCTGCGTCGGCCCGGCGATCGAGGTCGGGGCCCGCGGCAAGGACACCGTCCGCGAGCTGCTCGTCGGGATGTCCTGAGCCGATGCTCGCGCCGCGCACGCTCTCCGACCGGCTCGCCGCCGTCCGGGTCCGCGCTCCCGGCGCCGAGCGCTCCCCCGCCGACGACCGGGTCGAGACGCTCGCTCGCTGGTTCGACGCCCGCACCGAGGTCGGCGAGAACGGCACGGCCCTCGTCCTCGAGCGCTCGACGCGGGTGCCGCACGCCGTGGCCGAGTCGCTCGCCGGCCTCGCCCCGGCCGCGTATTTCGACACCGAGACGACGGGCCTCTCGACCGGTGCCGGCACGGTGATCTTCCTCGCCGGCGTGGCGCGCATCGAGGGCGATCGGGTCCGGGTGCGCCAGTTCCTTCTCCCCGACTTCCCGTACGAGCCGGCGCTGCTCCGCACCCTCACCGACGACCTCGCCCGCTTCGGCCGGGTGGTGACGTACAACGGCCGCGCCTTCGACCTGCCGATGCTCTCGGCGCGCCTCACCGTCCACGGCCTGTTCCGCCGCCAGGCGGCGATCCCCGCCGTCCACGACGACCTCCTGCCCGACTGCCGGCGCCTGTTCCGGCGCCCGCTCGGCGGCGCCCGCCTCGCCGACATCGAGACCGGGGTGCTCGGCATCCGGCGCGCTTCGGACTGCCCCGGCAGCGAGGTGCCGGCTCGCTACTTCGGCTACCTGCGCGGCGGATCACCGGACATCCTGGCCGAGGTGCTCGACCACAACTTCCAGGACGTCGTGTCGCTCGCGCTGCTCGAGGCCGAGCTGTGCCGGCTCCGGGCCGGCGGCTGGCGCGACGCCCCGGTGCTCGACCCGAAGGGCATGGCGCTCGACCTCCTCCGCGCCGGGGCGGTCGACGAGGCGCTCGAGCTGGTGGAAACCGCCCAGGCGATCAGCGGCGACCCGGCGGAGGCGAACGCCCTCCGTCGGGTGGCCGCCAGGCTGCTCATCGCCATCGGCGAGGTGGAACGCGCCGAGGAGCTGTGGACGGAGGGCACCCGGCGGGCCTCGGTCGAGGCGGCCGCGGCCTGGATCGAGGTGGCCCGCATCCGCGAGCGGCATCGCCGCGACCTGCGCGGCGCGATGGACGCCACCGCGGCCGCCTCGCGAGTGCTCGACATCGCCTTCGCCCTCGGCCGTGGCGGATCCATTTCCGAGGTGGGCCGCACGCGGATCGCGGTCGAGCGCCGCCTCCGCCGCCTGCGGCGCTGGGTGGCCGCCGAGGAGCGGCGGATGGAACGCGACCGGGAACGCCGCCGGAAGGCGGTCGCCTAACGACGCGCCTCGAGGACGGCGATGACGCGCTCGGTCGCTGCTGCGGCGGCCGCGGCGGGCGGTTGGCCCCGCTGCAGATGGAGGGCGAGCACGGCGCCGAACGTGTCGCCGGCGCCGACCATCGGCACGCCCTCGACCACCGCGCGCGGCACGCTGGCGACGATGGTGTCGGCCCGCGGGTCGTCGAGCAGGTAGCCCTCCGGGCCGAGGGTCAGGACGAGCAGCGGCCGCGGGCCGAGGCGGGCGCGCAGGGCCGCCGCCTGGGCGAACGGGTCGCCGTTGCCGTCGGCGAGGTCCTCGGTCGACACGACGATCGCATCGGCATCGGCGAACGCCTCCCACAGCGGTTGGGCGACCTCGTCGAGGGCGAGCGGCCGCACGGGCTCGCCGACCACGAGGTGCCGGAGCCAGCCCTGGATGAGCATGACCGTCAGCCGGGGCGCCACGGCCCTCCGCAACGCTTCGATGTCCGACGCGGGCAGCTCGTCGGCGATCGGCGCCAGGAGCGCGATCTCGGCGCGCGGCAGGCCGGCGACGCTGCCCGGGTCGATCCTCCCGCCGCGCGCCTCGAGCACGAGGACGCGCCGTGGACCGGACTCGTCGTGGCGGTACGCGGTGGTTCGCTCGGCCGCCACGTGAATCAGCTCGCCGAGCGCACGAAGCCGATCGAGGCCGGTCCGCGCCTCGGGCTCCGCGCCGGACACGGTCAGGAAGGCCGGCCGCGCGCCCTCGGCGGCCGCGGCCAAACCGGCGTGGAGCACCGACCCGCCGGGCGCCCGGGCGCCATCGGCGAACTGGTCGACGGTCAGGCCGCCCGCGATCAGCAGCTCGGGCATGGGTCTATCATCGGTCCATGAAGCTGTTCTTCTACGAGCTCCACGAGGGCGCCACGGACCTCATGACCGATGCGCTGCTCGTGTCGGAGCGCGACCATACCCCAGCCGAGTTCGCCGAGATGGTCGAGGCAGCACGCAAGGCCATCGTCGACACGTACGAGGAGGACACGCTGGTCGAGGCCGTCGCACGCGAGCTCGAGCGCGCTCACGGCTTCACGTACATCAGCGACGACAAGCTCCGCGCCTCGATGAGCGTCGGGGCCGAGGCCGAGGACACCTACCTCGTCGATCAGAGCGAGGAGTACCGCTCGATCGTCGTCGAGATGGAGCGCCAGTAGCCTCCTGACGCCCCGCGGCCGCCTAGCGGCCGACGTTGAACAGGATGTTCAGCGTGTCGCCGGGCCGGACCTCGTAGGCCTTGCCCTCCTGGCGCAGCGTGCCGCGCTTGCGTGCCTCGGCCATCGAGCCCGCCTCGAGCAGGTCGTCGACGCTGATGACCTCGGCCCGGATGAAGCCGCGCGCGAGGTCCGAGTGGATCGCGCCGGCCGCCTCGACGGCGGTCGCCCCGCGGCGGATCGTCCAGGCCCGGCACTCGTCCTCGCCGGCGGTGTAGAAGCTGAACAGGCCGAGCAGGTCGTACGTCAGCCTGATGACGCGGCCGCGTGACGGCTCGGCGATGCCGAGCTCGTCCATGAACAGCCGCGCGTCCTCGTCCGACAGCTCGGCGAGCTCGGCCTCGATCTTCCCGGCCAGCGCGGCGACGTCGGTGTGGGGCTGCGCGTAGCGCTCGCGCCCGCCGGCCTCGAGCGCCGCCGCCTCGCCGAGGCGCGCCTCGTCGATATTCAGCACCACGAGCACCGGCTTCTGGGTCAGGAATCGGTAGCCGCGGATGAGGAGCTCCTCGTCGTCGGTAAGCTCGAAGGCGCGGATCGGCTTGCCCTCGGAGAGGTGCGGCTCCAGGCGTTGCAGCAGCTCCTCCTCGCGCGCCGCCTGGTCCCGCTCGGCCTGCGAGCCGTGGCGGCCCTGGGTCCGAAGCTTCTCGAGCCGCTTCTCGATGACCGACAGATCGGCGACGGTGAACTCGAGGTCGAGCTCGTCGACGTCGCGCCACGGGTCGGCCGGACCGCCGGCCGCGGCGCCCTCGAAGGCACGGGCGACGTGGAGGAGGGCATCGGCGTTGCGGATCTGGGCCAGGACGTCGGGGTTGACCGTCCCCTCGCGGGCGGCGCCGGCGGGGATGGCGACGTCGACGTAGGTGACGTCGGCGTACGTCGTCTTCTTCGGCGTGAACAGCTCGGCCAGCCGATCGACGTTCTCGTCGGGCACCTTGACGACGCCGACGTTCGGCGCCGCGCGACCGCCCGAGAAGCCACCGGTCTCCGCATGGCTGCCGGTCAGGGCATTGAAGACGGTCGTCTTCCCGCTGCCGGGCAGCCCGACGATCGTGACCTGCATCGGCTCAGTAGCCCGCCTCGAGGTCGACGAGGTTGTCGAGCGGCTCGCCGGCGCGGTCGCGGCGCAGGTTCTCGACGAACAGGTCGACCGAGCGCTCGACGACCTGGTCCGAGGCCCACGAGGTGTGCGGCGTGATGATCACGTTCGGCGTGGAGTACAGCGGCGAGTCGGGCGGCAGCGGCTCCTCGGCGAACACGTCGAGCACCGCGCCGCCGATCCAGCCCGACTCGATCGCCCGGCGCAGCGCGACCTCGTCGACGAGACGGCCGCGCGCGATATTGATGAGCCATGCCGTCTCGCGCATGAGCGCCAGCTGCTCGGCGCCGATGAGCCCGGCGGTCTCGTCGGTCAGCGGCGCGGCGACGACGACGATGTCCGACTCGCGCAGCACCTCGTCGAGGTCGTCGAGCCCGTAGATCTCGACGTTCGTCGCGCCGTCGGTGCCGAGATCGGGCCGGCGACGCGTGGCGAGCACGCGGCAGTCGAACGGCTCGAGCAGATGCGCGACCTCCCGGCCGATGCTCCCGTAGCCGACGATCCCGATCGTCAGCTCGGACAGCTCGCGCCCGCGAAGCGGCTGCCAGGTGCGCTCGCGCTGGAGCTCGAGGAGCTGCGGCAGCCGCCGCGACACGGCGAGCGACATCATGACCACGTACTCGGCGATCGGTCGGCTGAACACGCCGCGCGCGTTCGTCACCGTCAGCCCGCGCTGCCGGACGAGCGGCGTCGCGATGCGGTCGACGCCCGCCGACGCCGAGTGGATCCAGCGCAGCCGTGGCGCCCGGCTGACGATGTGATCGAGGACCGATGCCGGCACGGCGCCGAGCAGCAGCACCTCGGCCACCTCGAGATCGGCCTCGTCGGTGTCGCCATGGATGCGTCCGTCGGCGCCGATGCGCGCGACGCGCACGCCGTCGACCGCCTCGATCCGCGCCACCTGCTCGCGCGAGAGGTGCGCGCCGAGGATCGGCGTGGCGAGGACGACGACCTCTCCGCTCAGGCGACTTCCTCCGCGTCGCGTGCCTCGACCCGGGCGATCCACCGCTCGGGGTTGCGGATCTCGTCGAGGCTGGGGAGCAGCTCCGGACCGGTCCATACGAGGTTGAGGAACGCGCGGTCGCGGAGGTCGATGACGCGATCGGCGAAGCGCTCGCCGGCGGCGTACTGCTCCATCTTCAGGTCGAGCCCGGTGAGCCGCATGATCGCCTTCTCGATCCCGGTGCGGCCCTCGCCGCGGCGCTCGAATCGGTCGTGGATGTCGGCGAAGTTCGGCAGGATGCGCGCGCCGGCCGCGTTCATGACGTGGTTCGAGTAGCCCTCGAGCAGCGACATCAGGGCCTGGGTCCTGTTGAACGTGTCGCGCTGGCCCGGGGTCATGATCCGCTCCAGCCAGTGGCCCTCGCCGCCGCCCAGCGCCTCGCGGATGCGCGTCATGAGGCCGCCCGAATCGGCGGCGAGCTGCTCGACCGTCTCGGCCACGAGCGACGCGAAGTACGGCCGCAGCCACTCGTGGGCCTCGAACTCGAAGGCGTGGGTCGCCTCGTGGAGCGCGATGAACGTGCGGAACTCGTCGCGCGGGATCCGCATCGCGGCCGCGGTGCCGACGATGTTCGGCTCCACGAAATGGAGGCGGCCGCGGTTCGGGCCGGCGGCGAGGAGCGAGACGTCGTACTGGCCGAGGACCTTGCGTCCGAGGAAGGCGAGCATGAAGCCGAGCTGCTGGTTGCCGACGGTGCGGTTCAGCCAGCGCGACATCGCCCGGCCGGCGGTATCGGGGCCCTCCTGCGACTCGAGGATGACGGCCTCGACTCGGTCGAACAGGACGCGGAACGTGGCGATGTTCAGGTCGACCCACTGGACGCGGTCGACGACGGCCGGGGTCTCGAGGGCCGCCGGCAGCTCCGAGCCGATCTCCTCGGCCACGATCGGCTCGATCCGCAGCAGCGTGTCGCGGTAGAAGCGCTCGGCCTCGGCGCGCCGATCGGCGGCGATCGGTGCCGCCGCGTCGCCGAGCCGCCGATGGGCGATCGCGCGGACCGCCTCCCAGTCGAGGAGCCGCGTGCCCGCCCGGCGCATGATCTCGCGCGACGCGACGCTCGCCCCGATGGCGAGCAGGCCGCCGACGAGGATCCCGGACGCGAGGCGCGCGGTGTTCCGTGCCATGCGCGTCAGTCTACGGGAAGCGCGGCCTCCGGCTCGATGGCCACGTTCTCGACGGCCGGCAGCCGATCGCCGAACAGGCGGCGCGCGACCTCGACGAAGGCCTCGACGTCGCCCGTGGTCGTGACGCGGTGCCTGGTTGCCGAGCCCGGCTCGGCCCGCGCGCCGAGAGCGTCGAGCAGGTCCTCCACGGCGAGGGCGGTCGTGAACGCCGAGTCGACCACGGCCACGCCCTCCCCGACGATCCCCGCGATCGGCGCGCGCAGCAGCGGGTAGTGGGTGCAGCCGAGGAGCAGGGTGTCCATGTCGGGATCGGCGGCGAGCATCGGCTCGAGGTAGGCGCGCAGGACCGATTCGGCGCGGCGGCCCTCGGTGATGCCGGCCTCGACCATCGGCACCAGCTCGGGGCAGGCCTGCTGGCTGACGGCGATCGCCGGATCGGCCTCGACGATGGCGTCGGGGTAGGCGCCCGACTCGACGGTCCCGGCGGTGGCGATGACCCCGACGCGGCGGGTCCGGGTGGCGGCCGCGGCCGCGACCGCGCCGGGACGCACGACGCCGAGCACGGGGACGCCGACCTCGGCCGCCTGCTCGCGCACGGCGGGCAGCGCGCGGGCCGTGGCGGTGTTGCAGGCGAGGACGAGGAGCTTCACGTCGCGGCCGAGGAGCCAGGACGCCGCCTGGCGGGTGAAGGCGCGCACCTCGTCGGCCGGCCGCGGCCCGTATGGCGTGCGCGCGTTGTCGCCGAGGTAGAGCGTCGACTCCTCGGGCAGGCGGCGCTGGAGCGCGTCGAGGACGGTGAGCCCGCCGACGCCGGAGTCGAAGACCCCGATCGGCCGCGGGTCGTGGCGCGCCGTCACCGTCGCCGGATCACCGGATCACCGAACAGCGGGTCAGCGCCGCGCGAGCGCCGGCGCACGGTCCGCGTGGCGGGCGACGAGCGCATCGGCGATGCGGCGGACGCCCTGGGCGATCTCCGACTCGGGGTTGGCCGCGACGAACGCGACGCCCTCGTTGTTCGAGGACAGGACGAGGCGCCCGTCCGAGACGACCTCGTAGTCGATCCCGCTCCCGAGCGCCTGCTCGACGTCCGAGCGGGCGAAGCCGCCGGTCGCATCGGCGCGGTTGAGGACGGTCGCCAGCTTGTCCGGCGGGTAGCCGATGGCCGTGAACGTCTCGCTCGACATCGCCAGCGAGCGGATGGCCATGCTGTCGTAGGTCAGGACCTGGAGGATGAGGTCGGCCGCGTCGAGGAAGACGAGGACGTCCTCGGACAGTGCCGCGCGGGTGTCGATGACGACGTACTCGTACAGCTGGCGCAGGAGCGAGAGCACCTTCTCGACGTCACGGGTGGTGACCATCTCGGCCATCTCGACCCGCGGCGGGGCGAGGAGGATGTCGATGCCGGACGGGTCGCGCCACATGACCTCGGCGAGGTCCTGCTCGCGGATGCGGTCGGTGGGCAGGTTGACGATGCTCGGCGCCACGGCGGGGACGCGCAGCAGGCCGCGCAGGTCGCTGAACTGGAGCGAGCCGTCGATGAGGCACACCCGATGCTGCTGGCCGAGCGCCACGGCGAGGTTGTAGGCCAGCGTCGTGCGGCCCACGCCACCCTTCGGCGAGAAGAGCGTCACGACGAGCGAGCCGGTCCGCGCCGCCTCGAGGGCTCGCGTCTCCCCCACCTTGCGGATCATCGTCGTCAGGTCGAAGCCGGTGAACGGCATCTTCAGCACGGCGTCGATGCCGCGCTCCGGGTCCTCCCGCACCGGGTTCTGCGGGACGGTGAGCATGATCACGCCGATCTGGGGCTCCGCCTGGCGCAGCTGGTCGGCGACCTGCTGGCCGCTCACCCGTCCCTGGAGCAGCGCGTCGACGATGACGACGTCCGGCTTGAGCTCGGAGGCACGCGGCAGCGCCTGGTCGCCCGCGGTGACGACGTCGAGCATCTTGATCTGGGACTGGGCGTTGAGCAGCGCACGGATGTGCGACGCCACCTGCGGCACGTCCTCAACGACCAGGAGCCGGATCTGTTCGCCTGCCATCTGCTACCCCACGCCAGGACCATCACTCGCCGGCCGAAGCACGACGATGCACCGTTCGCTCTCGTCATCCAGGGGCGCCAGGTCGTGTGACCCGAACGCCGCCTCGACGACCAGCCCCGCCTCTTCGGCGAGGGCAGCGACGGCCGAAGGAGATGGATACCAGAGCCGAAAGCTGGCCGGAACCCTCGCTATCGTACCATCGGGCCCGACAAGGTCCGTGAGGGTCGAATAGGCCACGCGCAGACCCTCCGGCGTCGGATTCAGCTCCAGGCTGCTGCGCCTGACGACGCGCCGATCCCCGATCCGCTTCTCCCAGTCGACGCTCATCGGCAGCTCGTGCTCCGGCAGCCCGCCGGGCCCGAGCGTGTCGACGATGGCCCGCCCATCGGGCTCGAGGACCGATGCGACCGCGCCCAGTGCCTCGACCGCGTCCTCCGGGCCGCCGAGATGGGCGATGACGCCCGCCAGGACGACGAGCCCGAACCGATCGCGCCGCCGGACGTGCCGCACGTCGCCGGCCGCGAGCTCGATCCGGCCCCCCGCCCGAGCCTGGGCCAGCCGTTCGTCCTCGCCGATGCGCCGCTCGGCGCGCTCGAGCAGGGCCGGCGAGCCGTCGATGCCGACGATCCGCTGCGCGCCGCCGTCGAGCAGCGCCCGGAACAGCCGCCCCGAGCCGCAGCCGAGGTCGAGGACCGCCGTCGCGCCGCTGCGTCGCACCCAGTCGCGGTAGAAGGCGAGATCCTCGGTGATCTCGTCGTGCTCGAGGTCGTACAGCTCGGCGAGCAGCGCCGTGTCGGCGGGCTGGGCGCCGAAGATGTCGGCCGTCTCAGCCGGCTCCCTTGCCATCGGCGTTCGTGCGTCGCCGGCCGCCGCCCATCTCGCGCAGCTCGACCCACGCGCGCTCGACGAGGCTCGGGTCCCTGACGAGATCGAGGGCGGTGGCCGCCAGGACGCGGATCGCGACCGGCAGCGCCTCGTCGCCGTCCGGGCCGCCGGCGTGGGCCGCTGCCTCGTGCGAATGCCACGGCGTGCCGCGCGGCGCGATCCTGATGTACGGGTGGATCGTCGGCACCTCGTGGCTAACGTTCGCCATGTCCGTGCTGCCCGCCTGCGAGTCGGTCGGGTCGGGCTCGCGCCCCGCCTCGACGAGGTGCTCCGTCCACAGCGCCACCATCGTCGGGTTGTTGAGCATCGTGCGGCAGCGGTTGACCGGGTCGTTCGCGATCTCGACGGTGCAGCCGGTGGCCGCCGCGGCCGCATCGGCCATGGCGCGGAAGCGCTCGATCATGGCGTCGAGGTCGTCGTCGATCGGCGTGCGGAGGTACCAGCGCCCGGCGGTCAGGTCCGGCACGATGTTCGGCGCCGCGCCGCCGTGGGTGATGATGCCGTGCACCCGCTCCCCCGGCTTCAGGTGCTGCCGCCACTGGGCGACCATGGTGTGGAGCAGGACGATCGCGTCGAGCGCGTTCTTGCCGAGCCACGGGTCGGAGCTGGCGTGGGCCAGGACGCCGTGGAACGTGACGCCGATCTCGGTCACCGCCAGCGCGACGATCTCCGGGCTGTTCGAGTCCGAGGGATGGATCTGGAGGCAGGCGTCGACGTCGTCGAACAGGCCCTCGCGGATGAGGTAGACCTTGCCGTTCCCCGCCTCTTCCGCCGGCGTGCCGATGAACCTGATCTCGCCGCCGAAGTCGCGCCCGAGGACGTTCGCGGCGGCGATCGCCGCGCCGGCGCTCGACGAGCACATGAGGTTGTGGCCGCAGCCGTGACCGACCTCGGGCAGGGCGTCGTACTCGCCCGCGAACGCGATCACCGGGCCCGGCCGCGATCCCTCCCAGCGAGCGACGAAGGCGGTGTCGAGGCCGCCGGCCGGGGCGGTCACGTCGAACCCGTGGCGCTCCAGCAACTCCGCGGTCCACGTCGCCGCCTGGCGCTCCTGGAAGGCGATCTCCGGGGTGGCGTGGACGCGGTGCGAGAGGTCGAGCGCCTCGGGGAGGATGGCGTCGACCGCCCCCTCGAGCGGCACCCGGGCCGCGGATTCGGTCATGTGTCGGTCTCCAGACGGGTGGCCAGGTTCGGTCAGGCGTCGCGGCGGGCGAGGAGCCACTCGGCGCCGACGGCGAGCAGGACGGTGAAGATCGCGACCGGCACGCTCAGCGCGCCGGCGAGCCTGAGGCTGGCGAGGGCCGCCACCACGAGGCCGACGAGCACGCCGCGACGGACGGCGCGAACCCAGGCGCCACGATAGACGATGCGCCGCCGCGCCATGAACTCCCCGAGGAACGCGAACGGCGTGACGAGCAGCCCGACCCCGGCCGCGGCCAGGCCGATCACGACGGCGACGTTGCGCGCCGCGTCGGGGCAGGGCTGCGCATCGGTCTCGACCGGGCAGGCGCCGCCGGCGAAGGCGACGAGCGCGAGGCAGGCGAGGATGCCGAGCAGGATGAGGGCGGCGACCGCCGTGCGGTGATGGCCGGTCATCGCGCGGCGTCGGGGCAGATCTCCCGGAACGGGCAGTAGCCGCACTTCATCGGCGCGGGGGTGGGGGCGAACCGGCCGGCCCGGATGCCCTCGGCCGCCGCCGACAGCTGGTCGTGCGCCTTCGCGAGCCGCTTCTCCGACGGCGCCGCCCGGCCGACGACGCCCGAATCGAGGAAGTGGAGCGCGAGCTCGCCGGGCAGCGTGCCGTGCTGGGCCTCGTAGGCGAGGGCATAGATGCCGAGCTGGAGCGACTCCCGCGCCCGCTTCTGCGCGGTGGCGAGATCGCGCACGTCGGACGACTTGTAGTCGGTGATCACGACGTGGCCGTCCTCGGAAGCGTCGATCCGGTCGTACCGGCCGCGGAGCCGATCGCGCCCGAACGACACGGTGAACTCCTGCTCGACCGCCGTCGGGCGGGCGGGCTCCCGCTCCTGATCGGCCCAGAACCGGTCGAGGGCCGCGTGGGCGGCCGCCCTGCGCGCCTCCTCGTGCTCGCGGGTCAGGAAGCCGATCGACTCCCAGTTCGCGTCGAGCGAGGCGTGGAGCTCCTCGATCGTCATCGGCCGGTTGGCCACCTGGCGACGGTGGAAGGCCTGGACCGCGGCGTGGAGGGCGCGGCCGTAGACCATCTGGTGCGAGACCGGGGTCGGGATGCGCAGCACGTGGCCGTAGCGGTAGCGCGCCGGGCAGTCGAGGTAGTCGTTCACCTGCCCGTAGCTGAGGACGAGCGGCCGGTCGCCGATCGCCGGCTTCGGCGGCGCCGCGGTCGCCTCGTTCGGCGAGCCCGCGTGGCGGCCGAGCTGCTCGAGGATCGCCGGGCGCACGATCTCGACCGGCGTGGCCGGCGGCAGGTCGAGCGCCTCGGTCACGAACTGGCTCGCCGCGCGCGATCGCCGACCGCCGTAGTCCTGTGCCCACGACAGGACGAGCTCCTCGCGCGCCCTCGTCATGCCGACGTAGAACAGCCGGCGCTCCTCGGCGACGTGACGGTCCTCGCGGTCGGCCGTCACCGGCTCGCGCAGCAGCTCGGCGGGTGCCTCGAGCTGGTCGGGACGGTCGCGCCCCGGGATCCGATCGGCGGTCAGGCCCGTGAGGTGGACGACCGGGAACTCGAGTCCCTTGGCCTTGTGGTACGTCAGGACGTGGACGGCGTCCCCCTCGTCGGGCTCGGCGTCGGCGGTCGACGGGTCGTCGCCGGTCTCGATCAGCGTGTCGAGCTGCGCGACGAGGAACGGCAGCCGGTCGTCGCGCAGGAGCGCGCCCTGCCGCCGCACGATCTCGAAGAAGCGCGCCACGTTCGCCAGGCGCTCCTCGCCGGTCTCCTTCGCCTCCGCCGCGAGCCGGCCGAGCCAGCCCGAGGTGTTGATGAAGTGGTACAGCAGCTCGCCGCAGGAGCGCTCGGCGCTCATCGCCCGATGCGCGTCGAGGCTGGCGAGGAGGCGCTGGACGACCTCGATGGCGCGCATCCCGAACGGCGACTCGTCGGGATGGAGCGCCGCGTCGCGGAGCGCATCGGCCAGGCTGGTGCGTCGGCGACGGGCGCGGTTCATCGCCAGCGTCACGTCGGCCGGGGCGAGGCCGAAGATCTCGGACGTGGCGAGGTCGTAGAGGCTGATCGAGTCGTCCGGGTCGTTCACCGCGCGCAGGAACGAGATGAGGACGCGGACCTCCGGCTGGCGGTACAGGCCGGCGGTGCCGCTGAAGCGCCACGGGATGCGGGCCATGTTCAGCGCGCGCAGGTACGGGTCGGCGTCGCGGTTGCCGCGCACGAGGATGGCGTGGTCCCCCGGCCGGCGGCCGGACTGGATCGAGGCCCGGATGCGGTCGGCGGTCGCATCGGCCTCGTCGGAGCCCGTCGTGAAGCCGACGAGCTCGATCGGCCCCGCCTCCGGCTCCGGGCGCGTGAAGGACGCGCGTGCCTTCAGCCGCTTGTCGATCCCCTCGCGCGCCTCGAGCCGCTCCGGGTCGTTGTGCCGGATGAGCCGATACGACGCGTCGAGGATCGCCTGCCGGCTGCGGAAGTTGTCGACGAGCACGACCGAGGTCGCCTTCGGGTACGTCTCGCGGAAGCCGAGGATGTTGCCGAGCGCCGCACCGCGGAAGCGGTAGATCGACTGGTCGTCGTCCCCGACGACGGTGACGTTGCCGTGCTCGGCGGCGAGGAGCTTCACGAGCTCCCACTGCGCGTGGTTCGTGTCCTGGAACTCGTCGACGAGGATGTACCGATACCGCCGCCGCTCCTCCTCCAGCACGGCGGGATGCTCCCGCAGGAGCCGGAGCGCGAGCGTCACCTGGTCGCCGAAGTCGAGCCGATCGTTCGCGCGCATCAGCCGCTCGTAGGCCGCGTACGTCCCCGCCAGCTCGGTGTGGTTCGCCGCGCGCTCGGCGAGCGCCTCGTCGTCGGGATCGGCGGCCGATGCATCGGCCAGGCGGCGGGAGTACGCCAGGTATTCGTCGGGCGTGACGTCCTCGTCGCGCAGGCGGCTGATGAGCGTGACGAGGGCCGACAGGAAGCGCGTCGGGTCGCCGAGCGGCCGGTAGCGCTCGAGCGGCAGCTCGAACAGGTGCTCGCGCAGGAAGATGATCTGCTCGGCACGGCCGAGGACGGTCGATCGGTCGCTGAGCCCGGCCTCCATGGCGTGCTCGCGCAGGAGCCGATCGCCGAAGGCGTGGAAGGTGCCGACGTCGGCGTCGTTGTGCCCGTACGGCACGAGCCGATCGACCCGCTCGACCATCTCGTCGGCGGCCCGGTCGGTGAACGTCAGGGCCAGGATCTCGGACGGCGTCGCCCGCTTCTCGGCGATGAGCCAGGCGATGCGGCGGGTGATGACCGTCGTCTTGCCGGTCCCGGCGCCGGCCACGATGAGCAGCGGCCCCTCGCCGTGCGTGACCGCCTTGCGCTGCCGGGCGGTGAGATCGGCGAGGAGGGGCGGCTGGATGCGGAGGTGCGGCCGTCGCGGACGGCTCGGCGTCGCCAGCTCCTCGAAGATCGGGAGCTGGTTCGGCGACGGGACGACCGGTGCCATGTCGTCCGCGATGGTAGCGGGTGACCCATTCACCCCGCGGTTATCGGCGACTTATCGGACAGCTCGTGTGTCGCGGCCGGTCGACCGCCGTCTCGGTCGCCGCGGCATCGGCCTGGCTGTCGTCGCGGCCAGGATGGCCTCGGCATGGCGGCGGCTCGTCCCGAGCTCCTCCTTCACCCGTCCGACGGTCAGCTGTCCCGGCATGCCCTCGAGCTTCGCCTGGAGCGCCGACCACACGTCGGCCGGGTAGTCGATCCCCGGCGCCACCTGGCGCAGCAGCCCGGCGGCGCGCAGCTGGTCGACGACCGCCGGCGCGATCCCCAGGCGTGCGGCGAGCGCCTCGACCCGCGGTGGCGCGAAGCCGGCGGCGCGAAGGCCCTCGAGGAGCCGATCCACCTGCTTCGACGTCTCCGGGTCGAGCGGAGGACGCGCGGCCGGCAGGCCGTAGCGGCGTCCCGACCGGGTCAAGCGGCCATCGTCGGCCATCTCGTCGATGACCCGCCGCAGGGACGCGTCGTCGAGCGTCAGCGCCGCGGCACCCCGGTGTCGTGGCGGCGGACGGCGGCCGGCGGCCTCGCGGATACGGCGGACGAGCGCATCGAGCCGGATGTCGGCCGACAGCGGCTGCTCGCGGTGGAACTTCCGGAGCGCGGCGAGGACGAGGCGCTCGGCGATGCGTCGCTGCTCGGCGTCGATGGCGCCGATCGGCCCGCCCGGGCCGGCATCGGTCACGCGGGCTTCGTCCCCTCGACGGCGATGCGGATGGCCTCGGCCTCCTCGGCGGACAGGTTGTGGGTCGAGGTCCCGTCGGTCACCGGCTTCGCGAACACGCGCGTGTTCGACCGCCCGTGGAGGCTCGAGATGACCAGCCCGTCGCGCCGATCGTCGAGCAGGGCGATGGCAAAGCTCTGGTCCGAGCCGGTGTCCTCGAACGGGTTGAAGCGCACGAGGCCGATGTGCTGGAGGCCGCGACGGGTCCGCTGGTCGATGAGCCCGTGCATCGCCTCCATCTCGCTCATCCGCTCCGACGCCCGCTCCACCGCCGATGCGTTGCCGGCGAGGAGGTCGTGGAGCGACGCCCCGGATGCCGATGCGCCGTCGGCGCCGCGCACGAGCTCGCGGTAGGCCCGCGTGGCCCGCCCGAGCCGGATGGTCTGGGCCACGACGAGGATGAGCAGGATGATGATGGCGAGGGCCATCACGCCGACGACGATCGCCAGGTTGTCGGACAGGAGGCGGTTGAGATCGGCCATGAAGTCGGCGGTATCATAGCGGCCCCGTGGTCCTGGACCCGGGTCACGCCACGCTCGTCAGCTCGTCAGGTCGGCGGTTCCCCGCCGACGGCCAAGGAGGTCCGATGCCCGCTCGCCGACCCGGAGGCAAGGCCGCGCGCCGGAAGCAGCGCCAGCGCCACGTCCCGCGCACGCCGCAGCCGTCGAGCCAGCCGAGCGCGCCGGCCGAGGAGCACCTCGACGTCGTCGAGGTCGCCGAGCCCGCAGCCGCGGCTGCCACGCCCGAGGCGCCCCGCGCATCGGCGCCCCGTCCGCCGGCCGATCGTGGTTCGCGTCGCCGCACCTCGCCGCCACCGGTCACCCTGGGCACGGGTGGCTCGAGCCTCACCGCGCGCGAGCGCGCCGACTACCACTACGTCGAGCGCGACCTGCGGAACATCGGCATCCTGACGCTCGTGATGGCCGCGATGCTCCTCGTGGCCTGGGTCGTCTTCAACGCCATCGGCCTCCACGGCTGACGCCGGTCCCGCTTCCCCGGGTCGCGCGCTCCAGCGAGCATTCTTCACCGGAGGCCCATACGGCGTGTCGTTTGTCGACTGTGGCGAGCGCTGGTGAGCGTGAGGTGCGCATCGGCGTGTGGTTCGTGCGTGTGGGTGCTCGCCACAGCGCGCAAACGCCGCGGGTATCGGCCTTCCGGTGAAGTCCTCTCGCCACGGCGAGAACGGACATGAGGGTCAGCGCCCCGGGGGGCTGCCACCCATGGCGCGCTCGAGCCGCGCGGCCGGTCAGCCGATCCAGGCCACCCATTCATCGCCGGCATCGCGCTCGAGGGCCTTCAGGTACACGCTCAGCTTGCCGTAGGCGATGTACACCGCCTCGCGGTAGATCTGGTGCTGGACGAAGGCCGAGGTCACGAACCCGTTTCCGCGGTCGATCCGGTCGACGTGGAGCTCGTCGGGGCTGAACCGATCGAGCGCCGCCTTCATCGCCTCGTCCTGCGCGGCGAACCACGTCCGGAAGCCGGCGACCGTCATCGGATCCGGCGCGGGGAGGCGGCGGTGCGACCAGTCGAGGACTGAGGTCTCGAAGGAGTGGGTGTACACGCCCTGGAGGTTGCCGAGCTCGACGAGGACGCCGCCGAGCGTCGGGTTCCAGCCGGGCAGCCGATAGCCGAGATCGGCATCGGTCACCAGCGTCAGCAGGTGATCCCGCATGCTGTGGTGGCCGCGGATCTCCTCCTCGAACAGGTCGTTCATCGCCCTCCTCTCGATCGAAACGTCGGCGCTTCCGCGATCCGAACGGTACCCCGTCCGTCGCTCACCGGCAGTCGAAGCGGCGTCGGGACGGCACCCGGCATGGCTCGAGCGAGCCGGCGAGCCGAGCGAGCCGAGCGAGCCGAGCGAGCCGAGCGACCCGGGGGGCCGCGGCCTATCCGGGCTCGCGCTCCGGCGAGCATGCTGCACCGGAACCGCCGCTGGCGTGCCGTCTGTCGATTGTGGCGAGAGCTGGTGAGCGTGGGGCGCGCATCGGCGCGCGATTCGTGCGTGCCGGTTCTCGCCACAGCGCGAAAACGCTACGCGAATCGTCCCTTCGGTGATTTCCGCTCGCCACGGCGAGAGAACCGAAGAACAGAGCGGCGACGTGCCTACGAGCGGCCGCGTCGAGCCTTCAGCCGGTTCCGCCGCAGCCGCTGGAGCCGCTCCCCGATCTTCTGCTCCAGCCCCTCCTCCGACGGCTCGTAGAACACCCGGCCAACGAGATCGTCGGGCAAGTATTGCTGCTCAACGTCCGCATCCGCGTAGTCATGCGGGTACAGGTAGCCCTTGCCGTAGCCCTGCTCGCGGGCGAGCCGCCGATGCGCCGCCGGCCGCAGGTGGAGCGGCACCGGCAGCCGGCCGTGCTCCTCGACCTCGGCCAGCGCGGCGAAGTACGCCGCGCCCGCCCGGTTCGACTTCGGAGCCGATGCGACGTAGGCCGCCGCCTGCGCCAGCGCGTACTGCGCCTCCGGCAGGCCGATCATCTCGGTCGCCTGCATCGCCGCCACGGCGAGCTGGAGCGCGCGCGGATCGGCGTTGCCCACGTCCTCGGAGGCGGCGATGACGATCCGTCGCGCGATGAAGGTCGGGTCCTCGCCCGCCGAGATCATCGAGGCCAGCCAGTAGAGCGCGGCATCGGGGTCGTTGCCGCGCATCGACTTGATGAAGGCGCTGATGGCCTCGTAGTGCTGGTCGCCGACGCGGTCGTAGGCGAGGAGCCGCTGCTGGGCGGCCTCGGCGATCTCCTCCGCTCCGAGCGTCGCCCCCGGTCCGGCGGTGACCGCCGCCGACTGGAGCGTGTTCAGGGCCTGGCGGGCGTCGCCGCCGGCCAGGTCGAGCAGCGTCGCGCGGGCCTCATCGGACAGCTGCACGGAACCGCCTAGCCCACGCTCGGCATCGGCCAGCGCGCGGTCGACGATGGCGCCCAGCGCATCGGCGTCCAGTGGCTCCAGGCGGTAGACGCGCATCCGCGACAGGAGCGGCGAGTTGATCTCGTAGTACGGGTTCTCGGTGGTCGCGCCGATCAACGCGATCGTGCCGTCCTCGACGTGCGGCAGCAGCGCATCCTGCTGGCTCTTGTTGAACCGATGCAGCTCGTCGATGAACGCGATCGTGCGGCCGCCCTGCGCCCGCAGGTCCCTGGCGTCGGCCACGAGCGCGCGCACGTCGGCCACGCCCGACGTCACCGCCGACAGCTGGCGCCACGTGCCGCCGGCGCGATCGGCGAGGAGGCGGGCGAGCGTCGTCTTGCCGCTGCCCGGCGGCCCCCACAGGACCATCGACGGCAGGTGGCCGGGCTGCACGACGCGGGTCAGGGCGCCCTCCGGCCCGACGAGATGCGGCTGGCCGACGAACTCCTCGAGCGTGCGCGGGCGCATGCGCGCCGCGAGCGGCGCATCGGGCGCCGACTCATCGTTGAACAGGGCCTCGGGCTGCGCGCCCTTCGGGCGACGGGACGGCATGGCGGGATCGTAGCGTCAGTCGCCGTGCATCGCCGTCCACGTTGGCGCCGGTCGCGCGCCATATCATGCGCCCATGGAACAGAATCTCCGGACCCCCGGTCCGACGCCGCTACCCGATGATGTCCGCGAGGCGCAGGCGCGCCAGATGGTCGACCACCGTGGCACCGAGTTCGCCGCGCTCCTGACGGAGACATCGGCCGGCCTGGCCGAGCTGATCGGGACCAAGGACGAGGTTCTGCTCCTCACCGGGTCCGGATCGGGCTCGCTCGAGGCCGCCATCGTCAACACGCTGTCGCCCGACGACCGGGTCCTGTCCGTCAACATCGGCTCCTTCGGCGACCGCTTCGCGAAGATCGCCCGCGCCTTCGGCGCCGACGTCGACGTCCTGAGCTTCGAGTGGGGCACCGTCGCCGATCCGGCCGCCGTCGACGAGCACCTCCAGGCCAACGACCCGTACCGCGCGGTCCTCGTCACCCACAACGAGACCTCGACCGGCGTCACCAACCCGCTGCGCGAGATCGCCGAGGTCGTCCGCGTCGCGCCCGGCGGCCCGCTGCTCCTCGTCGACGGCATCAGCGGCCTCGGGGCCATGCCGTTCGAGATGGACGCCTGGGGCATCGACCTCGTGGTCAGCGCCAGCCAGAAGGCGTGGATGGCCTCCCCGGGCGTCAGCATCGCCGCGGTCGGCGAGCGCGCCCGCCAGGCGGAGGCCGAGGCGCGCATGCCGCGCTTCTACTGGGACTTCGGCGAGGCGCGCGAGTGGGCGGCCAAGGGCCAGACGCCGTGGACGCCGGCGGTGGCCGTGCTCTACGGCCTCCAGGTCGGCGTGC
>DATAJO010000013.1:0-81880 GCA_036262075.1 Candidatus Limnocylindria bacterium
GCGTGGCGATGGCGCTGGCCAAGGGCATCTGCCTGGGCCTGGGCGTGCCGATCGCCAGCGTGCCGAGCCTGCCGGCCTGGCTCCTCGCCGATCCCGAGGCCGGTGCCGCGGTCGCCCGGGCCGGCGCGCGCGAGGCGTACGTCGCGCGGCGCGACGACGACACGATCCGCATCGTCGACCGCGACGAGCTCGCCACGCTCCTCGGCGAGGGCCCGGTCGTCGCGCCCGCGGAGCTCGCGACCGCCCTCGAGATCCGCAACGCCCGTTCGCCGAAGGGCGCGCGGGCGATCGCGGCCGCCACGGCGCGTCACCTCGCGACGAACCCGGCCGGCGACGACCTGCGCACCCTCGAGCCGATCTACCTCCGCGCCCCGCGCGGCGTGACCGCCGAGGTCGAGGCGAGCGTGAAATGGCTCTGACCGCCCCCGTCGTCGTCGAGCGCATGCGGATCGAGGACGTGCCCGCGGTCCACGAGATCGAGCGGCTCAGCTTCCGCACGCCGTGGCCGCCATACGCGTTCGAGCAGGAGCTGCGCGGCAACCGCCTGGCGCACTACGTCGTCGCGCGGGCGGGGGACCGCGTCGTCGGCTTCGCCGGCGTGTGGCTCATGGTCGACGACGCCCACATCACGACCTTCGGCGTCCATCCCGACTGGCGGCGGCAGGGGATCGGCCGCCAGCTCCTCCTCGACCTCATCGAGCTGGCTCGCTCGATTCGCGCGCGGCGCATGACGCTCGAGGTGCGCGTCTCGAACGAGGCGGCGCAGGCGCTGTACCGCGAGTTCGGCTTCGAGGACGTCGGCCGGCGGCCGAAGTACTACACCGACGACGACGAGGACGCGATCGTCATGACCACGCCCGAGCTCGACGACCCGCGCATGGACGGGATCGTTCGCGTCCAGCGCGAGCGGCTGGGCTGAGCCGATGAGCGGGCCGCGCATCCTCGCCATCGAGTCCTCGTGCGACGAGACGGGCGTCGCCGTCGTCGTCGGCGGGCGCCGCATCGAGGCCAACCAGGTGGCCAGCCAGGTGGCGCTCCACGCGGCGACGGGCGGGATCGTGCCCGAGGTCGCCGCGCGCCAGCAGCTGCGCTGGATCGTGCCGACCATCGAGGCGGCGCTGGCGGAGGCGGGGACCGACTGGGCCGATCTCGACGCCATCGCGGTCACGTACGGGCCGGGGCTCATCGGCTCGCTGCTCGTCGGCGTCAACGTGGCGAAGGGCCTGGCCGTGACGCACGACCTGCCGCTGGTCGCCGTGAACCATATCGAGGGCCATATCTACGCCAACTGGCTGACCGATGCGCCCGCCGGCGACCCGCTGCCGCCGGAGCCCGCCTTCCCGCTCCTGTGCCTGGTCGTCAGCGGCGGCCACACGCAGCTCGTGCTCATGGAGGATCACGGGCGCTACGCGCTCCTCGGACAGACGGTCGACGACGCGGCGGGCGAGGCATTCGACAAGGTCGGCCGCCTGCTCGGCCTGCCGTACCCCGGCGGCCCGGCGATCTCGAAGGCGGCCGAGGGCGCCACCCCGGCCACGCGCTTCCCGCGGGCCCGGACCGAGGGGCCGTACGACTTCAGCTTCTCCGGCCTGAAGACCGCCGTCCTGCGCGAGGTGGCGGGCTACCGCGAGCGCGGCGAGCCGATCCCGGTCGACGGCATCGCGGCCGCGTTCGAGGAGGCCGTCGTCGACGCGCTGGCCACGAAGACGGTCGCCGCGGCCGTCGACCACGGCGTGGCGTCGGTCGCCCTCGGCGGTGGCGTGGCCGCCAACCGGGCGCTGCGAACGACGCTCGCCGAGCGGCTCCATGCCGAGGGCCTCGAGCTCCTCGTGCCGCGGCCGGCGTGGTGCACCGACAACGGCGCGATGATCGGCGCCGCGGCCGGCTTCCGCTACCTCGCCGGCGACCGCGCCGACACGTCGCTCGAGGCGATCCCGAACCTCGCGCTGCCGTGGGTCGACCGCTCGTGGGTGGACCGCTCGTGACCGATCCGCTCGCCCCCGAGCGCCTCGTCCCGCCGACGCCGGGCCAGCTCCGCCGGCTCATGGGCGCCGAGCGCCTCCGGCCACGGAAGAGCCTGAGCCAGAACTTCCTCACCGACCCCGACGCGCTCGACGCGATCGTCGAGGCCGCCGAGCTGCGGCCCGGCGACCGGGTCGTCGAGGTCGGCCCGGGCCTCGGCGTCCTGACCCGGCGGCTCCTCGCCGCCGGCGCATCGGTCGTGGCGGTCGAGCTCGACCCGCGCCTCGCCGACTACCTGCGTCGCGAGCTCGGCGGGATCGAGACGTTCGAGCTCATCGAGGCCGATGCGCTGTCGCTCCATCCCCGCGACCTCGTCGCCGACGGACCGTTCAAGCTCGTGGCGAACATCCCGTACCACATCACCAGCCCGCTGCTCCACGCCTTCCTCGAGGGCGATCGGCCGCCGGAGATCACCGTGCTCCTCGTCCAGCTCGAGGTCGCGGAGCGCGTCGCCTCGCCGCCGGGCGGCATGAGCTACCTGTCGGCCTTCGTCCAGAACGTCGCCTCACCCGAGATCGTGGCCAGCGTGCCCGCGGCCGCGTTCGAGCCGGCGCCCGAGGTCGACTCGGCCGTCCTCCGGCTCCGGCGTCGTGCCGATCCCGCCGTCCCGCCCGGACCGGAGCGCGAGCCCTTCTACCGCGTGGTGCAGGCCGGCTTCCGGCAGCGGCGCAAGCAGGTCCACAACGGGCTCGTGCGGGAGCTGCCCGTCGACCGCGAGGCCGTCGAGGCGGCGCTGGCGGCGTGCGGTGTGACGCCGGACCGCCGGCCGCAGACGCTGAGCGTGGACGAATGGGCCTGCCTGACCCGCGAGCTGGCCCCGCGCCTGTGATCCGCGCCCTGCGAGTCGAGGCGCCCGCCAAGCTCAACCTCGACCTCCGCGTCGTCGGCCGCCGCGACGACGGCTACCACGAGCTCGAGAGCACGCTCGTCCTGCTCGAGCTCGCCGATCGGCTCCTCCTCCTGCCGGGCGCCAGTGGCCTGCGCCTCGAGGGCGCCGATGCGCACGACGTGCCCCTCGACGAGGCGAACCTCGCCTGGCGCGGCCTGGTCGCCGGGTACGAGGGCGCGCCCGAGCTCGCCTGCCTGGCGCTCGAGAAGCGCATCCCCGTCGCCGCCGGCCTCGGCGGGGGATCGTCCGATGCCGCCGCCGCCTGGCGCCTCGGTCGCGCCGCCCGCGGGCGTGAGGGGGCGCCCGGACCCGCCGAGCTCGCCGCCCTGGCGCAGATCGGCGCCGACGTGCCGTTCTTCGCCGTCGGCGTGGCCGCCGCGCGCGCGTCCGGCATCGGCGACGTCGTCGAGGCGGTGGCGCCGATCAGCGCGGAGGTGGTGCTCGTCCATCCGCCGTTCGGCCTGCGCACCGCCGACGTCTTCGCCGCGCTGCGGCCCGACGAGTGGGGGAGCGCGCTCAACGATCTCGAGGGCCCCGCGCGACGCCTGCGTCCCGAGCTGGACGAGCTCGTCGCGCGCGTGCGGGCGGCCGGCGTCGAGCCCCGCCTCACCGGCTCCGGGCCGACGATCTTCATCCTCGACGACGATCCCGAACGTGCCGACGCCCTGGCCGCAACCCTGGCGAGCGACGGCCTGCGCGTCACGCGCACGCGAACCCGCAGCGCGCCGGCGCCAATCGAGCCCATCGACGAAGCCACCGATGACGAGGAGGACCGATGACCACCCGCGAACCGATCCATACCGATGGCGCGCCCGCCGCGGCCGGCCCGTACAGCCAGGCGATCCGCGTCGGCGAGCTCGTGTTCACCGCCGGCCAGCTGGGGATCGACCCGGCCACCGGACAGCTCGCCGACGGGGTGACCGCCCAGGCCGAGCAGGCGCTGCAGAACCTCGGCGCCATCCTCGAGGCGGCGGGCAGCGGCCTCGACCGGCTCGTGAAGGTGACCGTGTTCCTCGCCGATATCGGCGACTGGCCGGCCCTGAACGAGGTCTACGGCCGCCACGTCGGACAGCCCTTCCCGGCGCGCAGCGCCTTCGCCGTCGGCGCCCTGCCGCTCGGCGCCCGGGTCGAGATCGAGGCGGTCGGCGCGGTGAGCGTCGGTTGACGCCGCGATTCGGCCACCCCTACCATCGGCCAACGTGTCTTCACCGCTGACCGCGCCCGCGGCCGTCGTCCTGGCCGCCGGCCAGGGGACCCGCATGCGCTCGCGCATTCCCAAGGTCCTCCACCCACTCGCTGGCCGGCCGATGATCGACCACGTCCTCGACGCGCTCGTGGAGTCCGGCGTGGAGCGGCCGATCGTGGTCACCGGCCACGACGCCGATGCCGTCGAGGCCGCGATCTCGGGCCGCGTGACCTGCGTCCGCCAGGAGCCGCAGCGCGGGACCGCCGACGCCCTGCGCGTGGCGCTGCCGGCCGTGCCGGCTGACGCCGTCGAGCTGCTCGTGACCATGGGCGACGTCCCGCTCCAGTCGGCGACGGTCTACCGCGAGCTCATCGACGCGCTGCGGCGCAGCGAGGCCGCCATCGCGCTCGTCTCGGCCCGGCCGGACGACGCGACCGGCTACGGCCGCATCGTGCGTGACGATCGGGGCGGTGCCGCGGCGATCGTCGAGGAGCGCGACGCCGACGAGGCGACGCGGGCCATCGACGAGGTCAACGTGGGGACGTACGCCTTCGACGTCGCCTGGCTGCGGACGGCGCTGCCGCGCGTCACCCCATCGGCCTCGGGCGAGCTGTACCTCACCGATCTCGTGGCCCTCGCCGCCGGGGAGGGCCGTGCCGTGTCCGTCGTCGCGGCCGCCGATGCCGCCGACGCGATCGGCATCAACGACCGGGTCGCGCTGGCCGCGGCGGAGGAGCGGATGCGGCGCCGGATCGCGGAGCGGCACATGCGCGAGGGCGTGACGATCGTCGACCCCTCGACCACGCGCATCGACGCCACGGTCGAGATCGGACAGGACGCGCGCATCGAGCCGTGGACGATCCTCGAGGGCGCGACCGCCGTGGCGCAGGACGCGGTCGTCGGCCCGCACGCCCACGTGCGCGACAGCCGCATCGGCCCGCGAACGGTCGTGTGGGCCAGCGTGCTCGAGGAGGCCACCGTGGCCGAGGACTGCCAGGTCGGCCCGTTCGCGCACCTGCGGCCGGGCGCCGACATCGGTCCGCGCTGCCGCATCGGCAATTTCGCCGAGGTCAAGAAGAGCCGGATCGGGGCCGGGACGCAGCAGCATCATTTCAGCTACATCGGCGACGCCGTGGTCGGCGAGAACGTGAACATCGGCGCCGGCTCGGTGACCGCTAATTTCGACGGGACGACGAAGCATCCGACGACGATCGAGGGCAACGTGAAGCTCGGGGTCGATACGATGATGGTCGCCCCGGTCACGATCGGCGAGGGCGCCATCACCGGCGCCGGGGCCGTGGTCACCCACGACGTCCCGCCGGGCAAGACCGTGGTCGGCATGCCGGCCCGGCCGATCGACGCCCGGCATCGCCGCACCTCGCCCGCCATGGCGGGCGACGAACGCGCCACTCAGGCGCCCGTCCCGTCAGGGACGGATCGGAACCCGTAGGGAGGCGGACAGAACACCGCCCGATGGACGGTAGCAGTACCACCGGCAACCCGGTCCGATGAGCGACCTCGCGGTTGTCGTCCTTCTCATCCTCGTCGGCGGCTTCTTCGCCGCCAGCGAGATCGCGCTCATCACCGTCAAGCGGCATCGGCTCCAGCAGCTGGCCGAAGAGGGTCACGGCGCGGCCCGCGTGGCCCAGCGCCTGACCGAGGATCCCGGCCGTTTCCTGGCCACGATCCAGATCGCGATCACGTTCCTCGGCTTCCTCGCCGGTGCGACCGGTGCCGCGGCGTTCTCCGATCCGTTCGGCGACGTGCTGGCGGGGCTGCCGCTCGGCCTGAGCAAGGAGACGGCGGACACGATCGCGTTCGTCGTCGTCACGCTCGTCATCGCGCTCGCCTCGATCGTGATCGGCGAGCTCGTGCCGAAGACGCTGGCGCTGAACTTCCCCGAGCGGCTCGCGCTCTTCGTCGCGCGGCCGATCGGCTTCCTCGAGACCATCCTCTTCCCGATCGTCTGGTTCGTCACCCGGGTGAGCGCGATCCTCGTCCGCATGCTCGGCGGCAAGGAGAAGCCGCAGGGCGGCTACCTGTCGACCGAGGAGCTGAAGATGCTCGTCGAGACCGGCTCGGAGCAGGGCGGGATCGAGGAGGAGGAGAAGGAGATGATCCACGGGGTCATCGAGCTCGGGGACAAGCGCGTCCACGAGGTCATGGTCCCGCGCATCGGCATCCGCGCCATCAACGTCGACGATTCGCTCGACGAGGTGCTCGACATGATCGTGCGGGCCGGGCACTCGCGCCTGCCGGTCTTCGAGGAGAGCCTCGACAACATCATCGGCATCCTCTACGCCAAGGACCTCCTGCCGTACCTGAAGCAGAACGGCCGCGGCAACGGGGAGATCGACGTGCGCAAGATCGTCCGCCCGGCGGTCTACGTGCCCGAGTCGAAGCCGGTCGACGACCTGCTCCACGAGATGCAGGCCCAGAAGCGGCATATCGCCATCGTCGTCGACGAGTACGGCGGCACCGCCGGCCTGGTGACGATGGAGGACGTCGTCGAGGAGATCGTCGGCGAGATCCAGGACGAGTACGACTCCGAGGATCCGATGGTCGAGGACATCTCGACCGATACCGAGATCGCCTACCGGCTCGACGGGCGGGTGAGCATGGACGACCTGCGCGACCTGTTCGACCTGTCCGATGACGACGAGCCCGACGAGGACGCCTACGACACGATCGGCGGCTTCGTCGTCCACCGCGTGGGCCGCATCCCGCTCCCCGGCGCCGAGATCCCGTTCCGCGACGGGGTCGTCATCCGGGTCGAGGCCGCCGAGCCGCGTCGCGTCGCCCGGGTCGTCGCGTCACGCCCGCGTCGCGAGGACGAGCGCGAGACCGAGGAGCCGCAGCCCGAAGGCGAGGGCGAGACCTCCGCGAGCTGAGCCCCGTCGCGGTCGCGCCCCTCGTGCCCGCCCCCTGTGCCCGCCGACTACGCGGCGATCACCTGGCTGACGAGGGCCGCGAGCTCCCGCTTCCCGGTCTCGGGGCAGGGGAGCCTGGCCAGCCGATCGAGCGCGCTGTCGCGGTAGCGGCGCGCCTCGGCGAGGGTGTGCTCGCGGGCTCCGCAGCGCTCGAGGATGGCGAGCACCTCGTTGACGGCCTCGTCGCCCAGGGGCGCCTCGCCGACGATGTCGAGGTGGCTGGCCTCGTCGCGGCCGGCGCGCTCGACGGCGTAGAGCTCGATGAGCCGGGTCCGATCGGCCTCCGAGGCGTGCTCGAGGGCCCAGACGAGCGGCAGCGTCTTCTTCCGCTTGCGCACGTCGCCGGCCTCCGGCTTGCCGGTCGCGGCCGAGGTCCAGAACGTGCCCTTCACGTCATCGGCCATCTGGAAGGCCATGCCGAGGTCGTAGCCGAAGCGCCGATAGGCCTCGACCACGTCGGCGTCATCGGTGGCGAGGATGGCGCCCGCCTCGACCGAAGCGCCCACCAGGGCCGCCGTCTTCTTGCCGATCATCTCGAGGTAGGCCTCGACGCTCACCTCGCTGCGGCGCTCGAAGGCGATATCGAGGTACTGGCCCTCGCACAGCGCCAGGCAGGTCTCGTCGTAGACGCGCATGAGCGCCAGCACGCGGCGCTCGCTGAAGCCGTCCTCCAGCAGCCGATACAGCGCGAGGCGGCTCAGCGCGAACAGCGCGTCGCCGGCGTTGATGGCGAGCGGCACGCCCCACAGCGCCCACAGGGTGGGCCGATGCCGGCGCTCGACATCGGCGTCCTCGATGTCGTCGTGGACCAGGCTGAAATTGTGACCAAGCTCCACCGCGGCGGCGCCCGGGAGCGCCGGGCGGTAGTCGCCGGTCAGCGACTGGTAGGCGAGGAGCCCGAGGAGCGGGCGCATCCGCTTGCCTCCGGGACCGCTCGCCCCGTCGAGCCCGAGGTGGTAGGTGAGCATCTCGTACAGCGGTCGCGCATGGCCGCCGCGATCGTCGATGACCGCCGACATCTCGGCCTCGATATCCGCCAGCAGGCGCGTAAACTCGGTCCGGATGTCCATGGCGGAAGCGTACCCGACCTCCTCGACGAGTCGTGCCATGTCGCTCGCTCCCGCCTCCTGCTGCTCCGGATTGACCGGTTACATGATACACCGATGTAGCACGTTCGTGATCCCGGCCGCCCGATGAGCCCGCGGCCGCGCGTCTACAAGACCGAGGCGATCGTGCTGCGCACGATGGATCTCGGCGAGGCCGACCGGGTCCTCACCGTCCTCACCCCGCGCCTCGGCAAGCTGCGGGTCGTGGCGAAGGGCGTGCGCAGGCCGCGCTCGCGCATCGGGGGCGGGCTCCAGCCGTTCAGCGACGTCCAGCTCGTGCTGGCGGTCGGGCGCACGTTCGACGTCGTCACCTCGTCCTCGCTCGAGGACCCGCATCTCGGCCTGCGCAATGACCTGCATTCCACGGCCGCCGCCTGGTACCTCGTCGAGCTCGTCGACCGCTTCGTCGAGGGCGCGGCGGACTCGCACGACGCGTTCCGGCTCCTCGCCCAGGGCCTCTCGGCCCTCGATGCCGGCGGCGAGGTGTCGCGCGAGGTCGTCGCGCGCTGGTTCGAGCTCGCCCTGCTCGATGCGACCGGCTTCCGGCCCGAGCTGATCCGCTGCCTCGAATGCGGCGCCGATCTCGAGCCGGAGGGCAACGCCTTCGCCCCGGCCGCCGGCGGCGTCCTCTGCCCGCAGTGTCGCCACGCGGCCCACGGCGCGCGCCCGATCTCGCCCGACGCCCTGAAGATCCTGCGCCACCTCCAGCGCTCGCCGCTCGTCGGCGTCCTCCGCCTGCGGCTCGCGGCCGCCCTCCATCGCGAGGTTGAGCGGCTTCTCCACGCGACCGTGTCGGCCGTGCTCGAGCGGGAGCTCCGCTCGCGCGACTTCCTCGAGGAGGTCGCCGCCCGCGAGGCGGCCATCGCTGCCGGGTCGTAGGTCGCGTGGCTCGCGTGGGTCGCTAGCCGCCGGCGCCGCATCGGCTAGACTCGACGGCCCACCCATCGGTCCAACATCGGTCGCATCCGAGGAGTCGCCGTCCAGCCGTGCCAGCCCCGAATTTCGACGTCGTCGCCAGCCTCGCCAAGCGCCGCGGGTTCATCTTCCCGTCGAGCGAGATCTACGGCGGCATGGCCGGCTTCTGGGACTACGGCCCGCTCGGCGTCGAGCTGAAGAACAACGTCAAGGCGGCGTGGTGGCGGCACATGGTCCACCTCCGCGACGACGTCGTCGGCCTCGACGCGGCGATCATCATGAACCCGCGCGTGTGGGAGGCGAGCGGCCACGTCGCCGGCTTCAGCGACCCGATGGTCGACTGCCGCAACTGCAAGCTCCGCTTCCGCGAGGACGACCTCAAGGGCAAGCCATCGGAGATCGCGTGCCCGAACTGCGGCCAGCGCGGCACCCTGACCAAGGCGCGCCAGTTCAACCTCATGTTCGCCACGCACGTCGGGCCGGTGGCGGACTCGGCGTCGGTGGCGTACCTGCGCCCCGAGACGGCCCAGGCCATGTTCGTCCAGTTCGAGAACGTGGCGACCACGACGCGCAAGAAGCTGCCGTTCGGCATCGCGCAGATCGGCCGCTCGTTCCGCAACGAGATCACGCCCGGAAACTTCATCTTCCGGCTGCGCGAGTTCGAGCAGATGGAGATGGAGTTCTTCGTCCATCCGCGCGAGGAGGACACCTGGTTCGCCCACTGGGTCGACGCCCGCCACCGCTGGTGGACCGATGTCCTGGGCATCGACGCCGGACGCCTCCGGCTCCGCCCCCACGACGCCGATGAGCTGAGCCACTACTCGAAGCAGACCACCGACATCGAGTACGAGTTCCCGATCGGCTGGTCGGAGCTCGAGGGCATCGCCGATCGGACCGATTTCGACCTCAAGGCGCACTCGGCCGCATCCGGCAAGAAGCTCGAGATCTTCGACGAGAAGGCGGGCGAGCACATCGTGCCGTACGTCATCGAGCCGGCGATGGGCGTGGATCGTGCGGTCCTCACCGTCCTCGTGGACGGCTACACCGAGGAGCAGATCGGGTCCGAGAAGCGCGTCGTCCTGCGCATCCGCCCCGAGCTCGCGCCGGTGAAGGCGGCGGTCCTGCCGCTGCTCCGCAACCGGCCCGAGCTCGTCGAGCGCGCCCGCGCCCTCACCGCCGACCTGAAGCAGGTCGTGACGGCGACGTACGACGACACCGCCTCCATCGGCAAGCTCTACCGCCGCCAGGACGAGGTCGGCACGCCGTTCTGCGTGACCGTGGACGTCGAGTCGCTCGAGGACGGCGCCGCGACCATCCGCGAGCGCGACTCGATGACCCAGGAGCGCGTGTCGCTCGAGCTCGTGCCGCAGCGCATCGCCGAGCTCGTGGCCGGCACGACGCCCTGGCGGGGGACGCCGCGCGAGGCGCCGGGCGGATGACGGCCTCGCTCGACGAGATCCGCGCGGCCTTCGACGCCGGTGATCACGAGCGCGTCCTCCAGCTGACGGCCGCCCTCCTGGCCGAGCGCCCCGGCGACGATGCGGCGCACGAGTACCGTGCCCGGGCCCTGCTGGCCCTCGGCCGTCCGGAGGAGGCCGAGAAGCACGCCGCCGATGCGGTTCGGCTCGACCCCGAGGAGGTCCGCTACCGCGAGCTCCTGGCCCAGATCCTGTCCGCGTCCGGCGCGCACCGCGACGCCGCGGCCGAGTACTCGCGCCTGGCCCGCAACGATCCGCGCCAGACGACCTGGGACGTGGCCGAGGCCGAGGAGCGGCTCGGCGCCGCGCAGCCCGGTTTGAGCGTGGAGGCGGCGCGCCGGGCCGTTCGTCTCGCGCCGGATGACGGCCGCGCCCAGCTGGCCCTGGCGCACGCCCTGGCGCGGACCGGCGACGCGCGCGGCGCGTACCAGGCGGCCACGCTCGCCACGCAGCTGTTGCCCGGCGATCCCGCTGCCCGCGAGGCGCTGGCCGACGCCCAGTGGCTGGTCGACGAGGACGCGGCCGCGTTCCGGGAGTTCCGGGCGCTGGCGGACGAGCTCGACCCGGAGGGTCGCCGGCGCGTGCTGGCCAAGGCGCGAACCCTGTACCGGCAGCGGGCCGGGTGGCTCGGCCGGCTCATCGCCGGGATCCCGCCGCTGTTCGACTTCGCCTTCCGGCGCGGCTGGCTCTCGGTCGGCCGATGAACCGCCGATGAGTCTCGGATGAAGGCGGGCGCACTGCGCGACCGGGTCAATGCGGATCTCGCGGCCGCCATGCGAGCGCGCGACCCGGTGGCCATCGCTCGCGCGGCCGACCGCGCGAAGGCGGTCGGCGTGTCGCTCGCCGGCCTCGCGGACGACGCGAGCGTGCGCAAGTCCGAGCTGTGGCTGACCACGCGCTCGGTCGCCGCCGTCCTGGGGTACCACCCGGAGCACGTTCGCCGGCTCATCCGCACCGGCCGCCTGCGTGCCGAGCGAGCGTCCGGCGACTACCGCGTGAAGGTCGACGACCTCTCCGCGCTCGTCGACGAGCGGAGACGGTCGCCCCGCGCGCAGCGCGCGGCCGGGCGGACCGCGACCCGGGACGAACGAGCCATGCCGCAGCAGGGGACGCCGAAGTAGGCTGCCGGGCGTGAATCGACCACCGACACCAGCGACGAGTCGCCGATGAGCCGCGCCTGCCAGCGCTGCGGCGCGACTCGCGAGGGCTCGCGCTTCTGCCCGAGCTGCGGGCTCGACTTCTGGCAGGCGGCGGCCGGCCAGGGTGAATCCGCCCCAGGCGAGCCGGTCGCCACGACCGCGACGGCGCCGACCAGCGGTGGAGGCGTGAGCATCGGCCTCATGGCCGTCGCCGCGGGCGTCGTCCTCCTGCTGGTCGCGGCCGGCGCGTGGGTCCTCCTGGGCCGGACCCCGGTGCCGCGCACCGCGGCCGAGACGCCGTTTGGCCGCCCCGCGACGCACCCGCTCATCCTCTCGTTCTTCGCCGAGGCCCGCGATCCCGATGCGGCCTTCGCCCTCCACCAGTCCGGCGAGGTGCGGGTGACCGGCTTCGACGAGGAGCTCATCAGCCGGGTCGAGGCCGAGGGGCGCCTCGACGCCGACGACTGGATCGCGACGCTGCGGCTCGCCGACTCGGGGATGCCGCCGTTCACGGGCGAGATGGCCGTCATCAGCAGCCACGTCTACGCCAACGTCGACGGAGAGGGCTGGACCGAGGGCGAGCGCGTGCCGAGCGCCTACCTCGGGCCGATGAACCCGTTCGCGCGCATCGCGACCGTCGCGGAGCTCGACTACGTCGGCCCGGAGACCCGGGACGGCGTCGCCGGGCACGTCCTGACCACCGACAGCTGGATCAGCGACCCGGAGCTCGACGACCCGCTGCGCCGCATCGCCCACGTCACCCTGCGCGAGTCGCTCATGGAGATCTTCGTCGACGACGCGGGCGTGCCGCTGTCCGCGTTCCACACGTTCCGCCTCGAGGCACGGACCCCCGACGGTGAGGACGTGGTGATGACCGGCCGCACGCGCTACACGTTCACCGACTGGGGCGACATCGAGCCGATCGTGCCGCCCACCCCGAACCCGTCGCCCACGAGCTGACGAAGTGCCGGCCCGACCGAGGGCCAGCACGCCCGCGGCGTATGCTGCGCCGATGAGCGTCGCCGCGATCCTCTCGCACGCCGATGGCAGCGACGAGGCGATCGACATCGCGACGTGGCAGCCGAGGCCGATCCGGCCCGAGGAGCTGCTCTGGATCGACGCCACCGCGCCCAGCGCGGACGACGTGGCGGCCATCGCCCGGGCGCTCGGCCTCGGCGACGAGCTGGGCCGGCGGCTGGACGACGAGACGACGCGACCCAGCCTCACCGTTCACAGCGGGGCGGTCGAGGTCGTCGTCCGCGCGCCGGGCGAGTCGCTCGAGGATCGGCCGCGCGGCCTGCGCATCCTCGTCGGCGAGGAGTGGATCGTCACCGCGCACGCCGAGCCGCTCCCGTTCCTCGACGAGCGTCGCGAGCGTATCCAGGACCAGCGCGAGGTCGGCCGGCTGACGCCCGTCCAGTTCCTGGTCACGCTCCTCACCTGGCACGTCGACGCCTACCTGCAGGCCGCCGAGCAGCTCGAGAACGACGTGGATCGGCTCGACGACGCTGCCCTGCGGACCGAGGACGACCTGCTCCAGCGGCTCGTCGACATGCGGCGGCGCATCGCGCGCGTGCGCCGGATGCTGGTTCCGCATCGAGAGGTCGTCGCCGAGCTCGCGCTGCCCGTCGTGTTCGGCGACCTCGAGCCGGCGGAGCGAGAGGCGCTCGGCGCGATGGTGGCCCGGGTCGAGCGCGCCGTGGATGCCGTGCTCAACGCGCGCGAGATGCTCATCGGGACGTTTGACATCCACATGACGCGCACGGCGCAGCGCACGAACGACATCGTCCGGGTCCTCACCTGGGCGTCCGTGGTCCTGCTGCCGGCGAGCGTCCTCGCGGGCGTCATGGGCATGAATTTCCACGTCGGATTCTTCGACGACCCGACGATGTTCTGGGTCGTCCTCGGCGCGATGATCCTCATCGCGGTCGTGACGCTGGCGCTCGCCCGCTGGCGACGCTGGCTCTAGGCCGGCTGCCCGGCAGGAGCGGGGAGCGGGGTACAATTCGGGCTCCCCACGACGCGCACACACGAGGAGCCGATTCGCCGCATGGCCACGAGCACCCGAAAGGCCCGCCGCAACGACGCCGATGCGCGGGCAGGCACTCCCGAGAAGCTGATCTACACGTTCGCCGAGGGCAACGCGAGCATGCGCTCGATCCTCGGCGGCAAGGGTGCCGGCCTGGCGGAGATGACGAACGCCGGGCTGCCGGTCCCGCCCGGGTTCACGATCACGACCCAGGCCTGCAACGCCTACTACGAGGCCGGACGCCAGCTTCCGCCGGGCCTGTGGGACGACATTGTGGCCCATATGCACGAGCTCGAGCAGCAGACCGGCAAGGGCTTCGGCGACCCCGAGAACCCGCTCCTCGTCTCGGTCCGCTCGGGCGCCGCGTTCAGCATGCCGGGCATGATGGACACGGTCCTCAACCTCGGGCTCAACCCGGACACGGTCCAGGGGCTCATCCGCCTCACCGGCAACGAGCGCTTCGCGTGGGACGCCTGGCGCCGCTTCGTGGCGATGTTCGGGCGCATCGTGCTCGGCCTCAAGGCCGAGGACTTCGACGAGCCGTTCGAGGAGCTGAAGCACGAGGTCGGGGCCAAGCTCGACACCGACCTCACCGCCGAGCAGCTGCGCGACATCGGCAACCGCTTCACCGAGATCGTGGAGGAGAAGACGGGGGAGCCGTTCCCGACCGATCCGTATCGGCAGCTCGAGCTCGCCGTGCGTGCCGTGTTCGACTCCTGGTTCGGGAAGCGGGCGCACGACTACCGCGAGTTCAACAGGATCCCGCACGACCTCGGCACGGCGGTGAACGTCGTGACCATGGTGTTCGGCAACATGGGCGAGGACTCGGGCACCGGGGTCGCCTTCACCCGCGACCCGAATACCGGCGAGCCGGTCCTCTACGGCGAGTACCTCACCAACGCCCAGGGCGAGGACGTCGTGGCCGGCATCCGCACGCCGCAGAAGATCAGCCAGATGCGCGAGCAGATGCCCGAGGTCTACGCGCAGTTCGAGGAGATCGCGAAGAAGCTCGAGGCCCACTACCGCGACATGCAGGACCTCGAGTTCACGATCGAGCGCGGCACGCTCTACATGCTCCAGACGCGCTCCGGCAAGCGCACCGCGCCGGCCGCGGTGCGGATCGCGGTCGACATGGTCAACGAGGGCCTGATCACCAAGGAGGAGGCCCTCCAGCGCGTCGACCCGGGGCAGATCGTCCAGCTCCTGCTGCCGCGCTTCGACGAGGCGGCCAAGGAGAAGCTCGCCGATCGGCTGCTGGGCAAGGGCCTGAACGCCTCGCCCGGCGCGGCCGTCGGCCAGGCGATCTTCGATCCCGATCGGGCGGTGGCGGCCAAGGAGGCCGGCAACCCGGTCATCCTCGTCCGCATCGAGACGTCGCCCGACGACGTCCACGGCATGCTCGCCGCGAAGGGCGTGCTCACCGCGCGCGGCGGCGCGACCTCGCACGCGGCGGTCGTGGCCCGCTCGATGGGCCTGCCCTGCGTCGCCGGCGCCGAGTCCCTGAAGATCGACTACGCCAAGCGCGAGATGCGCGCCGGGTCGGTGACCGTCAAGGAAGGCGAGATGATCTCGATCGACGGCACGACCGGCGAGATCTACGCCGGCGAGCTGCCGACGATCGAGGCGAAGTTCGAGGACGAGCACCACCTCGCCACGCTCCTGTCGTGGGCCGATGAGGTCCGCCGCCTCCAGGTCTGGGCCAACGCCGACTATCCGCGCGACGCGGAGCGCGCGCGGGCGTTCGGCGCCCAGGGCATCGGCCTGTGCCGGACGGAGCATATGTTCTTCGAGGAGGATCGGCTGCCCACCGTGCGCCGCATGATCCTCAACGCGCATGCCGCCACGGCCGCCAAGGCCAAGGACGAAGAAGCGCGAACCGAGGAGGAGCGCACGTCCATCCGGGTCTTCGACGAGGCGCTGGCCGAGCTCGAGAAGCTCCAGACCGATGACTTCGCCGGCCTGTTTCGGGCCATGGACGGGCTGCCGGTGGTCATCCGGCTCATCGATCCGCCGCTGCACGAGTTCCTGCCCTCGTACGAGGAGCTGGTGGCCGAGACGACCCGCCTCCAGACGTCGCTCGAGCTGATGAACGGGCCCCTGGGCGTCGATGCCGGCCTGGTGCAGCAGGGCCTGGTGAAGCTGTTCGGCACGAAGGACGCCACGCGCGCGATGCGCAAGCTCGGCATGTCCGAGCCGGAGCCGGCGCTCCAGAAGTCACCCGCCACGGATCGGCCCGCACTCGAGAAGCAGCTGGCCGAGAAGACCGAGCTGCTCCACGCCGTCGAGGCGATGCGCGAGCAGAACCCGATGCTCGGCCTGCGCGGCGTGCGGCTGGGGCTCATGGTGCCCGACATCGTGAAGATGCAGACCCGCGCCATCCTCGCCGGGGCGGCCCGCGTCGCCGCCGAGGGCCGGACGCCGCTGCCCGAGATCATGATCCCGCTCGTCGGCCATGTGAACGAGCTGCGCGAGACGCGCGACATCCTCGAGGCCGAGGTGGCGCGCATCGTCGAGGCCTCGGGCCAGCAGGTGAGCTACAAGTTCGGGACGATGATCGAGGTCCCGCGCGGCGCGCTGACCGCCGACGAGATCGCCGAGCACGCCGAGTTCTTCAGCTTCGGCACGAACGACCTGACCCAGATGGGCTTCGGCTACTCGCGCGACGATGCGGAGGGCAAGTTCCTCATGCAGTACGTCGACCGCAAGATCCTGCCGGAGAACCCGTTCCAGGTCCTCGACGCGGCCGGCATCGGCCAGCTCGTGCGCATCGGCGTCGAGAAGGGCCGTGCCACGAAGCAGGACCTGAAGATCGGCATCTGCGGCGAGCACGGCGGCGACCCGCAGTCGATCGCCTTCTGCCACGAGGTCGGGCTGAACTACGTGTCCTGCTCGCCGTTCCGCGTCCCGGTGGCGCGTCTCGCCGCGGCGCAGGCCGCGATCGCGAAGACCGAGGCGAAGGACAAGTAGCGGGACGCTAGGGAGCGGCCTCGGACGGCGGGGGAGCGGTCGGCACCGGCGTCGGCGTCGGGATTCGGCTCGGAAGGATCGGCGTGGCCGTTGCCGCCGGCGTCGGCACCGCGGTCGCTGCGGCGGTCGGAGCGGTCGTGGCCGTCGGTGACGGAGCCACCGGTGTCCCGGTCGGGGTCGCGCGGGGCGTCGTCACCGGGGTGAGGACCGGGGCCGTGGTCGGGACCGGCTGCGGCTCGGCTGACGTCGCCGCGCTCGCCGTCGCGCTCGGGTCCGCCGTCTCGTCCGCCGACGAGGGCGTGGCGGTCGGCGTGGGCGGGGTGCCGCCGAGGACGCCCTGGGCGAAGGCCGTCGGCGTCGGGGTCGCGATGGCGGCGAGGTTCGTGCCCTGCCCGAACCGCAGGACGCCCGTGCCGATCACGATGGCGGCCCCGATGAGCGCCACCGAGGCGATGCCGGCGAACGCCCGTCCGGCGCGGAGCGCGACGGAAGCACCGTCGCGCGCCGCCACGATCGGAGGCTCGGGCGCCATGCCCACGTCGATGGCGCGCAGCGCGTCGTACCCGGCCGCCACGGCCAGGCAGCGCGGGCAGCCCGACGCGTGGAGCACGATGTCGCGCGGTGGCTCGCTCTCGGCGCCCGCCGCCACCCACTCGGCGAACGTGGCGTGCAGGTCGATCACGTGATCGCGCGCCTCGCCGCCGCGTGGAGCCGGTCGATGGTCGGGCCCTCGGGCGGCACCAGGCCGAGCGCCATGGCGCGGGCCGCCAGGAAGCGCTCGGTGCCGCGCTCGACGAGCCGGGCAAGGCGACGGCCCTCGACCCCGACGATGGTCGCGACGTCGCGCGGGTCGAAGCCCTCGGTGATCGTGGCGATCACGGCCGCGCGGCTGGCGACGTCGAGCGACGCGAGCGCGGCCGCCGTGGCGTGGTCGACGCCGAGGAGCTCGAGCGTGCCCGAGGCGCGCGGCGCAGGACGGCCGGCCCGCCGGGCGGCGCCAACCACCCGCGCCCGAAGCCAGGCCGCGCCACGCTCCGGGTGGCGCAGCGCATCGGCCCGAGCCGCACCGGCGGCCAGCGCCTCGGCGGCAAGGAGGGCGGCACGGTCGGGATCCAGGGTGAGGAGCATCGCGAAGCCGTGCAGCCGGCGGCCGTGGAGGTCGCGGAAGGCAGCGGCGAGGGCAGCCTGATCGGGCACGACGCCGGTGCGGTTGGGCACGCGGTCCTCCGACGGAAACGAGGGGTCCGGGTCACCTGGGTGGTGTGAGATGGAGTCTAGCGCGAGCGCATCGGCCTTGCCCACGACTTGACAACGGCGTAGAATTAGCGTCGAGGACTTGACAAACCCCTTGACATGCAGGTGCCGTCCTGAGGGGAAATGCGGCGCTCCGAGGTCCACGCCATCTCCACCCCTTCCGGCATCATCGCCGAGATCAAGTCGAAGATTCCCGTCGTCGAGCTCGTGGGCGAGACCGTCGCGCTGAAGCGGGCGGGCTCGGTCCACAAGGGCCTGTGCCCGTTCCACGGCGAGAAGACGCCCTCGTTCGTCGTCACGCCGGAGCGCGAGACGTGGCACTGCTTCGGCTGCGGGGAGCACGGCGACATCTTCACGTTCCTCATGCGCCGCGACGGCCTCGACTTCCGGGAGGCGCTGGCCCGGCTCGCCGAGCGCGCCGGGGTCGAGCTGTCGGAGCGGACCGCGCGCGAGGATCGCCGGCGGGCACGGCTGCGCGAGGCGCTCGAGGCGGCCATCGCCTGGTATCGGGAGGTCCTGCTGCAGGCGCACCAGGCCCAGCGGGCGCGCGAGTACCTCGCCGAGCGCGGCTTCAGCGACGAGACGCTCGAGCGCTTCGGCATCGGCTATGCGCCGAACACGTGGGAGGCGCTCTCGAAGCGGCTGCGCAGCAAGGGCTTCGGCGACACCGAGCTGATGGAGGCCGGCCTCGCATCACAGTCGAATCGTGGCGGCGTGTACGACCGCTTCCGGGGCCGGATCATCATCCCGATCCGCGACCTGTCGGGCCGGGCGATCGGCCTCGGCGGCCGGATCCTGCCGGATGCCGAGGGGCCGAAGTACCTGAACTCGCCGGCCACGGCGCTGTTCGACAAGAGCCGGACGCTGTACGGCATCGACCTCGCCAAAGCCTCGATCCGGCGGGAGAAGCTGGCGGTCATCGTCGAGGGCTACACGGACGTCATGGCCGCGCACCAGGCGGGGTTCACGAATGTCGTGGCCAGCCTCGGGACGGCGCTCACCGCCGGGCAGGTCGAGCTCGCCAACCGATTCGCCGATGCGGTCGCGCTCGCCTACGACGTCGACCTCGCCGGCGAGGCGGCCACGCAGCGCGGGCTGCTCGAGGAGCTCGGGCCGGTGGTGAGCAAGGTGCGCGTCATCCGCATCCCGGCCGGCAAGGACCCCGACGAGTTCATTCGCTCCGATCCGGACGGGTGGCGCCGGGCCATCGCCGCGGCCGAGGAGCTGCTGCCGTACTTCATGCAGCGCGCCGCGTCCGAGGTGGACCTGCGCCAGCCGCACGGCCGGAGCGTGTACACGCGACGGATGCTCGACCTGCTGCGGCGGATCCCGGACCGGGTCGAGCGGGACTCGTACGTGCCGCAGCTCGCGCAGCTGGCGAGCATCGACGAGCGGATCCTGCGCGACGAGCTGGCACGGGCGCCGCAGACCATGGCCATCCGGCCGGTCGACGCGACCGATGGCCGGACCGACGACGGGCCACGGGTCGGACCGCTCGAGCGGGAGGCGCTGACGCTGCTCCTGCTCAACCCGAGCCTGGCCCGCGAGCTGCCGGACGGGCCGCTTCCGCTGCGGGACGCGGTCGCGCAGGCGCTGGCGCGCGCGTGGATCGATGCCGTCGCCGGGACCGACGGCAGCGTCGACCTCGAGGCGTTCGTGGCCGCGCTCGACCCGGCTTCGGCCGACCTGGCGCGCAGCCTGCTCGCATCGGCGCGACAGCGTGGCGTCCGCCCGAACGCCGAGACCGACCGTGAGGCGCTGCGGGTGACGCTGCTCCGGCTCCGCGTGCGCGCGGCGGAGGAGCGGATGAGCGACCTGCAGGCATTGATCAGGGCAAGCACCGATGAGGGGGAGACCGATGACATCCGAAGCCTGGAGGGACAGTTCCAGGCGCTCACGCAGGAGCGTGAGCAGCTGGTGAGGGCGATACGGGGTCCGGCGGCCGTGGCCGCCGGCGAGAGGAGGAGCTGAGCGTGGCGACGGGCACGACCACCCGACCGAAGGCGACGGACAAGAAGCCGACGAAGGCGCCGGCCAAGGCGGAGACCACGGCGACGAAGACGACGACCGCGACCAAGGCGACGAAGGCGACGAAGGCGGCTCCGGCGGCGAAGGCCGGCGCCACGGCAACGAAGGCAGCGAACGCCACAAAGTCGACGACGAAGACGACGGCCGCGAAGGCGACCGACACCATGACGAGCACGAAGAAGAAGGAACCGACGATCACGAAGGCGAAGACGACGACCACGAAGAAGACGAGCGCGAACGGCACCGCGGCCGAGACGAAGGCCACGAAGGCCGATACGAAGGCCGCGTCGAAGGCCGCGACCACGGCCGATACGAAGGCCGAGAAGAAGGCCGATACGAAGGCCAAGGCACCCGGGAAGGACGCTAAGGCGACGAAGCGCTCGACGAAGGCGCCCGCCAGGGCGGGAGCGAACGGAAACGGCGCATCGGCGGTGGATGCCGAGGCCCAGGCCGCTGTGGTCAGCGGCCTGATCGAGCGTGGGCGCGAGGAGGGCTTCCTCACCCACGACCAGATCCTCGAGGCGCTGCCGACCCCGGAGGCCCAGATGGGCCAGATCGAGGAGCTGTACGCCGCGGCCGAGGAGGCCGGCATCGAGGTCCTCGACGAGACGAACCAGCCGACCCTCATCGGCGAGCGCGACGACGAGGAGGAGACCGAGGCGACCGCGACCGTCGAGGGTCCCGCGAAGCCGAAGGCGGGCGAGGAGGACCTCGAGGCCCTCGCCGCCGACCTCATCGGCATCGACGACCCGGTCCGGATGTACCTCAAGGAGATCGGCAAGGTCGCCCTCCTCACCGCCGAGGAGGAGGTCGTGCTGGCCAAGGCGATCGAGCTCGGCGAGCTCATCGTCGCCGAGCCGGAGCGGGCGCTCGTCAACCTGTACGCCTGGGTCACGCTGGGGACCGAGCCGAAGGCCCGCTCGATGGCCGCGATGCGCGCCTTCGACCTGCCGCAGGAAGCGCCGCGCGTGACGCGCGACGCGATCGACTGGTGGTTCGGCCGGCGCCGCAAGACGATCGAGGTGCCGCCGATCAAGCTCTCCAAGGCTCGCAAGGCGCCGAACCTCGACGACGAGGCCCGGACGCGGCTCATGGAGGCCGAGTCGATCCTCAAGGTCCTCGCCGACGATCCGGCGCAGGGCCTGAAGGACGCGGTCCTGTTCGGGGCCACGTACCGCTTCAAGGCGATCAGCCACGCCGGCGCCGCCGAGCTCATGGAGCTCGAGCGCTGGGCGCGCGAGACGACCCAGAACATCGTCAAGGAGTACATCGAGTCCGGGCACGACGCCGAGTACCTGCTCAGCCTCGGCTACGACCCGACGATCCCGCCGGACGTCCCGCTCGAGAAGCGGAGCGGCCGGCTGGTCGAGCAGTCGACCGATGCGCGCAAGCGGCTGACCGAGGCGAACCTGCGCCTCGTGGTCAGCATCGCCAAGAAGTACATCGGGCGCGGCATGAGCTTCCTCGACCTCATCCAGGAGGGCAACATCGGCCTCATCCGGGCGGTCGAGAAGTTCGACTACGAGAAGGGCTTCAAGTTCTCCACCTACGCGACGTGGTGGATCCGGCAGGCGATCACGCGGGCCATCGCGGACCAGGCGCGGACGATCCGCATCCCGGTCCACATGGTCGAGACGATCAACCGTCTCATCCGCGTCAGCCGCACCCTGCTCCAGGAGCTCGGTCGCGAGCCGACCGTCGAGGAGATCGCGCGGCGCATGAGCCGCGACGAGATCATCCGCGAGCTGCGTGACAAGCTCCAGCGCGAGCCGACGGAGGAGGAGACCGATGCCCGCGTGGCGGAAGGCCCGCAGACGGTCTCGCCCGAGAAGGTCCGCGAGATCATGAAGGTCAGCCAGGAGCCGGTCAGCCTCGAGACGCCGATCGGCGAGGAGGAGGACAGCCACCTCGGCGACTTCATCCCGGACCTCGCCTCGGTAGCTCCGGCCGACGCGGCCAGCCACCAGCTGCTGAAGGAGCAGGTGGAGGGCGTGCTCGACTCGCTCACCCCGCGTGAGCGGCGGGTGCTCCAGCTCCGCTTCGGTCTCGAGGACGGTCGGTCGCGGACGCTCGAGGAGGTCGGGCGCGACTTCAACGTCACCCGCGAGCGGATTCGGCAGATCGAGGCCAAGGCCCTGCGCAAGCTCCGCCACCCGTCGCGGTCGCGGAAGCTCAAGGACTACCTCGAGTAGCGCTCAGCGCGCTCGGAAGCCGATGCGATGGGCGGCCTTCGGGCCGCCCATCGTCGTACCCGGCGCGAGCGGACGGGCTGGCTCATCTAGCTGCCGCGATCCCGGCAGCGATCCGCATCGGTCCGTCAGCCCTCCCGGCCGTACGAACGGCCTCCGATCCGCTCCGAGACGCCTTCGGTATAATCGGCGGGCCGCATGGAACCGTCTGCATTGCGGTTGCACGCGTTCCGGCGTAGCTCAGTGGTAGAGCGGGCGGCTGTTAACCGCTTGGTCGTAGGTTCGAATCCTACCGCCGGAGCCACACCCCACCCGATCCCCGAATCCCGGCGCCAATCGGCGCCCGGCGATTCCACCGAGGGTCGATCGAGCATCGTGACGCACCATCACGATGCTCCTGCGCGCTGGTCCGCCACGTCTCGGCTCGGAAAGTTCCGTCTAACGCCGAGGTCCGGTTGTGCGGCCCGTTTTGTGCGTTTGTGTTGACGCCGCTAAGATGGACCCCGCCGTCGGCGCGCGATATGGTGTCACGCACAACGCCCATGGTCGCGATGTATCGCCCGCGGCCGGGAAAGGAGGATCTGATGGCCCAGCGGCCCGGCGTCGTCAACGCGCGCCAAGGACGTGACGATCTCGCCATCTCGCTGACCAGCCAGGAGCGCAGGCAGCTCGCGGAGCTAGCGGGCCACCGCGGCATGGAATCGAGCGCGCTGGCCACGTCGCTGGTGCGGACCGGGATCATGCTGCTCCGGTTGGCGACCGTCGAACGCCGTCAGGATCAAGGTCTCGTCATCGATCGGCTGGAGGCCGTGCAGGGCCGCCTCGACGAGCATGGCGCGCGCCTCGAGGCGATCGAGCGTGCCGTGGAAGCGACGGCCGACATCCGCAGGCGTGGCGACGCGAGCGGCGATCAGGCGCTCGGCCACCCGCGGCACGAGCCGTCGCGTGCGGCCACCCCGAGCCTGCACGACGAGATCATCGAGGTGCTTCGCGCCAGCAATGGACCGATGAGTGCCAGTGACATCGCGGAAGAGATCCACCGCAGGGGGCGGTACCAGGCGCGGCGTGCCGCGAAGCCCCTGAGCGGCGCCACGATCAGCAGCCGGGTCTCGAACCCGTACTATCGCGACCTGTTCCGGCGAAAGAACCGAAAGATCACTCTGGCCGACTGACGCCGCCCGTCAGGCCGGGGGCGTTCTCGACGCAGATGAGAACGGCGTCGACCGGAAAGACGGTGGCCGAGACGGTCGCGGGTCCGAATCGACGCGCCGCCGACCAGTTCTCCTCGAGGCCTCGCGCCCGTATCTGAGACGCCAGCCACGACGAGAAGTCGACCCCCAGCCAGGACGCCAGCGTCGCGACGCAGGCGGCGGCCCAGGACATGGCCGCCCCATCGCTGCTCCCGCTCACCAGGAGCGATACCTTGGCCGTCCCGTCGCGCTCGAGGAGCTCCACGACGCCGACCCGGCCCCGCGGCGCGAAGCCGACGAGGCGCCGTTCACCCAGCCGCGTGTTCGTGTCCTCGAATGAGAAGTCGAGGCGGCCGAAGCTCGAACGACAGCTGTCCAGCCCGATCATCGCGACCCGGCCCCGCGTCCGTTGCCATTCGCCCTCGACGTGCTCGATGCCCTGCCGCTGGACTCCCGCCCGACAAGGAAGCGGCCGGACGACTCGTCGAGGGACTCGATCGCGCGCAGCCGCTGTTCCGCGTCGGCGGCTGACCGGTGCGCGACCTCCGCGGCCAGGGCATTCGCGACCGAGATCGAAGCCACCTGCGATTGGAAGAACGACGCGCTCGCCGAGTCGACGGTGATCGCCGTGCTCTTGAGCTGGGCGATCGGTGCCGTCAGAGAGTCGGTGACGGCAATGAGATGCGCCCCCGCGCGCACGGCGTGCTCCGCGACCTGGTACGTCGCCCGCGCGTAGCGGGGAACGCTGAACACGACCAGCGCCGAGGTGGGCCCGAGCTCCAACAGCTGACGCGCGACGTCGGTCTCGCCCGACCCGAAGAGCTGGACGTTGCGTCGCACCCGCGCCAGCAGGTAGGCCAGCGCGTAGGCGGGGGCGAAGGAGCTCTCGGAACCGGCGACGAAGACCGACTCGGCTGTCGCGATCACGCCGGCGGCGGAGGTGACGGCCCGGTGCGTGGCCTGCGCCTCGAGACGAGCGATGTTGTTGGCATCCGCCTTGAGCGACGCGTGGGCCGCGGATCCCGCGTCGTGGTGGAGGGACCGCCGGAAGTACTCGGACGGCGCGACGTGGGTGAACAGCGAGTTGTGGATGGCCGCCCGCAGCTCGGGATAGCCCGAGTAGCCGAGCGCCGAGGCGAGGCGGATGACGGTCGAGTCACTGACTCCGGCGCGCTCGCCGAGTGCGGCCGTCGACAGCAGGGCGACGCGAGCCGGCTCGTCGAGCAGCATCCTGGCCACCCGACGCTGGCCCTCGGACAGGTCCGCGAAGCGCCGTTTGAGGATCTCGAACGGGTCGCGCTGATTCGTCACGTCCGCCCTGCAGCTACGGTATGGCGATGCAGTGTAGGTACTCACGAAGTGCTCGTCAATGCAGCAAACACTGCACGCCGACGGCGCCGGAGCTGGCACGGGTACCGCGAGTCGGCGACGGGTTGGGCAGCCGCGCGACCGTGCCGGCGGACGGCAGCGCCTCGCTCGAAACGGTCGGCTAACGCGGCGTCGCGATGGGGGAGCGGGCTGGCTCCGGACGGGCCACGACGCCCTTCACGAGGCACACGGCGCCGCTGGGCGGGTGGGGCGGCGACTCAGGCCCGGAGGCCGGGCAGCACCGCGTCGGCGAGACTCCGCATCTGGGCCAGCCGGTCGTCACCGTGCAGGACGACGATGAGACCGTCGGCCCCCGCTGCTCGCAGGTCCCGGCAGCGCTGGAGGACGGTGGCCGGAGTGCCGGCCAGCGCGAAGCGGTCGATCCATCGATCGAGGACGAGATGGCTGTGCTCCGGCTCCATGTGCTTTCGGAAGTCGTAGGCCTCCGCCAGCCGACGAAGCGGTTCGACGTCCTCCGGCGCGATCGTGTTGGCGCGCGCGGCCACGCGCAGGGTGAACAGGGCCTTGCGGGCCACCACCGGCCGCACCGCGTCTCGGGCGACGGCGGCGTCCTCGGACACGCTCCCGGTGGTCCAGACGATCCGCGACACGGATCCGGGCGGTCGGCCGGCGGCCGCGGCCGCCTCGTCCACCACGGCCATCGACTCGTTCACCTCGTCGAGCGGCCCGGCCATCAGGGCTCCGTCGCCCACCTCGCCGGCGATCCGCAGGGCCGCGTCCGAGGCCCCGGCGATGAGGATCGGGACGGCCTCCGAGGAGCCGCCGATCCCCATGCTGTGATCCGCGTAGCTGGCGGTCTCACCGGCCAGGAGGTGACGGATGAAGATCGTCGCCGCCCGCAGCTCCTCGAGCGTCGCGCGGCGCAGCCCCATGTTCACGGGGCCGCTGTCGCCGATGCCGAAGCCGAGGCGCACGCGGCCGGGCGCCAGCTGCGTCAACGTCGCCAGGGCGCTCGCCGTGAGGCTCGGATGCCGGACCAATGGATGGGTGACCCCGGGCCCGATCCCGATCCGCGTCGTTCGTACGGCGATGGCGCCGAGCAGCGTGTAGAGCTCACGCCAAATCAGGTGCGAATCGCCGAGGGCGAGCTCGTCGAAGCCGAGACGCTCGGCCTCGACGGCGGTCGCCAGGACCTCGGTGGCAGAGCCCGTCGGGTAGAGCCCGATGCCGACTTTCACGTCGGGTGGGTCAGTACCCGCGGGGGCCGAAGATCGTCCTGCCGGTCCTCCGCTCGACGTGACGGGCGAAGACGTACTTCGCCTCCGGGCCCTCGTACGGGAAGGGCGGCGGCGGCTCGAACCGCCAGTCCCGCCGGTGCGGTTCCACTTCCGACACCACGAACGCGTGCTCGGGACCGAGGGAGGTGAGCGCCTCGTTCAGCTCCTCGGCGGAGTCGGCACGGTGGACGTTGCGCATTCCCGTCCCGCGGGCGATGGTTGCGTAGTCGGTGTGCTCGCTGTTCACGAGGGGAGCGCCGAGCAGGCACTGGTAGCAGCGATTCGAAAGGAGGAAGTGCTTCAGGTTCGGCGGCTGCTGCTGTGCCTCGGTCAGGAGACCGCCGAGGTTCATGCAGACCCCGCCGTCGCTGTTGAGGAGCCAGATCTCTTCGTCCGGGAGGCTGTACGCCAGGCCCATCGCGAACGAGGAAGCGAAGCCCATGCCGCCGTGGAGATGGAAGGAACCAAGGTCACGGGTCAGCCGCCACCACTCGTTGGAGTTTTCGCCAAGCGCGCACACCACGAGCTGTCCGGTCCAGTGGCTCTTGAGTGTCTCGAAGTACTCGGTGCTCTTCACTGGTCGCCCCTATGCGTTCTCGATCAAGAGGGCCTTCGACAGCCCGACGATGAAGGGACGCTTCTGCACGCGGCTGTGGACATACGCGTCCGGGAGGAGTCGCACCTTCTCGAGCTCGTCGAGGACGAGATACGGAAGCCCGAGGGCCTCGAATTGCCGGGTGAGGAATCGGCCCTGGATCTCCTGGAACGCCTGATGGTCCTGGATGCTTCCTCTCAGGCTGACGAACATGAAGAGGGGGATCTCATACTTGAGATTGATCGTCGTCAGCTCACTGATGGTCGTCAGGAAGCCCGTGGCGCCCATGATCGCGGCGGTCTTCACACCGCCGAAGAAGCCTCCCGTGCAGATGGCGACCGCTTCCGGCTCGCGTGCGACCCGGATATTGGTCACGTCAGGGTCGGCGTCGAAGAGGTCGAGGAGCGGCGCAACCCAGTCATCCGGTAGCCCGGCGGTGAGGCTGATGCCGATCTCCTTGGAAGTGTCGACGAGAGCGCGGTAGACGGGAGGGACCGTTGGTGTCGTCATGTGGCTCCGGCTTTCGAGGATGTGGTCCATTCGCCTGAGGTTCCGCCCGAGCCTACCACGGCAACCGGCTATTCGCACAAACTCAGCGCAAAGGACGGACGCGGTCGCCATGGACTATCCTACGGACATTGTGTTGTTCTTTGTGCTCGCGCTAGTCGGGCATCGCGCCGAATGACCACCGCCCCGGACCGCTCCACGGCAGGCAGCGGTGCGATCATCAACATCGGACGGCTGTACACCGGCGACTGGCACGCTCCCGACGTTCCCGCCGAAGCCCTCCACCTGTCCGACGGGCGGATCGACCACATCGGAGCCAACGCCGATGCGCTGGCGATGGGCGGCGACTACGTGCTCGACGTCGCGGGCATGACGGTGACCCCCGGCTTCATCGACACCCACGTCCACCCGCAGATCGGCGACTGGACCTCCCGTCATCGGATCATCGACTGGATCGAGGGATACGGGCGTGCCGGCGTGACGACCGTCGTCTCGCAGGGCAGCCCGCATCTCCAGGGACGGCCGCGCGATGCGATCGGCACGAAAGCGCTGGCGATGCTGTCGGCGCGCGTCTTCGCCGACTACCGCCCCGGCGGCGTGCGGGTGGTGGCCGGAACGGTGCTGCTTGAGCCCGGTCTGGCCGACGCCGACTGGCCCGAGATGTACGCAGCCGGTGTGCGCTACATCGGAGAGATCGGCATCAGCGGCGTCAGCGACCCGGCCGAAGCCGAGCCGATGGTGCAAGCCGGTCGGTCGGCGGGGATGCGGGTCAGCATGCACTTCGGCGCGCCCAGCGTCGCCGGCTCCCGAGGCATGGGGCTGCCCGAGGCGCTCGCCCTGCGGCCGGATGTGCTCGCGCACGTCAACGGCGGCTCGACGGGGCGCTCCGACGACGAGCTGATCGCCGCGATCGACGGGACATCGTGGTTCCTCGAGGGCAACTTCCACGGCGGCACCCGGCAATTCATCCTCATGGCTCGCACGCTGGCCGAACGTGGCGAGGGACACCGGCTCATCCTCGGCTCCGATACCCCCAGCGCGGTGGGCATCGTGCCGCAGGCGATCCTCCGGCTCGTCTGCGTCCTGTGTGGACTGGCAGACTGGAGCCCGGGGGAGGCGATCGCCGCAGCGACCGGAAACGCCCGGCACGCGTTCGGCCTCGAGGCCGGAACGCTGGAGCTCGGCGCGCCCGCCGATCTCCTCTGCGTCGATGCGCCCATCGGCTCGAGTGCCGCCGATGCCACCGAGGCGCTCATCTTCGGTGACGTACCGGGCGTCGCCGCCGTGATCCAGGACGGCGTCGTCATGAGCGGACGGGCCGTCAACACGCCATTTCCGCGGCGTGCCGTCACCCTGCGTGAGCTCAGCCCAACCGAGTAGGAGTCCTCGCCCGATGAATCAGATGCACCGATTGCCGCCCGGCTACGAACCAGGACGGGTCGTGCGCAGCGAAGAAGTCCACGACATCGATTTCCTCGACGAGGTCGAGGCGGTTTGGGGCGGGCCATGGGGTGCCCAGTCCAAGATCGGCAAGCTGCGCCGCGCGCTGGTGTGCCGCCCGACCGAGAACGATGCGCCGCCGGAGGCGCGCGCCGACCCGATCTCGTATGGGTTCCTCGACGGCATGCCCGACCTGGCGCAGATGCAGGCGGAGCACGACGCGTTCACCCGCGTCCTCCAGGAGGAGGGGGTGACCGTCGAGTTCGTCGAGGTCGAGGAACACCAGGTCGGCGCATACATGCGGCTGCGGTCGCTGTGGGCGACGGCGTCCGCGTTCGTCATCAACGGCGGCGCGATCATCCCCCGGTACGGTCGCGGACCGTGGCGACGCGGGCAGGAAGTGCTCCTCGCGCGCAAGTTGATGGAGCTCGGCTGCCCGATCCTCCTCACGGTGCACGGCAAGGGCGTCGCCGAGCTCGGCGGCAATGCCCTGTGGCTTGATCCCGAGCACATCATCGTCGGCCTCGGGTCGAGCGGGAACATTGAAGGGCTGCGCCAGGTCGAACCGCTGCTGCGGACCGCCGGCGCCAGGGAGATCCATGTCGCCTACTTCACGGGGATCGCGCACCTCGACCTCGTCCTGGGCATCGCTGGCCCGAAGCTGGCCGTCATGCATCGGCCGCATCTCGACCACGAGACGATTCGCTACCTGAGACACAAGGGCTTCACGCTGATCGAGACCGATCAGGCCGAATTCCGCCGCGGCGCCTGCAACCTGCTCGCGCTCGACGAGCGAACCGTCGTCCTCCCGTCCGGGTGCGACCGAACGGCCGAGGCGCTCGATCGCCACGGGGTTCGGGTGATCGAGCTCGATTTCACGGCGATCAACCTGGCGGGCGGTGGGCCGCACTGCGCCGTCGGCGCCCTCCTCCGCGACCCCGGGCCGTCGCTGACGGCCTAGGCTTCGCCTCCGCCGACCCGAGCCGCCGCGAGGGCGAACGCCTCGCGGTGGTGCTCGGACGGCCCGGCGAGGGACAGCACCACCTCGTCCAACCCGGCTCCGGCATATTCGTCGAGCCGCTCGGCGCAGGTACGGGGCGAGCCGGCGATGGCGAGGGCCTCGACCGCCTCGTCGGGCACCAATCGGGTCGCGGCATCCAGGTCGCGGCCCGCGATGGCCGCGACGATTGCCTCCTGGTCGATGCTGATGCCCGCCGCGTGCACGGACTCGGCCAGGTGGGCGTTGCGGAGCACGAAGGCAAGCTTCCTACGGCACGCCTCGAACGCCACCCGGCCGTCGCGGCTGACCGCGGTGATCACGTAGGCGGCCCGATACACGGCGTCCACCGGCCGCTCGTTCGCCCGGGCCTCCTCGTCGACGGCCCGCAGCGCCTCGTGGATGGAGCTCACCGACAGGCCCGAGGACAGGACGACACCGTCGGCGTCGCGACCGGCCAGACGGAGCATGTGGGGACCCATCGCCGCCACGTAGATGGGCGTCGTCACCGGTTCCTGGAGCGCGAGCCGCGCCCCGGACAGGGTGAAGTGTTGGCCGGCATGATGCGCGGGCGCACCCGAGAAGAGGAGGCGCAGGCAGGCCACGTACTCGCGCATCGTGGCGACCGGTCGGTGCGCCTCGACGCCCGACTCCGCGAGGAACAGCGGATTGCCCACGCCGAGCGCGATCGCGGCTCGGTTCGGGCGGCCCTCCGAGAGGGACGCCATCGCCATGGCCATCAGCATCGGATGGCGCAGGTACGGACTCACGCCGGTCGGCACCGCGCGCAGCGTGCGCGTTGCGCTCACCACCGCGAGCGCGGTGAGCGTCGACTCCTGGTAGCCCAGGTGCTCGGCGAGCCACATCGACGCGATTCCGCTGCGCTCGGCCCGCCGCCCGATCGCAACCGCCGCGCTGACCGGTGCCATCCCGTCGAACGCAACGCCGATCGCCGTCATGGCGCCGCGTCGAATCCGTGCCGCACCGTGGCGATGACTCGGTCGGCGGTCATATCCGCGAAGCCCATGCGGTCGAGCGTCAGGCCCTCGGACCGGTAGTCGACGTCCTTGATGGTCGACACCAGCTCGATGATCGCGTCCATGGTCGGCGTCGGCACTCCCGCCAGGCGCCCGAGCTCGGCGAAGGGGACGAGGCCGAAGGGAACGTCCTCCTCGAAGTAGCGGTGGTCCACGGACGTGGGAGCCCGGATGTGGCGGTTCGGGGCGCTCTGGTGGAACACCTCGTAGGCCGACCCGGTGTCCGCCGCCTCGGGCGTCGTGTACCCGATCTCGCGGAAGTACTCGACGAACGACTGGGTCGGGATGCCGAGCGAGGCGGCGACGGCCACGCGCTCTCCGTCGATCCGGTCGATGAGGCGACCGACCGACGGGGTGATGCCCTCGAAGTAGTGGAGGAAGTCACCGCCGGTCCACTCGATGCGGCCGACGTTGCAGAGCGTCGCCGCTGGATGATGGATCGCGTTCATGTAGCGGAACATCGTCTCCATGACGTCGCCGGCCGGCGTGGCCGCCGGGTACAGCGTGGCGACGCGCGGGAACCACTCGGCGGTTCGGTCTCCGGGAAACGCGGCGACGTACAGGCGCCGAACCTCGAGGCTGACGCGGACGGTGGCGGGAGCGATGAGGCGCGCCGCGTAGGGCAGGGTGGAGGAGCCGCACACCACCGGATCGGCGAACCCGTGCGCCGTCAGCGCTCGCGCGATCGTCACCGCCGTGTGGCCCGGCGTCGCCAGGACCAGCTGTCCCGGCTGGAGGTGGGGCGCGATCGCGGAGACCATCGCGGCGTGGGCCAGCAACGGCGCGACGAGCATGACCGCATCGGCGCCACGCACGGCGGTGGCGGGGTCGTTGGTCACGACGGGGATCGGCGCGAAGCCTTCGCCCATGACGCCCACGTAGTCGAGCCCCCCACGCTCGCGGATGGGGTCGATCGTGGCGGGGGATCGGCTGTAGAGCCGCACCGCGAAGCCGCGGCGCGTGAGGTCCGCGGCCGCCGCGCAGCCGCCGTTCCCGGCTCCGATGATGGCGACGTTCATGGTCATTCCTCCGTCTCGCCAACTCGATCGGTGCGGTAACGCTCGAGTTTGACCGGGTCGAGCGTGACGCCGAGGCCCGGCTCCTCGGGGAGCGCCACGGATCCTTCGGAGTACGCCATTGGCTTGGTGACGAGGTCGTCGACGTACTGGCGGCCGGCGACCGTGGTGGGGGCCTGCTCGGCAGGCGCGGAAATCGGGAAGACGCACGGCAGGCTGACGATCTCCCGGCTGGCCGCGAGCTGAACGTTGGCGGCGTTGCCGATGCCGAGCTCCCCGGAGCCGTTCACGTTGCAGGGCAGGCCGGCTGCCTGGGCAACCGCGATCATCTCCCGAGCTCGGAACAAGCCTCCCGGCTTCGTCACGTAGATCGAGATCGCGTCGGCCGCACGGGTGGTCGCGATCTCGAGCACGTCGCGGGCGGTCCAGGCGCTCTCGTCGGCCATCACCGGCGTGTTGACCGACGCGGTGACGATGGCCATCTCGCGCAGCCCCTGCACCGGCTGCTCGATCAGGTCGATGCCGTAGGCCTCGAGGCGCTCGATCTGACGGATCGCGACCTTGGGCGAGGGATACGCCTGGTTGGCGTCGAGCGTGATCGACACGTGTGGGCCGACGGCGGCCCGGACTTCCCGCACCGTCTCGATGTCGCGCGGGAAGTCGACGCCGACCTTGATCTTGATGGCCCGCAGTCCCTCGCCGACGGCAGCGACCGCTTCATCGACCGCCTGCGCCGTCGGCATGAAGCCGAGGCTCTGCGCCAGCGGAACGCTCTGCCGGAACGCTCCGCCCAGCAGCTGCGCGACGCTGAGGCCCGTGGCCTTGCCGATGACGTCGTGGACGGCCATGTCGATGGCCGCCTTGGCATACGGGTAGCCGCGGATCGTGCGATCCATGATCTCGAGCAGGCGCTCGACGTCATAGACGTCGGACCCGTCGATGGCGGGGAACAGCACATCGGTGAGCAGGTGTCGGGTCGCGCCCGCCTCCTCGCCGTAGTAGCGGCCGTGGTCGCCGCCCCAGCGCGGGTTGATGGGAGCTTCCCCCAGGCCGACGTGCTCCGAGTCGGTGAGGAGCCGGACGACGACGTGACGCGCGGAGGACATCGCCATCGACGCCATCGCATGGTGTCGCCGCCGCGGCACCTCGACCGGGATGGCCTCGATGCCGACGATGTGGATGCTGCTCATCGGCTCATGCGAGACGAATGAGCGATTCGTTCGTGGTCACGTCGCTCATGAGCTCGTACCCTCCATCGGTGACGAGGAACATGTCCTCGATATGGAAGCCCATTTCGCCAGGCACCATGAAGAAGGGCTCATACGTCAGCACCGTGCCGGGCTGAAGAATGATCTCCGTGTCGGCCGTCAGGTAGGGCTCTTCGTGGCCCGTCAGCCCGATGCCGTGGCCGAGGAACGAGAGCGTCGGCTCGAGCCCCTTCGATCGGCAGTGCGAAGCATAGGCCTGCCACAGGAGCTTGGCCGGAGTGCCGGGCGCGAGCAGCTTGAGCGCCTCCTCGCGCGCCTCCATGAGCACGTTCCAGATGCGCGCCTGCTCGGAGGTGGGCTCACCCACGACGGCCGTGCGCGTGACGTTGGACTGGTGGTTCTCGAGCGTCGCCAGGATCTCGATGCGAACGACGTCGCCCTGGACGATCGCTCGGTCGGCCGGCTTCGGGTTCACGATGCCGCTGCGCGGTCCGCTGCCGATGTTCGACCGAACGGCGTCGCCGCCGTTGCTGAGCACGGCATCGGTGATGACGGCAGCGAGCTGCTTCTCGGTCATACCAACCTGGAAGCGCTCGACCGCAGCCGCCTCGGCCGCGTCGGTGATGCGAGCGATCCGGCGCAGCCGGTCGATCTCGACCTCGTTCTTGATCATGCGCGCCGCCAGGAAGAGCTCGCGGCTCGGGACGAACTCCGCGCCGGTCAGGGTGCTCGACAGCTGGAGGTAGTCCCCGGCCGGCATGTAGTCCAGCTCGAGGCCGAGGCGACCTCGCTCGAGGCCGAGCTCAGCAATGCAGTCGGCGAGCACGCGCATCGGCGCGTCCTTGAACTGGTCGTAGGCGCGGACATCGCGAATGGCGGATCGCTCGCGCGCCAGCGGGGCCTCGACCGAGACCACGATGAGCACGCTGCGTCCGTCGGCGGTCACGACGCTGATCGTTCGCCGATGGCGGTTGACGGGGTGTGAGGGCACCAGGAAGCCAATCGTGTACGCAACATTCTCGGGAGACATCCCGATCAGCGCGTCCAACCCCTGGGCTGCCATACGCGCTCGCAACCCATCTATCGTCGTCAACGTCGCCTCCACGCAGTTGGCTGGATCCCGGATGTCGCGGCCCGGCGCCGCTGTCAAATCCAGCTCGTTGTACGAATATACAAGAAGCCCCTAGCCCGGCGCCGGAGAAGTGTCACAAACACTTGTGCGATTACTCCGGCACGCGGTAGACTCCGGCGTCGGCGGTGCGACCGCCGTGTATGGCCGGCTGGATTAGGAGGCTCCCTGTATGCCCTCGCGCTTTCCGATCTTGGCAACACTCCTGCTGCTCTTGGCGGCGTGCTCCACGCCTGGATCCCCGACCCCCGAAGCCTCTGCGCGCAGTGATGCGAGCGCCGATGAGGCGACCAGTGCGGAGGCCGTAGCGTCTCCGGAGCTGGCCGGCTACCAGGATGGTGACGTTGTGAGCATCATTGTGCCGACCGACCCGGGTGGCGGCATCGATGCCCAGGCTCGGCTCATCGAACCGCTGCTCGAAGAGAAGCTGCGTGAGATCTCGGGCTCCGACGTCGAGGTCGTCGTTCAGAACATGCCCGGCGGCGCGCAGCTCATCGGGCTCGAGCACGTTTGGCGCGCGGATCCCGATGGGATGACGGTCCTGTACCACATCACCAACGTCATGATCTCGCACCAGGTGCTGGGTGGGGCCGACGTCGAAATGCGTGAGATGACGCCCATCGGCAGGCTCACGCTGGCGCCGACCGGCCTCATCGTCCGCAAGGATCTCGAGCTGCCCGAGCGCAGCCTGACCGGCCTGATCGAGCGATCGGCCACCCAGCCGATCCTCATCGGCAACGTCGGCGATCCGGTCGAGATCGAGATGGTCAGGAAGCTGCTGTCGGACGGCGGACTCGAGTTCGCGACGGACGTCGTCCAGCTCGATGGCACGTCGGACCTCATCGCGTCGCTGTTGCGCTCCGAGATCGAGGTGGCCAAGACCACGTCGGCCGGCGCCATTCAGCTGGTCGCCGAGAACCCGGAGCTCGAGTTCCTCGTCACCCTCGGGTGCGAGCGCGAAGAGGCGCTGCCGGAGGTGCCCTCGATCACCGAAGAGGACATCCCGACGGTGGCGGACATCTGCCAGAGTGTCGGGCAGTCCCACCGGCTCATCCTGGGCCCGCCCGGCATGTCCGAGGGTCACGCCGCGCAGCTTTCGCAGGCGATGGAGCAGGCGGTGAATGACCCGGCCTTCGCCGAGGCGCTGTCGGCGACGAACTTCTCGGCGAGCTGGGAAGCTCCCGAGGCGATCACCTCCCTGCTGGAGGACCTGATCGCCACCTGGGAGGAGAACGCCGCAGCGATCACCGACTAGGGGTAACCGCGCAACGGATCGGGCTGGTTCGTCGAGACGAAGCGGCCCGATCCGTCCACGCTAGAAGGACTCCGGACCGTGGGTCCCAGGCAGTTCGTGGAGACGTGGCATTGAAGGAACTGGGTGAATGCTAGACGGCCTCGGTGAAGGCCTAGCCATCCTCCTCACGTGGGAAGGCATCGCCATCCTCGTCGGCGCAACGATCGTGGGGACGCTGATCGCCATCCTGCCGGGCATCGGCGCGGTCAACGTCATGGCACTGCTCATTCCGGTCACGTTCGGAATGGACCGTGATCATGCCCTGATGATGCTGGTCGTCCTCATGGGATCGGCCGGCTTCGCGGGGTCGATCACCGCCATCCTGGTCAACGTCCCCGGCGACTCGACGAACGCCTCCACCCTGGTGGACGGATATCCGATGAGTCGGCAGGGGAGGGCCGGCGAGGCGATCGGGGCTTCAGCGGCGGCATCGGCGCTGGGCGCCCTGTTCGGCGTCCTCGTCCTCATCGTGAGCCTGCCGTTCGTTCGCGGCGTGATCCTGGCCTTCGGTCCGGCGGAGTTCTTCGCCCTCTCGGTCGCGGGTGTCGCCCTGCTGGCGACGGTGAGCACGCGGTCCGTTCGCAAGGGGCTGATCGCCGGCCTGCTGGGGATGGCCTTCGGGCTCATCGGCATCAACTACAACCTCGGCGGCCTGCGCTACACGTTCGACATCCCGGCGCTCTACGACGGGATCCCGCTCACCGCAGCCGTCATCGGCCTCTTCGCCATTCCCGAGATGGTGGCGCTGCTCTCGCAGGGCGAGTCGATCAGCCGCGGCGAGACGGTGATGCGCGGCGGCGCGTGGCGGGGCGTCATGGAGGTCCTGCGGCGCCCGGGGACCCTCATCCGAAGTGCGAGCATCGGCACGGCGCTGGGAGTGATACCGGGCGTCGGCGCGTCGGTCGCGTCATGGGTGAGCTACTTCACCGCGGTCCGCCTGTCGCGCAATCCCGAGACCTTCGGGACGGGGAACATCGAGGGCGTCATCGCGCCCGAGGCGGCCATGGACGCCAAGGAGGGCGGCTCGATGATGCCGTTGCTCGCCCTCGGCATCCCGAGCGGCCTGAGCACGGCGATCCTGCTCTCGGCGTTCACGCTGCACGGCGTCAATCCCGGCCAGCGGCTGTTCGAGTCGGAGATGCCGCTCGTCTGGGTCATGCTGCTCGGCCTGGTCTTTGCGAACGTCGCGACCTCGTTCTTCGGCGTGCTCTTCGCGAACAGCCTCGTCCGGCTCACGGTCCTGCCGACGATCATCCTCGGGCCGATCATCCTCGTGCTGGCCTTCATCGGCGGGTACACGAGCCTCTTCAGCTTCGTCGGCATCGCGTACGTTCTCTTCTTCGGCGCGATCGGGATCGCGATGGAGGCCTATGGCTACTCGCGTCCCGCCCTGCTGCTCGGCCTGGTCCTGCTTCCGCTGGCCGAGAAGAACTTCCACCTTGCGCTCCAGATCAACCGCGGGTCCTTCAGCTTCCTGACGCGGCCCATCACGCTCGCCGTGCTCGCGGCTGTCGTCCTCGCGCTGCTCGCGCCGGTCATCTGGCGGTTCGTCCGCCGCCGCTGGCGCCCGGGCGCGGTGCGTGCGGTCTCCACGGCCCTCGCGGCGCCACCCGGGGAGCTTCCCGCTGGCCGGTACCCGATCGCGTTCGCCATCGTCGCGACCGCCATCGGCGCCGTGATGCTCGTCGAGACCTTCCGGTACCAGCCCCAGGCGCAGGTGTTCCCGATCCTCATCCTCGTGCCACTCATCGTCCTGGGCACGGCCCAGCTCTGGATGGAGGTGCTGGCCCTGCGCCGACACGAGCGCGGCCCGGCCAGCGAGTGGGTGCGTCCCGCGTGGTGGATCGGCGCCTGGATTGCCGCCATGCCCGTGCTCATGTGGTTGATCGGGACGATCCCGGCGACCTTCGTGTACGTGCTCGCCTTCCAGCTCCTGTTCGACCGCCGGCGACCAGCCCGGTCCGAGGTCCTGCGGGCGGTCGTCGTCAGCGGCGCCACGGCACTGCTGATCTGGGCGACCTTCGTCGAGGCACTCGCACTCCAGTTCCCCCCAGGGGTTCTCCGGTTGCCCTGATCGGTCTCTCGCTACCTCCCCCTTCGGGGGGAGGGGAGCGTTGAGCACTCGGTGTCGATCGCGTAGCGTTGACCCGTGAGCCGCGACGCCGAACATCTCCGTCGACGCCTGCTCCGCGCCCGCGACCATGGACCGGGCCTACGCCGGGCCGCTCGACGTCCCGTCCGTGGTCACGCGCAGAGAGGAGCATCGTGATCACCGAGCTCAACGTCGCGTCGATCTACGTCCTCGACAAGGACGAGGCGCCCGAGTTCTTTGTCGACGAGCTCGGCCTCGAGAAGGGCAACGACGTCCGCCAGGGCGGCTACCGCTGGCTGACCGTCCGGGTGCCGGGCGCCGAGACCGGGATCTCCCTCGAGCAGCCGGGTCCGCCGCTCGACGACGAGGCCACCGCCGAGCAGCTTCACCAGCTCAACCGCGCACAGGAGAAGACCGCCTGATGGCAACCACCGGCGACACCACGAAGAAGACGACCACCGGCAAGGGCAGGGCCTCGACGACCTGGACCGACGAGGAACGGGCGGCGATGCAGGAGCACGCCCGAGAGATGAAGGCTGCGCGGTCGAAGAAGGCCGATGGCGAGGCCGACGTCCGCGCCAAGATCGACGAGCTGCCCGAGCCGGACCGCTCGATGGCCGATCGGATCCACGCGATCATCAGGGAGGCCGCCCCCGAGCTCAAGCCGCGGACGTGGTACGGCATGCCCGCCTATGCCAACGCGGCGGGCAAGGTCATCTGCTTCTTCACCCCGGCGTCGAAGTTCAAGGAGCGCTACGCGAGCTTCGGCTTCAACGCCGATGCCCAGCTCGACGAGGGCACGATGTGGCCGACGTCATGGGCCATCACCAAGCTCACGCCCGACGCGGAGGCCCGGATCCGCGACCTCGTGAGGCGATCCGTCGGCCAATGACGGCCAGGCCCCCCTAACGCGGTGGGGCCTCGTGCGTTGGTACTCGTAGAACCGGACACTGCGTTGGCGGCTCGGCCGCCAGGGCAGCCGCAGTGTCCGGTTTCTTCATGTCCGGAGGATCGCGAGCGCGCAGCCCGCGACCGGGCGGCGCCAGCCGGCCGATGCCGGGCGGGAGGGGGGATTCGGTGGCGCCGGCCGGCCGCCCACGGACGGGCGAAGCTGCCGGCGGGCGGTCAGTGGCCGGCGGGCTGGGTGTTTGCCGGACCGGTCTCGGACTCGTCCGAGCGCTCGTGCCAGGCGGGGTCGACCGGTGCGGTCGGCCCGACGTCGTCGACCGTCGGGGCGAGGATCCAGATGACGAAGGCCATCGCGATCCCGAATCCGAGGAGCATCGTCGTGCCCGCGGCGTCATCGCTGAGGACGAAATAGATGACGACGAGCAGGATGTGCCCGACGGCGGCAAGGAGGTAGGCGAGCGGGCGCTTCATGGACGCATGATACCGGCGTGACCGGGCTCTCGGCCGGCGCCGCAGGTACGGATGGCGGAAATCTTGGTAAATCTATGCATCAGACCAGCCAGCCGCAGTCGGTCCGGCTCACGGGGCCCGTCGCCGGGACGGTGAGGGCGGTGGCCGGGCGGATGCCGATCTCGGGGCTGTGGGGTCGTGGCACGAGCGGTGCGGCGCCCGCGATCCGATCGGCGACCTGGAGCGTGGCACGGCGGACGGAGGGATCGGTGACCGGCGGTGCGGCCTCGGCCGGCTCGATCGGCGTGAGGGCCGTCGTCGGCTGGAGGTCGACCTCGCGGGCGGTCACGACGCTGCCGTCCGGGTAGGGGAGCCACAGGCCGCGGAGGCGGGCGATGAAGTGCTCGGGCATGCCCGGGACGAGCATGTCGACGCCCGGCTGACCGCTGCGCCGATAGCCGCGCGGCCGCTCGTCGGGCTGGACGCGATCGACGAAGGCGCGCTCGAGGAGCTCCTCGACGGCGACCTTGATCCCCTCGGGGGCGTCGACCGTCGATCGGCCGTTCTGGTACTCGGCCCGCCCGACGACCTCCGGCTCGGTTGCGCCCCGCGTGGTGCGGAGCAGCTCGAACACGATCCGGTCCTCGGTGCGCGGGTCGGCCCGCCGTTCGATCATGGGCCGAGGATAGCGCAGCGCCGTCCCCGCGCGCCGGCCTGTCGCGCGGCCCCCTCGCGACCGGGTGGGGCTGGGTAGAATCGGGGCGAGCCACTCAGAGGACAGCCGTGAGCGAGACCGACGCCAGGGAATACCGCGAGATGATCGAGGGCCAGGACGACGCCCAGATCGACGCCTGGGCAGCGGACCTGATCGTGGACTTCGCGAAGCGGATGGGCGTCGGGCGGGCCATCGCGGCGTTCATGGAGGCGACCGGCCTCGACGAGCGCGGCTTCCAGCGCGCCTTCCTCGTCGGCGGCGGGCCCGATCACGTCATCGGCGTGGACACCGCCGGGTCGCTGGCGGCGCCGATCTTCGAGCTGCCGAAGGCGATCCGCGGGCTCCGGCGCATCGACCCGGACGCCCGCGCCAAGCTCATCGACTTCCTCGTCGCCCACCGCGAGGTGATGACCTACGTCGCCTGACCCAGGCTGCGCGGCCCGGCGCCGGACGCGCGGAACGGGGGAGCGGAGGCTCAGGCCTCCTCGTCGCGGCCCTCGGTCCCCGAGCGGATGATCGCGATCGCGTTCTCGATCTTCAGCTTCGTGATCGTCAGGTGCTTCGCGAAGTTCGCCCGGTTGACCTCGGGGATCTGGTCGAGCAGCTCGGGCTGGCGGAGGACGGCGACGAGGTCGTCGACCCCATCGGCGATCTTCGCCCGCGCGCCCATGAGCGCGTCGTCGGCCTCCTTCGCCGCCGCGACCTGGCCGGCGACCGTCTTGCGTCGCCGCCGCGGTGCCTTGTCCGCGTCGGCCGCCGGAGCCTCCTCGCCGCCGATGATCGCCCGCAGCTTGGCGAGTGACAGCTCGCCGGCCGCGATCCGCTTCGCCAGCCGTCGACGGGTGCGCTCGTCGCCGATGCGCATCAGCTCGTAGGCGTGGCTGATCGTGTCCTTGCGCAACGACACGAGCTCGCGGATGTCGGCGGGCGCATCGGCCAGGCGCAGCCGGTTCTCGACGTAGCCCTTGTCCTTGCCGACCTTCTGCGCCAGCTGTCGGACCGAATAGCCGAAGGCATCGGTCATCTTCTTGAACATCGTCGCTTCCTCGAGCGGCGAGACGTCCTCGCGCTGGAGGTTCTCGATGATGCTCACCTCGAGCGCGGTGCTCTCGTCGAACTCGACGACGATGGCGGGGATCGACTCGCGTCCGGCCATGCCCGACGCGCGCCAGCGCCGCTCGCCGGCGATGAGCTCGAACTTCGAGCCCGACGGGCGCACGAGGATCGGCTGCAGGACGCCGTGCTCGCGAATCGAATCGGCGAGCTCGGTCAGCGACTCCTCGTCGTAGGAGAGGCGTGGCTGCGCCGGATTGGGGAGGATCTTCGAGACCGGGATCTCGCGAATCTGCGCGTGCGTCGCGCGTGACTCGATGAGGGACACGATGCCGGGAGCGAGGTCGGTGGACTGGGCCTCGTCGAACAGGCGGTGGATGTTCTGGCGGAATGCCGCACGCTTCTCAGCCAAGCTCGATCACCTCCCTGGCGAGATCGCGGAACGCCTGCGCCGCCGATGAGTTCGTTGCGTACTCGGTGACGGGCCGTCCGGTGAGCGGTGCCTCGCCAAGCTTCACCGTGTTCTTGATCATCGTGTTGAAGACCCGATGGTCGCCGAGCTCCCTGAGGTTCTCGAGCATCTCCCGCGCGAGAACGGTGCGACCGTCGTAGAACGTCGGCAGCAGGCCGAGCACCTCGAGGTCGTGGTTGAGCTTCAGCTTGATGGTGTTGATGACCTTGATGAGCGCCGTCAGGCCCTTGATGGCGTAGTACTGCGTCTGGACCGGGATGATCACCCGGCTCGACGCGACGAGGGAGTTGATCGTCAGCAGGCCGAGGGTCGGCGGGCAGTCGATGATCGCGACGTCGAACTGGCGCTCCGCCCAGCCGTCCAGCGCGTCGCGCAGGACCATCTCGCGGCCGATGGCGGTGAACAGCTCCACTTCGGTCGACGCGAGCTCGAGCGTCGCGGGCGCGACCCACAGCCCCGGCGTCTCGGTCTCGCGGACGACCTCGTCGATGGCGACCCGTTCGTCGGACAGGACATCGGCCATCGATTGGCGAACGTCGGAGAGTGCGACGCCGAGCCCGACGGTGAGGTTCGCCTGCGGATCCATGTCGATGCACAGGACCCGGTAGCCGCGCTCCGCGAGCGCCCCGCCGAGGTTGATCGAGCAGGTCGTCTTGCCGACTCCGCCCTTCTGGTTCGCGATCGAGATTACCTTGGTCAATGCTTCACCTGTGGTGCGGATCGGGCGGGAGAGGCCGAGAACACTACCGTCCCGATGATAGGCCGATGCGTTCGCGCGGCGCACCGGGGTTTTCCACAACGTGGAGAAATGTCGATGTCGTTGTGCAAAGACATCTGGCTATACTCGAAGTTGTCCACCGTCGACGGGTGAAGGGCCCGTAGCTCAATGGTCAGAGCAACCGGCTCATAACCGGACGGTCGCAGGTTCGATTCCTGCCGGGCCCACCACCACCAGCCCCACATACGGAGGAAGTGCTGCGTGTCGACCGCCGACAAGCTCGAGCGCCTGGACCGCATGCGCGAGGAGGCACGGCTGGGTGGGGGAGCGAACCGGCTCGAGCAGCAGCACGCCCGCGGCAAGCTGTCGGCGCGCGAGCGCCTCGAGCTCCTGCTGGACGAGGACAGCTTTTCCGAGATCGATGCGTTCGTGACGCATCGGGCCAGCGACTTCGGCCTCGACGAGGAGCGCTACCTCGGCGACGGCGTCGTCACCGGCTTCGGCCGCATCGAGGGACGGCTCGTCTTCGTCTATGCCCAGGACTTCACGGTCTTCGGTGGATCGCTGTCGGAGGCGCATGCCGAGAAGATCTGCAAGGTCATGGACCTGGCACTGGAGAACGGTGCGCCGATCATCGGCCTCTCCGACTCGGGTGGTGCGCGCATCCAGGAGGGCGTCGTCAGCCTCGGCGGCTACGCCGACATCTTCCTGCGCAACACGCTGGCCTCCGGCGTCGTGCCGCAGATCTCGCTCGTCATGGGACCGTGTGCCGGCGGCGCGGTGTACTCGCCGGCGATCACCGACTTCGTCGTGATGGTCGACGGAACGAGCTACATGTTCGTCACCGGACCGAACGTCGTGAAGACGGTGACGCACGAGGAGATCGACTTCGAGGGTCTCGGTGGCGCGCGCATCCACAACGAGACGAGCGGCGTCGCGCATTTCCTGGCGCCGAACGAGCCGCAGGCGCTCGAGCTGGCGCGGACGCTGATCGGCTACCTGCCGTCGAACAACGTCGACGCCGTGCCGCGGCTCGGCGAGTGGGAGGCACCCGCCGTCGACGGCGCGACGCTCGACGCGCTCATCCCGGACTCGCCGAAGCAGTCCTATGACATGCACGCCGTCATCGGCGGCATCGTCGACGCCGGCTCGTTCACCGAGGTGCACGAGCACTGGGCGCGGAACATCGTGTGCGGCTTCGCGCGCGTGGAGGGTCGGAGTGTCGGGGTCGTGGCGCAGCAGCCGGCCGTGCTGGCGGGGGTGCTGGACATCGACGCATCGGACAAGGCGGGGCGATTCGTCCGGACCTGCGACGCGTTCAACGTGCCGATCCTGACCCTCGTCGACGTGCCGGGCTTCCTGCCCGGTGTCGACCAGGAGCATCGGGGCATCATCCGCCACGGCGCGAAGCTGCTGTACGCGTACTGCGAGGCCACGGTGCCGAAGGTGACGGTCATCACCCGCAAGGCATACGGCGGCGCCTACGACGTCATGAGCAGCAAGCACGTCCGCGGCGACATGAACTACGCCTGGCCGACGGCCGAGATCGCGGTCATGGGCGTCGAGGGCGCCGTGAACATCATCTTTCGCGACCGGATCGCCGCCGCCGACGACCCGGAGGCCGAGCGCGCGCGCCTGGTGGCCGAGTACGAGGAGCGGTTCGCCAACCCGTACATCGCCGCGGCGCGCGGCTACGTCGACGAGGTCATCAAGCCCTCCGAGACCCGCGCCCGGGTGGCCGGCGCGTTCGCGATGCTCGAGAACAAGCGCCAGTCCGTGCCGCCCAAGAAGCACGGCAACATCCCGCTGTAGCGCGTGGTGTCCTTGCGCAACGACACTCCGGCGCCTCCCTTCGAGCGGCTCCTCGTCGCCAACCGCGGCGAGATCGCCATCCGGGTCATCCGGGCCTGTCGCGAGCTCGGGATCTCGCCGATCGCCGTCCATTCCGACGTCGACGCCGATGCGCTCCACGTCCGCCTGGCGGACCGGGGCGAGCAGATCGGGCCGGCGTCGGCGGCCGAGTCGTACCTGCGCATCGAGGCCGTCGTCGACGCGGCGCTGCGGTCCGGCGCCGAGGCCGTCCATCCCGGCTACGGCTTCCTGTCGGAGAACGCCGCCTTCGCCGAGGCGGTCGAGTCCGCGGGGCTGACGTTCGTCGGGCCGCCGGCATCGGCGCTCCAGGCGCTCGGGAACAAGCTCGCCGCCCGGCGGTCGGCGGAGGCCGCGGGCGTTCCGATCGTGCCGGGCACGACGGTGGCGCTCGGCGACGACCCGGCATCGGTCGAGGCGGTCGGCCTGCCGGTGATGCTCAAGGCGGCCGCCGGTGGGGGAGGGCGCGGGATGCGCCGGGTCGACCGGATCGAGGATCTGAAGGATGCCATGGCGGCCGCCCAGCGGGAGGCGACGGCAGCGTTCGGCGACGGCACGATCTACGTCGAGCGCGTCGTCAGCCCGGCCCGCCACGTCGAGGTGCAGCTGCTCGGCGACCGCCACGGCGGCCTGGCCGTCCTCGGCGAGCGCGACTGCTCGGTCCAGCGCCGCCACCAGAAGCTCGTCGAGGAGTCGCCGTCGCCGGCGGTCGATCCTGCCACCCGCGAGGCGCTGTTCGAGAGCGCGCGGCGCGTGGCCCGGACGGTGGACTTCCACAACGCGGCGACGGTCGAGTTCCTCCTCGACGCCGGCGGCAGCCACTACTTCCTCGAGATGAACACCCGGCTCCAGGTCGAGCACGGCGTGACCGAGCTCGTCACCGGGCTCGACCTCGTCGGCTGGCAGATCCGCGTCGCGGCGGGAGAGCGGCTGCCCCCGGAGGTCCTCGACGCGCCGCTCCACGGCCACGCCATCGAGGTCCGCGTCTACGCCGAGGACCCGTACGCCGGCTTTCGCCCGACCTCCGGCCGGGTCGGCGCCTGGGTCATGCCCTCCGGTCCCGGCGTCCGTGTCGACGCCGGCATCGAGGCCGATACCGACCTGCGGCCGGAGTACGACCCGCTGCTCGCCAAGCTCATGGTCCACGCGGACGACCGCGAGGCGGCGATCGCCCGGCTCCGCCGCGCCCTCGACGAGACCCACGTCGGCGGCCTGCAGACCGACCTCGGCTTCCTCCGCTGGCTGCTCGAGGACGACGCCTTCGCCAGCGGCCGATACGACACCGGCCTGATCGCGGAGCGCTGGGGCGCCGGGCCGGCGCTGATCGATGACGACGCGGCGCTCGCCGCCGCCGCGGCGGTCGCGGCCCGGGAGCTCGGGCCAGCGCGCACGGCCGCGCCGGGGACTGTCGACCGGGGCTCGGCGTGGGGCCGCCAGGCCAGGATCGAGGCGCTGCGCCGATGAGGGACTACGAGGTCGAGGTCGACGGCGGCCGGCGGCGCCCGGCCGACGGCTGGCAGCTCGTCCTCGACGACCCGGACCACGGCGTCGGACGGCTCGTCAACGGCGAGCGGTCCATCCCGGTCGTCGTCGAGGGGTCGGGGAGCGAGTGGACGGTCACGCTCCGTGGCCGGCGCATCCCGGTCGCCGTGCGGACGTGGCGCGAGCGGCTCCTGGCCGAGGCCGCGACCGCCGCGCGGGTCCACAGTGGCCCGACCGTGGTGAAGGCCACGCTGCCCGGGCTCATCGTCGCCGTGGCGGTCGAGCCGGGCACGGCCGTCGAGGAGGGCGAGACGCTCCTCACCATCGAGGCGATGAAGATGCAGAACGAGGTCCGCGCACCCCGCGCCGGGACCGTCGTCGAGGTCGCCGTGGCCTCAGGCCAGACCGTCGCGACCGGGGCGGCGCTGGTCCAGATCGAGTAGCGCCAGCAGGCCGCGCTGGAGGATGGCGCCGGCCAGCGCCGCGAGGACGGCCACCGCGACGTCCAGGACGATCGCTACCCGGAAGCCGAAGAGGGACACCTCGGGGCCGAGGGAGATCCCCAGCCGATGGCCGACGAGCCACAGCGCCCCGAAGGCGCTCAGGCTGGGGAGGAGCGGCGCCCACGGACGCCACGGACCGACGAGCCGCGCCGCCCCGACGCCGCAGGCGACGGAGAGGCTGGCGAACAGGCCGAGGAGGGCGTACGCGGCGGCTGGCATCGGTTCGAGTCTGCCACACCGGTAGAATCGATGACCGATGAGTGATCCCGAGGTGCCGGCAGGCGGCCCCCTCCGATCGGCCTCCGGCATCGAGATCGAGCCGGTGTACCGCCCGTCGGACGTCGCCAGGATCGACGTCGACGCGGCCATCGGCGAGCCGGGCTCGTACCCGTACACCCGCGGCGTCCGGCCGGACGGCTACCGCGGCCGGCCGTGGACGATGCGCCAGTACGCGGGCTTCGGGTCGGCCGAGGAGACGAACCGGCGCTTCCGCTACCTCCTCGAGCGCGGCCAGACCGGCCTGTCGGTCGCCTTCGACCTGCCGACCCAGATGGGCTACGACTCCGACGACCCCATGGCGGCGGGGGAGGTGGGCCGGACCGGCGTGCCGATCGACTCGGTCGAGGACATGGAGATCCTCCTCGACGGCATCGACCCGGGCGCGGTCAGCACCTCGATGACGATCAACGCCACGGCCGCCATCCTCCTCGCCCTGTACGAGACGGTGGCCCGTCGACGAGGCGTCGATCCGCATCGGCTCCGGGGCACGGTCCAGAACGACATCCTCAAGGAGTACATCGCGCGCGGCACGTACATCTATCCGCCCGGGCCGTCGATGCGCCTGGTGACCGATACGTTCGCGTACTGTCGCGCCGAGCTCCCGGCCTGGAACACGATCAGCATCAGCGGTTACCACATGCGCGAGGCGGGGGCGACGGCGATCCAGGAGGTCGCCTTCACGATCGCGAACGCCATCGCCTACGCCGATGCGGCCCTCGCGGCGGGCCTCGCCTTCGACGACTTCGCGCCGCGCCTGTCGTTCTTCTTCGCCGCGCACAACGACCTGCTCGAGGAGGTCGCGAAGTTCCGCGCGGCGCGGCGCGTGTGGGCCACCGTGGCCCGCGACCGGTTCGGCGCGAAGGACCCGCGGAGCATGGCGATGCGCTTCCACGTCCAGACCGGCGGGTCGACGCTCACCGCTCAGCAGCCGGACGTGAATGTCGTGCGCACCACGGTCCAGGCGCTCGCCGCCGTGCTGGGCGGAACGCAGTCGCTCCACACCAACGCGCTCGACGAGGCGCTCGGGCTGCCCACGCCGGGCTCCGCGCGGCTCGCCCTACGAACACAACAAGTGTTGTATCACGAGTCCGGCGTGGCGGCGACCGCCGACCCGCTCGGCGGCTCGTGGTACGTCGAGTCGCTGACCGACGAGATCGCGCGGCGCGCGCTCGAGGAGATCGGCCGCATCGACGAGCGCGGCGGGACGCTGGCCGCGCTCGAGGCCGGCTACCAGCAGAACGAGATCGGCGACGCGGCCTACGAGGTCCAGCGCGCCGTCGAGCGCGGGGATCGGGTGGTCGTCGGCGTGAACCGATACGCCGAGGAGGGCGAGGAGCAGCGCCCTGAGCCGCAGCTCATCGACCCCGAGCTCGAGGAGCGCCAGGTCGAGCGCACCCGGGCGGTCCGCGCTCGCCGCGATGCCAACCGCGGCGACGAAGCGCTGAAGGCGCTGAAGGATGCCGCCGCGGGGACCGAGAACCTCCTGCCCCGCATCCGCGCCGCCGTCGAGGCCGACGTCACGCTCGGGGAGATCAGCCACGCCCTGCGCGACGTGTGGGGCGAGTACCGCCCGTGAGCGGCCCGCGCATCGGCCCGATCCACCACGTCGCCATCGTCGTCCGCTCGATCGACGAGTCGCTGCCGCGCTATCGGTCCCTGTTCGGGCTCGAGCCAGAGCGGCCGCCGTTCACCTTCGAGACCCAGCGGGTGCGGCTCTGCTTCCTGCCCACCGGCCCGGAGCCGGCGGCACGCCTCGAGCTGGTCGAGCCGATCGACGACGAGTCGGGGGTCGCGCGCTTCCTCGACGCCCGTGGCGAGGGCGTCCACCACGTCTGCCTCCTGACCGATGACCTGCCGTCGTCGCTCGAGGCGCTCGCGAGCCGCGAGGCCGAGCTCATCGACCGCGAGCCCCGGCCCGGGGCCCACGGGAGCGTCGCCTTCATCCATCCCCGCACGCTGAACGGCGTGCTGTGGGAGCTGCTCGCGACCGACGGCGAAGGCAGCTGACCCGATGCGCGTCGGGGCGCTCATCGTCCTGGCCGGCCTCGTTGCATGTGCCGGCCCGCCGCCCACGCCGACGACGACGCCCGAGCCCGAGCTGCCGCTCCGCCCGGCCGTTCCGCCGCTGTGGCGGAACGTGCGGAGCGATGCTGGCGAGCTCCAGCTCGTCGTTCCGCCCGACCTCATCGTGTTCCACACGTCGGGGTCGATCCACGCGATGCGTGACGGTGATGCCGAGGTCCTGACGGTCGCCGCCGTATCCCCGGGACAGCTCGTGCAGCCGCGCGGCGATCAGACTGCCGCGGAGTGGGCCGATGACGGCGGCTGGCTGACGGCCGGGCAGGGGAGCGTCGGCGACGCGCCCGTCCGCAGCCGCGAGGTGCTGCTGCCGGCCGGCCCCGCGATCGAGCTCACGACGGCGTACGAGCTGGGCGAGGCGGGCACCCGGTGGACGATGCTCTACCTCATCCGGACCGCCAATGGCTACGGGCTGCTCCAGGTGGGCGGTCCCGGTCAGCCGCCCGACGAGCCGCCGGACGAGGTCCGCCTCATGCGCGAGCTGATCGCGTTCGACTAGGGTCAGACCGCGGGCGCGGGAAGCGCGTCCCTCGTCGAGCCCGAGGCTCAGCGGACGCCGGCGTCGCGCAGCAGCTGCGGGATGTGCGACGGGGAGTCGGCCACGCGCACGCCCGCCTTCTCGAGCGCCACGCGCTTCGACTCGGCGGTGCCGCCGCCGGTGGTCGAGATGATCGCGCCGGCGTGGCCCATCCGGCGTCCGGGCGGGGCCGTGCGGCCGGCGATGAAGGCCGCCATCGGCTTGCGCACCTCGCGCGCGATGAACGCCGCCGCCTTCTCCTCCTCCTCGCCGCCGATCTCGCCGATCATCACGATCGCCTCGGTCTCGGGGTCCTGGTTGAAGAGGTCGAGGACGTCGATGAACGTCGTGCCGACGATCGGGTCGCCGCCGATGCCGACGCAGGTCGACTGGCCCATGCCGGCATCGGTCATGGCCTGCACCACCTCGTAGGTCAGCGTGCCCGAGCGCGAGACGAGGCCGACCGAGCCCGGCCGATGGATGTCGCCGGGAATGATCCCGACCTTGGCCTCGCCGACGGTCGTCAGGCCCGGGCAGTTCGGCCCGATGAGCCGCGTGCCCTTCTGCTTGAGGACGTGGTAGACGCGGAGCATGTCGAGGGCCGGTACGCCCTCGGTGATGCACACGACGAGCGGGACGTTCGCCGCCGATGCTTCGAGCATCGCGTCGGGCGCGAAGGCGGCCGGGACGAAGATGACCGATGCGTTCGCGCCGGTCTGCTCCACGGCGTCGGCGACGGTGTCGAACACCGGGACGCGGCCGTCGAGCGCGGCCTGGCCGCCCTTGCCGGGCGTGACGCCGGCGACGATGTTCGTGCCGTACGCGAGCATCGCCTCGGAGTGGAAGGCGCCCTCGCGGCCGGTGATGCCCTGGACGAGGAGCCGCGTGTCGCGGTTGACGAGGATGCTCACGCCGCCGCTCCCTTCGCGGCCGCCACGGCCTTGGCCGCCGCGTCGTCGAGCGAGTCGGCGGTGATCAGGTTCGCCTCGGCCAGGATCGGCTTCGCCTCCTCGGAGTTCGTGCCGACGATGCGGACCACCATCGGCACGTCGCGCTGGACGTTGGCCCGCGCCTCGACGATGCCGCGGGCGACCTCGTCGCCGCGGGTGATGCCGCCGAAGATGTTGATGAGGATGGCCTTGACGTTCGGGTCGTCGAGGATGATCCGGAACGCGGCGGTCACCTTGTCGGCCTTCGCCCCGCCGCCGATGTCGAGGAAGTTCGCCGGCTCGCCGCCCGCGAGCTTGACGAGGTCCATGGTCGTCATCGCCAGGCCGGCGCCGTTGACCATGCAGCCGATGTCGCCGTCGAGCTTGATGAAGCTGATGCCCGCCTCGCGGGCCGCGATCTCCGAGGGCTCCTCCTCGTTGAGGTCGCGCATCGCCTCGAGGTCGGGGTGACGGGCGAGCGCCGAGTCGTCGAGCACGATCTTCGCGTCGAGGGCCAGCAGCCGCCCATCGGTCGTCACCACCAGCGGGTTGATCTCGGCGAGGTCCGCGTCTGACCCGACGAACGCGTCGTACAGCCCGTGCATCGCCCTGCCGAAGTCCTTGCGCAGCTCCGCCGGGATGCCGAGGAAGAAGCCGATGCGGCGCACCTCGAACTCCTGGAGGCCGATGAGCGGGTGGAGCGGCAGGCGGAGGATGGCGTCGGGGTTCGTCTTCGCCGTCTCCTCGATCTCGACGCCGCCCTCGGCGCTGGCGATGACGGTGATCGCGCGGGCCGCGCGGTCGAGGATGAGGCCGAGGTAGTACTCGTGCGCGATATCGGCCGCGGGCGCGACGAGGAGGGTCTTCACCGTCGTGCCCTTGATGTCGAGCCCGAGGATCTCGCCTGCGCGGGCCTCGGCCTCGTCCGGGGTGGCGGCGAGCTTCACGCCGCCCGCCTTGCCACGGCCGCCGACGAGGACCTGGGCCTTCACGACGACCGGCCCCCCGATCTCCTCGGCCGCCGCGCGCGCCTCGGCTGGCGACGTGGCGACCACGCCGTCGAGCAGCGGCACGCCGTGGCGGGCAAGGATCTCCTTCGACCGATATTCCTGGAGCTTCAAAGACGGCTCTCCCTCGCAGCGACGGCAGGCACGGGGCGACCGGTGGCACGTTCGCGGTCCGGCGATTGTACCGATGCGGCCGCCGCCGCAGCGGCGCATCGGCTCGTCGACGAGCGGCTGGGCAGCTCCGCCGGCTGAGCGCGGCCGACCGCCGCGCCCGTACACTGTCGGGCGCACCGGCCGACGCTGTGAGCGGCCGCACGTGGAGACACACGCACCGTGACCTACACCGTGACCCTGATCCCCGGCGACGGCATCGGCCCGGAGCTGGCGGACGCCGCCCGCACTGTCCTGGAGGCGACGGGCATCGAATTCGAGTGGGACGTCCAGGACGCCGGCGAGGCGACGATCGCGACCGAGGGGACGCCGCTCCCTGACCGCGTGATCGAGTCGATCCGGCGCAACGGCGTCGGCCTCAAGGGGCCGATCACCACGCCGGTGGGGTCGGGCTTCCGATCGGTCAACGTGTCGCTGCGCAAGGAGCTCGAGCTCTACGCCAACGTCCGGCCGGCGCGGTCGATGGCCGGCGTCGAGAGCCGCTACGAGAACGTCGACCTCATCGTCGTGCGCGAGAACACCGAGGACCTGTACGCCGGCGTCGAGCACATGGTCGGGCCGGATGCGGCCGAGTCGATCAAGATCATCACCCGCGCCGCGTCGCAGCGCATCGCGCGCTACGCGTTCGAGTACGCGGTGAAGAACGGCCGCCGCAAGGTCACCGCCGTCCACAAGGCGAACATCATGAAGCTGTCCGACGGCCTGTTCCTCGAGAGCTGCCAGCAGGTCGCCGCCGACTACGCCGGCCGGGTCGAGTTCGAGGACCGCATCGTCGACAACATGTGCATGCAGCTCGTCCAGAAGCCCGAGCTGTACGACGTCCTCGTCCTGCCGAACCTGTACGGCGACATCGTGTCCGACCTCGCCGCCGGCCTCGTCGGCGGCCTGGGCGTGGCCCCGGGCGCGAACATCGGCGAGAAGGCGGCGGTGTTCGAGCCGGTCCACGGCTCCGCGCCGAAGTACGCGGGCCAGAACAAGGCCAACCCGACGGCGCTCATCCTGTCCGGCGCGCTCATGCTCCGCCACCTCGGCGAGCTCGACGCGGCCGACGCGGTCGAGACCGCGGTCCGCGACGTCATCGCCGAGGGCAAGACGGTGACGTACGACCTCGGTGGATCGACCGGCACCCGCGAGTTCGGAGAGGCCGTCGCGGATCGAGTCCGGCGAGCAGCCTGACGGCGAATTAGAATCGGGGGGCCGCTAGTTCCGTGCCGCCCGCAGGGCGGCGCCCCGAGGGAGGTGAAGCACGCCCGTGAACCGGCTGTTCGGATACCAGGTCTCCTGGGCGGAGCTGGCCTGGTTCGGCCACCGCGTCAGCGGCCTCGGCGTGCTCCTCTACCTGTTCATGCACATCGTCGAGACCTCGACCGTGCTGCTCGGCCCGGACGTCTACGACGCGGCCGTCGGGATCTTCAAGAACCTGCCGGCGCGGTTGCTCGAGGTGCTGCTCATGGCGGCCGTCGTGTACCACGCCCTCAACGGCCTGCGCGTCATCGCCATGGACTTCTTCCCGGGCCTGACGATCTGGTACCGGCCGCTGACGTACGGCGTCATCGCCGCGACCGTCATCGCCATGGTCCCGCTCGGCCTGATCATGATCACCCCGTTCATGCCGTGGGGCGCCTGAGCCGATGACGACCAGTGTCGGACGCCGTCGCGTCATCTACTCCAACCCGTCGCGGGCCGCGCGCCCGCTCCCGGAGGCCTCCGGCCGCGAGCGGTTCTGGTGGTACTTCATGCGCCTGTCGGGGCTGGCGCTCGTCCTCCTCGTCCTCGGGCACATGTTCATCATGCACGTGCTCGTCGTGTTCGCCGGCCAGGAGATCGACTTCGCGTTCGTCCAGAGCCGATGGGGGACGCCGTTCTGGCGCATCTACGACGGCCTCCTCCTCGTCCTCGCCTTCGTCCACGGCGCACGGGGCGCCCGTACCGTCATCACCGACTACGTGACCAACCGGACGGCCCGCAGCCTCGTCATCGGCGTCCTGCTGGCACTCGCCGGCATCTGGCTCATCCTCGGCGTGCTCGTCCTGATCTTCTTCGACCCGGGCGTGCACAGCGTGTCGGGGCCGGTGTCGTGACGCTGGCCCGGGTCGGGCGGCCGCGCATTCCGCCCACGCACGTCCACGAGCTCGACGCCGTCGTCGTCGGCGCCGGCGGGGCCGGCCTGTACGCCGCGCTCGAGCTGAAGCAGGAGCTCGGGCCGGAGGCCCGCATCGGCGTCATCAGCAAGCTCTACCCCAGCCGCTCCCATACCGGCGCCGCCCAGGGCGGGGTGTGCGCCGCGCTCGGCAACTCCGAGGAGGACCACTGGGAGTGGCACTGGTTCGACACGGTCAAGGGCGGCGACTACCTGGTCGACCAGGACGCGGCCGAGGTCATGTGCCGCGACGCGATCGACACGATCATCAACCTCGAGCACCTCGGCCTGCCGTTCGACCGCACCGAGGACGGGCTCATCGCCCAGCGGCGCTTCGGCGGCCATACCCGCAACTACGGCGAGGGCCCGGTGCGGCGCTCCTGCTTCGCCGCCGACCGGACCGGCCACGCCATCCTCCAGACCCTGTTCCAGCAGTGCATCCGGCACGACGTCACGTTCTTCGACGAGTACCAGGTTCTCGACCTCGCCATGCCGGCGGGGCCCGATGGGCCGGTCACCGGGGTCATCGGCCTCCAGCTGGCGACGACCGAGCTCCACGCCTTCCGGGCCAGGGTCGTCCTGTTCGCGACCGGCGGCTACGGCAAGATCTTCAAGGTCACCTCGAACGCCCACACCCTGACCGGTGACGGGATGGCGATCCCGTACCGCCGTGGCCTGCCGCTCGAGGACATGGAGTTCTTCCAGTTCCACCCGACCGGCATGTACAAGCTCGGCTTCCTCCTGTCCGAGGCGATGCGCGGCGAGGGCGGCTTCCTCGTCAACAACGAGGGCGAGCGCTTCATGGAGCGCTACGCGCCGACGATGAAGGACCTGGCCTCGCGCGACGTCGTGTCGCGCTCGATCTACCTCGAGATCGCCGAGGGGCGGGGCATCAACGGCGAGGACTACGTGTACCTCGACGTGCGGCACCTCGGCGCCGAGGTCCTGAACAAGAAGCTGCCCGACATGAGCGGCTTCATCCGCACCTACTTCGGCCTCGAGCCATTGACCGACCTCGTGCCGATCCAGCCGACCGCGCACTACGCCATGGGCGGCATCCCGACCGACATCGACGGCCGCGCCCTCCGCAACGCGGCGAACGAGCCCGTGCCCGGGTTCTACGCGGCAGGGGAGTGCGCCTGCGTCAGCGTCCACGGCGCGAACCGGCTCGGCACGAACTCGCTGCTCGACATCCTCGTCTTCGGCCGCCGGGCCGGGAAGCGGATGGCGACCGACCTTCGCGACCTGCCCGATCCGGAGCCCGACGTCGAGGCCGAGGCCAACGCCCAGGAGCGGGTCGACGCGCTCCTCGCCGGCGGGGACGGCGAGCGGCCGGCGGTCATCCGCAGCGAGCTCCAGGAGGTGATGTTCAGCAAGTGCGGCGTGTACCGCACCCAGGAGCTCCTGACCGAGGCGCGCGACACGATCGCCGGCCTTCGCGAGCGCGCCGAGCGGCTCCACCTCGACGACCGCGGCTGTCGCTACAACACCGACCTCGGCGAGGCGCTCGAGCTCGGTCACCTCCTTGACTGCGCCGAGGCGACCGTCGCGTCGGCCCTGGCACGCAAGGAGAGCCGCGGCGGCCACGCGCGGGAGGACTACCCCGAGCGCGACGACGCGAACTGGCTCAAGCACACGCTCGCGCGGCGTGATCTCGAGAGCGGCATGGTCGAGCTCGACTACAAGCCGGTCACGATCACGAAGTTCGAGCCGAAGCCGCGGGTGTACTGACCGATGACCATGGACGTTCGGCTCCGCATCCGCCGATTCAACCCCGAGATCGACCGCGAGCCCCACTGGGAGGAGTACGCGGTCACGGCCGAGCCCACCGACCGGGTGCTCGACCTCCTCCACCAGGTGAAGTGGTACGAGGACGGCACGCTCACCTTCCGCCGATCCTGCGCCCACGGCGTGTGCGGTTCGGACGCGATGCTCATCAACGGCCGCAACCGCCTCGCGTGCGAGTACCTCGTCAAGGACGCCGGCACCGATATCACCGTCGAGGCCATCCGCGGCCTGCCGATCGTCAAGGACCTCCTCGTCGACATGGAGCCGTTCTGGGAGTCGTATCGGTCCGTGAAGCCGTTCCTCGTCAACGACGAGATCCCCGAGGACGGCCGGGAGCGCCGCCAGTCGCCGGCCGACCGGGAGCGCTACGAGGACACGAGCCGCTGCATCCTGTGCGCGGCCTGCACGACGGCCTGCCCGATCTTCTGGAACGACCAGGCCTACGTCGGTCCGGCGGCGATCGTGAACGCGCATCGGTTCATATTCGACACGCGCGACACGGCCCACGAGGAGCGGCTCCAGATCATGGCCGACCCCGACGGCGTGTGGCGCTGCCGCACGACGTTCAACTGCGTCGAGGCCTGCCCACGGGACATCAAGGTCACGAAGGCCATCCTCGAGGTCACGAACGAGATCGGCCGGGCCGGCATTCGGTGAGGCTCCTCATCCACACCGATGGCGCGGCGCGCGGCAACCCCGGTCCCGCCGGCGCCGGCGCCGTACTGCGCGACGTGGCGACCGGTGAGGTCGTCGCCGAGATCGCCGAGCCGCTGGGCTGGGCCACGAACAACGTCGCCGAGTGGACAGCCGTCCGCCTCGCGCTCGAGGAGGCGCGCCGGCTCGGCGCCACGCACGTCGACCTGCGCATGGACTCCGAGCTCGTCGCGCGCCAGATCAACGGCATCTACCGCGTGAAGCATCCCGACCTCAAGCCGATCCACGCCGCGGTGATGGACATGCTGCGCAGCTTCGACGGCTACACCGTCGGCCACGTCCCGCGCGAGCTGAACAAGGACGCCGATCGGCTGAGCAACGTCGCCATCGATGGCCCGCCGGAGCGCCGGCGGCTGGGCGGCGCTCGCCTGGAGTAGGCGGGGCACCGCAGACCTCGCGCGTCCCCGGGCATGAGCGCCCTTCGCACTGAGCGCCCTTCGCACTGAGCGCCCTTCGCATTGAGCGCCTGCGATATATCGGTCGTTTGACGCCTGAGGGTGGGCTTTGGGCGACACCTGTTCGATTTATCGGCGTGGGGAGCGCCTGAACAGGTCCGATGCCGCCTCTCTGGCCACGCACCAGCCGATATATCGCATGGGCGTAGCCCAGCAGGTCCCGTCCGGCGACAAACCCGCGATTTATCGGCGGCGGGCGGACAGATCGCTCGTGGGCCGATATATCGGTCGTTTGACGCCCGAGGGTGGTCCCTGGGCTACACCTGTTCGATATTTCGGCGTGGGGAGCGCCTGAACACGTCCGATGCCCCCTCTCGGGCCACGCACCAGCCGATATATCGCATGGGCGTAGCCCTGCAGATCGCGTCCGGCGACAAACCCGCGATTTATCGGCGGCGGGCGGACAGATCGCTCGTGGGCCGATATATCGGTCGTTTGACGCCTGAGGGTGGGCTTTGGGCGACACCTGTTCGATATGTCGGCGTAGGGAGCGCCTGAACACGTCCGATGCCGCCTCTCGGGCCACGCACCGGCCGATATATCGCCTGGGCGTAGCCCAGCAGATCCCGTCCGGCGACAAACCCGCGATTTATCGGCGGCGGCGGCGGCCCCGGCGGCGGCGGGCGGGCGGCGGGCGGCGGCGGCGCCGGTGGGGCTAGGGTCGGCGAAACGGGGAGGGGGATTCCGAACGGGTGTTCGAATCGGTATACTGTTGGAGACCCTGGAGGCGGCCGGACGGCCGCGGGCGCATCGGCCGAAAGGCCGCGTCCGAGGAAAGTCCGAGCTCCACACAGCAGGCTAGCGGGTAACACCCGTCCACCGTGAGGTGAGGACCAGCGCCACAGTGACGATGCCGGCTCCCCGGCCGATGAGGTCGGGCCGAGCCGGAGTGAAACGCGGCAAGCTCTAGCCGGAGCAAGACCGAATAGGGGAGCGCAAGGCGGCTTCGGCCGCAGCAGGCTGCTTGCTCAGCTCCCGGGTAGGTCGCAGAGATGGATGGCCGTCCGTGAGCCCGATGCGTGCATCGGCTCACGACAGAACTCGGCTTACAGGCCGCCTCTGGGGACACCGCCCGCGCCGACGTACCGAGTCGCGCGATCGGGGCGGTGATCGCACATCACGCGGATGAGCTGACCGCTAATCCTCGTCCTCGCGCCACACCGAGCGCGCGGTGCACGCGTTGCAGATGAGGCGTGCCTCGTCCATCGAGCCGAGGGGGAGCGGGTGGTCGAGCCCACCGAGCAGGCAGGTCACCTCGACGCTGGGCGGTGTGCCCGGGACGATGCTCACGTGGCGCACCGAGCAGCGGCGGATGCGACCGGTCCGTCCTGCCGGTCGGCCGTCCTCGACCGTGTCAATCGGGTTGAGCGCCATGCCTGAGCCTGCCTTGGTACGCGATGCCGCTCGTCAGCGGCCGACCCAGACTACGGTCCTGCGCATCGGCGCAACAATGGCGCGTTCGTACCACGCTCCACGGCTGACGGGCGCATCGCCGTGCGGCGGGCGAGCACGTTAGACTCACGCCGTCGCGGGGCCCCGCGACTGCTCCGCGCTGCACAGGAGAGGTTGTGTTCGGACGCCGGAAACGGGAGGAGGAGGCCGCCGCGGAGGCGGCGCGTGAGGCAGAACGCCGCGCCCTCTTCGCGAAGCTCGCCGAGCGACCCGAGCACATCTGCCCGTTCCTCGGCCTCGAGGGTGACCGGACCGGCTACGTCGACGGGGTCAGCGAGGACCATCGCTGCTTCGCCTTCGGCGACCCGGCGCCGCTGTCCGCCGAGCAGCAGACCCGGGTCTGCCAGGAGCGCGGCTACGGCAACTGCCCGCGCTACCTGCGCGGTGTACTCGTCATCCCGACCGAGGAGCTCGAGGCGCTCCGCCGTCCGCGGCCGATGGCCGAGGAGGCCCCGCCACCGCCACCGCCGGCTCCCGCGCAGCGACGTCGGCGTGGCGCCCCGATCCTCGTCGCCCTGCTCCTCCTGCTCCTCGTCGCCGGCGGCGTCGGAGCCTGGGCGCTCATGGGCGGTCTCGCGCCGGTCGCCAACGCGTCCCCCACGCCGGAGCCGAGCCTGGCGCCGTCCGTGGCCGCTTCCGAGAGCCCATCGGTCGTTCCGAGCGCCCCCGCCAGCGCCGAGCCGTCGCTCGAGCCGAGCCCATCGGCCGCCACCAGCGGACCGGCCTCGCCGACCCCCGAGCCGACCCCCACCCTCGGCGACAGGTTCGCCTTCTACGAGGTGTCGGTCGCGCCCGGCCAGTACGTCGTCTTCAGCTTCGACGGGTCCGGCAACGTCGACGACACCCGGGAGCCGTCGTTCGAGGGGTTCTCGTTCGCCCGGGTCGAGCCCATCGAGGGCGCCGACGGCGAGGTGTACTGGGTGACCCAGGAGGGCGGCCTGAGCGGCTGGGCGTATCGCTATCCCGACTCGGGCGACTTCCGGATCCGCGCCGTCTTCCGCTCGACGTCGGGCGAGCGGCGCTCGCAGTACCTCGAGCAGGACGAGCTGACGGTCCTTCCCACCGCCACGCCGGCGCCCGCGCCCTAACCCCCCCCTCCGCCGGCGCCCGCACCCCAACCGCCCCCTCCGCCGGCGGCCGCGCCCCAACCGCCCCCTCCGCCGCCCCCCAAAGGCCGCCCGCTCGGGTGGCGGCCCACGACCCCGTCTTCATCGGCCCCGCTGCGCCTGCGCGTGGGGATGAGCCGATGCGTCCGCCCGCCGCGTACCAGGACCATCGGATGCGCGCCCGCCCATCCCGACCTGCGGAAAAAGCCTTGACGGGTGACGCCTGCCCTGTATAGTGGCGCCCTGTGGTTCCAAATGGGGCCATGTGGGGAGAAGTGGTGAACGACAGGGACAATGGAGCGGGCGTCCTTCCTCACCGGGGAGTTCCGGCACGCGCTGGACGACCGAGGCCGCGTGGCGGTCCCGGTCCGCTTCCGCGCACGGCTGGCCCAGGGAGCGACGCTGGCTCGCTGGCTCGACGGGTGCGTGGCGATCTTTCCCGCCGACACCTGGGACGAGCTGGCGGCGCGGATCCAGTCCCTGCCGACGACGAACGCGGCCGCGCGACAGTTCGGCCGCTTCATGAGCTCGGGGGCGGTCGAGGTGGAGCTCGACCGGCAGGGGCGCGTCCTCGTCCCGAGCTACCTGCGCGAGTACGCCGACCTGACTGCTGGCGAGGCGGTCGTGGTCGGCGCGCTGAACCGGCTCGAGATCTGGTCGCCGGCACGGTGGCAACCGTACCGGTCGCAGATCGAGGAGCAGCCGGAGGCGCTCGCCGAGCACCTCGCCGACCTGGGCATCTGACGGTGCCCGGGCCATTCATGCGCTTCCGGGCCGATCGGCCCGCCGCCGACAACGAAAGGTGCAGCGTCACATGGGAGAAGGGCACCTGCCGGTCCTGGTCGACGAGGTCATTGCCTTGCTGGCCATCGGTCCTGGCAGCTCCGTGGCGGATTGCACGGTCGGCGGCGGTGGGCACGCCGAGCGGATCCTGGAAGCCACGTCTCCGGATGGTCGCCTGCTCGGCATCGACGCCGATCAGGCGGCCATCTCGGAGGCAGCACGCCGGCTCGCGCGCTTCGGCGACCGGGTCGTCCTGCGCCAGGCGAACTTCGAGTCGATCTACGACGTGGCGATCGAGTCCGGCCTGGCGCCCCTCGACGCAGCCCTCTTCGACCTCGGCCTCAGCAGCTACCAGCTGGCCGATCCATCCCGTGGCTTCAGCTTCGCGGCCGATGCGCCGCCGGACATGAGATTCGATGAAACGAGTGGTATTTCGGCCGTCGAGCTCATCGAGCGCTCATCGGAGCGAGAGCTCGCCGGAATCCTCGCGACGTTTGGTGAAGAACGCCGTGCTGGCCGCATCGCGAAGGCGATCGTGGCGGCGCGTGAGGAGGGTCGGCGCATGACGTCGGCCGAGCTCGCCGCGCTCGTCGCATCGGTCGCGCCGTCGCGCCCGGGCGGCGCCGATGCCGGCCGCATCCATCCGGCCACGCGCACGTTCCAGGCGCTTCGCATCGCCGTCAACCGCGAGGTCGAGGTGCTCTCGGCCGGGCTGGCCGGCGCGCTCGCCGCGCTGCGCCCCGGCGGCCGCCTCGCCGTCATCAGCTACCACAGCCTCGAGGACCGGATCGTCAAGCGGTTCATCGCCCGCGAGAGCCGGGACTGCATCGAGGATCCCATGCCGCCGGTGTGCACCTGCGGCCACCGCGCTCAGCTGCGCGCGGTCACGAAGGGCGTCATCACCCCGGGCCCCGACGAGGTCCGGCGGAACCGCCGGGCGCGCAGCGCGAAGCTGCGCGTCGCCCAGAAGCTCGCCCAGGTTCGGACACCCACGGAGGAGGGTCAGGCATGAGCAAGGGTCGATCCCGCCACCAGGCCAGCCGGCGCCGGATGTACTCCGCGCGCCAGCGTGAGCTGCGCGAGCGCCGCACGCGCGCCGTGCGCGACGACGCGTACTGGCAGAGCGATCAGGTGGCCGCGTTCGAGATCGAGGAGAGCCTCGACTTCGAGTCGCCGGCAAGCCTCGGCGCGTCGCTGCGCCGCCGGGCGACGGCGGCCTAGGCGCCCGGGACTCGAGCGAGCGAGGCGCAGGACACGATGGCCATCATCGGCGCGAGACCGGCGACCGGGCCGTGGTTCCTGCCCGGCCGCGCCCGCCCGCGCCCGCGTCCGCGGCGACGGCCGCAGACCGCGTCCGGCGCGCGCCGCGGCGGTGTGCGCCGCATCGCGCGGCGGATCGAGGTGCGTCCGTACCTCGTGGCCATCGTCATGGCGGCCGCGCTCGCGTTCTTCTACCTCTCGCAGTCGACGGGGGTGGCCGCCCGAGGCTACGAGATCGACGCGCTCGAGGCGCGGCTCGCCGAGGCGCGCGCCGAGCAGCAGCAGCTCATGTGGTCCATCGGCGAGGCGCGCTCGCCGGCGGAGATCACGAAGCGCGCCCGGAACGACCTCGACCTGGTGCCCTTGCCGGCCGAGGCGATCACGTACGCGCCACGCCAGGACGAACCAGCCGATTGACCCAGCACCCCGCGGCCTGAGGAGGCCGTCCGTAGGAGTCGAAACCACATGCTCGCAAGGACCGACAGCCGTGCCCGCGCCCTGGTCCTCCTGATCCTCGTCGCATTCGCGGCGACGGCGATCGGTGCCCGGTTGGTGTGGTGGCAGGTCGTCCAGCAGCCGTGGCTCGCCGAGATGGCCCTCCACCAGCTCGCGCAGAACGAGGAGCTGCCCGCCGAGCGTGGCGAGATCCACGACGTGAACGGCGAGCTGCTCGCAACGTCGGTCGAGCTGCAGTCGGTGTTCGCGACGCCGCCCCTCATCGAGGAACCCGCCGAGACCGCGCGCCTCCTGGCGCCGGTCCTCGACATGCCGGTCGCCGAGCTGCGCGATCGGCTCGACAGCGACGTGGCCTGGGCCTGGATCAAGCGGCGCGTCTCGAACGACGCGGCCGAGCGCATCCGCGCCCTCGACCTGCGCGGCATCGGCATGCTGCCCGAGACGAAGCGGGTGTACCCGATCACCGGCGTGGCCGACGGCACGACCATGGCCGCCCAGCTCATCGGCTTCGTCGATCTCACCGGGACCGGCCGGTACGGCGTCGAGCAGCGCGAGGACGCGCTGCTGGCGGGCCGGCCGGGCGCCGTGTCGGCGCAGGAGGACGTCATCGGCCGGCAGATCGCCGACTCGGCGTCGGTCATCCGCGAGCCGGTCGACGGCGCCGACCTGCGGCTGACGATCGACGCCGGCATCCAGCATCTCCTCGAGCAGGAGATGTGGCAGACGTTCCGCAAGAACAACGCGGTCGGCGTGACCGGCCTCATCCTCAACGCCGAGACCGGGGCGGTCCTGGCCATGGCGAGCTACCCGTCGTACGACGCGAACCAGTTCGCGACGACCGATGGCGAGCTGTTCGCCAACCCGGCCGTCGCCCGCCAGTACGAGCCCGGATCGGTGATGAAGGCGTTCACCATCGCCGCGGCGCTCGACGCGGGCGCGTTCACGACCACCGACACCGTGGTCGACGACAACAACCTCCAGCTCCGCGGCGCGCGGATCCAGAACGCCGACCGCTACACCTGGCCGTCCGGCCACGGCGAGATCACCGCCGCCGACGTCCTTGCGCTGTCGAACAACGTCGGCGCCGCGAAGATCGGCCTCGAGCTCGGCTCGACCGAGCTGCACCAGGCCTTCCTGCGCTACGGGTTCGGCAGCCCGACCGGCATCGAGCTCGCCGCCGAGGCCTCGGGCGTCGTCTGGGACCCGAACGGGCCGAACGCCTCGGGCGAGCTGACCGCCGCGCAGAACGCGTTCGGGCAGGGCCTGAGCGTCACCGCCGTCCAGCTCGCCGCGGGCTACGCCGCGTTCGCGAACGGCGGCCTCCTCGTCCAGCCGCACGTCATCGCCGGCTGGACCGATCCGGACGGCACCGAGCACGCCGCCGAGCATCCGCCCGCGGAGCGGATCATGCAGCCCGAGACCGCCGAGACGATGATCGACCTCCTGACCAACGCGATCGACGACGGCATCGCCAGCGGCGCGTCGATCCCGGGCTACACCGTGGCGGGCAAGACGGGCACGGCGCAGATCGCCGGGCCGGTGCAGGTCACGAACGCCGACGGCGAGACGGTCGAGCAGTGGCGCTATATCGACGGCTGGGTCGACTCGAGCTTCATCGGCATCCAGCCCGAGGGCGACACGAAGCTCGTGACCCTCATCCTCCTCCACCGGCCGGCGGTGTGGGGCCGCTACCAGATGGCCGAGCGACCGGAGACGGTCTACGCGCGTCTCATGCCGCAGGTGCTGTCCTACCTCGCCATCCCGCCGGATCGGCCAGGGGAGCCGGTCGCCCGACCATGAGGCTGCTAGACTCCGCCGGACCCCGCAGCCTGGTCAGCGTGCCACCGACCATTCGCATCGACGACCTCCTGGCCGTGACCGGAGGACGTCTGCAGGCCACCACGAGCGTGACGACGTTCGCCGGGGCATCGGTCGACTCCCGCCGGGTGACTCCCGGCTCCCTCTTCGTCGCCCTCCCCGGTGAGCGGACGGACGGCCATGCCTTCCTCGCCGATGCCGTCGCGGCCGGCGCCGTCGCCGCCCTCGTCTCGCGGCCCGTCGAGCGGCCGGTCGAGCGGCCCGTCGAGCGGCCCGCCGGCAGCGACGTGGCCGTCGTCGAGGTGCCCGACACGCTCGTCGCGCTCCAGGAGCTCGCCGCGTGGTGGCGCCGCCGGCACGCCGTCCGGGTCGTCGGCATCACCGGCTCGACCGGCAAGACGGTGGCGAAGGAGATCGTCGCCGACGTCGTGGCCCGCGCGTTCACCACGCTCCGCAACGAGGGCAACCTGAACTCCGAGACCGGCCTGCCGATGACCCTGCTGCGCCTCGAGCCCGCGCACGAGGTGGCCGTCCTCGAGATGAGCATGTACACCATCGGGGAGATCGCCCGCCTGGCGGAGATCGCCGAGCCGGAGATCGGCGTCGTGCTCGCCGTGCACCCGACCCACCTCGAGCGGGCGGGGAGCATCGAGCGCATCGCCCGGGCCAAGGCGGAGCTGCCGATGGCGCTGCCGCCGGACGGGCTGGCGGTGCTCAACGCCGACGACCCGCGCGTGGCCGCGATGCGCGACGTCACCGCCGCCGAGGTTCGCACCTTCGGCCTCTCGCCGGTCGCCGACGTCCGTGCCTCCGACATCGCCTCGCGCGGCCTCGCCGGCACCGAGTTCACGCTCCACGCGCCGTGGGGCGAGCGACGGCTGCGCAGCGGCACGCCGGGCCGGCATCTCGTCCCGCACGCGCTGGCCGCGACGATCGTCGCGGACCGCCTCGGCGTGCCGTCCGACGAGGTCGCCGCGGCGCTCGAGCGGGGGAGCCGGGCCCCGCATCGCATGGAGGTCCGCGCCGGCAGCTCGGGCGCGACCGTCGTGGACGACACGTACAACGCCTCGCCGGTCAGCGTGGCCGCCGCCCTCGCGTTCCTCGGTGAGACGCCGGTCGCGGCCGGCGGGCGCCGGATCGCCGTCCTCGGCGACATGCTCGAGCTCGGCCCGGAGGAGGAAGCACTGCACCGCGAGATCGGCGCCACGGCCGCGGGCATGGTCGACGCCCTCGTGGCGGTCGGTCCCCGCGGCCGCTGGATCGCCGACGCGGCGCGCACGGCGGGGCTCGGGACGGTGCTCGAGGCCGACGACGCCGAGGCGGCGGCCGACGTCCTCGAGCGCGACCTCGCGCCGGGCCGGTCCGACCTCGTGCTCGTCAAGGGCTCGCGCGGCGTCGAGCTCGATCGCACCGTCGACCGCATCGTGGAGCCGCGCTGATGGCCCTGATCCAGATCGTCGTGGCGCTGCTCCTCGCCTTCATCGGCATGGTGCTCCTGGCGCCGATCTACATCAGCCTCCTCCAGCGCCTCGGCTACGGGAAGCAGATCCGGGTCGAGGGGCCGGAGGGCCACTACGGCAAGGCGGGCACGCCGACGATGGGCGGCATGCTCATGGTCGGGGTCGTCCTGTTCCTGGCCATGGCGCTGCGCATCGAGGACGCGGCCACCCTGACGCCGATGCTCACGCTCCTCGGCGTCGGCATCCTCGGGGCGATCGACGACTTCGTCAACGTGCGCAGCGGCATCGGCATGCGGGGCCGCTGGAAGCTCGTGTGGCAGACCGCGGTCGCCATCCTCGCCGCGTTCTACATCTGGCGGCACTTCGACCTGACCGGCCTGAACGTGCCGTACGTCGGCCAGTTCGAGGTCGCGGCGCCGGTCCTCATCGGCTTCATCGCCTTCGTCATCGTCGGCACGAGCAACGCGGTCAACCTGACCGATGGCCTCGACGGGCTCGCCGGCGGGGTGCTCATCTTCGGCTTCGTCGCCTACCTGCTCATCAGCCTCGTGGCCGTGCCGGACGTCAAGGACCCGCATCCGGAGCTTGCCGTGTTCTGCGCCCTCGTCATCGGCGCGCTCATGGGCTTCCTGTGGTTCAACGTCCACCCGGCGCAGATCTTCATGGGCGACTCGGGGGCGCTCAGCCTCGGCGCCACGCTTGCCGTGGTGGCCACGGTGAACGGCCAGCTGCCGCTGCTGGCGATCGTCGGCATCGTGCCGTTCGCGGTGATCATGAGCGTCGTCCTCCAGGTGCTCTCGTACCGGCTGTGGGGCCGGCGGATCTTCCGCATCGCGCCGCTCCACCACCACTTCGAGCTCCTCGGCTGGGCCGAGGAGAAGATCACGCTGCGCTTCTGGATCGTCGCCGCCCTGGCCGGGCTGCTCGGCGTCAGCGTCTTCCTCACCGGCCTCGAAGCCCTCCAGAACGTCCCATGATGGCCACGCCGATGCGGCCCGTCCGCTCCGCCGACGACCTCCGCGGCCGCACCGCGGTCGTGCTCGGGCTCGCCCGGTCCGGCGTCGCCGCCAGCCGCTTCCTGGCCGATGCCGGCGCCTCGGTGACCGCGTACGACAGACGCTCTGCCGACGAACTGGCCGATGCGGTCGCCGCCCTCGGCGGACGACCGGTCGAGCTGGCGCTCGGCGTGTCGGAGGCCGACGCGCTGGCGCGGATCGCCGCGGCCGACCTGCTCGTCACCTCGCCGTCGGTCTCGCCCCGCGTCCCGACGACCGACCCGTGGCTGCGCGAGGCGCTCGCCGCCGCCGAGGATCGCGGTGCCGAGATCGTTAGCGAGGTCGGGCTGTTCCTGCGCCTCACCGCCGCCCGCGTGCTGGCCGTGACCGGCACGAAGGGCAAGACGACGACCGCCTCGCTGCTTGCCGCGATGCTCGAGGCCGGCGGCGTGCCGCACGTGCTGGGCGGGAACATCGGGACGCCGCTCATCGAGCGATCGCTGGCGCTCAGCCCCGACGACTGGGCGGTCCTCGAGCTGTCCGAGCTCCAGCTGCCGACGATCGACCGCGGGGCCGACGTCGCCGTCTACACCAACGTCGGCGCCGACCACCTCGACCGGCACGGGACGGTCGAGGCGTACCGGGCCGTGAAGGCGCGCCTCGCCGCGCTCACCGTCGCGGGCGGCGGGCGGGTCGTCCTCAACGCCGACGACCCCGGCTGCGTCGAGCTCGGGCACGCGCTCGCCGTCCCCGGCGACCTGCGCTGGTACGGCCTCGACGATTCGTCCCGCGAGGCCCATGCCGCCGGCGGCTGGGTCACCGTGGCGGGGGAGCGGCTCCTGCGCACCGACGAGGTGCCGCTCCCAGGCCGCCACATGCTCGCCAACGTCGTGGGCGCCGCGCTCGGGGCATCGCTCGCCGGCGTCGCTCCGGCCGCCATCGCCGAGGCGATCCGCGGCTTCCGCGGCGTGCCGCATCGGCTCGAGCTCGTCGCCGAGCGCGACGGCGTGCGCTGGGTGAACGACTCGCAGGCCACGATCCCGGTCGCGGCCGTCGCCTCCCTGGAGGCCTTCGACGCGCCGATCGTCCTCATCGCCGGGGGCAAGGACAAGGGCCTGGACTACGCCCGCTTCGCCGATGCCATCGCCGACCGATGCCGCGCGGCGGTCCTCATCGGCGAGACGGGCGACGAGCTCGAGCGGCTGATCGACGGGCGCGTGCCGGTCGTGCGGGCGGCCTCGATGGACGAGGCGGTCGCGGCCGCGGCCCGGCATGCCGAGCCGGGGGACGTCGTCATCCTCGCCCCGGCCGCGGCGAGCTTCGACATGTTCGAGGACTACGCCGCACGCGGCGAGGCGTTCCGCCGCGCGGCCCTGGCTACCCTCGCCGGAGGTGGGTCGTGAGCGCCGCCGTGGCGGTCGCCACCGCCACCTCGCGCCGTGGCACGGCCCGCAGCGGCGTCCGGCGCGAGCGGCACGAGCCGGCCTACGCGCTCCTGCTCGCCGTGCTGGCGCTCACGGCGATCGGCATCGTCATGGTCTACTCGGCCTCGAGCGTGCGCTCGTACTTCAGCGCCAGCGATCCGGCGGCGCAGGGGCTCGAGCAGCTGGTGTGGGCCGGCATCGGCCTGGGCGCGCTGTTCGTCACGAGCCGGATCGACTTCCGCTTCCTGCGCTACCTCGCCATCCCGTTCTATATCGTGACGCTCGCGCTGCTCGTGGCGGTCCTCATCCCCGGCATCGGCTCGGAGATCAACGGGTCGCGGCGCTGGATCGTCATCCCAGGCTTCGGATCGCTCCAGCCGGCCGAGTTCGCGAAGCTCGCCATCGTGCTCTACCTCGCCCACTGGCTCGACCGCCGCGGTCGCGAGGCACGCACGTTCTGGAACGGGCTCGTGCCGTTCTGCCTGCTCGTCGCGCCGGCGTTCTTCCTCATCGCCCTCGAGCCGGACCTCGGGACGTCGGGCATCTACGTCATCATCGCCGGCAGCATCTTCTTCATGGCCGGCGCGAACCTGCTCTACCTGTCGGCCATCGTCGGCGGCGTCCTGGCGGCCGCCACGGTCATGGTCACCGCCTCGGGCTACCAGCTCCAGCGCGTCCAGACGTTCCTCGACCCGTTCGCCGATCCGCTGCGCTCGGGCTACAACACCGTCCAGGCGCTCCTCGCCCTCGGGCTGGGCGGGATCACCGGCCTCGGCCTCGGCGAGAGCCGCCAGAAGTTCCTCTACCTGCCGGCGCCGTCGACCGACTTCATCTTCGCCATCATCGGCGAGGAGTGGGGCCTGGTCGGGACGCTGACCGTCGTCGCGCTGTTCGTCGTCCTCGCCTACCAGGGCTACCGGATCGCGATCACCGCGCCGGACACGTTCAGCGGCCTCGTGGCGTGCGGGATCACCACCTGGCTGCTGGCCCAGGCCTTCGTGAACATCATGGTCGTCACGGCGCTCATGCCGGTCACCGGCATCCCGCTGCCGTTCATCAGCGCCGGCGGCTCGGCGCTCACCATCAACCTCGCGGCCATCGGGATCCTGCTCTCGATCAGCCGCGAGACCACCCAGACAGGATCACTGCGCGATGCGGTTTTCGGTATCGGGCGGCGGGACCGGCGGGCACATCTACCCCGCGCTGGCCGTCGCACGCGCCCTGCGCGACGTCCGGCCCGACGATGAGCTGGACTACATCGGCGGCGTGCGCGGCTTCGAACGCCGCCTCGTCGCCAGCCACCCGCTGCGCGACGTCATGCGCTACCACGAGCTCGTCGTGCGCTCGCTGCGCTCGGCGGGCCCCTCGGTCCACACCGTGCTCGACCCCGTCCGCCTCGCGGCATCGGTGCCCCAGGCGTGGTGGCTCCTCGGCCGCATCGGGCCGGCGGCGCTGTTCACGACCGGTGGCTACCTCGCGCTGCCGCTCGTCCTCGCCGCCCGGGCGCGCGGCATCCCGACCCTGGTGTGGGAGGGCAACGTCCAGCCCGGCCGGGCGACGCGGGCGATCGGCCGATACGCGACGCGCGTCGCCGTCTCCTTCCCTCCGACGCTCGCCGCGTTCGGCGACAACGCCTTCGTCTCCGGCACGCCAATCCGCTCGTTCGCCGGGATCGACCGCGCCGCGGCGCGCCACGCGTTCGGCCTCGATCCGGACGACCGCATGCTCCTCGTCTTCGGGGGCTCGCAGGCCGTGACCCGCCTCAACGCCGCGGTCCTCGAGGCGCTGCCGCGCCTGCTCGGGGACTGGCACGTGCTCCACGTCGCCGGGGAGGCGGGGATGGCCGCCGCCGGCGCCGCCCGGGAGGCGCTGCCGGACGCGCTCCGCGCCCGGTACACCGCCGAGCCGTTCCTGACCGATCGCATGGCCGATGCGCTCGTCGCCGCCGACCTCGTCGTCGGCCGCGCCGGGTCCTCGACCTGCGCCGAGGTCGCCGCCGTGGGCGTGGCCTCGATCCTCGTCCCGTACCCGTACGCCGGCGCGCACCAGCGCTACAACGCCCGCTATCTCGCCGACGAGGGCGCGGCCGTCATGCTCGAGGACGACGAGCTCACCGCCGACCGGCTCGTGGCCGAGACGGCGGCGCTCCGCGACGACGCGCGCCGGGCGGCCATCGCCGAGGCCGCGCGCCGCCTCGGCCGGCCCGACGCGGCCCGCGCCCTGGCCCAGGAGCTGGTGGCCCTCGCCGAGCAGCGTGCCAGGAGGGCCTCCGTATGACCGCCGCAGCCGCCGTCACGCCGGACCGGCTCGAGCTGCTCGATGCGGCCGCCGCCGCCGCGGGCATCACCCTCGAGCGCGACGCGCCGCTCGCGCCGTTCACCACGCTCCGCGTCGGCGGGCCGGCGGATCGGCTGGCCGTGGCCGAGTCGACCGACGAGCTCGTGGCGCTCCACCGGGCGGCGGACGAGGCCGGCGTGCCGGTCTTCCTGCTCGGCAAGGGGTCGGACCTCGTCGTCGCCGATGCCGGCATCCGCGGCCTCGTCATCCGCGTCCGCGCCGACGGCGTCGAGGTCGACGGAACGCGCGTCCGGGCCGAGGCCGGCACCTCGATGACCGGCCTCGCCAAGCGCTGCGCCCGCGAGGGGCTCGCCGGCTTCGCGTGGGGCATCAGCATCCCGGGATCGGTCGGCGGCGCGGCCTGGGCCAACGCCGGCGCCCACGGTGGCGACATGGCGGGCGTCGTGCGCGAGGTCGAGATCTACGACCCGCGCGACGGGTCGCGCCGGACCCTGACGAACGACGAGTGCGCCTTCGGCTACCGCGACTCGCGCTTCAAGCACTCGCCGGAGATCGTCCTGGCCGCGACGCTCGAGCTCGAGCCCGGCGACCCCGACGCGATCGGCGCCGAGATCGACGCGCACCAGGCGCGGCGGCGCGCGACGCAGCCGCTGGCCGACCAGAACGCCGGCTCGGTATTCCGCAACCCACCCGGCGACCACGCCGGCCGGCTCGTCGAGGCCGCCGGCCTGAAGGGCCACCGCATCGGCACGGCGCAGGTCAGCACCCTGCACGCGAACTTCATTGTCACCGACCGCGGCCGGGGTCGCGCCGCCGACGTCCGGCGGCTCGGCGACCATGTCCGCGCCGTCGTCGCCGAGCGGTTCGGCGTCGAGCTCCGGTACGAGATCGAGTTCGTCGGCGACTGGCCGGCGGCGGAGGACGCGGCGTGAGCGGGCGGCTGCGCGTCGGCGTCATCGCCGGCGGCCGGTCCGAGGAGCACGAGGTGAGCATCGCCTCGGCCGAGTCGGTCCTGCGCGCCATCGACCGGGATCGCTTCGAGCCGTACCTCGTCCATATCGATCGCGCCGGACGCTGGCTCCTGCCGTCCGGCCCGGCGCCGGAGCTCGGGCCCGACCAGCGCCTCGCCGGGCTGCTCGGCGCCGCCACCCCGGCCGAGGAGGTCGCGCGCCTGCGCAGCGGCGAGATCGCGCCGCGCGATCCGGCGATCGACGATCACGCCCTGGCGGCCCGGGCCGCGGTCCGCTCCCTGGCCGAGGGCATCGACGTCGCGTTCCTCGCCGTCCACGGCCCGTACGGAGAGGACGGCACGCTCCAGGGCTTCCTCGAGCTGGCGGGCATCCCGTACACCGGGGCCGGCGTCCTGGCCAGCGCCGTGGCCATGGACAAGGTCGTGTTCAAGGACCTCATGCGCGGCCACGAGCTGCCGGTGTGCGACTCGACCTGGTTCCGCCGGAGCGCCTGGCAGCGCGAGCCGGAGCACGCCGTGCGCGCCGTGGCCGAGCTCATCGGCGAGCGATCGGTGGTGAAGCCCGCGCGGCTGGGGAGCAGCGTGGGGATGAGCATCGTCCACGACCTCGACGAGCTGCCGGCCGCGCTGGACGAGGCGTTCCGCCACGACACGAAGGTCATCGTCGAGACCTACCTCGAGCACGCCCGCGAGCTCGAGTGCGGGGTGCTCGGCAACGACGACCCGATCGTGTTCGAGCCGGGCGAGGTCCGCTCGAGCCACGAGTTCTACGACTACGAGGCGAAGTACGTCGAGGGCCTGGCCAGCGTCGAGCCGCGCGCCGACGTCGATCCCGACCTCGCCGCTCGCCTCAAGGAGCTGTCGCTGGCCGCCTATCGCGCCGTCGACGCCGCCGGGCTCGCGCGGGTGGACTTCCTCGTCACGCCCGACCACGCCTACCTGAGCGAGATGAACACGCTGCCGGGGTTCACGGCCACGAGCATGTACCCCAAGCAGGCCGAGCTGGCCGGGCTGTCGTTCTCCGATCTCGTGGCGCGGCTCATCGAGCTCGCGCTGGAACGGGAGCGCTGAGCCGATGAAGCTCAAGCCGATGCCGCGCCCGCGCCGCACGCCGAAGCCGAAGGCCAGCCGGTCGAGCCGGCCGGCCGCGCGCCGGAGCCCGCTCGGCGGCGGTCGCCAGGCCCGACGCCCGGGAGTGCCGCTCCGGCAGCGCATCGCGAAGCGCATGCCGTCGATCCGTCGGGCGCTCGCCGTCCTGGGCGCCGCGGCCGTGGTGGCCGGCATCGTGGCCGCGCTCAACGGGCCGTGGTTCCGCGTGGCGAGCGTCGAATGGAGCGGGGGAGCGCGCACGCAGGAGGCCGACGTCGCCGCCGTCCTCGAGGCGCAGGTCGGGACGAGCGTCCTCGCCGTCGACACCGGCGCGCTGGCGGCGTCGCTCGAGGCGCTGCCGTCGGTGGAGACCGCCCGCGTCGAGGCCGACCTCGCCGGCCGCGTCCGCGCCACGATCACCGAGCCGGACGTCGCCTTCGTGTGGGACACGCGCCGCGGCCGGTTCCTCGGCGCGCGGGACGGGACGCTGTTCGCCGAGACGGCGACCGGCGCGCTCGACGACGCGCTGGCCGGCGTGCCCCATATCGTCGACGACCGCTTCGCCGGCCGGCGGCTCCTGGTCGGGGACCGGATCCCCGGGCCGCTGCTCGAGGCGGCACATCGGATCCTGGCCGTCGACCCGGTGGCCATGGGCTCGGTCGCCACGCGGCTGCGGGTCAGGCTCGACGACGAGTACGGCTTCCGGCTGGTCTCCGGCGAGCTCGGCTGGGAGGTCGCGCTGGGGGTCTACGGCATCGACCCGAACGAGACGGCCGCGGACGTGGCGGCGCGCCTCGAGCGGCAGGTCGCAGCCGTTCGGACGCTGTTCGCCGAGCGCCCGGAGACGAACATCGGATGGGTGGATGTCCGGAATCCGGGAAGGGTATATTTCCGTGCCAAGGGCTGACCGACGCTGCGCGGCGCAGCCAGCCAACCGCCCCGCCTCACGCACGGAGTCGTCCCCGCATGTGGCTCCCGCTCGTCGGCCTGGCGCTCGGCATCGCGCTCGGCCTGGTGCTCAACGTCAACATCAGCCCGGACCTGGCGCGCTACTCGGCAGTCGCGATCCTGGCCGGCCTCGACTCGGTGCTCGGCGCCATCCGGGCCGAGCTGGACGCCCACTACGACAACCGGATCTTTCTCTCCGGATTCGTCACCAACACGCTCGTGGCGGTGGCGCTGACGTTCGTCGGCGACCGCCTGGGCATCGATCTCTACCTCGTCGCCCTCTTCGCCTTCGGCCTGCGCATCTTCCAGAACGTCGCGCTGATTCGACGTCACTTCCTGTAGGCTCGAACGGCACCGTGGGCGCATCGGGGCGCGCCATGAGCAGGAGGTAGCTTGGAACGCGAAGCGGTCCTCGTCGGCATCGACGCGGGCACGACGAAGGTCACGACCCTCATCGGCGAGGTGGGCCGGTCCGGTGACGTCAACGTCATCGGCTACGGCATCGCCCCGTCGGTTGGCATGAAGAAGGGGATGGTCGCGAACATCGACCAGACCGTGAACTCGATCGCCTCGTCCGTCGAGAAGGCCGAGCGGCTGTCGGGCTACAAGATCAGCTCCGCCTTCGTCGCGGTCGGCGGATCGCACATCAGCTCCCAGAACTCGCGCGGCGTGGTGGCGGTGTCGGGGCACAAGCGCGAGGTCAGCCGCGAGGACGTGGCGCGCGCCACCGACGCGGCCCGCGCGGTGCAGGTGCCGTCGAACCGCGAGATCCTCCACGTCGTGCCGCGCGGCTACATCGTCGACGGCCAGGAGGGGATCAAGGACCCGCTCGGCATGAGCGCCGTGCGGCTCGAGGTCGAGACCCACATCGTGGCCGGCGCCGCGACATCGGTGCAGAACCTGTCGAAGTGCGTCACCAGCGCCGGCGTCCAGATCGACGAGATGGTCATCAGCTCGCTGGCCGCGGCGGAGGCGACGCTGACCGACACCGAGAAGGAGCTCGGGGTGCTCGTGGTCGACATCGGCGGCGGGACGACCGACCTCGCCATCTTCGTCGACGGCGCCGTCTACCACACCGCCGTCCTGCCGGTGGGCGGCATCAACGTCACGAACGACGTCGCCATCGGGCTGCGCACGAGCCTCAACCTGGCCGAGGAGATCAAGATCAAGCACGGCACGGCGAACATCGCCGAGGTCGAGCCGGAAGAGCTGCTGAACATCGCCGTCCTCGGCGAGGCCGGTGGCCAGACGATCCAGCGCCGCAAGCTGTGCGAGATCATCGAGGCCCGGATGAGCGAGATCTACAGCCTCATCCGCGAGGAGGTGAAGCGCTCGGGCCACGCCGGCATGCTCCCGGCCGGGGCCGTGCTCACCGGCGGCTGCGCTCGCCTCGCCGGGGCCGATGCGCTGGCGCGCGAGGCGCTCGAGATGCCGGTCCGCATCGGCTCACCGCAGGGCGTCGGCGGGCTCATGGACCAGATCGGCAACGCCGCGTTCTCGACCTCGATCGGCCTGCTGCTGTGGGGCGCCCACCACATCGGCGACGAGCCCATCGGCTACGGCGCCAACGGCGTCAACCCGCTCTCGCGGGTCGGCGAATGGATCCGCAACCTGTTCCCCGGCTGACGACGGTGGACAGGGGTGGGGATCGTCCACCGGCAGCGTCCGGCCTGTGGATAAGTCGGGGACGGATTGTGGAAAACGTCGTACGTCGTCATACGCGGATCGGTAGAATCGGCCAAGCCGCCGAAGGTCGCCCGTCCAGCTCCAGCCACCACACTGCCGCGCAGAGGATCACTCGAGATGCCGCTCCGATCTGACTCCGAGAACTTCGCGCTCATCAAGGTCATCGGCGTCGGCGGTGGCGGCAGCAATGCCGTCAACCGGATGATTCGCGCCGAGATGATGGGCGTCGAGTTCATCAGCGTGAACACCGATGCCCAGGCGCTGCTCCAGAGCGACGCGCCGCACAAGATCCGCGTCGGCGACAAGATGACGCGCGGCCTCGGGGCGGGCGCCGACCCGTCGGTCGGACAGCGCGCGGCCGAGGAGGACTCGGAGAAGATCTACGAGGCCCTCAAGGACGCCGACATGATCTTCATCACGGCCGGCATGGGCGGCGGCACCGGCTCGGGGGCGGCTCCGGTCATCGCCGAGATCGCGAAGGACCTCGGCGCGCTCACCGTCGGCGTGGTGACGAAGCCGTTCAGCTTCGAGGGCATGCGGCGCAAGCTCGTGGCGGAGCAGTACACCGAGCTCCTCAAGGAGAAGGTCGACACGCTCATCACGATCCCGAACGACCGGCTGCGCGAGGTCGTCGACAAGAAGACCTCGATCGTCGACGCGTTCCGCGTCGTGGACGACGTCCTGCGGCAGGGCGTCCAGGGCATCAGCGACCTCATCACCGTCCCCGGCCTCATCAACCTCGACTTCGCCGACGTGAAGACGATCATGCGCGACGCCGGCAGCTCGATGATGGGCATCGGCATCGGCACCGGCGAGAACCGGGCGGTCGAGGCGGCCCGCGCGGCGGTCATGAGCCCGCTGCTCGAGGTGAACATCACCGGCGCCCGCGGCATCCTGTTCAACGTCACCGGCGGCAGCGACCTCGGCCTGTTCGAGGTGAACGAGGCGGCCGAGGTGATCCGCGAGGCGGCCGATGCCGAGGCGAACATCATCTTCGGCACCGTGATCGACGACCGCATGCGCGACGAGGTGAAGGTCACCGTCATCGCCACCGGCTTCGACGCGACGCGCAAGCCGAAGCAGCAGAACCGATACGGCGCGGAGTCGGCCGGCGGCGTCGAGCAGTCGCTCGACGAGCGCAGCCGCGAGATCCTGGCCGAGATCGAGCGCGATCGCGAGCAGCGCCAGGCGCTCGAGGACCAGATGGGCGACGAGTCGCCGTTCGCGCGGCCCTCGGAGCGCGAGGCGACGCCGACCGAGATCCGGCCCGCCGAGCGGCAGCCGCTCCCGGTCCGGCCGGCCAGCCTCGATCGGCCGTCCTACGGCGAGACCGACCTCGACATCCCGTCCTTCCTGCGCCGCAAGAACGACTGACCGATGCGGGCGTTTCGCCCGCGTCCCGTCTCCTCGGCCCCGGGCCTCGACGTGGCCCTCGATCCTCCGCGTGGCATCCTGCGGCGCATGGAACCCTCGGATGCGTTCGTGGCGGCTCTCCGCGAACGCCATGCGCGGCTGCTCGAGCGCCTGCGCGAGGTCGCGGCCCGGCATGGCCACGATCCGATGCGGCTGCGCGTCGTCGGCGTGACGAAGACCCATCCGGTCGACGTCGTGCGCGCCGCGGTCGCCGCGGGCATCGAGCGGCTCGGCGAGAACCGGGTGCAGGAGGCCGAGCCGAAGGTCGCGGCCGTCCCCGACGCCGAGTGGCATCTCGTCGGCCGGCTGCAGTCGAACAAGGTGCGCCGCGCCGTGCGTGCCTTCGGGGTGATCCACTCGGTCGACTCGACCGAGCTGCTCGAGCGCATCGACCGCATCGCCGACGAGGAGGGTCGCGCCCCGCGGGTCCTGCTCGAGGTCAACGTCAGCGGCGAGGCGACGAAGGCCGGTCTCGCGCCCCAGGAGGTCGCCGGCGTCCGCTCGCCGCGCGTGGCGCACCTCGTGGGCCTGATGACGATCGCGCCGTTCGGCGCGAGCCACGACGAGGCGCGATCGGCCTTCCGGCGGCTGCGCGAGCTGCGCGACGAGCTCGCCGGGCGCATCGGCCAGGAGCTCCCGGAGCTGTCGATGGGCATGAGCGCCGATGCCGAGGCCGCCGCGGCCGAGGGCGCGACGCTCGTCCGCATCGGCACCGCGCTCTTCGGGCCTCGGGCCTGACGCGCTATCCTGCGCGACGTGCAGGCCGTTCTCGCCACCTTCGTACAGCTGCTGATCACCGTCTACCTGCTCCTCATCCTCGCCCGCGTCCTGCTGAGCTGGACGAACCCGATGGGCGGATTGGGCGGTGGCAGCGGCCTGACCGCGTTCGTCTACCAGGCCACCGAACCGATCCTGGCGCCGATCCGCCGCGTCCTCCCGCCGACCGGCGGCATCGACTGGTCGCCACTCATCGCGATGTTCATCCTCGGCGCGCTGCGACAGATCGTCGTCGGACTGCTCAGGTTCTGACGCGCACGGCGACGGTGGCCGATCTCAGCATCCGCGTCGTCCCGCGCGCCTCGGCCGACCGCGTCGGCCCCTACCGGGACGGTGTGCTGGCGGTGCGGACCACGCGTCCGCCGACGGACGGCGAGGCCAACGATCGGGTCGTGCGGCTCGTGGCGCGGGCGCTGGACGTGGCGCCGAGCGCGATCGAGCTGGTGTCCGGCGCCCGTGGTCGCTCGAAGCGCCTGCGGATCGCGGGCCTCGACGCCGATGAGCTCGAGCGACGGCTGGCGCGCATCGGCGCCGATTGATGGTGACCTCGGAGGCTGGCTATACTTCTGGCTCCCCGATGGGCGATTGGCTCAGCTGGTTAGAGCGCACGGTTCACATCCGTGAGGTCACTGGTTCGAATCCAGTATCGCCCACCACCCCCGTCCTCCTTCTCTCGCCTGCTGGCGGCTGCGCGCGTGCCTGACATGGCGCGCCCGGCGACGCCGTCGGGGCCGCCCGCCGCCGAGGTGCGCGCGATGTTCGACCGCATCGCGCCGCGCTACGAGGCGATGAACACCGTCATGACCCTCGGCCTCGACGCCGCCTGGCGACGGCGCGCGGTCCGTGCCACGCGCCTGGGGCCCGGGATGGCGGCCGTCGACGTGGCCTGCGGCACCGGATCGCTGACGCGCGAGCTGGCGCGCGCGGTCGGGACGGCGGGGACCGTCACCGGCGTCGACGTGTCGGACGGCATGCTGGCCGAGGCCCGCCGCCGCGGCGTGTCCGAGCGGGCGGCGACGGCGGAGGGGGCGGCGAGGCCGGAGTACCTGGTCGGGGATGCGCTCGACCTGCCGCTCGACGACGCCTCGGTCGACGCCGCCACGATCGCCTTCGGGCTGCGCAACGTGGCCGACCATCGACGCTGCCTCGCCGAGCTGGCGCGGGTGACGCGTCCCGGCGGGCGGGTCGTGGTGCTCGAGATCTCGACGCCGCGCGGCAGGCTGGGGCGGGTCCTGGCGGCGACCTGGTTCGCGCGGGTCGTGCCGCTGCTCGGCCGATTCGCCGGCGACGCGGCCGCCTACGGCTACCTCCCCGACAGCGTGCGCCGCTACCCGCCACCGGCCCGGATCGCGGCCGTCATGCGCGACGTCGGGCTGGTCGACGTCCGGTGGCAGGCGCTGCGGCCTGGCGGGCTGGTCACGCTCCACGTCGGGCGACGGGCCTGACCGATGCGGGTCCTGCTCGCCACCGAGTCGTACCTGCCGTACCTGTCGGGCGTCACCGTCTCGGTCGACGCGCTGGCCCGCGGACTCGGGGCGCGCGGCCACGAGGTCCTCGTCCTCGCCCCGCGGCCGGCCGACGACGCGCCGCTGCCGTCGATGGGCTCGCCCGGCCCCGAGCCGCGCTACGCCTGGCTGCCGTCGTACCAGCTGCCGCGCATCGCGCCCCCGATGTACCGCATGCCGCTGCCGCATCCCGGCGCCGCGGCCCTGCGGGAGGCGCGCGCCTTCGCCCCCGAGGTCGTCCACGCCCACTCGCCGTTCGTCTCCGGCCACCTGGCGCGCAGCGTGGCGCGCGGGCGCCGCGCGCCGCTCGTCTTCACCCACCACACCCGCTTCGGCGACTACGGCCATTACCTCGGCCCGCTGGCGGCACCGGGCCGCCTCCTCACCGAGGCCTACCTGCGGCGCTGGTGGTCCGGCTGCGACGCGGTCATCGCCCCGTCGACGGACCTCGCCGACGAGATCTGTTCCCGCCTGGCCGGGCGTCCGGCGCCGATCGTGCGCGTCATCCCGACCGGCGTCGACGTCGACGGCCTGCGCGGCCTCGAGCCGCCCGACCTGCGCGCCATCCACGGCTGGGAGGCCGATGCCGTCGTCACCGCCTCGCTCGGCCGCCTGGCGCCGGAGAAGCGGCCCGAGCTCGTGCTCGAGGCGGTGGCCATCGCGCTCCGGACCGCCCCGCACGTGCGGCTGCTCGTCATCGGCGACGGGCCGTCCATTGCCGATCTGAGGCGGCGGGCCGCGGAGCCGGATCTCGCCGACCGCGTCGCCTTCACCGGCCGGCTCCCGCGCCCCGAGGCGCTCCGCGCGCTGCGCGGCGCCGACCTGTTCGCCTTCGCCTCGCGCACCGAGACCCAGGGCCTCGTCCTTGCCGAGGCGCTGGCGGCCGGGCTGCCCGCCGTGGCCGTCGAGGGTCCCGGCGTCCGCGACTCGGTCCGCGACGGGATCGACGGGATCGTGGTGCCGCATCCGGGGCCCGACGCCGACGCGAACGCGCTCGGCGCGGCGATCGCGGAGCTCGCCACCGATGCCGCCGGGCGCGCCCGGATGGCGGAGCGCGCCCGCGAGGACGCGGATCGCTTCGCCGTCGGGACGCGGGTCGCGGAGACCGAGTCGCTGTACCTCGAGCTCGTCCGGTCGGCGTGATCCGCCTTGCGCGGCCATCGGGGCGGCGTACAATGCCCGCCATGCGAGTGAGTCTGGTGGCCCGCTTCGTCTCCCACCCATCCTTCGACTTCGGCCCGCGCCGCGCGTCGCGCCGTGGGCCGCGCCTCGGCCTCGACCGTCCGGTGACCGTCTACCACCGGCCGCTGGCGCGTCGCGGTCGGACGCCGACCGTCTCGGCGCTGCGCTCCCAGACCAGCCGCTTCCGGTTCCCGGCCGTCGGCCGGGCCGCTCGCCTTCCCGCCCGCCGCACCGCGCTTCCGTTCGGATTGCCGCGCGCCCGCCGCGCGTAGCGGCCATCGTGGCCGGCCTGCGCAGCGCGAGAGCCACCTCCGCCGGGGGAGTCGTCCACCGACGCGTCGACGGGCGCCTCGAGTTCCTCCTCGTCCATCGCCGCAACCCCCGCCTGTGGGCGCTCCCGAAGGGCACGCCCGACGCCGGCGAGACGATCGAGGAGACGGCGAAGCGCGAGACGCGCGAGGAGACCGGCATCGAGGTCGAGATCGAGGCGCCGCTGCGCTCGATCCGCTACTTCTTCGTGCGCGGCCGGACGCGGTTCCACAAGACGGTCCATTTCTTCCTCATGCGCCCGGTGGGCGGCGCGATCGAGAACCACGACGCCGAGTTCGACGAGGTGCGCTGGGTGCCCGCCGAGGAGGCGCTTGCGCTGCTCACCCATGCCACCGAGCGGTCGGTGGTCGAGGAGGCGATCGAGCGCCTGAGCGATGGCGACGCCGCCGAACGCCGGGCCGAGGCGGAGGCATCCGCGTGACCGAGGCGCCGATGCAGACCGAGCTGCGCCGCACGCCGCTCCACGATCGCCACGTCGCGCTCGGGGCGCGGATGGTGCCGTTCGCCGGCTACGAGATGCCGGTCCAGTACACCTCGATCATCGAGGAGCACCGGACCGTGCGCGACGCGGTCGGCGTGTTCGACCTGTCGCACATGGGCGAGATCGAGGTCCGCGGCGAGGAGGCGGTCGCGTTCCTGCGTTACGCCCTCGTCAGCGACCCCGGCGCGCTCGAGGTCGGCCAGGCGCAGTACTCGATGCTGTGCGAGGCCGATGGCGGGATCATCGACGACCTCATCGTCTATCGCCTCGAGCCCGAGCGATTCTGGATCGTGTGCAACGCCTCGAACCGCGCCGCGGTCGTCCCGCACCTCGCCGCGCTCCTCGAGCGCGGCGACTTCGGCGCCGGCCTCGAGGACCGCAGCGACCGCATCGGTCTCGTGGCACTCCAGGGCCCGCGGGCGGTCGACGTCGTCGGCGCGCTCATCGACCTCGACCTGTCGACCATCGGCACCTACCGCGCCCGGCAGGGCAGCTTCGCCGGCGTGGACGCCCTCGTCGCCCGCACCGGCTACACCGGCGAGGACGGCTTCGAGCTGTTCGTGGATGCCCGGAAGGCCGGCGCCGTGTGGGGCGCGGTCCTCGAGGCGGGGGAGCGGCACGGCATCAGGGCCTGCGGCCTGGGGTCGCGCGACACGCTCCGGCTCGAGGCCGGGATGCCGCTGTACGGCAACGAGCTCGGCCGCGACACGAACCCGTTCGAGGTCAACCTCGGCCGGGTCGTGAAGCTCGAGAAGGGCGAGTTCGTGGGCCGCGCGGCGCTCCAGGCGATCCAGCAGTCGGGCCCGGCGCGCAAGCTCATCGGCCTCCGCATCCTCGACAACGCCATCCCGCGCGGCGGCTACGAGGTCCGCGCGGACGGCCGGGCGGTCGGCCACGTCACGAGCGGGACGCAGTCGCCGACGCTCGGCGAGCGGATCGCGATGGCCCTCGTGTCGGCGGAGCTGGCGGGCATCGGCAACCGCTTCGAGGTCGTCGTCCGCGACCGCCCGTACGCGGCCGAGCAGGTAAAGTTGCCGTTCTACCGCCGCCCGCGCGACTGACGCCGGCCGGCACCGTTTCCCGAGGGAGGACACCACGGCCGATGGGCTACCCCGACGACTTGCGGTACTCGAAGGAGCACGAATGGGTGCGCGTCGAGGACGGACGCGCCACGATCGGGATCACGAGCTTCGCGGCCGATGAGCTGGGGGACATCGTCTTCGTCGAGCTTCCCGAGGTCGGCGCCGAGCTGAAGCAGTTCGCCACGTTCGGCGTCGTCGAGAGCGTGAAGGCCGTCAGCGACCTCTACGCCCCGGTGTCGGGCACGGTGACCGACGTCAACGAGGCGCTGCGCGACCGCCCCGAGCTGCTGAACTCCGATCCGTTCGGCGAGGGCTGGATCGCCCGGGTCGAGCTGGCCGACCCGAGCGAGATCGACGGGCTCCTGGACGCCGAGGCATACGCCGCCGAGACGGCCTGAGGCTGCCGGATGACCTACTCGCCGCACACCGAGGCCGATCATCGCCGGATGCTCTCCGCGATCGGCGTCGGGTCGGTCGACGAGCTGTTCGAGGACATCCCGGCGGCCGTGCGGGCCTCCGCCTGGCACCTGCCCGAGCCGCTCACCGAGCAGGAGGTCCGCGGCGAGCTTGGCCGCATCGCCGGGCGCAACCGCATCCCGGAGGTCAGCTTTCTCGGCGCCGGGGTGTACCGCCACCTCGTGCCGGCCGTCGTGGCCGAGGTCGTCGGCCGGCCGGAGTTCGCGACGGCCTACACGCCGTACCAGCCCGAGGTGTCGCAGGGCACGCTCCAGTCGATCTACGAGTTCCAGTCGCTCATCTGCGAGCTGACGGGCATGGAGGTCGCGTCGGCCTCGCACTACGACGGGGCGACGGCCACGGCCGAGGCGGCGCTCATGGCCTGCCGCCTCACCCGACGCTCGACGGTCGCCGTGTCGGCCGGCGTCAACCCCGACTACCGGCGCGTGCTCGAGACGTACTGCTCGGGGCCGGGGATCGAGGTCGTGACCGTGCCGATCGACCTCGCCGAGGGCGGCACCGGCACCACCGACCCGGCGGTGGCCGCGGATGCCCTCGGTGACGACGTCGCGTGCCTCGTCGCCGCGCAGCCCAACTTCTACGGGCAGCTCGAGCCGATGGGCGAGCTTGCCGATGCGGCGCACGCCGCCGGCGCCCGGCTCGTCGCCGTCGTCGAGCCGATCTCCCTGGCGCTGCTCGAGGCGCCGGGCGCCTACGGCGCCGATATCGTGACCGCCGAGGGCCAGCCGCTCGGCATCCCGGCCAGCTTCGGCGGCCCGTACGTCGGGCTCATGGCGGCGACGATGGCCTCGGTGCGCCAGATGCCGGGCCGCCTCGTCGGCGCCACGCGCGACGTGAACGGCCGCAGGGGCTACGTCCTCACCCTCCAGGCGCGCGAGCAGCACATCCGCCGCGAGAAGGCGGCGAGCAACATCTGCACGAACCAGGCGCTCATGGCGCTGGCGGCGACCGTCTACCTGTCCGCCGTCGGGCCGGAGGGGCTACGCGAGGTCGCCGAGCGATCGGTGGCCCAGGCGCGCCACCTCGCCGCGGCGCTCGAGACGGCGGGGCTCGCCGAGCGGCGCTTCAGGGGCCCGTACTTCGCCGAGGTCGCGATGCGCGTCCCGGATGCCGAGCGGCGGCATGCGGCGCTCGCCGAGCGGGGGATCGTGGCGGGCTACCGCGCCGGGCGCGACGATCCGGCCCTCGCCGGCACGCTGCTCCTCGCGGCCACCGAGCTGACCACCGACGACGAGATCGCGCGCCTCGTCCAGGAGCTGGGGGAGGTCCGATGAGCGTGGCCGAGCCGCCGGGCCGCTCGGATCCGTCGGGCCGGGGAGCGGCGTTCTCCGGCGCCACCGGCGGCGACGAGCTGACGGTCGTCGAGCCGCTCATCTTCGAGCGTTCGCGCCCGGG
>DATAJO010000014.1:0-15430 GCA_036262075.1 Candidatus Limnocylindria bacterium
GGCGCGCCCGACCGCCCGGGGGTCCCGCTCGAACGAGGCGCCGATGCGGCCGCCGTAGCCCGCCGCACCGACCCCGGCGTCGAAGGCCACCCGACCGTCGGGGGTGGTGCGGAAGTAGTGCACGGTGAAGCGGGCGTCCGCGATGGCCTCGCCGCCCGTCCAGCCGATGCCGGCGAGCGCCTCGGGCGCCGGCTCGGTCAGGACCATGTAGCTGCCCCACGCCAGCACGGAGCGGCGGTGCTCCGGCCAGCCGGCGGCCCAGGCGTTGACCGCCAGCACGACGTGGTCGGCCTCGAGCCGGACGTCCCCGGCCAGGACCGAAGCCCTCCCGTCGACGGCGATCGACGATGCGGGCGTCCCCTCGTGGATCGTGACGCCCCGCTCGAGGAGCACGCGGCGCAGCCCGCGGGCGAGCCGCGCCGGCTGGATCGTGGCGGCGTTCGGCATGAAGACCCCGCCGCGGAACGCCGGGGAGGCGCAGCGCGCCTGCACCTCGGCCGCCGACTGGGCGACGAGCTGGTCGGCGACGCCGAGCCGGCGGCACGCCGCCACCGCATCGAGCCCGTCGCCGTCCTGGCCCTGGGCGGCGCTCACCCGCAGGTAGCCGCCGCGCCGATACCAGGCGTCCACGCCGTGGGCCTCGCAGAAGGCGCGGACTCCGTCGACCGCCTCGTCGGCAGCCAGGGCGACCTCGAGCGCCCGGTCGGGGCCGTGGAGCTCGACAAGGCGGGGAAGCTGGTCCCACCAGCCGTGGAGGAACCCACCGTTGCGTCCGCTCGGCCCTCCGCCGCAGACGTCCTGCTCGACGATGGCGATGCGGATCCCCGGATCCGCCTCGGTCAGGAAGAACGCGGTCCACAGGCCGGTGTAGCCGCCGCCGATGACCACGACGTCGTACCGGCCCGGCTCCGTCGGCGGCGGGGCGGTCGGCGGCGGGGCGGTCAGCGGCGTCCCCTCGGCCGCGAGCGCCTCGCGCAGCCAGTAGCTCCGGCGCAGGCCGGGAGGGGGCAGCGTCGCCGCCGGTCGTTGCATCGTGAGACCGCCTGAAGTGCTGCTACAGGCCGAGGATCGTAGGCGGGTTGGCTGAACGCCGCAATGGGGGTTCCGTGCTGGAGCAGTGCTGTAGTCCGGCCGAGCTCCGGCCGGCGGCCGCACTAGAATGCCGCCGTGCAGGGCGACGAGTTCCTCATCGGGGCAGGGCTGCGGCGGGCGCGCCGCCGGAAGGGCATGACGCTGCGCGAGGTCGCCGAGGCGGCCGGGGTGACGGAGAGCTTCCTGTCCCAGGTCGAGCGTGACGTGGCCAGCCCGTCGATCGCCACGCTGCGCCGGATCGCCGTGGCATTGGGCCTGTCCATCGGCGCGATCCTGGACGAGGTCGGACCGCACGGCCGCCTCGTCCGCGCCGGAGACCGGCGGGTCGTCACGTACCCCGGCCTCGACGCGCGGGACGAGTTCCTGACCGATGGCGCCGACGCGCGCCTCCAGGTCATCTACTCGGTCATCGGTCCGGGCGGCGGCACGGGCGCGGAGGCGTACGCCCACGAGTCGGACGAGGAGTGCCTCGTCGTGCTCGAGGGATCCCTCGACCTGTGGGTCGGCGACGAGACGTACCGCCTCGAGGTCGGCGACGCGATCCGCTACTCGAGCCGCATCCCGCATCGGAACCAGAATCCCGGCCCGGGCGAGGCGCGCGTGCTCTTCATCCTCACGCCGCCGAGCTTCTGACCGCGACGATTCCTCGCATCGGCGTACCATCGGTGCCGATGAATCGCGATTCCGCCCGCACGCCGGTCGTCGTCGACGGGCTGCGCACCCCGTTCGGCCGATACGGCGGCGCGCTGAAGGACGTCCGCCCCGACGACATGGCGGCGCACGTCATCCACGCCCTCGTCGAGCGCACCGGGCTCGATCCGGCCGTCATCGACGACGTCATCCTCGGCGCCGCCAACCAGGCCGGTGAGGACAACCGCAACGTCGGGCGCATGGCGGCCCTGCTCGCCGGGCTGCCGACCGACGTCGCCGGCCAGACGGTGAACCGGCTGTGCGGCTCCGGCCTCCAGGCCGTGGTGAGCGCCGCGCACGCCATCGCGTTCGGCGACGGCGACGTGTTCATCGCCGGCGGGGTGGAGTCGATGACCCGCGCGCCGTTCGTCATGGCCAAGCCGTCGGCGGCGTTTCCGCGCGGCGAGCAGGCGATGTTCGACACGACCCTCGGCTGGCGCTTCACGAACCCGCGTCTGGCCGATGCCTACTACCCGTACTCGATGGGCGAGACCGCGGAGAACGTCGTCGAGCGCTGCGGCGTCACCCGCGAGGAGCAGGACGCCTTCGCCCTGGCCTCCCAGCGCCGATGGGCCGATGCGCACGCCGCGGGCCGCTTCGCCGACGAGGTGATCCCGATCGAGGTGGCCGACCGCAAGACGACCCGCGTCGTCGACACCGACGAGCATCCCCGGCCGGACGCCACGCTCGAGTCCCTGGCGGCCCTCAAGCCGGCGTTCACGCGCGATGCCTCCGGGTCGGTCACGGCCGGCAACAGCTCGGGCATCAACGACGGCGCGGCGGCCGTGCTCGTCACCTCGGAGGCGCGGGCACGCGAGCTCGGCCTGCGGCCGGTCGCGCGGCTCGTCGCATCGGCGGTCGCCGGCGTCGACCCGGCGACGATGGGCCTTGGTCCGATCCCGGCCTCCCGGCGCGCGCTCGAGCGCGCCGGCATCGGCGTGACGGACCTCGACCTGGTCGAGCTGAACGAGGCCTTCGCCGCCCAGGCGGTGCCCGTCATCCGCGAGCTCGGCCTCGACCCGGAGCGCACGAACGTCAATGGTGGCGCGATCGCCATCGGCCATCCGCTCGGCGCGTCCGGCGCGCGGCTGACGGCGACGCTCATGCACGAGATGCGGCGCCGCGGCGCCCGGTACGGGCTGGCCACGATGTGCATCGGCGTCGGGCAGGGGATCGCCGCCGTCTTCGAAGCGATCGAATAGGCGCCAGGAGGCGCGGGCCATGGCCAGGAAGGACCGGTTCATCAGCGTCTCCGCCACCGGGGAAGCCACGATGGCGCCTGACCTCGCGCTCGTCTCGTTCGCCGTCACCGGCAGCGGCAAGGAGCTCGGGCCGACCCGCGACGACGTGCTGACGCGCTCGAGCGCGGTGCTCGCCAGGCTTCGCGAGCTCGGCATCACCGACGCGGACCTGAACGCCCCCGACGTCGCCGTCCATCCCGAGTACGACTACCGCCGCGGGCAGCAGCTCGTCGGCTACCGCGTGTCGCGCCACATGACGGTGCGCGTCCGGTCGCTGGACGCGCTCGGTCCGGTCCTCGACGGCATCGTCGCCGCGGGGGCGAACGAGGTCGGCGGCGCGCAGATGACCGCCTCCGATCCGTCGGTCGCCGAGCAGGCGGCGCTGCGGGCGGCCGTGGCATCGGCGCGGACGAAGGCCGAGGCGCTCGCGGCCGAGGCCGGCGTCACGCTCGGCGAGATCATCCGCATCGAGGAGGAGGCGGCCGGCGGCATGGTGCCGAGGCCGCGCTTCATGGCGGCCAAGGGCGCGATCGAGACGGCCGACGCGAGCACCGAGATCGCCGCCGGCGACCTCACCGTGAGCCGCACCGTGCGCGCCTGGTTCGCGATCGGGTAGCGCTCCGGCGTGTCCGACGTCCGGCGCATCTTCCTCGTCCAGGCCATCCGCGCCTTCCTCTACGGATTCGGCAGCATCGTCATCGGCACCTCGCTCGCCGCCAGCGGCCTGGATGCGGTGGCGGTCGGCTCGGTGTTCACCGCCATGCTCGTCGGCGTGGCGATCGGCTCGCTGGCCGTCGGCCGCTGGGGCGACCGAATCGGCCGCCGCCGGACGTACGTCGCGCTGCTCGCGCTCATGGGCGTGGCCGGCGCCGCGTTCGCGGTCACCGAGAACGTCTGGATCCTCGTCCTCGCCGCCCTGACCGGCACGCTCTCGACCGATGCGAACGAGTCCGGCCCGATCACCACGGTCGAGCAGTCGATGCTCGCGTCGACGCCGTCCGCCGAGCGCGCGCGTGTGTACGGTCGCTACAACGCCGTGGCCTACCTCGCCGGCGCCCTCGGCGCGCTGGCGGCCGGCGGTCCCGAGGCGCTGCGCGATGTGCTCCCCGCGCTCCCGCCGGACCAGCGCTGGCTGCTCCTCTTCCCGGTCGGCGCGGCCGTCTGCGCCAAGCTCGCCGCCCGCCTGAGCGCCGCGACGGACGCCGATGCGCTCGTCCCGCGCGCGGAACGCGGCCTGCGCCGCTCGCGTGGCGCCGTCCAGCGGCTCGCCGCCCTGTTCGCGCTCGACGCGTTCGCCGGCGGCTTCATCGTCCAGAGCTTCATGGCGTTCTGGTTCGCCAGCCAGTTCGGCGTCGGTCCGGCGGCCCTCGGCCTCGTGTTCTTCGGCGCCGGGCTGCTCCAGGCGGCCTCGTCGATCGCCGCCGGCTGGCTCGGCGCGCGCATCGGCCTCCTGAACACGATGGTCTTCACGCATCTGCCGTCGAACCTGCTGCTGGCGCTCGTGCCGGTGGCGCCGACGTTCGGGATCGTGGCCGCGCTGCTCCTGGCGCGGTCGGCGCTGTCGCAGATGGACGTGCCCGCGCGGCAGGCGTACATCGCCGCGCTCGTCGACCCGGCCGAGCGCACCGCGGCGGCCGGCTACACCAACGCCGCCCGGCACCTCGTGCGTCCGGCGGGTCCGGCGCTCGCCTCGGTCTCCATGGGGATGGCCGCCGGGTTGCCGTACCTCATCGCCGGCGGGCTGAAGGCGGTCTACGACGTCGTGCTGTATCTCACCTTCCGCCGCGTCAAGCTCACCGATGACTGAGCACGGGCAACGGATCGTCCGTCCGAAGGGACCGCCTTCGGCGGGTGCATCGGCCCTTGTGTGACCGATGCGCTGGCGCGATCGTCTGAGAGGTAGAGCCGCTCACCGCGGCCCTCAGCAACGTCGGCTCGTGGACCACGGAGAGGGTGCGAGGAGGCACCCCGATGCTCCCGTCCCGCCCCTTCAGCCCGGAGGCGCTCCGGCCGCGCGCGACGCTGTGGATGTCGACGCCGTTCCGGATCGCGCTCGTCGTCGTCCTTGCCGTTGCGGCGCTGGTCCTGGCTCTGTGGTTCATCCCGGCCGACACGCCGCCGATCGGCCAGGGCTCACCGTCGCCGACGGCGACCGTCGAGGAGCCGAGCCCCTCGCTCGAGCCCAGCCTGACACCCGAACCGACTCCCACGGCACCACCCACGCCGACGGTCGTGCCGACTCCCGCACCGCTTGCGGTCTGGACCGGCCTCGTCTGGTCCGATCCGATGACGCCGTCGTTCACGGTCCACCTCGTCGACGTCATTGCGTGGGGTGACGGGTACGTCGCGGTAGGAACCGTTGAGACCGAGGCTGGATCGGCTGCTCGGATCCTCACCTCACCCGATGGGCTCAGCTGGACCGTCGCGTTCGATCCCGGCGCGGACCACTGGCCGCAGCACATCGTCGTGCTCGGCGACGAGATCCTCGCCTTCAGCCAACGCTGGTCGCCGATCCTGCCTGCCGGTCACGTCGTTGGCGCGCCGCCGGACGCGTTCATCTGGCGTTCGACCGACGGCGAGCATTGGTCCGCTCCCGAAGCGTGGCCCACCTGGCGCAGCGAGCCGGTCGCCCCGCTCCCGCCGGGCTGGGACGAGGCTCAGCACCCCATCCACCTGGGGCTGGTCGACGTGGCCGCCGGCCCGACCGGGGTCGTCGCGATCGGCAACGCGTATGTGGACGGCGGGCTGAGGCCCGTGGTCGAGTTCTCTGCCGATGGCACGTCGTGGGCGTCGCCGACGGATTCCATGGGGCGAGACGTCCTGCTGAACGCGATCGTCGAGCACGACGGCCGGTACGTCGTCACCGGCGCGGTCGGCGTCGGACCTGACCCGGCCGACGCGACGGCTGCGGCCTGGTACTCGGACGACGGGCTCACCTGGGTGCGCGCGACGATCGAGCCCGACGAGGTCGGCCTGACCCAGGGCTCCGAGCTCGGTCCGCTGTGGGCCGCCCGTGAGGGCCTGATCGCATGCCGCGGAAGCCGCGAGATGGCGGCCGGCGGCTGGCACTACATGGACGGCTGGACGTCGACGGACGGCGCGACGTGGCGGCACTCGCCACAACCCGGTCCGCATCCGGCATGCGACTGGTCGGCATCGGACGGCACCCGGATCGTGTCGCTCGGACCGCGCGACCATGCCTCGCCGATGGCCTGGCCGGGCGTGACGACGGCATCGGTGTCGACCGACGGCGTCACGTGGCAGCCGCTCGAGCTCAGCTCGACCCTCACGGATCGGCTGGAGCGGTTCTGGGTCGTGCCTGACGGCGTGATCTACGCCGGCGAGCAGTCGTTCTGGTTCGGCACCGCGGTCGAGCGGTAAGGAGGTCCAGTCATGTCTGCCGATCGTCTGCAATCGGACGCCGCCGGAGGAACCAAGCCGGCTCGGCACGTGACGTTCAGCGCGCCGATGGGCGTGTCCGCGGCGGCGGTGGTGGCCGTCGCGATCATCGCCGGACTCCTTCTGTTCGGTCCGCGTGGCCTCTTCGGCCTCGGGCTCGCCCCTTCGCCGAGCCCGATGGCATCGGCATCCCACACCGCTAGCGCGGAGGCGACGCCATCGGCACCCCAGAGCGTAGCTCCGACGCCAACGGCCGCCCCGACCCCGCAGCCGACGCCGACGCCGATAGCAGCCTGGTCCGGCCTCGACTGGGTATCGGGAACGATCGTGCTCGACTGCGATCACTGCCGGGCGCAGCTGAACGACGTCCTGTGGTGGAACGGGCAGTACATCGGGGTAGGTTCGGTGTCGCAGTACTTCGAGCCCAACCCAGGCGACCTCCCCACTGTTCTCGACGCCTTCTCGGCTGCCTTCTTCGTATCTTCCGACGGTGTGGACTGGTCGGTCGCAGACCAGGGGGAGCTCATCGACTTCCAGCAATACGAAGGCATCGAGGATGCCGGCGGCATCCTCGAAACCGCCGTTCCGCATCACCTCATCGCGCTGCCAAGTGGTGTGCTCGCGATCGGCGGGGACTCCGCGAAGAGCGGTACGCCGCCTGGGCTCTGGAGGAGTGATAACGGGATGGCTTGGTCCTCCCTCGACAGCCCGGATTGGCGCGGAGTGTGGGGGTTGATGGTCACACTTGTGGAAGTCGCTGGCGGCGACTCAGGTGCGGTGGCCATCGGCTTCGATGGCGGTGGCTGCTGCGTCTCACCGCCAGGTCCGCCGGTCATCGCCTTCTCCCCAGACGGGCTGAACTGGGAGCGAGTCGACCAGGCTGGTGTCTCGTCGATGGACAACCGAAGCCTGCTGACGGACGTTCTTGCTCCGCGTGATGGCTTCATCATCGTGGGGTCGGCCAGGGAGCCTGACCAACCACGCGATGTTGATCCGATGCCGCGCGAGGTTGGACGGCCTGCCGCATGGACCTCGACAGATGGGCGGACGTGGGTCGGAGCGGATGTCGAGGGATCGCCCGTTACGCTCGGACGGCTTACCCAGGTCGTTGCCGGCGCGGACGGCTTCTTCGCGATCGGTATCGCAGAGGAGCGGGACTACCGATGGCAGACGAGCGGTTGGGCATCCGTCGATGGGCACACGTGGCGTCTCCTCGGCGAGATTGGCGTCGACCTGCCTCGCATGCGAGTCCTCGCATCGGATGGTGAGCGCATCACGGGCCTCGGCACCACAACCTTGTACTCCCTCGATCTGGGCGGATGGTCATCGACCGACGGGATCACGTGGACGCCGCTCACCATGACCGGAGCGCAGTGGCCGGAAGGGGATACGGAGTACCTGAATCCCGATGGGACAGAGAATGGGACGGCCGGAATGACAGCGATCAGCAACGCATGGGCAGTCCCCGTCGGCTTGGTGGTCGTGCAGCCGGTCCCGCCTCCCGTCGGCGGACACTGGGTATATATGGCGAAAGGGGTCGAATAGCCAGGAACCGGACCGGGTGGTACCGCGTCGTGGCGTTGTGAAGCGAACGGTTCTGGGTCTGCCACTCGTCCTCGCCGCGTGCATGCCGGCGTCGGCCTCGCCGACGCCCGGCGACGATGCAGGGACGCTGGAGATCGAGGTCGTCGCCGGCCCGGTCTGTCCCGTCGAGCAGGATCCACCGGACCCGAACTGCGAGCCGCGAGCGGTGGACGGCGCTCGGATCCTGGTCCAGCCGGGCGACGGTCGCGACATCGTGGTCGGCGAGGCGACGACCGATGCTGAGGGGCACGCCACCATCGAGCTGCCGCCGGGCGACTACATCGTCGTCGGCGTTGAGGTCGAGGGGCTGATGGGCCTCCCGGAATCAGCACCGGTGACAGTCGAGAGCGGTGAGGTGGCGACGGTCACCCTCGCCTACGACACCGGCATCCGCTGACCGTCAGGCGAAGCTCCAGGAGGTCACGCGCTCGACGGTGATGACGGTGGCGGCGCCGAAGGGCGTCGTCCACCGCTCGTACTGCGGGTACTTCGCGCGCAGGAGCCGGATCGTGGTGTCACGTTCCGGGCCGTCCTCGACGACGCGGGCGGTTCCATCGGCGCGGACCCACCACAGGCGCTCCCAATCCTCGTCGTACTCGTCGACGAGGAGCGACACCGCCGGGTTGGCCACGATGTTCCGGTGACGGAGGAGATCCGGACCGTCCTTCGGTTTCGGGTCGGCGATGGAGTAGAGCGTCCGGCCGTCGTCATCGGAGGCGAAGACGATCGGCACGACGTGCGGCCGCCCATCGGCACGGACGGTCGCCAGGTAGCCCGAGCGCGCCGCCACCAGGCGGCGCCATGCCTCGTCGGGCGCGAGCTTCGGCATCGGCTCAGGTTCGCGCCGGGCTAGGACAGCTTGAGGTTGGGGAGGACCTTCTCGCCGAAGGTCGAGATGAACTCGGCCTGGTTGCGCCCGACGTTGTGGAGGTAGATCTCGTCGAAGCCCATGTCGACGAACTTCTGGATCTGCGCGGTGTGCTCCTCGAGGTCGGCGCTGATGAGCATCCGATTCTGGAAGTTCTCGATCCGCACGAGCTTCGCGATGTTCGCGAAGTCCTCGGGGTTCTTGATGTCCTGCTTCGGGAACGGCATCCCGCCGTTCGGCCACTCCTTGAGCGCGTTCTCCTCGGCCTCCGCCTGAGATGGCGCCCAGGAGACGTGGACCTGGAGCTGCGTCTTCATGGCCGATGCGTCCTTGCCGGCCTCGTTCGCGCCCTCGCGGAACTTGTCCCACAGCATCGCGATCTTCTCGTCCGCGGCACCGACGGTGATGATCCCGTCGGCGTATCGGCCGGTGCGCTTCGCGTTGACCGGGCCGGCGGTGGCGACGTAGATCGGGACGGGCTGCTCGGGGCGGGTGTAGAGCTTCGAGGACTCGAGCGTGAAGTACTCGCCGTCGTGCTTGACGACCTTGCCGCTGAACAGCTTGGTGATGACCTCGATGGCCTCGAACATCATCGCGCTGCGGATGCCGACCTCCGGCCACTCGCCGCCGATGACGTGCTCGTTCAGCGCCTCGCCGGCGCCGAGGCCCAGCCAGAAGCGGCCCGGGTACATCGCCCCGAGCGTGGCGGCGGCATGCGCGATGACCGCCGGGTGGTAGCGGAAGCCGGGGCAGGTGACCGCGGTGCCGAACGGGAGGCTCGTCCGCTGTCCGAGCGCGCCCATGAAGGACCAGGCGAAGGCGCTCTGGCCCTGCTCCGGGGTCCACGGGTGGAAGTGCTCGCTGACCTGGAAGCCGGCGTCGAACCCGGCGGCCTCGGCCTGCTCCGCCCAGTCGAGCAGCTCCGTGGGGTGGAACTGCTCGAGCATGCACGCGTAACCGATCTTCGTCATGCGCCGTAGCGTAGCGGGAACCGTTCCAGGTGGCCCGACCCGAGGAGACCTCGACTACCATCCTCGAATGACTGACGCCCCCACGAAGCTCCTCATCGGCGGTGAGTCCCGTGACGCCGCCGAGGGGAGGACGTTCCCGACCTACGACCCCGCCCGCGGCGCCGAGCTGGCGCAGGTTGCCCAGGCCAGCGCCGCCGACATCGATGCCGCCGTGAGCGCCGCCCGTGCCGCGTTCGACGGCCCGTGGGCGAAGACCGCCCCGGCCAAGCGGGCGCGCATGCTCAACCGGCTGGCGCAGCTGCTCGACGAGCGGACCGACGAGCTGGCCGAGCTCGAGTCGCGGAACAACGGCAAGGCGAAGTGGCAGTGCGCGGCCGAGATCAAGGTCGCGGTCGCGACGCTCGAGCTGTTCGCCGGGACGGCGCAGCACCTCTACGGCCGATCCCACGTCGTCAACCCGGCGGTCGTGACGTACACGCTCCGCGAGCCGGTCGGCGTGGTCGGGGCGATCATCCCGTGGAACTACCCGCTCATGATGGCCGCCTGGAAGGTGGCCCCGGCGCTGGCGACCGGCAACACGCTCGTCCTCAAGCCCGCATCGGCCACGCCGTTGACCGCCCTCAAGCTCGGCGAGCTGGCCCTCGAGGCCGGCATCCCGGCCGGCGTCCTCAACGTCGTGCCCGGCCCGGGTGCGGAGGTCGGCGAGGCGATCGCTCGCCATCCGGGGATCGACAAGGTCGCGTTCACCGGCGAGACGTCGACCGGCCGCCGCATCGCGGCCGCCGCGGCCGAGACGCTCAAGCGCGTGTCGCTGGAGCTCGGCGGCAAGTCGCCGAACATCGTCTTCGCCGATGCCGATCTCGACGCCGCCGTCATCGGCTCGCTGTGGGCGATCTACTACTCGGCCGGCCAGTCGTGCGAGGCGCGCTCCCGGATCCTCGTCGCCGACGACGTGTACGACGCGTTCGCATCGGCCTTCGCGCAGCGCGCGCGTGCGCTCACGGTGGGCGACCCGCTGGCCGACACGACGAAGATCGGCTCGCTCATCTCGCGCGCCCACGCCGACAGGGTGCGCGGCTTCATCTCGGCCGGGCTCGAGGATGGCGGCGAGCTGCTCGCCGGCGGCCCGCACGCCAACCTCGACGGCGGCCTCGACGCCGATGCGTTCGTCCCGCCCACCGTCATCGGCGGCGTGCCGAACGACGCCCGGATCGCGCAGGAGGAGATCTTCGGCCCGGTCGTCACGCTCATCCGGTTCGCCGATGAGGCCGAGGCGGTGAAGATCGCCAACGACGTGCGCTACGGCCTGGCGGCCACGGTCTGGACCGGCGATTCCGCTCGCGGCCACCGGGTCGCGCAGCGCATCCGCTCCGGCGCGGTCGGCATCAACACCCCGTTCGTCGCGTTCCCCGGCGTCCCGTTCGGCGGCTTCAAGGAGTCCGGCTACGGGCGCGAGCAGGCGCTCGACGCGATCGACCTCTACACCGAGACGAAGGCCGTCCTCCAGGGCACCTCGCCGAAGCCGGTGAACCCGCTCGGCATCTGACGTGCCGACCATTCGCAGCCGCAGCTGGGTCGCCGCGCCGATCGACCGGACGTTCGCGTTCTTCGATGACCCGGCGAACCTGTCGCGGATCATGCCGCCGCCGGTCGGCATCCGGGTCACACGCATCGAGCCGGCGCCGCCGCAGGCGGGAACCATCCTCGAGTTCCGCTACGGCATCGGCCCGTTCCAGCGCCGATGGATCGTGCGGCTGCTGGAGCGGGAACCGAGCGAGCGGATCGTCGACGAGACGCTCGAGGGCCCGCTACAGCGGTTCCACCACGAGCATCGGTTCCAGGCAGCGCGCAACGGGACCTGGATCGAGGACCGGATCGACTTCCACGTCGGCCCGGACGGGCCGATCGGCGTCGTGGTCGACGCGGCCGCCGGGATCGTCATGCGGCTGACGTTCGTGTGGCGCGCGGCGCGCCAGCGACGGCTTCTGCGTGGCTAGCGCGCAAGTTGCGCCACCGGGCCACCCCGCGTAGCGTGGCGACCTGATGTCATCGGCGATGCATTCCTGGTTCGCCCGCTTCCCGGAAGGGTGGTGGGGCTACCACTGGGAGCCGCCGACCCCGATGAGCGCCGTCGAGCTCATCGGCACCCCGACGATCGACTCCCGCCTGATGGCCACGCTGTGGGCGGTCGTCAGCCGCCGCCGATCGGTGATGCTCGCCAGCGAGGCGCCGCAGGCCGGGAAGACGACGCTGCTGTCGAGCCTCGTCGACTTCCTGCCGGACGGCACGACCGGGATCTTCGTGCGCGGCTGGTGGGAGGAGTACGACTGGCTCGACGAGATCGAGCCGGGCACCGGGTACCTGCTCATCAACGAGATGAGCGACCACCTGCCGGTGTACGTCTGGGGCCGAGCCGCGCGGGGCGCGCTCATCCTCGCCGGCAAAGGGTGGGGCCTCGGCGCCACGATGCACGCCGACTCGCTCCCGGAGGCCCTCGACAGCCTGCGGGGCAGCCTGGGAGCGACCGATGCGGACCTCGCCGGCCTGACCATCTACGTCCAGTACTCGGCCTACGCCACGCCGACGGGGATGTATCGGCGCATCGAGGAGGCCTGGCACCTGCGCCTGGATGCCGATGGCGCCCTCGCGCCCGTCCGCCTCGGCGCGATCGAGGGCGATCGGTCGCCGAGCCTGACCGGGGCGCAGCGTCTGCCCGCGCCGCCGATGCTCCCCGACGACGGCGGCCGCCTCGCGCGCCCCTTCGTCCACGAGCCGGACGGCTACGCCGCGCTGGCCGCGTCCCTCGGCCTGAGCGCCGATGCGTTCGAGGACGAGCTGGCGACGCGCGCCGCCTTCCTCGATCGGCTCGCGACCGACGGGATCTGCGATCCGCCCTCGGTTGCCGCCGCGGTGAACGCCTTCGCAACCGGCTCAGACCCCGCCTGACGCCTCGTCAGGCGCAGGCCCACCGCGGAGGGACACCCACCCGCGGCCCGCTTCCTGCATGGCAGGTCGGTTCCAGGCCGACCTCGAGGGAGAACCGACTATGCGCCGCTGGCTCACGCCACTCATCCTCCTGCTGCTGATCCTCGCTGCCTGCGAGGCCGAGAGCGAAAGTGCGTCGCCCGGTGCTGCGGCATCGGATGCGGCCACCGCATCGGCGGGGGCCAGCGGATCGGCGCCGGAGGCGAGCGAGCCGGCATCGGGCGCTGGCCCGACGATGACCGACGAATCCCTCGGCGTCGAGGTGGCGGCCAGCGGGCTCGAGTTCCCCACCGGCCTCGCCTTCATCGGCGAGGACGATGCGCTCGTGATCGAGAAGACGACCGGCGAGGTGCATCGGCTCAGTGGCGGCGAGCTGAGCGAGCCGGTCCTCGATCTGGCGGTGAACTTCTTCGACGAGCGCGGGCTGCTCGGCATCGCCGTCCATCCCGAGTTCGCCGACAACGGCTACGTCTACCTGTACTGGACGTGGAGCGGCGAGGGCGAGGGTGACGAAGGGCTGCTCGGCCCGGACACCGATGAGCCGACCGCCGTGCCGGAGCTCGGCAATCGCGTCGACCGCTTCGTGTGGGACGGCGAGGCCCTGACCTGGGACATGAACATCGTCGAGATGCGGAGCAACACGCTCGAGACCGATACGTCCGGCCGCGTTCGCGGCAACCACGACGGCGGCCAGATGACCTTCGGGCTGGACGGCACGCTGTTCTTCGTCAACGGCGACCAGAACCTGCGCGGCGAGCTCCAGAACATCGAGGGCCAGGGCGGCCTGGACTCCGCCAACTGGACCGGCGTCGTCGTCCGCGTCAACGACGACGGCTCGATCCCGGAGGACAACCCGTTCGTGGATGCCGCCAGCCAGCTCGACGGCGAGGCGGCCGAGAACCTGGCGCGCACGTGGGCGTACGGGATCCGCAACTCCTTCGGCCTGGCGGTCCATCCCGAGACCGGCGAGCTGTGGGAGACCGAGAACGGCGACGACAGCCGGGACGAGGTGAACATCCTGCCCGGCGGCGCGAACTCCGGCTGGTGGCAGATCATGGGCCCCACCGAGCGGTTCGACGAGTTCCGCGAGATGGAGGTCGCGTCGGAGGACGGGACCGATGTCCCCGACATGCCGCCAGATCAGCTCGCCGAGTCCGCCGATGAGGCGCTGGAGCGCCTCGTGACCTACGAGGGCAGCCAGTTCGTCGAGCCCGTGTTCTCGTGGAAGTTCCCGCCGGCGGTGACGTCGATCGGCCTCATCGGTGGCGAGGCGCTGGGCGAGTCCTCGGCGAACACCGCCTGGCTCGGCACGGTCCTTACCGACTCGCTGCTGCGCTACCCGCTGGCCGACGACGGCTCCGGCTTCGACCTCGCCGACGACGAGGGCCTGTCCGACCTCGTCGACGACAACGCCTCGAAGGGAGATCTCGGCGAGAGCGCCTCGTACGTCGTCGGCACGGGTTTCGGCATCATCACCCATATCGTCGAGGGCCCGGACGGCATGGTCTACGTCGTGAGCCACGACTCCGGCAACGTGTATCGCGTCGGGCCGGCGGACCAGGTCGGCGGCGGGGGCGGCGGTCCGGCACCGTCGGCCGCGGCGAGCGCGGCGGCAGGCGAGGTCGTCGAGATCACCGTCGGGACCGATACGGGCACCGCCAACGAGTTCGACCCGGTCGAGATCAGCGTCCCGGCCGGGGCCACCGTGCGGCTGACGTTCGAGAACCGATCGGACTCTGTGCCGCACAACCTCACCTTCGGCGGGCCGATCAACGTGGCGACCGCGACGACCGTCGCCCCCGGCGAGTCCGAGACGATCGAGTTCACCGCGCCGGACCCGGGGGACTACACGTTCGTGTGCACCCTCCATCCGGGGATGGAGGGCACGCTCGTGGTCGAGGAGCCCTGACGCATTGGCCGGAAGTTCGGTGGTAGGCTCGACCCATGACCAGCGTGCCCCGACCTCCTGACACCACCCTCGGCGAGCTGCGCGCGGCGGGGTACCGGCCGCGGTCGGTGAAGGAGGAGCTGCGGGCGAACCTGCTGGCCCGGCTGCGCGACGGCGAGCGCTGGCTGCCGGGGATCATCGGCTACGACGAGACCGTCCTGCCCCAGCTCGAGAACGCGATCCTCGCCGGCCAGGACGTCATCCTTCTCGGCGAGCGGGGACAGGCGAAGTCGCGCATCGCGCGCTCCCTCGTCGGCCTGCTCGACCCGTGGCTGCCGTACGTTGCCGGCACCGAGCTCCACGACGACCCGTTTCGGCCCGTCTCACCGCTCGCGCGCCAGATCGTGGCCGAGCAGGGCGACGCGACGCCGATCTCGTGGTGGGCCGCGGAGGATCGCTACAGCGAGAAGCTCGCGACGCCGGACATCAGCATCGCGGACCTCATCGGCGAGGTGGACCCGGTGAAGGTGGCCGAGGGCCGCGACCTGTCCGACGAGCTGACGATCCACTCCGGGCTCCTGCCGCGGACGCATCGGGGCATCTTCAGCCTGAACGAGCTGCCGGACCTGGCCGAGCGCATCCAGGTCGGCCTGCTGAACGTGATGGAGGAGCGCGACGTCCAGGTGCGCGGCTACCGCGTGCGCCTGGAGCT
>DATAJO010000015.1:0-22543 GCA_036262075.1 Candidatus Limnocylindria bacterium
CCGTCGTCCGCGCCCCGCCAGACGCGAGACCGCCCCGGCGAGCTCATCGTGGGCGACGGCGACCGGGTCGTCGGCATCGGCGTAGCGGCCGCGGTACGTGTCCGGCGCCGGGTACGCCTCGACGCCGGCGGGCGTCTCGCCGCGCGGCCACTCGGACGCCGAGAAGTCGGCGATCGCGTGGGTCACGCCGTGGTAGCCCCAGGCGGTGGCGATGCCCGCATCGGCTCCCGTCCAGGTCGTGGCCAGGCGCCAGGCGAGGTCGTTCGCCTCCGATCCGGAGTTCACGAACAGGACCGTGTCGAGCCCGTCCGGCACGAGCGCCAGCAGGCGCTCGGCGAGCGACACGACGTGCTCGTGGAGGTAGCGCGTGTTCGTGTTCAGGGTCGCGGCCTGGCGGGCGATCGCCTCGACCACGCGCGGGTGGGAATGGCCCACGACGGGGACGTTGTTGTAGGCGTCGAGGTAGCGGCGCCCGTCGGCGGCCTCCATCCAGGCGCCGTCGCCGCGCACGAGGTGGAGCGGCGTGCGGTACGAGAGCGACTCGAGCGCGGTCCCCAGCACTCTCCGGCGGCGGTCGAGCAGCTCGTCGGACGAGCGCTGACGCCGGATCGGCGCGCGTGCGATGGCGGCCATCCGTCGCGACACTTCGTCGAAGCCGATGGTCTCCATCTGCTCGAGCAGCTCCCAGGCCGGGCGCGCCCAGCCGCGGATGTACTCGTTGTCCGGGTGCTGCGGCATGCGCCAGGCGGAGATCAGGATCGTCTGCGCCATGCGCCCGGCAAGCAGGTCTCCGAGCAGCCTCGCCTCCGCCTCCTCCAGCGGCATGACCGATGCGTATCCCGCCAGGAACGCATCGGTCACGTCGAACAGGTCCGTCCGGCCGCGGACCAGGGACTGGAGCGTGGCGGGAATATCGAGCACGAGGGCCGTGTGCGCCATGTCCCCGAAGTCGATGATTCCGGTGAGCTGGTGGTCGCCGTCGAGCAGCAGGTTGTCGAGGGTGACGTCGTTGTGGATGAGCTGAGCGCGCAGCGCGGGGAGTGCGGGCGTCACGTGCGCGTCGAAGCGCGCCAACACCTCACCGAGGAGCTTGCGCCGGTCCGGCCCCTCATCGATCGAGACGCGCCGAGCCAGCTCGAGCAGATGTTGCTGATCCCACCAGATCGTCCGGCCGGCGGCCGGATGGAAGAAGCCGCGCAGCGCCCGACCGATGCGGGCCACCGCGTCGCCGATCCGCTCGATGGCCGCGTCGTCGAGCTCGTGCGGCTCGGCATTGCGACCCGGCAGCAGCGGCAGGAGGCGCACGAGGTGGGTCGTGCCGTTGACGTCGGCCGTCGCGATGGGGGAGCCGTCGAGGGCCGGGCGCGCCACGGGCACGGAGAGCGCGGGATCGACCCGGCGGATTCGCTCGACGGCGGCGACCTCCATCTCGACCACGCCACGATCCTCCGCGGCGTTCGACACCTTCAGGACCCACGCGGCGCTGGACGCATCGGTGAGGCGGAAGTTCTGGTCGCGCTCGCTGACGAGCGGCTCGGCGGTGGACTCCACCCCGAATGCCGTTCGGGCGACCTCTTCGGCATCGTCCGGGGTGAGCGTCGGTGGGGCGACGTCGAGGACGTCGGTGCTGGTCATCGGTGCGGATGGTAGCCCGCGCCACGGAGGTGGAACGGTGTCGAGCCGTGGTTCGGCGCCGAGCTGTCGGATGATCGTCCTGGCGACGGTAGGGGCGCTTGGCCGCATCGAGAAGGTCTCCGCCGGCCTCGTCCACGCTCAGCCAGGCCCTGATTCATCGCCGCGGCCGGCTCCGGTGCCGTCTAGCGTCGCCACGACAGGCAGGTGACGGGAACTGGTGACCCACGCCGGGTAGCGTCGCCACGACAGGCAGGTGACGGGAATCGGCGCCGATGCTAGCGGCCGTCGGCCCCCGAGTTCGGGCCATTGGTACCGGTGCCGGCCGCGGGTGCTGCGCTAGAATCGGCAACCGTCACCGCGAGCCGGCCTGCCTCCGCCTTCGGAACGCACGGCGTGGAGAGGCGCCGGCCCCGCGCTGCAACAGGAGGCACTGAGCGACCCTGATGGCCAGTCAGAACCCGGTGGCGGAGGCTCCGAACATCTGGGCGGTCGCCCAGCAGCAGTTCGACCACGCCGCCGACCAGCTCGACCTCGACGATGGGATGCGACGCGTCCTGCGCATCCCGCAGCGGGAGCTGACCGTCAACTTCCCGGTCACCATGGACGACGGCAGCGTCCGGGTCTTCACCGGGCACCGTGTCCAGCACAACGTCAGCCGCGGCCCGGCCAAGGGCGGCATCCGGTACCACCAGGACGTCAGCCTCGACGAGGTTCGGGCGCTGGCGATGTGGATGAGCTGGAAATGCGCCGTCGTGAACATCCCGTACGGCGGCGGCAAGGGCGGGGTCGTCGTCGACCCGAAGAAGCTCTCGCTGCGCGAGGTCGAGGGCCTGACCCGGCGCTTCACGACCGAGATCAGCGTCCTCATCGGCCCCGAGCGCGACATCCCGGCACCGGACGTGAACACCAACGCCCAGACCATGGCCTGGATCATGGACACGTACTCCATGCACCACGGCTACACCGTCAGCAGCGTCGTGACCGGCAAGCCGATCGCGATCGGCGGGTCGCTCGGCCGCAACGAGGCCACTGCCCGCGGCGTGGTGTACACGCTGCTCCAGTGGGCCAGGTCGGCCGGCACGTCGCTCGCCGACCAGACGGTCGCGATCCAGGGCTTCGGCAACGCCGGCAGCATCGCCGCCACGCTCCTCGCCGAGGAGGGCGCCACGATCGTGGCGGTCAGCGACTCGACCGGAGGGATCCACAACCCGAAGGGCCTCGACCCGGCCAAGGTCATCGCCTGGAAGCGCGAGCACGGCACGGTCGTCGGCTTCCCCGGCGCCGACGAGGTGACGAACCAGGAGATCCTGGAGGTCGAGTGCGACATCCTCGTGCCGGCGGCGCTCGAGAACCAGATCACCGGGCACAACGCCGACCGGATCAAGGCCAGGGTCGTCGCCGAGGCGGCGAACGGCCCGACCACGCCGGAGGCCGACGACATCCTCTACCACCGCGGCGTGTTCCTCATCCCGGACATCCTGTGCAACGCCGGTGGCGTCACGGTCAGCTACTTCGAATGGGTCCAGGACATGCAGAGCTTCTTCTGGACCGAGGAGCGGATCAACGAGAGCCTGAAGGAGATCATGGACCGCGCCTTCGAGGCGGTTCACGCCATGAGCCAGCGCCACGAGGTCCATATGCGCACGGCGGCCTACATGGTCGCGGTCGCCCGGGTGGCCGAGGCGACCATGCTCCGCGGGCTCTACCCGTAGTCCGACGCAGGGGCCGATGCGGGCGCCGCGCCGCGGCGCCCGTGACGCATCGGCCCACGCCAAGCCAGGAGGACTCCGATGCTCGACCATGAAGAGCGGTTCCTGTTCCGGGAGGAGATCCACAACCTGGCGAACGCCCTGGCCGATCCCGGTCAGCTCGACAACGCCGAGGATCTGCTCGCCGAGGTCACGACCAGCCCGCGCTTCGACTCGGACGTCTTCACGCTCGAGCGCTCGCTCCAGGTCATGCTCGGCGGCCGCGCCGGCTCGACGCTCGTCGGGCTGCTCACCGTCGATCGCGGCATCTTCGACGAGCTCGGCGAGATGGGCCTCCCGACCGAGGTCCACGAGCGGCTCGTGTCGTGGCGCGCCCGGTTCGGCCTGGTCATCGACAACGCCCTGAACTTCCTCAACAACCCCGACGGCATCCAGGGCCACAACTTCAGCACCCAGCTGACCCACACCGAGGCGGGGCTCACCCTCCAGGGCCGGCTCACGCTCGTGCGCTACAACAACGAGCCGCAGTTCTTCATCGCCGATGCCGACGTGCTGTTCACCGTCGCCGCCGACATGCTCGAGCGGCTCGGCGAGCACCTCGAGCCGGAGATGATCGACGCGGAGCTCGTCACGCGCCTGCGCGAGGGCGTCGAGCTCGTCGAGCGCCGCACGAAGGCGCGCTCCTGAGTGACCGCCCGGCGCGTCTTCCTCGCCGCCACCGGGCAGAACCGCGGCAAGACGACGACCTCGCTCGGCCTCCTCGCCGCGATCCGTGACCGCGGGCTGCGGGTCGGGTTCGTGAAGCCGGTCGGGCAGCGCTACCTCGTCGTCGACGGCGCTCGCGCCGACGAGGACGCCGTCCTCATGAGCGAGGTGTTCGCCCTGCCCGACGCCCTGAACGACATGAGCCCGGTGACGCTGCCGCGCCACTTCACCACCGACTTCGTCATGGGCCGCGTGCCGGGCGACCTCGGCCAGCAGGTGATCGACGCGTTCGGGCGTCTCTCCGCCGAAAAGGACGTCGTCGTCATCGAGGGCACCGGACACGCCGGCGTCGGCGCCGTGGTCGGGCTGTCGAACGCCCGGGCGGCGCGCATGCTCGAGGCGCCGGTGATCATCGTCAGCGAGGGCGGCATCGGGCGGCCGATCGACGAGATCGTGCTCAACAGCGCGCTCTTCGCCGCCGAGGGCGTGCGCGTCCTCGGTGCGGTCGTCAACAAGGTCGACGTCGGGTCGCACCCGGACCTGCCCGAGGTCCTCGAGCGCGGCCTCGCCCGGCACGGGATCGAGCTCCTCGCCTGCATCCCGTACTCGGAGATCCTCGCCAACCCGTCGCTCGAGCTCATCGCCACCCACCTCGACGGCCAGCTGCTGAGCGGCCAGGCGGCCGCGGCGAAGATCATCGGCTGGGTGGCGATCGGCGCGATGCAGGCGCGCCACGCGGTCGAGCTGCTCCGCGAGCGGACGCTGCTCATCACGCCCGGCGACCGGGAGGACCTGATCGTCGCGGCGATCTCGGCGAACCGGGAGGCCGCCACGCCCCGCGTCGTGGGGATCATCCTGACCGGCGGGTTCCGGCCGTCGGAATCGGCGATCGAGGCGCTGCGCGAGGCCGGCCTGTTCGCCCTGCTCGTCGGCACCGACACGTTCCGCACGGCCCAGGCGGTCGAGCAGATCCTGGTGAAGACGCACTCCGGCGACACCGAGAAGATCGAGACGATCGTCGACCTCGTCGGCGGGGCGCTCGACACCGACGCGCTCCTCGCGCGGCTCTAGGCGGCGCCGGCCCCTCGGAACTTCCGGATACGAGAAGGGAGGCCGGACGTGGGCACCCGCCGGCCTCCCGAGCACCGGACACAGGGCGGCCGGGTGGCCGCGGGTCGCGGTGATGCCGGAATCATACGAGGGGGATTCGGGACGGCACTGGTACTTTCGGGGCATCACCCCCGAGCGCGGTGCCCGCGTCGCACGCGGCGGGAACGAGCCTCAGACGACGTCGAAGGCGAGCGGCATGTTGTCGGTCAGCCGCGCCCGCCCGATCCAGGCGGCGACGAGCGCGAGGGCCGGACCGGAGACGCGCTGGAGCTCGGCGAGCGTGTCGGCATCGGCGACGCTGACGTAGTCGATGCGCACGCTTGGCTCGGCGGCGAGGACGTCGCTCATCCGCCAGCGCAGCACCTCGGCCGAGCGCTCCCCGGCGTCGTACGCGGTGCGGGCCGCGTTCAACGCGTTGTAGAGGCAGCTCGCCGCGTGGCGCCCCTCGATGGTCAGCAGCGCGTTCGCGCTCGACAGCGCCAGGCCGTCGTCGTCGCGGACCGTGGGGCACACGACGAGGTCGACGTTGAGGAAGAGGTCGCGCAGCAACCGGCGGACGATCACGACCTGCTGGGCATGGCGCTGGCCGAGGTAGAGGCGCGCCGGGCCGACGAGGTGGAGGAGCTTGAGCATGACCGTCGTCAGGCCGTCGAGATGGCCGGGCCGCGACGCGCCCTCGAGCTGCCGGGTGAGGCCCTCGACGATGACGCGGGTCGTGTCGTCCGGCGGGTAGAGGGTCGTCACCCGGGGCGCGAACAGGATGTCGACCTCGGCGTGCGACAGGAGCGCGACGTCACGCGCGGGGTCGCGGGTCGTCATCGTCGGCTCGTCGAGCCCGCGGAACGTGCCCGGATCGGCGAAGCTCGAGACGACCACGCAGCCGTTCTCCTCGCGCGCGCGCCGCACGAGCGACAGCTGGCCCTCGTGGATCTGGCCCATCATCGGCACGAAGCCGACGCTGTCGCCGGCGAGGCGACGTCCGAGGATCGCGGTCCGCAGGTCCTCGACGCCCTCGGCGACGATCACCGCCGAGGGGCGCGGGATTTCCCTCCCGCGGCCTCCGCGCGGCTGCGGCGGTGGCGGTCGCCGATGAGGTCCCACAGCCGCTCGGCGACCTGGCGCTTCGGGAGCATCGGCCAGTCGGTCAGGGGGCCCTCGGCGCCGAAGACGGTCACCTTGTTCTCGTCCGAGCCGATCGCGTCGAACGGCCCGCCCACGACGTTGCCCACGATGAGGTCGAGGCCCTTGTCGCGCAGCTTGGCGGCGGCGTTGGCCTCGAGGTCGTCCGACTCGGCCGCGAAGCCGATGAGGAACGGGCGCACCTCGTCGGGCATCTCGCCGACCTCGGCCACGATGTCCGGGTTCGGCACGAGCTCGATCTGGAGGTTGTCGCCGGAGCGCTTGATCTTGCGCTGGCTGGTGCGGGCCGGGGCGAAGTCGGCCACGGCGGCGGCCATGACCAGGATGTCGGCGCCGGGCGCGGCGCGCAGGACGGCCTCGCGCATCGTCTGCGCGGTCGTCGCCTCGACGACGGTCACGCCGCGCGGCGGGGTCACGCTCATGGCCCCGGCGATGAGCGTCACGGCCGCGCCGCGGTCGCGCGCCGCCTCGGCGATGGCGGCGCCCATCTTCCCGCTGCTCCGGTTGCCGATGAACCGCACCGGGTCGAGCGGCTCGCGCGTGCCGCCGGCGCTGACGACGACGTGAAGGCCGTCGAGGTCCCCTGCCCGGGCGAAGAGGTGCTCGACCTGGCCCACGATCGTCGACGGCTCGGCCAGGCGCCCGATCCCGGTCAGCCCGCTCGCCAGCTCGCCGACCTCCGGCTCGACGACGATGTAGCCGAACTCGCGGAGCGTCGCGACGTTGCGCTGGGTGGCGGGATGGGTCCACATCCCGGCGTCCATGGCCGGAGCGACGACGACCGGCGCGCGGCTGGCGCAGGCGATGGCCGTCACCGCGTCGCCGACCAGGCCGGCGGCCAGCTCGGCGATGAGGTTCGCCGTCGCCGGGGCGATGACGATGGCGTCGGCCGCCTCGGCGAGCTCGATGTGTGCGATCTGCTGGTCGCCGTCGAGCTCCATGACGTCGTGGAGCACCGGACGGTGGGTCAGGCTGGCGAACGTCAGGGGACCGACGAAGCGGGTCGCGGCGGGCGTCATCGCCACGTCGACGATCGCGCCACGCTCCGCGAGCAGCCGGACGAGGATGACCGCCTTGTAGGCGGCGATGCTGCCCGAGACCCCCACGACGATCCGGCGGCCGGCGAGCGAGGAGGACGTGGCCTGCTCGTTCATCGCTCGGCCGGCTCCGCGGTGCGCTCGGTACGTTCCACGCGTGCGCGGGCTGCCTGCCACGCGTAGCGGATGCCGCGCAGCGTGAGGTCGGGCTCGACGGCGTCGATGCCCGGCACCTCGTGCAGCCACGGCTGGTGGGTGTAGCCGCCGGTCGCCACGACCGTGACGCGCGATCCGGTGGGGGAGCGCTCGATGAGCTCGCCCCGCAGCGCCGTCAGCAGCCCGCTCACCAGGCCGATGTAGCCGAGCACGGCGCCGGACTGCATGGCGTGGACGGTGTTCGCGCCGATCGCCGACGGCGGACGGCGCAGCTCGATGCGCGGCAGCTTCGACGCGCGTCCGACGAGCGCCTCGAGGCTGAGGCCCATGCCGGGCGCGATCGCGCCGCCGATGTAGGCGCCATCGGCGTCGACGAGGTCGAAGTTCGTGCTCGTGCCGAGGTCGATGACGATCGCCGGCCCGCCGAACTCCTCGCGCGCGGCCAGCGCGTTGGCCAGCCGATCGGCTCCCGCCTCGGCCGGGCGGTCGATGCGGATGTCGAGGACGCCCGCCAGGCTGGCCGCGTCGACGAGGTGCGGCTGCGACCCCAGGCGCTCCGTGGCGAGACGCTCCCAGGTCTCGGTCAGCGGCGGCACGACCGAGGCCAGGGCGAGGGCATCGAGCTCCTCGAGCCGGTGGCCGTCGAGGGCGAGGAAGCCGGCGAGGGCCGAGGCGACCTCATCGGCGGTGGCGGCGGGACGCGTCGTCGCGCGCCACGAGCGCACGAGCTCGCCGTCCGCGAACAGGCCGAGCGTGACGTTCGTGTTGCCGATGTCGGCCGCCAGCAATTTCACGCTTCGTACTCTAGCAGCGGCACGGCGGGAAACCGCTTCGGGCGGCATGCCCGGTGCTAGACTCGCCCACGATCCGCACGCGACGTGGCAGCCGATGTCCGAGGCTCGCGCCAAGCTCTACATCAATACCGGGGTGGTCACCGCGCGCAGCGACATCTACAACATCCTGCGCCCCCTCCTGAAGCAGACCGTCACCTACACGTACTACCGCGGCTCGAAGGTCGAGTCGCGGGGCACCGGCTGGGTCGAGCGCATCGTCGTCGACCATCCCGAGGTCGCCTCGTACTTCACGCCGCTCTCGATCTGCCTCAACCTCGACTCGTTCGACTACCTCCAGTTCGACACGACGAGCGACCAGCTCCTCGTCTACACGCTCGTCATCGGCAACGAGCGGGTCGTGCTCGAGTTCGCCGCCGCGGGCGGCGGCCTGCCGGCCCCCCAGGCCACGGACGACGACGGCACCCCGATCACGACCACCCGGCCGCTGCCGCGCAACGCCGAGGAGTTCGCCCGCGACCTGCGCTTCATCCAGATGGAGCTCCTCATGTCGGCCGATGCCGACGCCGACGGCGACCGCGCGGACGACGACGAGGATCCCGCGTGACGGTCGCCCCCGCGCGAACGCGGACACGCGGCGCGGCCGCCGCGGCGGCGCCCCATCGGCGAACCGTCCTGCCGAGCGGGCTGCGGGTCGTGACCCAGGCCATGCCCGGCGCGCGCTCGGCCAGCGTCGCCATCTTCGTGCCGGTCGGCTCGCGGCACGAGGACGAGAAGCGGGCCGGCCTGTCGCACCTCCTCGAGCACCTCGTGTTCAAGGGCACGCGTGGCTACCCCGAGCCCGGGGCGCTGTCGCAGCGGGTCGAGGGCGTCGGCGGCAGCGTCAACGCCAGCACCGATCGCGAGGTGACGGTGTACAGCGCCAAGGTGACCGCCGGGCACGCCGACGTCGCGCTCGAAGCGGTGAGCGAGCTCGCCCTCCGTCCGCTCCTGCGCCGCCGGGACCTGCGGTCCGAGAAGCCGATCATCATCGACGAGATCCGGATGTACGTGGACTCGCCGTCCGACCACGTGTTCACCCTGTTCGACGAGCTCCTGTTCGGGCGGCATCCGCTCGGCCGGGAGATCGCCGGCACGATCGGATCCGTGCGGCGCGCGCGCCACGATGCCGTCGTCGAGCACTGGCGAGCCGCCTACCAGCCTTCGTCGCTCGTGCTCTCGGTCGCCGGCGCGGTCGACCATCGGGCCGTCCTCCGCGTCGCGGCCGACTGGATCGCCGATGGCCCCGACCTCGACGACGGTCCGCCGCCCGAGCCGCCGAAGGCCGCCGGTGCCCCGGAGTTCGCGGCGCCCGGCTCGATGCGGATCGCGTATCGCCGCCTGTCGCAGGGCAACCTGTGCCTCGGCATGCCCGGCGTGGCGCGCGACCACCCCGACCGCTGGGCGCTCGACCTGCTCGGCGCGATCCTCGGCGACGGCATGGGCAGCCGGCTGTTCCTCGACCTCCGGGAGCGGCGATCGCTCGTGTACGACGTCTCGACCTTCAGCGCCTCGTACGCCGATACCGGCACGTTCGGCGTCCACGCCGGCTTCGATCCGGAGGACGCGCGGGCGGTCGTGTCGGCGATCGTCGAGCAGCTCGACCGGATCACCAGCGAGCCCGTCTCGCACGAGGAGCTCGAGCGCGCTCGAGCGTACACCCGCGGCCGTCTCGAGCTGCGCATGGAGGACTCGGGCGCCGTCGCCGGCTGGCTCGGGTCCGGCGAGACGCTCCTGCCGCGCATCCTCACCGTCGACGAGGTCATCGAGCGCCTCGAGGCGGTGGACACCGACGACCTCCTCGCGGTCGCCCAGCGCTACCTCGAGCCGGCGAAGGCCCGCCTCGCCGTGCTCGGGCCGTTCCGGTCGCGCTCGCCGTTCGAGCGCGCCCTGCGCGTGTGAGCCCCACGCCACGGGCCGACGACGAGCGGCCCGACGAGGAGCCGACGAGCGAGGAGGAGCCGTCCCCCGAGGAGACGCCATCCGAGGAGGTCGAGGAGGCCGCGCCGGAGCAGGCTCGATCCGACGACGTCCACGTCATCGACCTCGTGCCGGACGAGATGGCGCTCGCCCGCGGCCAGCTCGACGCGGGACTCGCGCTGCTGGCGGAGGGCACGGTACGGCGTCGCCTGGCCCGCCTCGAGGCCGACGGCGCGTCGGCGGCGGACGAGACCGATGCGCTGCGCGTGCTCCTCGCCGAGGCGCTGTGGCGCCAGGGCCGCCTCGTCGGCGCGCGCCACGCGCTGGACGGGATCCGGGCCGGCAGCCCGCAGCGCCGGCTGCCGATCGCGATGCTCGTCGAGGCCGATGCGCTGGCCGCGGCGGGGGAGCGCGACCGCGCGACCGGGGTCATGGAGCGGGTCGTGGCCGCCATCGGGGTCGACGCCGCGCACGAGCTTCGCGGCGACCGGCCCGGACCGCTCGCCTGGCCGCTGCCGTCGGCCCTTGCGCCGCAGCCGCCGGAGCCGGGTCGAGCGCCGTGGGCCGCCGACCGCGGCGGCGAGGAGCCGGAGAAGCCCGAGGTCGACGACGACCGGGTCGCCGCGGCGCGCGGCAGGCTGGAGGAGGCGCGCGTCGCCTACGTCGCCGGCGCGCTCGAGCGCGGGGACGACGAGCTGGCCATCGCCACGCGGCTCGATCCGTCGCTCGCCGCGGACGGCGGGGCGCTCATCGAGCCGACCCTCGGCGGGCAGCCGGCGGCGGAGCGTCTGCTACTCTACGGCGACCTGCTTCGCGCCGCGGGACGCGAGGTCGAGGCGAACGAGGCCTACGACCGCGCCGCCGGCCAGCGGAGCTGACCCGCACCTCGCACCCATCGCACCAGGAGCCGCACCTCGTCATGCAGCGCACCCTCGTCCTCGCCAAGCCCGACGCCGTGCAGCGCGGCCTCGTCGGCGAGATCATCGGCCGCTTCGAGCGCAAGGGCCTCAAGGTCGTCGGCCTGCGGCTCCTGTCCGTCCCGCGCGACATGGCCGAGCAGCACTACGCCGTCCACGCCGGCAAGCACTTCTACGCGGGCCTCGTCGAGTTCATCACCTCCGGCCCGGTGGCGGCCATCGCGCTCGAGGGGCCGGACGCCATCGCCGTCGTGCGCAAGATGGTCGGCAAGACGATGCCGAACGAGGCCGAGCCCGGGACGATCCGCGGCGACCTCGGGGTCAGCGGCCTGCGCAACCTCATCCACGCCTCGGATGCGACCGATACCGCCGAGGCGGAGCTGGCGCTCTGGTTCGGCGACGCGCTCGTCGACTACGAGCGCGCGATCGACACCTGGATCGTGGCCGAGGAGCCGGCGCGGGCCTGACGGGACTGCCCGGCCGCGCGGTCCAGCCGGGCGGCTACGGCGTGGCGGCCTCGAGCGCCGGGTACGACGGCCGCTCGATGAGCCCGATGCGGTCGAGCGGGAAGTAGCGCACCCAGGCACGGCCGAGGATGTCGTCCTCGGCGATCGGCCCGAAGGTCCGGCTGTCCTGGCTCGAGGTGCGGTTGTCGCCGAGCACGAAGTACTCGTCCTCGCCGACGGTCCAGCTCTGCGGGCAGTTCGGCCGCGTGCACAGCGTCGGGGCCGGAGCCCCATCGGCGTCGGTGACGATGTACGGCTCCTCGATGCGCACCGGGCTCGCGCCGGGCTGCGTGACGAAGACGCGGCCGTTCTCGAGCGAGACCGTGTCGCCGGGCAGGCCGATGATGCGCTTGATGAACGGGATGCCATCGGGCGACAGGCCGGACCCCTCCGGCGGGTCGAACACGACGATGTCGCCGTAGTGGAAGCCGTCGAACCGGGTCGTCAGCTTGTCGATGAGGATGTACTCGCCCTCGACGATGGTCGGCACCATCGAGCTCTGCTGGACCTCGAACGGCTGCGCCACGAAGTTGTGGATGACGAGGTAGATGAGGAGGGTGAGGACGAGCGTCTCGACGACCTCGAACGCGCAGCCGAGGGCGCGTCGCGAACCGGCGCGCTCGCTCGTTGCGGGCGCGCCGGAGGAGTCGCTCTCGTCAGGGAGGTAGGTCATCGGCCTTGGGCTGCGAAGTGGGCCGGGTCAGGATAGCGTACAGCCTCCGCTAGACTCGGCCATCCGATGGGCAGCCTCATCCTCGTCCGCCACGCCACGACCGATGCCGCCGCGAGCGGCCGCAACCTCGGGCGCCGGACCGATCCCGACCTCAGCCCGGAGGGGCACGAGCTGGCCCGTCGCCTCGGCGCGACGCTGCGGAGGGAGGTCGAGGCGCTGCCGCACGACGACCTGCGCTTCGTGACGAGCCCGGCGACGCGCTGCCGACGCACGATCGAGCCGGTGATGGCGGCGCTGGGGGGCGGCCCGGAGCGGCTCGAGGTCGAGCCGGGGCTGTGGGAGATCGACTACGGCGCCTGGGACGGCCTGACCGCCGACGAGTGCCGGCAGCGCGATCCCGAGCTCCGCGCGCGCTGGGAGGCCGACCCGTACGCCACCGCCTGCCCCGACGGCGAGAGCGGCGCCGACGTCGCGGAGCGCGCCTTCGCGACCCTCGAGCCGCTCGAGGATTGGCTTGCCGCCGACCGGGCACGCTGCGCGATCGTCGTGGCCCACAACCACGTCAACCGTCTGCGGCTGTGCGCCCTCTTCGGCTGGCCGATGCGCGAGTACCGCCGCCGCGTGTCGCAGGACCCCGGCGGGTACAGCATCATCGGCTTCGGCGGGGATCCTCCGGTCATCCGCCGCGTGAACGCGATGCCGGCGCACGTCGGGGTTGGCACGCAATCCGCATAGGGGCGGATCGCGGAGGAGCGCTTGCTCACCCGCCCGGCCCGATCGGCGCCTCCCGAGCGTCACCCTATACTGGGTCGGCACCCGAGTCTCTCCCGCGAGGTCCCATGTCGATCGAGCTCAGCCAGCAGATCCAGCCGGTCATCACCGTCAAGGTCACGCCGAAGCAGATCGCCGCGAACTACATCCTGCAGATGAGCTCGGCGCAGCTCCAGGAGGCGATCGCCCAGGAGCTGGATGAGAACCCGGCGCTCGAGATGAGCGAGCTGCCGACCTGCCCGATCTGCGGCAGCCCGGTCGCGGGCAGCTACTGCACCGACTGCATGCCGCGCAAGGCCGAGAACGACGACGGCGCCCGCCTCGTCTCCGCCGATGACCTGCCCGCGGAGGGGTCCCGGCTGCGCGACGACGACGACGAGTTCGACCCGATCGCCCGCGCCGAGGCCGACTTCACCCTCGAGGACCACCTCACCTGGAACCTCCACGCGCAGCTGCCGAGCCGCCTCCATCCCGTGGCCGACCACGTCGTCGGCGCGCTCGACGACAACGGCTTCCTGACCGAGTCCGACGAGGAGATCGCGGCCGCCACGGGGGTGAGCGTCGAGGACGTCGAGCAGGTGCTGTCCGCGATGAAGGGCCTCGAGCCGATCGGCATCGGCTCACGCTCGATCACCGAGTCGCTCCTGGCCCAGATCGAGTACCTGCGCGAGTTCGGGGACCTCGAGGTGCCGCCGCATGCCGAGACGGTCGTCGCCAACCACCTCGCCGACCTCGGCGAGCGTCGCTTCCGTGAGGTGGCGAACAAGATCGGCGCCACCCAGCGCGACGTCATCGCCGTCTGGGAGTTCGTGAAGGCCAACCTCAACCCGTATCCGACCTCGGCGTTCACCGCCGCGGTCAGCGGCGACGGGGCGCGGACGCTCATCCGGCCCGACGTCCTCATCCGCGAGATCGACGGCGAGCTCAGCGTCGAGGTCGTCGAGTCCCGCCGCTTCAGCCTGCGCGTGGCGCCGATCTACTCGAGCCTGTCGGCCAAGCTGCGCAGCGACGAGACGACCGAGGACGAGAAGCAGCACGTCCGCCAGTACGTGGGGCGCGCGAAGTTCTTCATCGACAACATCAACCGCCGGCGGGCGACGATCCAGCGCATCGCCGAGTGCCTGGTCGAGCGGCAGCGCGACTACCTCCTCAACGGCGTCCAGCACCTCGTGCCGCTGACGCGCGCCGAGGTCGGCGACCTCATCGGCATGCACGAGTCGACGGTCAGCCGCGCCACGGCCGAGAAGTACGTGATGATCCCGTCCGGCGAGGTCGTGCCGTTCAGCCACTTCTTCACCGCCTCGCTCGGGGTGAAGGACCAGATCAAGCGCATGATCGAGGCGGAGGACCCGAAGCACCCGCTGTCGGACCAGGAGATCGCCGACACCCTCTCGGCCGAGGGCATCGCACTCGCCCGGCGGACCGTCGCGAAGTACCGCGACGAGCTCCAGATCCTGCCGGCTCGCCTCCGCCACCGCTGACCGGCGCCCATGCGCGGCGTCGTCATCCGATCGGTGGCCGTCCTCGCGCTCGGGGGCATCGTCCTGGCGGTCGTGCTGTACGTGGCGAGCACGGTCGACGCGCGACCGCCGACCGTCCTGTCGATCAGCATCACCCAGCCGGTCGGTGACGACCCCGAGCTGGCGCTCGTCACGACGAGCATCGAGGTCGAGTTCAGCGAGCCGATCGACCCGGCCAGCGCCGAGGGCGCGCTGCGCATCGAGCCGATGGTCGAGGGCGCCACGAGCTGGAGCGGCAGCGTCCTCATCTTCACCCCCGCCGACCCGCTCGAGCTCGACACCGAGTACGTCGTGACCGTGGCGCCCGGGCTCCGCGACCGGAGCGGCAACGTCATGGAGGGCGCGCCGGACCCGTTCCGCTTTGCGACCGCGGGTCGGCCCCTCCTCGTCGAGGCCGATCCGGCCGACGGGAGCGAGGACGTCCCGCTCGACGCGCCGATCGTGCTGCGCTTCTCGACGCTCATGGACACCGCATCGGTCGAAGCCGCCCTCGAGCTCGAGCCGGCGGTCGACCACGCGCTGCGCTGGAGCGGCGAGGTGCTCGAGATCGTCCCGGCCGAGCCCCTGGCGGCGGGGGAGGAGTACGCCGTGCGGATCGGCGGTGAGGCGGTCGACGCCGCCGGCGTCGCGATCGGCGAGCCGGTCGAGGTCCGCTTCCGGACGGTCGTCTCCGGGCTCGAGGCCGAGACGATGGTGCCGGCCGACGGCGTCGAGGGCATCAGTCTCGGCACGGCAATCGCCGTCGTCTTCGATCATCGCATCGACCCGGAGAGCCTCCAGCCCGAGACGCTCGTCATCGAGCCCGACGTGGCCGGCACGCTCGAGGTCGCGCGGCTGCCCGACGAGGAGACGGCGTCGCCCGATCCCGAGGACGAGGCCGGCCGGCTGCTGCTCTTCACACCGTCCGGCCCGCTGCCGGCGAACACGACGTTCACCGTCCGGGTGGCGCCGGGGCTGCGCGCGGACGGGGGCGGACTGCTCGCCGCGCCGATCGCCTGGACCTTCACCACCGGCGCCCCGGTCCCGACAGTGACGAACCAGATCACGTTCCTCAGCGACCGCGGCGGCATCACCAACGTATGGGCCATGAACCCCGACGGCACCGGCCAGCGGCAGCTGTCGGCGGAGATCGCGCCGGTCCTGGACTACGCCGTCGCGCCCGACGGCACCTCGCTCGTCGTCGCCGACGGCCGCCGGCTCGTCCACCTCAGCGCCGATGGCGACGAGCGTCGCGTCCTGACCGAGGGCGAGGTCTGGGACTTCGACCCGACCTACTCGCCCGACGGCCAGCTCCTGGCCTTCGCCCGCGCGGACGCGCTGACCGGCGAGGGCCTCGGGCTGTGGACCTGGGAGGTCGACGGCGGTGCCCCGGTGCAGCTCGAGCTCCCGGTCGAAGTCGACGGCAGCGACCCGACGCCCGATCCCGAGCGGCCCGGCCTGCTCCGTGCCCCGCGCTACGCGCCGGACGCCTCGGCCCTCGCCTTCGTCGATGCCTCGCGGGGCAGGATCGGCATCCTCGCGCTGCCCGATGCCGAGGAGCCGACCTGGGTGGACTTCGCGGCGCACGAGGCGCCGATCTGGCTGCCTGACTCCGACACCCTCCTCGTCGCCGGCGACGAGGGCGCCGCGGCGCCCGGAGGGGCGATCGCCGAGCCGCCGATGCGGCCGCTCGAGCCCGGGGCGGGATCGACGGTCCACGCCATCGAACGCTCGACGCCGGACGGGGTCGAGCCGCTGCTCGATCCTGGCCTGCGCGTCCTCGCCGTCTCGCCCGAGGGCGTCCTGGCCGTGGCCGACGCCATCGGCCGGCTCGGGCTCCTCGACCCGAGCCGGGTCGGGGACGAGGGGCCGAGCTGGATCGTCGACGACGCCCGGGTCGTCGGGGCCGCCTTCGCCCCGCACGAGCGGAGCCTGGCGATCGCGGTCGACGGCGGGAACGGCCGCGTCGGCATCGAGCAGATCGACCTTCGCAGCGGCGTCCGGACGCCGCTCGTCGAGTCGGGGGAGCGGCCACGCTGGCAGCCGTGACCTGCTAGAATCCGCGCGCCACCGCTGGCGGGGATCGTCGACCCATGTCCACCCGCCGGCGTCTTGCGTGTGTTTCCACCCCGGTTTGAGCGCCGCCCTGCTGAACCGCGGCCGCCGGCCACATCGGAGGATCCATGGAGCTTCTCATCTGGGTGGTTCCGGTCGCGGGTCTCGCGGCCGTCGCCTTCGCCCTGTACCTCGTCCGGGACGTGATGTCGCGGGACACTGGCACGCCGGAGATGGTGGCGGTCGGTGACATGATCCGCGAGGGCGCCGACGCCTTCGTCAAGCGCCAGTACACGACGATCGGCCTGCTCGCGCTCGTCGGCGCGGTGGTCATCGGCGTCGTCATCGGCCTGGTGGAGACGCGTGACGTCGCCGACGTGCCGGCCCTCGCCGGTGCGCCGATCGGGATCATGACCGGAATCGCCTTCCTCGTCGGCGCCGCCTGCTCCATGGCGTCGGGCATCATCGGCATGTTCGTCAGCGTGCGCTCCAACGTGCGCACCGCGGCCGCCGCCCGCCGCAGCCTTGTCGAGGCGGTCCAGGTGGCGATGCGGGGTGGCGCCGTCTCCGGGTTCCTCGTCGTGGCTCTCAGCCTCCTGGGCGTGTGGGGCATCTTCACGATCTACGAGACGCTCATCGGCGACGTGAGCGTGGCCGAGGCGCCGTTCCTCATCGTCGGGTTCGGCTTCGGCGCGAGCTTCGTCGCCCTCTTCGCCCAGCTCGGCGGTGGCATCTACACCAAGGCCGCCGACGTCGGGTCCGACCTCGTCGGCAAAGTCGAGGCGGGTATCCCCGAGGACGACCCGCGCAACGCGGGCGTCGTGGCCGACCTCGTCGGTGACAACGTCGGCGACTGTGCCGGGCGTGGCGCCGACCTGTTCGAGTCGACGGCGGCCGAGAACATCGGCGCCATGATCCTCGGCGTCGCCGCCTTCGTCATCGCGGAAGCGGCCGGCTGGCCGAACCCCGAGGCCTGGATCTTCTTCCCGCTCGTCGTCCGCGCCTTCGGCCTGCTGGCGACGATCGTCGCGATGTTCTTCATCCGCGGGTCCGAGACCGAGGACCCGATGAACATCCTCAACCGCGGCTACTGGGTCACGACCATCCTGTCGGTCGCCGGCCTCGCGGTCAGCACGTTCCTCATGATGGACACCGGCGGCACGACCTCGAACGGCCTGCCGGTCTGGGTCTGGTTCTTCCTCGCCGGCCTCGTCGGCCTCGCCACGAGCGTCGCGTTCGTCTACATCACCCAGTACTACACCGCCGGCACGTACCGCCCGGTGCGTGAGATCGCCGAGGCCTCGAAGACCGGCCCGGCCACGAACATCATCAGCGGCACCGCCGTCGGTTTCGAGACGACGTTCATCACCGCCATCTCGATCGGCATCGCGCTCATCGCCAGCCACTGGCTCGGCAGCCAGGCAGGCCTGGTGAACGCCGATGGCCACGACGTGGGCGGCATCTTCGGCACCGCCGTCGCGACGATGGGCATGCTCATGACCACGGCCTACATCCTGGCCATGGACACGTTCGGCCCGATCACCGACAACGCCGGTGGCGTGGCCGAGTTCAGCCGCTCCGAGGCGCATACGCGCGAGATCACCGACCGGCTCGACGCGGTCGGCAACACGACGAAGGCGCTGACCAAGGGCTACGCGATCGCGTCGGCCTCGCTGGCGGCCTTCCTCCTGTTCAGCGCCTACATCGACAAGGTCAACCTGATCATCGGCAACCAGATCGAGAACGGGCGGACCGATATCGAGCTCCTGAGCGCGGTCAACCTCGCCGATGTCGGCGTCTTCGTGGCGGCCCTCATCGGCGCCATGCTGGCGTACTTCTTCAGCAGCCTTGCGATCCGCGCCGTCGGCAAGACCGCGCAGTCGATCATCGTCGAGGTGCGGCGCCAGTTCCGCGAGATGCCCGGGATCATGGACTACAGCCAGCGCCCGGACTACGCGCGCGTCGTCGACATCACGACCCGCGCCGCGCTGCGCGAGATGGTGGCCCCCGGCCTCGTGGCGGTCGCCACGCCGATCGTCGTCGGCCTGCTGCTCGGCTACCAGGCCGTGGCCGGCCTGCTCATGGTCGGCACGATCGCCGGCGTCCTCCTCGCCACCGTCCTGAACAACGGCGGCGGGGCGTGGGACAACGCGAAGAAGTACATCGAGTCCGGCAACCTCAAGGACGCCGATGGCACCGTCATCGGCAAGAAGACCGAGGCGCACGCCGCCGCGGTCGTGGGTGACACGGTCGGCGACCCGTACAAGGACACGGCCGGCCCGTCGCTCCACGTCCTCGTGAAGCTGCTGGCCACGGTCACCCTCGTCCTCGCGCCGCTCTTCATCCGGTAGGGACGAACCGGAGCCGGGTCGGTCGGCCTCGACCGGCCCGGCACGAAGGTCATGGAGACCGTCGTCCAGGCCGCGCTCGTCGGGCTGATCCAGGGGCTGACCGAGTTCATCCCGATCAGCTCGTCGGCGCACCTCGAGCTCGCCCCGTGGATCGCGGGCTGGGACGAGGGCGGCCTGGTCGGCAGCCTCGCGTTCGACGTCTTCCTTCACCTCGGCACGCTCGTCGCGCTGCTCGTCTACTTCTTCCGCGACTGGGTGCGTCTCATCGGCGCCTGGTTCGCGTCGGTCCGCGACCGACGCATCGGCGACGACCCGGACCGCCGCATCGCGTGGCTCCTGCTCGCTGCCACGGTGCCGGCGGCGGTCCTCGGCTTCGCGCTCGAGGGCTTCAGCGACGAGGCCGTCCACGGCGACGACAACGGGGCGCGGCTGTGGATCGCCGCGTTCCTCGTCATCGGCGCGGTTGCGCTGTACGTGGCGGATCGGCTCGGCCGGCGCGACCGGGACATCGAGGACATCGGCGCCCCGACGGCGCTGACGATCGGCTTCAGCCAGGCGCTCGCCCTGCTGCCGGGCATCAGCCGCTCGGGCGCGACGCTGACCGCGGGACTGGCGCTCGGCATGAAGCGCGAGGCCGCCGCTCGCTTCAGCTTCCTACTGGCCACGCCGATCACCCTCGGCGCCGGCCTCTACGGGTCGCGCAGGCTGCTCGACGCCTCGCTGACGCAGACCGAGTGGCTGGCGATCGCCGTCGGGTTCGCGACCGCCGCGCTGGCCGGGCTGGCGGCGATCAGCTTCCTCCTCGCCTGGCTCCGCCGGCGCTCGGTGGCCGTCTTCAGCCTGTACCGCATCGGCTTCGCCGTCGTCGTCGTCTTCCTCGTCGTCGCGGGGCGCTGATCGCATCCAGTCCCCTTTGACTTCGGCACGGCCCGCGCCTACAATTCTGGCCTCGACGGCAGGACGCCGTCGGACGCTTGGCCATCGGGAGGCCAGCTTCAGGAGAACCGCCGGTCGGGCGGGGCCTGGAGCGTTTTTTGTTATCGGAGCGCGGTCTACCAGGCACGGCTCACCCCAGAGCCGCGCAGGCCAGTATGGCCACCGCATGAGTCGAGGGGTCCAGGAACGCCATGAATACGAAGCCTGTCTACCTCACGGCCGAGGGACTCGAGAAGCTGAAGGCCGAGCTGCACGAGCTCATCACCGTCGAGCGCCCGCGCGTCGCCGCCCGCATCCACGAGGCGAAGCTGGATGGCGACCTGTCGGAGAACGCCGAGTACGAGGACGCCAAGCAGGAGCAGTCGTTCCTCGAGGGGCGCATCGCGACGCTCGAGGCCCAGCTGCGCAATGCGGCGGTCATCGAGAAGTCGTCGAACGGTGACAAGGTCGGCATCGGCTCGAAGGTCGTCATCAAGGGCAGCGACGGCGAGGAGACGTTCACGATCGTCGGCTCGGCCGAGGCGGCGCCGCGGGAGGGCCGCATCAGCAACGAGTCGCCCGTCGGCGCCGCGCTCATGGGGCGCAAGAAGGGCGACGTCGTGACGGTGCAGGCTCCGTCCGGCCCGATCGAGTACACGCTCGTCCGCATCAGCTGATCAGCTGAGGCATTCGAGGGTGTTCTGGGCTGACGAGCTGGCGGCGTCGGCCTCCGGACGCCAGGTCGTCAACGACTCGAAGACGCCGTCGGGCACGGTCCACGTCGGATCGCTGCGCGGGCCGGTCGTGGTCGACACGATCGCCCGCGCCCTCCGCCGTGCGGGGCGCGAGGTCGAGCTGCGCTACGGCGTGGACGACCTCGACCCGATGGACGCCCAGGCACTGCTCACCCCCGACGCGATCGACCGCTATATGGGCGTGCCGCTCGCGCACGTCCCGGATCCGGAGGGCGACTGCCATCCGTCGTACGCGCGCCACTTCGCCGGCGCCTTCATCGACACCTTCGACGGGCTCGGCATCCGGCCGAACATCTACTACTGGATGAGCGAGGTCTACGGCTCCGGCGCCATGGACCCGTACATCCGCCGCGCCCTCGAGGCCGCGCCGCTCATCCGCGACATCTACCGCCGGGTGGCCAACGTCAACCATGCCGACGAGTGGCACCCGCTGTTCGTCATCTGCGAGTCCTGCGGCCGCATCGGCACGACGATCGTCACCGGCTGGGATCCCGATGCCGGCACGGTCCGCTACGAGTGCCGCGAGGATCTCGTGGCCTGGGCGCGCGGCTGCGGCCATTCCGGTGAGGTCTCGCCGTTCGCCGGGCGCGCCAAGCTGCCGTACAACGTCGACTGGGCCGCGAAGTGGGACCTGTTCGGCGTGACGATCGAGCCCGCCGGCAAGGACCTGTCGACGAAGGGCGGATCGCGCGACCGATCCGACGCCATCTCGCGCGAGGTGTTCGGCAACGAGCCGCCGATGAACCTGGCCTACGAGTTCCTGAACATCGGCGGACGGAAGATGTCGACCTCGAAGGGCCTCGGTGCCGCTGCGACGGAGATCGCCGACGTCATCCCGCCCGAGCAGCTCCGCCTCCTGTTCCTGCGCCCGAAGCCGAAGGTGGCGATCGAGTTCGACCCCTACGGGACCGATGCGATCCCGCGCCTGTTCGACGAGTCCGATCGCCTGGCGGCGGCCATCGCCGGCCGTCCGTTCCGTGGCGAGCTGCCGGCCGACCACGAGCGGGTGTTCGCCTACTCGCTCGTCGATCCGGACGCCGATGTCGCCGCCGAGGCGGCGGCGTACCGGCCGAGCTTCTCGCACCTCGCCCTGCTCGAGCAGATTCCCGGCGTCGACGTCCGGGAGCGGGTCGTCGCGGAGAAGGGCGCGCCGCTCACGCCGCGGGAGGAGGAGATCCTCGAGGAGCGGCGCCGCGCCGCGCGCGCCTGGCTCGCCGGGTACGCGCCGGACTCGGCGAAGATCGCCGTGCGCGACGAGCTGCCCGAGCAGGTCGCCGAGCTCAGCGGCGAGCAGCGCGCGTACCTGGCCGCGCTGGCCGAGGCCGCGACGCGGCCCCCGGACTCCGGCGAGGCCTGGCAGGCGCTCATCTTCTCCACGGCCAAGGAGCGCGGCCTGCCGGCCGGCGACGCCTTCCGCGCCATCTACCTCGCCTTCCTCGGCCGCCCGAACGGCCCGCGCGCCGGCTGGCTGCTCGCCTCGCTCGACCCGGCCTTCGTCGCCGACCGGCTGCGCCAGGCGAGCGGCGTGGGCGCGGCGGCATGAGCGTCGGCCTCCAGCGGCTCCGCGACGAGCCGGACGTTATCCGTCGCGGCGCAATCGACAAGGGCGAGGATCCCGCCGTCGTCGACCAGGCCCTGGCGCTCGACGAGCGCCGGCGCGCCCTGCTCGCCGAGGGCGACGCCCTCAAGGCGGAGCGCAACGCGTCGTCGAAGCGCATCGGCGAGGCGATCCGTGCCGGCGCCGACCCGAACGGTCCGGAGGTCGCCGAGCTCAAGGCCGCCTCGAGCCGGGTGGGGGAGCGGATCGACGCCATCGACGCCGAGCTCGCGTCCGTCGAGGCCGAGCTCGAGGATGCGCA
>DATAJO010000016.1:0-124020 GCA_036262075.1 Candidatus Limnocylindria bacterium
CGCGCGAGGCCGATGAGCGCGCCGTCGAGCGTGTCGCGGTCGTAGCGGTTCACGAGCTCGGCGGGCGGCACGAGCCACGTGGCCGTGGTGTGCATCTCGGTCTCGGGCAGGTCGATCGAGCCCCAGCCCACGTTCTCGTGGGTGTGGTACTTGAGCTTCTTGAACATCGTCACCTTCCAGGCGACCATCACCTCCCCGCGCTGGCGGAGGCCCGCCGGCGGGACATCGGCCTCCTCGAAGACCTCGAGCACCTTGAGCGTGATGCCGAGGTCCGCATCGGTGTAGTAGTCGACGTCGGTGCGGGTGACGTAGGCCCTGCGCTCGGTCCAGTCGAGCTCGTCGACGTGGTACTGCACGCCCTGGTGGATGTAGATCGCCTTGGGATGGACGAGAAGCGGGGCGGCGAAGAGGTCGACCTCCCCGAGGACGCGGTGGCGGTCGCCGGTGGTGTCGACGATGACGACGTTCTCCGGCGCCCCCGTCCGGAGGCTGAAATCGGACGCCGGGAAGTTCTCGTGGCTCCAGTAGTAGCGGTCGTCGTCGGCGCGCCGGATCCAGCCGTCCTCCTGGAGGACGTCGAGCAGCATCGGCGTCTCGGCGATGCCGAACTGCTCCGCCGACGGCACCGGCAGCTCGAACGTCGAGGCCCGCAGGTGGTTGAGGAGGACGTGGAGGTTGTCCGGGTTCACCAGGCCGTGCTCGGGCGAGGCCTCGAACAGGTATTCCGGGTGGGCGGCCAGGAACTGGTCGATCGGCGCCGAGGAGCACACCAGCGCCGCCAGGCTCGTCCCGGCGCGGCGTCCGGATCGGCCCATCTGCTGCCAGGTGCTGGCGATGGTGCCCGGATAGCCGATGCTGATCGCCGCGTCGAGCGAGCCGATGTCGATGCCGAGCTCGAGCGCGTTCGTGGCCACCACGCCGCGGACGCGCCCGTCACGCAGCCCGGCCTCGATCTCGTGCCGCTCGTTCGGCAGGTAGCCGCCCCGATAGCCACGGATCGTGTGCGGGTGGCCGGGTGGCGGCTCGAACGTCTCGCGCAGGTAGCTGGTGAGGACCTCGACCGCGGTGCGCGAGCGCGCGAAGGCGATCGTCTGCACGCCGCCGCCGATGAGCCGCTCGGCGAGCCGCTGGCCGGTGAGCAGCGCCGACGAGCGGATGCCGAGCTCCTGGTTGGCGACCGGCGGGTTGATGACGAGGATGTGCTTGCGGCCGGCCGGCGCGCCGTTGTCGTCGACGACGGTGACCGGCGCCTCGAGCACGCGCTCGGCGAGCTCGCCCGGGTTCGCGATCGTGGCCGAGGCGCAGATGAAGACCGGATCGGCCCCGTAGTGGGCGCAGATCCGGCGCAGCCGGCGGATGACGTTGGCGACGTGGCTGCCGAACAGCCCGCGGTACGTGTGGAGCTCGTCGATGACGACGTAGCGCAGGTTCTCGAACAGCTTGAACCACTTCGTGTGGTGCGGAAGGATGGCCGCGTGGAGCATGTCCGGGTTGGTGATGACCACCTGCCCGGCGGCCCGGACGACGGAGCGGATGTTCGCCGGGGTATCCCCGTCGTAGGTGTGGGTCTTCAGGCCGATCTCGGCGGCGCCGGCCAGCGCGCGCAGCTCGACGAGCTGATCGGCCGCGAGGGCCTTGGTGGGGAAGAGGTAGAGCGCCCGGGCGGCCGGGTCCCTGGCCACGGCGTCGAGGACCGGCAGGTTGTAGCAGAGCGTCTTGCCCGATGCGGTGGGCGTGACGACGACGACGTTCCGGCGCGCGGCCACCGCCTCGTACGCGGCCGCCTGGTGGGTGTACGGCGCCTCGATGTCGCGCCGGCGGAGCGCATCGGTGATGCGGGGATCCAGGCCGGCCGGCCACGGGCTGTGGCGCGGCGGCCGTGGCTCGAGCACCCGGTGCGCCGCGATGAGCGGCGCCATGTCCGGGCTGGCGAGGAGGGCGGCGATCGCCTCATCGGCATTGCTCGGCGGTGCGGACAGCATCGGCTCCTCCCGTGGCAAATCGAACATCCGTTCGGATTGCGTGCGAATCTAGCACAGACGTTCGAACCATCCGGGGCCGATGCGACACCTCGTGTGTCGCGTGCGCGTCGGCGTGCGTCGCGTGCGCGTCGGCGAGCGACGGTCAGGGGGCGACGTCCGCCGGGCGCTGTCCCGCGAGGAGGACGACGCAGGCCGGGCACGAGCAGTCGGTCCAGCACTCGTACGTATCGGCCGCGCCGGATCGGCGACGGATGGCGCGCACGATGAGCCAGCCGACGACGGCGAGGACCGCGAGCGCCGCGATGACGAGCACGACGTAGCTCCCGTACTGGTCGATCGCGGCGCGGGCGTAGGCGCCGAACAGGAACCCGAGCCCGAAGTGCGCGGTCACGAACGCGCCGTTGCCGGCCACGATGCCGGGCAGGAACACGGCGAAGGGAAGCGTGGCGATGGCCGCGGCCGGGATGACGGCGATGCGCACGCCGGGCGTCATGCGCGCCACGGCGACGGCCGCCGCGCCCCCGCGCCGGAAGCGGTCCGACAGGCCAGCGAGGCGGGACTCGCCGACGCCCAGGCGGCCGAGCACCGACAGCAGCGGACGCCGCAGGGCGCTGCGGAACAGGAGGAACTGGATGCTCGCGCCGATGAAGCCCGCGACGAGGATCGCGGCCAGGGCCGATCCCGCTCCGGGCAGGTCGCCGGCCAGCGACGCTCCGGCGCCGATGATGACGAGGTCGCCGGGCACCGGCAGCGGGACGCCCGCCTCCTTCACCAGGACGAGGACGACGAGGCCCAGCACGGCCAGGAGATCCATCTGCGGCCAAGTCTACGCGGCCCGGCGAACGGCCCGGCGAACGGCCCGGCGAACGGCCCGGCGATCGGCTCCGACGGGGCGCGCGCTTCCGTTCGTGGGGTAGACTGCCGCCGATGACCGGGATCGAGGCCACTGCCGCCACCGCCCGCTCGACGCCGACGCGTCCGCGCTGGCGCCGCCCGACGACCCGTGGGGGCGTCGCCGGCCTCGTCGTGCTCGTCATCGTGGCGGCCCTGCTCGCCGTCCAGTTCGGACGCCAGGTGTACGCCAACTGGGAGATCGGCCAGCGCGCCGAGCAGCTCGAGGTCGATATCGCCGCCCTCGAGGCGCAGAACGAGCTCCTCGAGGCCGAGCTCCGCTACCTCCGCAGCGACGCCTACGTCAGCGCCGAGGCACGCCGCCTCCAGAACCTGGGCGAGGCCGGTGATCAGCTGCTGATCATCCCCCAGGGCGCCGAGGCGCCACTCCCCGAGGAGCTCACCGCGGCGGAATCACCCAGGCCACTGCTCGAGCAGTGGTGGGCCCTCTTCTTCGGCCCCTCCACCTCCGCCGACTGACCCTCACCGCTCGGCGCGGCCGCCTCCTGGGGCCGCGGTGCTGCCGCAGCGGCCGGTGGGCGCGCGAACCCTAGTCGACGTGCGGGCCGGCGTCGCGGACGGCGGCCGGGACCGCATCGGCGTAGTCGGCGAAGTTCTCGGCGAAGAGCCTGGCGAGTTCCCGTGCCTTGACGTCGTACGCGTCCGCATCGGGCCAGGTGTCGCGCGGCCGGAGGACCTCCGACGGCACGCCGGGGACGACGGTCGGCACCTCGACGCCGAACACGGGATCGACCTCGTAGGGCACGTCGTCGAGGTCGCCGGCGAGGGCGGCGCGGACCATGTTCCGCGTGTAGTCGATCCGCATGCGCTCACCCGTGCCGTACGGGCCGCCCGTCCAGCCGGTGTTCACCAGCCAGACCGGCACGTCGTGGCGCTCGAGGCGCTCGGCGAGCATGGCGGCGTACTCGCCGGGATGGCGGGGGAGGAACGGCGCGCCGAAGCCGGCCGAGAAGGTGGCGCGGGGTTCCGTCACGCCGATCTCGGTCCCGGCGAGCTTGGCGGTGTAGCCGCTGATGAAGTGGTACTGGGCCTGGTCGCGGCTGAGGCGCGAGATGGGCGGGAGGACGCCGAACGCATCGGCGGTCAGGAACACGACGTTGCGCGGGTGGCCGGTCATCCCGGTGGGGTCGGCGTTGCCGATGAACTCGAGCGGGTAGGCGCCGCGCGTGTTCTCGGTGAAGCGCTCGGAGTCGAGGTCGAGCTCGCGCGTCTTCTCGTCGAGGTCGACGTTCTCGAGGATCGTGCCGAACCGGCGGGTGGTGGCGAAGATGTCCGGCTCGTACATCGGCGACAGGCGGATCGTCTTCGCGTAGCAGCCGCCCTCGAAGTTGAAGAGCCCATCGGCTCCCCAGCCGTGCTCGTCGTCGCCGATGAGGCTCCGCTCCGGATCGGCGGAGAGCGTCGTCTTGCCGGTGCCGGAGAGGCCGAAGAAGAGCGCCGGGTCGCCGGCGCGCCCGACGTTCACCGACGAGTGCATCGGCAGGGCGGCCTCGTCGGGCAGGAGGTAGTTCATGACCGTGAAGGCGGACTTCTTGATCTCGCCCGCGTACATCGTGCCGACGATCAGGATCTCCATCCGGGCCAGGTGGAGCACGATCGCCGTCTCGCTGCGCGTGCCCTCGGTGGCGGGATCGGCCTGGAAGCTCGGGGCGGCGATGATCGTGAAGTTCGGCGTGAAGCCCGCGAGGTCCTCGGCGGGCGGATTCCGGAACAGGTTGCGGGCGAAGATGCTGGCCCACGCCGTCTCGGTGTGGACGCGAAGGCTGCGCCGATGCGCCGGATGGGCGCCGATGTAGAGGTCCTGGCTGTACGTCGGCCGATCGGCGAGGTGGGCGAGGACGCGCTGGCGAAGGCGGTCGTAGTGCGCCTCCGACATCGGCTGGTTGATCTCACCCCACCAGATCTTGTCCCGGCTCGAGGGCTCGTCGACGAGGAACTTGTCCTTCGGCGACCGTCCGGTGTGCTTCCCGGTCCGCACGACGAGCGAGCCGTGGGCGCTGACGATGCCCTCGCCGTCGCGGATGGCGTGCTCATACAGCTCGGCGGTCGAAAGGTTGCCGTACGTGGCCTCGAGCGCGGACTCGGTACTGGGCGGGTGAGTCGTCGCCAACGGTCTCCTCCTTCGTTCGACCTCGGCGCTGTCCATTGGGGTGCCGAGGGCGCTGTCGCGAGTCGACCGGCCGCGCGTACTGAGCGGGTGCTCAGGAGTCGGCTTCCACAGTCACGCTATTCGGCTTCCATTGTACCAGCGCTCGTCGGGCGGAACGCTCCTGGAGCACCGATGCGGCCGACGAGCCGACGAAGACGAGCAGTGCCACCACGTTGACGATGCCGCCCAGGCGCCACAGCGCCTCGAGGCCGAGCAGGTCGCCGCCCACGATCCGGAGCAGCAGCCCCCCGTGCAGCAGCGCGAGGTGCAGGTAGAACCGTGGGCGATAGGGGAGCGGCACGCGCAGCACGGCCGGCACGATCACGGGGGCGTGGCCGAAGACCATCGAGATGACGAATCCGAGGAAGAGGGCGTGGAGCATGGCGTCGTAGGCCGGCCCGCCGGCCGTGCTGCCGAAGGCGACCCACGCGACGCCCGCGACCGCGAGCCAGGCATAGCCGATGAGCAGGCACAGTCCGATGAAGCGGGTCACGCCACCGATCCGTACCGTCCGTCGCGCGAGGTCGTGGCGGACGAGCCAGCCGGTCAGTCCGACGAGCCCGGCGCCGGCCAGGCGCATGCCCGCGTCGGGGTTGGCGAGGGTCAGGATGACGCCGGCGACGAACACCCCGGTGACGACCATGAACAGCGCCCGAGCGCGGTCGGAGAGGCGGCCGAGCCGCGACAGCTCGAGGCGCTCGCCGGCGATGACGAGGACCAGGAACGCCGCCAGCCACGGCGTCACCTCGCTCACCGGACGGCCCGCGAGGAGCAGCGCGCCGGCAACCGGCCAGGCGACGGCGCCCACCGCCTGGGTGCGGATGTGGATGGCGGCCTCGAGCCGGTCGAACGCGACGTAGATCGCGCACAGCACGATCCCGGCGGCGAAGAGGAGCAGCGCGGGGACCAGCCCATTCGCACCGGTCGCCAGCGCCGCCGCCGCCACTCCGGCGAGAAGCGGGGCGAGGAACGCCCAGCGCCGGCCGAGCGCGACCGCGCGCTCGAGCGCGATCATCGTTCCGAGGAAGCCGAGGGTCATCAGCAGCCCGTGCGCGGCGGCCAGGTGGGTCGCCGGCCGTGGCAGACCGATGCCGAGCAGGAGCAGCGCGCCGGCGAGACCGGCCAGCAGCGACAGCCCGCCGAGCGCCAGCAGCAGCGCGCTGCGGCGGTCGATCATCGACGCCAGCCGAGCTGGGCCTTGGCCGCATCGGTCATGCGGTCGGGAGACCAGAGCGGGTCGTAGGTGACCTCGACCCGCGTGTCGAGGACGCCGTGCAGGCGAAGGAGCGACCAGCGGATCCCATCGCTGATGTACGGGCCGAGCGGGCAGGCGGGCGTCGTGGTGGTGATGAGGATCCTCGCCACCCCGTCCGTCACGGACGCGTCATACACCAGCCCGAGGTCGACGATGTTCACCCCCAGCTCGGGGTCGATCACCTCGCGCAGGGCGTCGGTCAGTGCCTCGGGAGCGACCTCGGCGCCGAGCAGCCCCGAGACGGTCATCGGCTCATCCGCCATGGCGGTCGCCTCCGACGTGCGCCAGGCACAGCTCGGGCTCGACGAATGGCTCGAGCCGCACGCCGTCGAACGGGGCGCCGAGCTCCTCGAGCGCGCCACGCATCAGGCCCAGGTGCACGCTGCACACGACCTCGCGCCGCTCGCGGGCGAGGCTGACGAAGGGGCACCGATGGAGGCGGATCGGCCCGTCCGGCTGGGTCGAACGCTCGGGCGCGAAGCCGGCGTCATCGAGCAGCTGGATCAGGCCGTCGACCGCGTCGGCTGCCGGAGGCACCTGCGCCTGACCGCCGATCGCCGCCCGGCCCCAGCGTTCGCCGGCCTCGGTCGCGACGGCGCTGGCGTCGGGCCGGCGTGCCAGGGCTTCGGCCAGGACGCCGGCCAGTGCCCGGTACGCCTGCGGATCGTCCTCCTCGGTGTCGGCGGCCCGGTAGCGAAGGCCGGGACGGCCGCGGCCGGTCGGTGCCGCGACCTCGCGCGTGACGAGCCCGGCATCGACGAGCAGATCCAGGTGCTCACGTGCCGTGTTCGGATGCAGGTCGACCGCGTCGGCAAGCTCACGTATGCCCATCGGCGCCGATCGCTGGCGCAGCGCGGCGAGCAGGCGTGAGCGGCTGATGCCGGCGAGGACGCGGTGTCGCTGCTGCTCCGAGCTCATGGCTTGCATTTTGCACGGAAGTGACCGTAAATATCAAGCATGACGACCACCACGACCGACGCCCAGGCCGCCGATGCGATGCGCGCGCACCACTTCGAGATGGCCACCACCCTGCGGCAGCGCGTGACCGACTTGCGAACGGCGGTGCGGAGCGGGCGGCCCCATGCCGAGGCGCAGCGCTCGGTGCTGGAGTACCTCGAGAACGAGCTCCTGCCCCACGCCATGGCCGAGGAGCGGGCGCTCTACCCGGCCGGCGACGCCGGGTCGACCGCCATGCTGGTGCGCTCGATGCGCGACGAGCACCTCAACCTGATCGGCCACGTCGACGCGTTCCGCGACGCGACCGATCCGGTGGACGCGGTGGCACTGTCGGCCGCCATCTTCGCCCTGTTCGACTCGCACCTCCACAAGGAGAACGACCTGCTCGTTCCGGCGCTGCTCAGCGCTCCGGGCGTCTCGCTCGCCGATCTCCTGGGCGGCATGCACGAGCTGCTCGGCTGACGGGCCACCGACCGATGCGCCCGCCGGCACGACCGATCGACGACCTGGCTTCCGCGCTCGTCACCGCCCTGCGCCGGCTCGGGCAGGCGGGCGACCCGGTCGAGGCCAGCCGGCTGGCGGCACGCAGCTATGTCGCGGTGCGGCGCGAGGAGCCACGCATCGCCGAGCGCCTCGACGGCGTCATGCACCATCTCGCGCGGCTCGAGACCGCGCCCGACCACGAAAGGAGCCTCCCCGTGACCGATGATCGCGTGCTCGACGTGCGCAACGATCCACCCGTTCGGCGCCACGCGCTGATCTTCGAGACCTTCGACCAGCTGGCCGTTGGCGCCGCCTTCGTGCTGGTGAACGACCACGACCCGAAGCCGCTCTACTACCAGCTCTCCGCCGAGCAGGGCGGAACGTTCAGCTGGGAGTACGACGAGCAGGGGCCCACCGTGTGGCGCGTCCGCATCGGTCGCACCGCTCCCGCCGACGAGATCGCCACCCCGGACCGCGGCACGGAGCTCGACATGGCCGGGCGCTGAACGCCGGTGTCGTGACCGCCGCCACGGTGGATCGGCGCCCGGACCTTGCTCCGCCCCCGCTGACCGTGCAGACTCGCCACGCCAGCGATGGGAGCGACCAGCCATGACCGATGACAGGGCCGATGCGATCCGGCAGCTCCTCGTGCGCGCCGAGGCCGCGCATGGCGCCTACGAGGCGAACGAGCTCGCGGGCCGATACGACGAGGCCTGGCCACGCTGGTACGCCCGGTTCATGGTCGACAACGGGCTCGGCGGCACCCTCGGCCGCGAGCCGAGCGTCGACGACGTCGAACGCGTCCTTTCCTCCAGCTGGGCCGAGTCCGAAGCCTCGTCGCCCACCCCGGCCGAGTCCTGGCCCGCCCTCGTCGCCGAGCGCCTGGCGTCAGCGTGACGGCTCGACGCTGAAGAGGCGCATCGGCTCGGCGAGCCCCTTCAGACTGTGCTCCCCGAGATCGGTGTAGCGGAGGTCGGTGCCCTCCGCCAGCGAGCGGGTGACGGCCGAGGCGATGACCTGCGATCCCTCCGCCGCCGCCAACACCCGGGCCGCGGCGTGGACGGCGATGCCACGGATGTCGTCGTCGACCTCCTCGATCTCGCCGGTGTGAACGCCGGCCCGGATCGGGATCCCGATGGCGGCCGTCTCCTCGTGGATCGCGACGGCGGCCATGAGCGCCGCCCCGGCGGAGGGGAAGACCGTCAGGAAGCCGTCGCCGGTCGTCTTCACCTCCCGGCCGCCGAATCGCTCGAGCTGGTGGCGGACGGCGCGATCGTGCGTGGCGAGCAGCTGCTTCCACGCCGCGTCACCCATGCTCGCCAGGAGCTCGGTGGACGACACGATGTCGGTCATGAGCATCGTGCCAACCGTCCGAGATCGGGCGGCGGGAAGGCCGAAGTACTCGGAGTTCCCTGAGATGTCGATCAGCTCCACGGGATCGTCTCCCACGACCCAGGCATCGTGCCCGGGCGGGATGTCCATGACGTCCATCGGCGCGAACTCATGCCGCTCGCCGTCCTCCAGCTCCACGGCGAATCGCCCGGCGAGCAGGAGATGGAGATGGTGGATGCGGCACCATGTGGTCCCGACGTTGGGCTTGATGTGCGACGACCAGCGCCATCCCGGCTGGAGGATGGCATGGCCGATGACGAGCGAGCCGAGGTCGACGAAGCTCCCGTTGCCGAACGGGAAGGTCCGATGCTCGTCCGGGGCGGCGAGGCTCTTGCGCCGGACGCGAGCTGATCCCTCCGCCACGGCTCGTTCCTCCATCTGGGCTGCGTCGATCTCCGGACCGCCATTGTGACGGCTCGCCGCATCGGGCTGGCGGCTGCTCCGGCGGAGGGCCGCGACTGGAGCGAACGCCGCGGCCGCGTTAGAATCGATGGCCGTGGCGGAGTAGCTCAGTGGTAGAGCAGGGGACTCATAAGCCCTTGGTCGGTGGTTCGAATCCGCCCTCCGCTACCACCCCCCTCGATCAGCTCGCAGCCGCGGTCGACGCCGGTGCGCGCGCCCTTGCCATCCCCGACGACGCAGCCCTCGTCCTCGCCGTGTCCGGCGGTTCCGACTCCATGGCCCTGCTGGGCGGCGCCCAGCGACTCGTCGAGACCTCTGCGCGTGCCTGGCGCCTGACGGTCGCGCACCTCGACCACGGCCTGCGGGCCGACAGCGCCGATGACGCCGCCTTCGTGGCCGATGCCGCCCGCGGGCTCGGCCTGCCCGTCGAGGTCGGTCGGGCCGACGTCCGGGCGCTCGCCGCAACGGAGGGCCGATCCATCGAGGACGCCGGCCGCGAGGCACGCTACCGGTTCCTCGAGCGGATCGCGCCGGAGGGCGCGCTGGTCGCGACCGCCCACACCGCCGACGACGCGGCCGAGACCGTGATCCTCAACCTCCTGCGCGGCAGCGGCCTGGCCGGCGCCCGCGGCTTGCCGGCGCGGCGCGACCGAATCGTCCGGCCGCTCCTGCACGCCCACCGAGCGCAGCTGCGGATCCTGCTCGACGCGGCCGGCATCGGCTACCGCGACGACCCGTCGAACGCCGATCCGGCCTTCCTCCGCAACCGCGTGCGCCACGAGGTGCTGCCCCTGCTCGAGGAGCTGCGCCCCGGCGCCGTCGAGGCCATCGCGCGATTCAGCGCGCTCGCCGCCGAGGACGATGAGCTGCTCGACGCCGTGGCGGCAGCCGAGCTTGCCCGTCGACGGCTCGACGACGGCCGCATCGACTGGCGCGATCCTCCGTCGGCGGCGCTCGGCCGGCGGGTGCTGCGCATCGCCATCGGCCACCCCGCGCCGAGCCTCGAGCGCATCGACGCGCTCCTCGAGGCGGCGTCCGGGAACCGCGGTGGGGTGAGGATCGAGCTCGGCGGCGGGCGATCGGCGATCGTGCGCGAACGGACGATCCGCCTCGAGGGCATCGGTTAGGTCACGTCCTGCGTACTGATGGGCGTTTCCCGCCCGATTGGGTGGTTTGTTCGGGAAATCGGCCGACCCTATACTTGCCGGGCTCGCGACGTGCAGTTGTGAGCCGGCACCAGGCCGCGGGCCGGGGGCCGTTCGCACGGAGGCGAAAGTAGAACTCACTTGACCAGCCGCATCGTCCGCAACAGCGTCGTGCTCGTCGTCCTGGCCGTGTTCGGCCTGGCGGTCCTCTGGACCTTCATGGGCGGCGACACCGCGCAGAACGACTACACGTACAGCGACCTCCTCCAGGACGCCGCCGAGGGAGACGTCCAGGAGATCACCCAGGAAGGCACGACCCTCACCGTCAAGCTCAAGGGGGGCGGCGAGCGGACGACCACGGTCGCCTCGCCCGACATCAACTACCGCGCCGAGATCTGCTCGGCGGTCCCGGGCGGCAGCCCCACGAACTGCGGCGAGCTCAAGTACAACTACGTCGAGCCGTCGGCCGCTGGCGGGATCCTGACCCTGCTCATCACGGCGCTGCTGCCGGTGCTCCTCATCGGCGCATTCATCTTCTTCATGATGCGCCAGGCCCAGGGCACGAATAACCAGGCGATGAGCTTCGGCAAGAGCCGCGCCCGGATGTTCCTCGGCAACAAGACGGTGGTGACGTTCAACGACGTCGCCGGCGTCGACGAGGCGAAGCAGGAGCTGACCGAGGTGGTCGAGTTCCTGAAGTACCCCGAGAAGTTCAACTCGCTCGGCGCGCGGATCCCGCGCGGCGTGCTCCTCGTCGGCCCGCCCGGCACCGGCAAGACGCTCCTCGCGCGCGCGGTGGCCGGCGAGGCGGGCGTGCCGTTCTTCAGCATCTCCGGCTCGGAGTTCGTGGAGATGTTCGTCGGCGTCGGCGCGTCGCGCGTGCGCGACCTGTTCGAGCAGGCGAAGCGCAACTCGCCGTGCATCGTGTTCGTCGACGAGATCGACGCGGTCGGCCGCCAGCGCGGCGCCGGCCTCGGTGGCTCGCACGACGAGCGCGAGCAGACGCTGAACCAGATCCTGGTCGAGATGGACGGCTTCGACACGAACACGAACGTGATCGTCGTGGCCGCCACGAACCGGCCGGACGTCCTCGACCCGGCGCTCCTGCGCCCGGGCCGGTTCGACCGCCAGGTCGTCCTCGATCGGCCCGACATCAAGGGCCGCAAGGAGATCCTCAACGTCCACATCAAGGGCAAGCCCCTCGACAAGAGCGTCGACATCGAGGCCCTCGCCCGCCGCTCGCCCGGCTTCAGCGGCGCCGATCTCGCGAACCTCGTGAACGAGGCGGCGATCCTCGCCGCGCGGCGCAACAAGAAGTCGATCGGCATGTCCGAGTTCAACGAGGCCATCGACCGCGTCATCGCGGGTCCGGAGCGACGCAGCCGGATCATCACCGAGGAGGAGAAGGAGATCATCGCCTACCACGAGGGCGGTCACGCCGTCGTGCAGCGCGTCCTTCCCAAGTGCGACCCGGTGACGAAGGTCACGATCGTGAGCCGCGGCATGGCGCTGGGCTACACGATGAGCCTGCCGCAGGAGGACCGCTACCTCCACAGCAAGTCCGAGTTCGAGGACAAGATCGCCGGCATGCTCGGCGGCAACGTGGCCGAGACGATCGTCTTCGGCGACACCACCACCGGCAGCTCGAACGACATCGAGAAGGCGACGAACCTCGCCCGTGCGATGGTCACCCAGTACGGGATGAGCGAGAAGCTCGGCCCGCTGGCCTTCGGCAAGAAGGAGGAGATGGTCTTCCTCGGCCGCGAGATCAGCGAGCAGCGCAACTACTCCGACGAGGTGGCGGCGAAGATCGACGCCGAGGTGCGCGACATCATCGATCGCGCGTACGCGCGGGCCAAGGAGGCGCTCACGAAGCATCGTGACGTGCTCGACAAGTTGGCCGCGCTGCTCATCGAGAAGGAGACGATCGAGCACGACGAGTTCGAGGCCCTGTTCGAGGGCGTCCTCCCGCCGCGCTCCGGCGGCCCGACCCCGAAGAAGGTCGCCGCGGCCGAGGACGTCGAGCCGGGCGTCGAGCCCGAGGTCGACGAGGAGGGTGGCAAGCGACGCCGGCCGGGACCGGCACCGCAGCCAGCCTGATCCAGGCCAACCAGGGACCGATGCGAAGGCCCGCCGCCATGGCGGGCCTTCGGCGTGTCAGGCCGTTCGTCCGGGCGTGTCGCGCAGGACGGCGGCCGTCTCCTCCGGCAGGACGTCGCCGACGAAGGCGCCCATGAGCGACTCGCTGCCGGCGAGGAACTTCAGCTTGTCCGGCGCGCGCTGCGGGCTGACGATCTCGACCAGCCGGACTCGCGGGCGATGAAATTGGCGGACATGAACGAGAGGGTCGGGCGGAACGCGGTCGCATCGGTCATTCGACCATTCTGGGCTTCGCTTCCGACCCTCGCTCGCGCCGCTCCATGCGTAGCCCATTCGGGTCATTGGTGGCCTAGGAGGTGGGCCGTATACTCGCGAGCGTGTTGCGTCCGGGCACCCCTGGACGCGCATGTCACAACCCGAGCCCTGACACCTGACAGAACGGAGCCAGCCCCCGATGACGACGGAGCGCGCGGTCAAGCCCGCCACGGCGACCCCGAACGCCGATTGGAAGCTCGAGGCCGGCGAGGGAACGCTCAACCCTCGGTCCGCGCTCGACGTTCTCACCAGCCTGAACGAGCGCGTCGCGCAGGGAAGCATCGACGACCTCGTGCCGATCGCGACCGGCTTCGTGCCGATGGACAAGACGATCGGCGGCGGCCTGCGACCCGGCGAGCTCATGCTGATCGGCGGCGCCCAGGGCCAGGGCAAGACCACGATGGCACTCCAGATGGCCCGCAACATGGCGGCATCGGGCCAGGCGACCGTCCTGTACGTGTGCTTCGAGCACGACGAGGAGTACCTCATCCAGCGCATGGTGGCGATGGAGTCGGCGCTGTCCCACCTGCCGGCGAAGTCCGGCGCCGTGAAGATCCAGGACGTGAAGAAGGAGGTCGTCTCCTCCTACACCGCGTCGGCCGAGACCGGCACGCGCGCCAAGCTCGGCGCGAACCCGCGCCTCCGCCCATCGCTCGAGCGCATCGCGCGGTACGGCTCGAACCTCTACCTCATGCGCGGCACGGCGACGCACTCGACGATCGACAACCTGCGCTCGCTCGTCCAGGAGCATCGCGGCTCGGACGACCAGCGCCGGCTCGTGCTGTTCATCGACTACCTCCAGAAGGTGCCGGTCATCCCGGAGCCGAACACCGAGGAGGAGAAGGTCACCCGCATCGTGTCGGGCCTCAAGGACATCGCGCTCGGCGAGATGGTGCCGGTCATCGCCATCGTGGCCGCCGACCGGGAGGGCCTGAAGGCGAAGCGCCTCCGCAACCACCACCTGCGCGGCTCGTCGGCGATCAACTACGAGTCCGACATCATCGTGATCCTGAACGACAAGTACAACATCGTCGCGAAGGTCAACATCGAGTTCAATCCGTACCAGGCGCAGCGCTACCGCGACTGGGTCGTGTGCTCGATCGAGAAGAACCGCGGCGGCCAGGACAACGTCGACCTCGAGTACGAGAAGCTCTTCGAGTACAGCTGCTTCGACCCGACCGGTCGGGTCACCGCGGAGAAGCTGATCGAGGAGCGGCTCTACAACGACTGACGCTCCTCCGACCGCCTGACCGCCTGACCGCCTGACCGCCTGACCGCCGGACCGCCTGACCGATGCCGCCCGAGGCGCCATTCGACCCATACGCGGTGCTCCAGGTCGTGCCCAGCTGCGAGCAGGAGGTGGTGCACGCCGCCTTCCGCGCGCTGGCGCTGAAGTACCACCCCGATCGCGACGCCTCGAAGCGCGCCGAGCGCAAGATGGCCGAGCTCAACCGCGCGTACGACATCCTGCGCGACGACGCCGCGCGCGCCCGCTACGACCGATCGCGCCGCGTGACGATCTCGGGCGTCTCGGTCTCCGCCACGGCCGCCGGTCCGGCGCCGGTTCCGTCGGCCGACTCGGGATCGGTGCTGAACTTCGGCCGCTACATCGGCTGGGGGTTGCGGGACATCGCGCGCAAGGATCCCGAGTACCTCATCTGGCTGTCGCGTCACTCCTCGGGCATTCGCTACCGGACCGAGATCTACACCATCCTCCACACGATGGGGGTCCAGTCCGCGGCCTGAGGCGGTCGGTACCCTGGCGGGGGGAGCCCGGCGATGCGGTCTCCGGCGCATGCGGTCCCCGGCGCATGCGGTGCCCGGCGCATGCGGTCCCCGGCAGGCGTATGGGCGCCTCAACCGCCGTCTTGCGGCCTGCCGCAGGCCATCTGGCCCGCTCGACCGCCGTTCTGCGGCCCACCGACCGCACGACGACCGCTGAGAAGCCGATACGCCTGCCGCCCACCACTCCCGCCACCGAACCCCCGCGCCGCGCCTTGCCACGCCGCCTGTGCCGGCCCGCGAAGGTCCCGATTTCCCACCAGGTGAGCACCGTGGGTCGATTCGTGCCGGTCCGCGGTGGCGCGAGTTTCCCAACGCCCACCTCACGGGCATCTGGCACGTTCGGCGAGGCTCGGAAGGCCGATGCGGCTTCCGGCAGGCGTATGGGCGCCTCAACCGCCGTTTTGCGGCCTGCCACAGGCCATCTGACCCGCTCGACCGCCGTTCTGCGGCCCACCGACCGCACGACGACCGCTGAGAAGCCGATACGCCTGCGGCTCGCCACTCCCGCCACCGAACCCAGCGCCGCGCCCCGGACCGCGTCGTCCGCTAGGCTGATCCGGCCATGAACGCGACCGCTCCGCCGCTGCGCGCCGTCTTCCTCGACATCGGGGACACGGTGATGCGCCCGAACCCGTCGTGGGAGCACGTGTACGCCCTGGCCTTCGAGGAGTTCGGCGTCCACGTCGACATCGACGGGCTGCACGATGCGCTGCGACGCGCGTACCACCACGGCGGGTGGGGGATGGAGGGCGGCTTCGACCCGAGCGAGGAGACGAGCTTCCAGCGCACCGTGGAGATCGACGCCGCGGCGATCGCGGAGCTCGGCCTCGACCCGATGCCCGAGGCGTTCTTCCGCCGCCTGAGCGAGCTGTTCCTGGTGACGAGCCACTGGCACGTCTTCCCCGATGCCTACGCCGCCCTCGCGGGCCTCCGGGATCGTGGCCTCGTCGTCGGGGCGGTGAGCAACTGGGTGTGGCAGCTGCCCGAGCTGCTCCACTCGCTCGACCTCGTCAGCCAGTTCGACTTCATTGCCGCCAGCGCCCGCATCGGCTTCGAGAAGCCCCATCCGCGGATCTTCGAGTGGGCCCTCGAGTGTGCCGGCGTTCAGCCATTGGAGGCGATCCACGTCGGCGACCACGTCGATGCCGACGTCGAGGGCGCGCGTGCCGTCGGGATCGGTGCCGTGCTCATCGACCGCAACGGCCGCTACGACGCCGATGCGCTGCCCGAGGGCGTCCCGACGATCCGCACGCTCGACGAGCTGCTGCCGATCGTCGACGAGCGACTGCCGGGCCGATGAACCCCGAGCGGTGGCGCCTCTTCGTCGCCGTGGAGCTCGAGGACGACCTGCGCCGCCGCCTGGCCGATGCGATCGCCACCTGGCGGCTCGACCCGCGGACGGACGGGCTGCGCTGGGTCGAGCCCGATGCGCTCCACCTCACCCTCGCCTTCCTCGGCGCCACGGCGCCGGCCCGCGTCGGCGAGATCGAGGCCGCGATGCGCGGCGTGGCACCCGATCATCCGCCGTTCGCACTCCCGACCGGGCGGCTCGGCGCGTTCCCGCGGCCCGGCAGTGCGCGGGTGGTGTGGTACGCCGTCGACGACGCGGATGGCCGACTCGCCAGCCTGGCCAGCGACCTGCGATCGGCGCTCGACCTCGACGATGCCGATCCGTGGCGCGCCCACGTCACCGTCGCGCGCGCCCGACGCCGACCGGTCGATGTGCGCGGCTGGATCGAGGAGGCATCGGCCGAGGCGCCGACGGGGCTGCTGGCGGTGGCGGCGATGTCGCTCGTGCGCAGCCACGTTGGCAGCTGTCCGGCCAGGTATGAGAGGCTCGCATCGGTGAGCCTGGGATCAGCGTCCGAATCACAGCCATGAGCGATCGACCGACCATCATTCGACCTCCCGTCGTCGCGGTGATCGGCGACGGGGACCCCCGTGGAGCCGATGCGCACCGCCTGCTCGAGCAGGCCGAGGAGATCGGCGAGCAGCTCGCCCGCAGTGGCGCGATCGTCGTCACCGGCGGGCTCGGAGGCGTGATGCGCGCCGCGAGCCGTGGTGCCCGCGCCGCCGGCGGCGACACGATCGGCATCCTGCCCGGATCCGATGCGTCGGAGGCGAACGAGTACGTGCGCTTCCCGATCCCGACCGGGCTCGGGGTGGCGCGCAACCTCGTCGTCGTCACCGCCGCCGATGCCGTCGTCGCCGTCGGCGGCCAGTACGGCACGCTGTCCGAGATCGGCCTGGCGCTGCGCCAGGGCCGGCACGTCGTCACGCTGGGGTCGTGGCGGTTCGAGACCGAGCACCGCACGCCCGTGCGTCGGGTGCATCGGGCGCGTGACCCGCGCGACGCGGCCGCGCTGGCCCTCAAGCTCGCCCGCGAGGGCCCGGCGACCCCCGACTGAGAACACGGGCGTGACGGGCGGTACTTCCGGGGGATCGTCGCGCTGCGCCGACGGGCGTTCACTGGGCCCATGCATCGCCTGATCCGGACCGTTCTGTGGGCCTACTTCGGCTGGTACCTCGCCAGCTTCCTGCTCGCCCTCGCCGCCGCGCCCGCGGAACCGGCCGTCCTCGGCGGTATCGCCATGGCGGTCATCGCCTCGGTCGACCTGCGCGGGGGTCGGCGGCAGCCGGCTGGGCCGCCGGGCCCCGCTATCGCATCAGCTGAACGGTAAAGCGCTGCGTCACCGACGGATCGCTCGGATCCGGCGGGATGTACTGCCCGACTGTCCCGGTCCCCGACGTGTCCACGAAGCGTCCGTGGAAGCAGCTCGTGGCACCGTTGCCGGTGTCGCACTCGGCCGCATGGTTGCCCTTGACGTAGACGCCGGTGAGGAAGAACGACGCGTAGGTCGGGAAGTGGTACCAACTGTTCTGACCCGAAGGCTCCTCGCCCTCGGGGCACGGGTTGTTGGCCAGCGGGTCGATCCGGCAGATGTCGTCGAAGAGCGGCACCAGGATCACCTGGTTCAGCCAGTTCTCGAGGCAGTCCTGCACGTCGGTTGAGTTCGTGTTCCCCGTCTGGGTGACGTAGAACCAGTCCGGGAGCAGCACCTCGGTGTCGGGGTTGCAGATCTCCCCCGCCAGCTCAGACGAGCCGCCCCCAGTGGGAGTCCAGTCGATCCACCCTACGCCGCCCGGGAAGTTGCCGCACAGGGGAAGCACGATGTCGACGTCGACATCCCACGGCAGCTCGGTCGGAATGGCCTTGTTCTGGCCGTCGCAGGTCACCTGCGTGTTCGGGAACGTGATCGGCAGGAAGACGCACCCCTGGCCGAGGAGACATGGATCGGTGTTCGGGCCTGCCACGGCGGCGGCGTCGGTGGTCACGTCGAGGCTGTTGACTCCCACCACCTTCGCGAGCAGCGTTTCGTGTGAGCGTGACGCGACCACGTAGACGCCCTGTGCGCTGGTCGGGATCGGTCCGCCCGAGCCGACCTCGACGCCGATCGTTGTCTGACCGAGGAAGTCGGTGTACTCGGCGGACTCGAGGTCCACGTCGACCTGGGTGGCCATCGCATCGACCGCGGCCTTCACGTCGGCATCGGTCAGGGTGGATGACGCTCCGGCCGACATGTGCTCCAGCAGGACCACCGCGCCGGCATGCGCGACCGCATCGGTCCCGTTCTGCGACGCGCGGTTATCGGCCCACTGGAGTCCGACGTCGACGACGACGCCGACCATGCCGACCAGGGCCACCATGGCGATGGCCACGATCACCAGGGTCTGGCCCCTCTCACGTCCAGGTCGCGGGGAGAGCATCGATTCCCTCATGGCGCCGAGGTGTAGATGCGTTCGATCGGCAGGCGCGTTTCCGAGCGAACGGTGATGGGACCGACGATGAAGCCGATGACCGGCGTCGCCGCCGTGTACTGATACGACACCGACACCGACACCTCGCACGTCTGGAGCAGGCAGGGATCGTCGTCGTTCGCGTTCGCGTCGAACTCGATGTCGGCGGGCGTGAGGCCGAGGCCAAAGCCCTCCTCGATTGCCTGTTGCTCGACGGCGGCCGGATTCTGGTCGACGACGGCGACTCGCGCGGCCGAGCGCGCCGCGTTCGAGACGGAGTTGTAGGCCGCCACGGCCCGACCAAGGTCGAGGATGCCGAGGAGCAGCAGGAGGAGGATCGGCAGGATTGCAGCGAGCTCGACCAGGCTCTGGCCGCGCTCGGGGGATCGTCGGTCAAGTCGGAATCGGCTCATGGCTAGTTCGACACCTGGATCGGCGTGTCGCACGGCACCCACGTGAAGCCGACCAGGGATTGCCGCTTGATCTTGAAGTTGCCGTTGATCGGGTCGAACGTCCCGGAGAACCCGGCAATCGACCATTCCGTGTTCGCCACATTGCGCTGCTTGTCGATCAGGTGTGGCACCTGACACGGCGCTTCCGGGGGCGTAGGCCACGCCGCGCCGAGCGAGACGTCCATATCGATCGGCGGCTCCGACGCGGGGTCGAGGCAGGTCACCCCCGGCTCGACGATCACAGGGCTGCCGTCCTGGAGAGCCTCCTGGGCCAGCACGCGGGCGAGCGGATTGTCGTCCGGTGGCTCGGGAAGGAACGTGCCCGTATCGAAGTCGGTTGCGTCCCATGCGGACCGTGCCTGGAGGACCGTCATGCCGACGAGGTTCGGAACCACCTCGCATCCGGGCGGCTCCGTGGCGGGCGGCGCGGTCGTGACGCTGACCTCGGCCGAGAAGATCTCCTGTGGGGCATCGCACCCAGGGTCGTCGGGCGTGACCGTCATCGTCGCCACCGTGCTTGTATCCATCCCCGTCGCGGGCAGGAAGTCTCCGACGAAGCCCGCGGACGCCCACGCGTTGCGCGCGCCGGCGACCGACAGGCCGATGAGGTTCGGCGCGGTGCGGCACTGCTCGGGCTGGGGCGGCGTCGCCCCACTGCCTCCGGGTCCGCACCCGATGCAGCCAGTTCGTACCGGGAACGTCGCTGTGGCCCGCATCTCCATCGGTCCGCCGAAGAGTTGGGTGGCAAGAGGCGTGACGAGGGAGAACTGGCATGAGAGCTCGACGTGCGCGTAGTCGCCGATCTCCGCCTTCGTGATGGGGGTGCCCGCTCGAAGATACGTGAGCTCCGGCGCGTCGAGCGGGTCGCAGTTCATGACGCCGACTTCGTCGGCAACGATGACGGGGACGTCCGTCGCGGACAGCGAGGGGTCGAGCGAGGCGGCGTTGGCAGCGACGCGGGCGGCCTGGTGGAGCGAAACGTAGCTGAAGAAGAGGCGGCCGAAGTCGATTGCGCCGAGGAGCAGGATGAGGATCAGGGGCGTGAGGAGCGCTGTCTCGACGAGCGCCTGGCCGTGGTGGCCGGTCGCGTCCCGGTGGTGATGGCGTCGGGTGGGGATCGACATGGTCGGGCTTCAACCAGGTCGGGGCGCTCAATCGGCGGGCAGCGGAGCGGAGAACCCCTCGGAACCTGCTTCGATACGTCTCCTCGTGTCGGGCCGGTACCGTAGTACCAATGGCACCCCGTGACCATCGGTTCAGGGCCGATCGGTGACCCCTCGCACCGGTGTTCCGGACCGATTTGGCGGTCCGGGGCGGTCCGGTTCGGAACGGTGAGAACGCGATCCTAGGCGCGCCACCTTGCGATCCCGCTGACAAGCCGCCCGCTAGCATCGGCGGGTGACCGAACGCGTCCTCGTCCTGCCCCGCGCCTCCGTCCCCGGTGGCTGTGACTTCCGCGGCGTCCGCGCGGCCGATGACGAGGCCCTCACCGAGCTGCGTCGGGCCGTCGAGGAGCACGGCCGCTACCTGGATCGGCCGCTGGCCGAGGAGGACCCGGCCCACAAGCAGCTCATCCCGTACGTCGTCGTGCGCGACGGCGAGCGCGTCTTCCTCATGCAGCGCACCGATGCGGGCGGCGACGCCCGGCTCCACGGCAAGGCCAGCATCGGCGTCGGCGGCCATCTCAACCCGGTCGACGAGGGCGAGGACCACCTCATGGCCGGCCTGCGGCGCGAATGGGCGGAGGAGCTCGAGGCCGACTGGGAGCCCGAGTTCCGGCTCGTCGGCCTCCTGAACGACGACACGAACCCGGTCGGCGCGGTCCACCTCGGGGTCGTGTTCGAGGTCGAGGCCGGCGGCCGCCCGGTCGACGTTCGCGAGCGGGACAAGCTCAGCGGATCGTTCGTCGGAGCCGATGCGCTGCGCGCCGCCTGGGACCGGCTCGAGACGTGGTCGCAGCTCGTCGCCGATGCGCTCGGCCTCGCCCCGGCCGAGCGCCCCGCGGGAGGCTAGCCGGGCCGGCTTCTATACTCCGGAGCATGGCACGGCGCGCACTTGCTGCCCTCGCGCTCGCAGCCGGGCTGCTCGGGCTCGGTGGCTCCGTTGCGGCCGACAGCCACTCCATCGCCCGCTTCGAGCTGACCGGCGTCATCGACCAGGTCAACGCCTCGTTCGTCGAGGAGGCCCTGCGGGTCGCGGCCGACGACGGGGCCAGCGCCGCGCTCATCGTGGTCGACTCGCCGGGCGGCGAGCTGACGAGCATGGACCGCATCATCCAGGCCATCCTCGGCAGCGAGATCCCGGTCATCGCCTGGGTCGCGCCCGAGGGCGCGCGGGCCGGATCGGCCGCGACGTTCGTCGTCCTCGCCGCCGACGTGGCGGCCATGGCGCCGAACACGAACATCGGCGCCGCATCGGTCGTGGGTGGCGGGGGAGAGGAGCTGCCGGAGACCCTGGCCGCGAAGGTCACGAACGACGCGGTCGCCCGCATCCGGGCGCTGGCCGAGGCGCACAACCGCAACGCCGACTGGGCGGAGGACGCGGTCCGCGAGGCGGCCAGCGTGAACGCGAGCGAGGCGGTCGCCATGGAGCCGCCGGTCGTCGACTTCATCGCCTCGGACCTCGACGAGCTGCTCGAGGCGATCGACACCGGGGAGCGGGCGGACGGCCATCCGCTCCTGTTCGAGGGTGAGCCGATCCCGCCGCTCGCCGGCGCCACGGTCCGCGATCTCGAGATGAATTTCGGGCAGGCCTTCCTCCACCTGCTGAGCGACCCGAATATCGCGTTCCTGCTGTTCACCATCGGCTTCTACGGCATCCTTGCCGAGCTGTTCCACCCGAACTTCTTCTCCGGCATCCTCGGCGCGATCGCGATCCTCGTGGCGCTCATCGGCTCGAACGCGCTGCCGCTCAACGTCGGCGGGCTGCTGCTCATCCTCGTCGGCGTGGGGCTGCTCGGGCTCGAGGCGCTCGTCACGTCGTACGGCCTGCTGACCGTGGGCGGCATCGTCTCGCTCGTGCTCGGCGCGTTCGCGCTGTGGACCGGCGTGCAGCCCGGGGAGCTCGAGGTGGACGTCAGCGTCAGCCCGTGGGTCATCGCCATCGTCGTGGCCGTCGGCGTGCTCTACGCCTGGGTCCTCGTGCGGGCCCTGCTCCAGATGCGGCGCGCCGGCGGGGTCGCCAACCCGCCGGTCACGGCCCTCGTCGGCGCCGGCGGCACGGCCCAGACGGTGATCGGTCCGACGGGGATCGCCTATGCTGGCGGCGAGAGCTGGTCGGCACGAAGCCGATCGGGTCCGATCGGGCCGGGAACGCCCGTGCGGGTGGTCGGCGTCGAGGGCCTCGAGCTCATCGTCGAGCCGGCGACCGGCAACGAGACGTCGAAGACGGAGGACTGAGCGTCAAATGGGCGACATGGGCGGCTGGGTGATCATCGGCATCGTCCTCCTCGTGGCGCTGTTCCTCGTGTTCAGCGTCGTCCACATCGTGCGCGAGTACGAGCGCCTCGTCGTGTTCTTCTTCGGGCGGCTGCAGGGATCGCGCGGTCCCGGCATCGTGCTGCTCATCCCGTTCGTCCAGCAGGCCGTGAAGGTCGACCTGCGCGAGCGCTTCCTCGAGGTGCCGCAGCAGACCTGCATCACGAAGGACAACGCGCCGATCAACATCGACTTCCTCGTCTACTCGAAGGTCTTCCAGCCCGACGTGACCGTCACGGCCGTCACCGACTTCACCGGCGCGTCGCAGGCGCTGGCGGCGACGACGCTGCGCGCCGTCATCGGCGACATCCCGCTCGACGACGTGCTGGCCAAGCGCGAGGAGATCAACCACATCCTGCGCGCCAAGCTGGACGAGGTCACCGAGCGCTGGGGCGTGAAGATCACCTCGGTCGAGATTCGCGAGATCGTGCCGCCGCGCGACATCCAGGAGGCGATGAACCGCCAGATGAGCGCCGAGCGGAACCGGCGCGCGGTCATCACCGAGTCCGAGGGCACCCGGCAGGCGACGATCAACGTGGCCGAGGGCGACAAGCAGTCGAACATCCTCCGCGCCGAGGGCGAGCGGCAGTCCCAGATCCTCCGCGCCGAGGGCTACGCCAACGCCCTGCAGACGATCTTCAACGCCGCCCGCGGCATCGACGACAAGACGATGGCGCTCCAGTACCTCGACGCCCTCAAGGCGCTGGCCGATGGCGAGAGCACGAAGTGGATCGTGCCCATGGAGCTCTCCGAGCTCACGCGGCCGATCAGCGGCGCCATGCGCCAGGTCGGCGGCGACGGTGGCTCGAGCGGCGCGCCGCCCGCGGCAGGGGAGCGACCCGCCACCGGATGACCGCGGCCGTCCTGCGCATCCTCGGACGGGTCGTTGGCCTCGTCACCGGCGTCTACCTGGCCTTCGTCGCTGCCCGCGGCTCCCGGCTGCTCGTCCGACCCGAGGTCCGTCCCTTCGCGCCCGAATGGGCCGGAGCGCCGGCCTCGCCGGCCGACCTCGGCCTCGCCTACGAGGACGTCCGCTTCACGACCGATGACGGCGTGACCCTCGCCGGCTGGCTCGTCCCCGCCGGCCGCGAGACCCGCACGGCGGTCATCGTGCTCCACGGCTACGGCGGCCACCGCCTGCCGGAGCTCGCCGCGTTCGTGCCGTGGCTGGCCGAGCAGCACCACGTCCTCCAGTTCGACTTCCGCGGCCACGGGCGCTCCGACCCGAGCCTCGTCACGCTCGGCACCACCGAGCGCCGCGACGTGGCGGCCGCGGTCCGCTTCCTCGAGTCGCGCGGCTTCGGGCCGATCGGCCTGTTCGGCATCAGCATGGGCGCCGCCACGGCCATCGTTGCCGCGCCCGAGCTGCCGGTGGCGGCGGTGGTGGCCGATGCGCCGTTCGCCGAGGTCCACCACCCGGTGGCGAACCGGATGCGGCAGGTCGGCTACCCGCTGGCGGAGATCGGTGCGCGGCTCATCGTGTGGGTCGCCGCGCTCCGCTCACGCACGCGCCTGCGCGACCCGATCGGGAGCGTGGCGCGCCTCGCGCCGCGCCCGCTGCTGCTCATCGCGCCGCGGGAGGATCGGCTCATCAGCTGGCGCCAGTCGGTGCGGCTGTTCGAGGCCGCGCAGGAGCCAAAGGAGCTCATGGTCGTCGAGGGCGCCGGTCACGCCGAGGCGTACATGGTCGCGCCGGAGGCGTATCGGGAGCGGGTCCTGGGCTTCCTCCGCCGCCATCTGGGCTGACGGGCAGGACCATTGGTGCATTCGGGCACCAGCGCCGCGACCGTATAATCCGCGCGCATTCATCGGGCTCGGGGTTCTTGCATGGCTGCCACCAAGGTCCTGGTCGTCGACGACGATCTCAATATCCAGCGCGTCCTCGTCTTCACGCTGAAGCAGGAGGGCTTCGAGGTCCACGTCGCGGCCGATGGGCAGGCCGGCGTCGAGATGGCGGCGCAGCTCGATCCGGATCTCATCCTCATGGACGTGGCGATGCCGACCCTCGACGGGTACGCCGCCACGCAGCGGATCCGCGCCGCCGAGCAGGGCGGCCGCCGCGTCCCGATCATCATGCTCACCGCCGAGGCGGACGTGGAGCAGCGGGTCAAGGGCCTGCGCGCCGGCGCCGATGACGACATCGTCAAGCCGTTCCACCCGCTCGAGCTCATGGCGCGCATCAAGGCGCTCCTGGCGCGCTCCGGCGGCGGGCCGGCCAAGGCGGCCGCGGCCGAGCACGCCTCGCTCGGGCGATTGGTGCTGTTCTACGGCGCGAAGGGCGGCGTGGGCACGACGACGCTCGCCATCAACACCGCCATCGCACTGCATCGGCGACACAAGCGCCGGGTCGCGCTCCTCGACGCGAACCTCCAGTTCGGCGACGAGCGCGTGTTCCTCGACCTGTCGCTCGACTCGACCTCGATCGTCAACGCCATCAGCGAGCCCGATCTCGACGCCGACCTCCTGAAGAAGCTCGTCGTCCGCCACCACACCGGGATCGACCTCCTCCTCGCCCCGCCGAACCCCGAGCAGGCCGATATCGTCGTCGAGCGCCAGCGCGCGCACCCCGAGTCGATGACGAACGTCCTCAACCTGCTGCGACGGGCGTACGACTACACGCTCGTCGACATGGCGAAGACGATCGACGACTTCAACCTCCAGCTCTTCGACGAGGCCGATCTCATCGAGGTCGTCATGACCGCCGACCTGTCGTGCCTGAAGAACGTCCGCCTCGTGCTCGAGACGATGGACTCGCTCGGCTACGAGCGCGGCAAGGCGCAGCTCGTCCTGAATCGGTCGAACGCGTACACCGGCATCAACGTCGACAACGCCGAGTCGGCCCTCGGCCGCAAGATCGACCACCAGATCATCAACGAGTACCGCGGCGCGATCAGCGCGCTGAACTCGGGCGAGCCGTTCATGTCGTCGCGGCCCGACGGCCCGCTGGGCCAGAACGTCGCGCGCTTCGCCTCCGAGCTCGACGCCCTCCTCGCCGCGGAGCCGGTCGCCGTCGAGCGCTGACGGCCGATAAGCCGCAGCTAACCGGCCGATAAGCGCCGATCCGTACGCTGGCCTCGCCGGTCGCCGCTGGTAGTAGGGAGGCGAGCAGGCAGGCGACCGGCACACAGTCCTCGTGACAGCAGCGCCTCCCGCGGAGGAGGCCCATGCTCGCGACGGCGTTCAGCGCTTCGATCGTCGGCGTCGACGGCGTGCCGGTTCGGGTCGAGGTCGACGTCGCGTTCGGCCTCCCCGGATTGACGATCGTCGGGCTGGCGGGGAGCGCCGTGCTCGAGGCGCGCGAGCGGGTGCGGGCCGCCATCCGCAACTCCGGGTTCGAGGTGCCGTCGCGGCGGATCACGATCAACCTCGCGCCGGCCGACCTGCCGAAGGAGGGGACCGGGCACGACCTGGCCATGGCCATCGCGCTCCTCGTCGCCTCTGAGCAGCTGGATGCGCCGCCATCCGGGACGACGGCCCTGATCGGCGAGCTGGCGCTCGACGGCTCCCTGCGGCCGGTTCCCGGCGTCATGGCGCTCGTGGCGGCCGCGGCCGAGGCGGGGCTGACCGAGGCGATCGTGCCCGCGGCGAACGCGTCGGAGGGGGCCGCCATCGGCTCGGTGTCCGTCCGCGGCGCGGAGACGCTCGGCGCGGTCGTCCGTCACCTCGCCCGCCTCGAGGATCTCGCCGTGGTCGCCCGTCCGACACCGACGGACACCGGCGTCGACGACGGGGCGGATGCGCCCGACCTCGCCGGCATCGTCGGGCAGCTCGTCGCGCGCCGGGCGCTCGAGATCGCCAGCGCCGGGCGGCACAACCTCGCCCTCACCGGTCCGCCGGGCGTGGGGAAGACGCTGCTGGCGCGCGCCGTCGCCGGGCTCCTGCCGCCGCTGACCGAGGCCGAGGCGACGGAGGTCAGCCGCATCCGATCGGTCGCCGGCGTCGCCGACCCGCGGCGCCCGTTCGGCACGCGCCGCCCGTTCCGGGCGCCGCATCACACGATCTCGGTCCAGGCCCTCGTCGGCGGCGGGCCGCGCATCCGGCCGGGCGAGGCAAGCCTGGCGCATCGGGGCGTCCTCCTCCTGGACGAGACGCTCCAGTTCCGATCCGATGCGCTCGACGCGCTCCGCGGACCGCTCGACAGCGGCGCCGTCACGATCGCCCGCGTCGGCGGCGTGATCGCGCTGCCTGCCCGGTTCATGCTCGTTGCGACGTACAACCCGTGCCCGTGCGGCTGGTTCGGCGTGCGCGGCAGCAGGGACTGCCGGTGCGACGACGGTCCGCGCCATCGCTACCAGGCCCGCCTGTCGGGACCGATGCGCGACCGGCTCGACCTGCTCGTCGCGCTCGAGCCGGTGGCGCTGCGCTCGGCGCGGAGCGAGCCGGAGAGCACGGCGTGCGTTGCCGCGCGGGTCGCGGCCGCCGCGGAGATCCAGGAGGCGCGGCAGGGATGCCCGAACGCCGACCTGCCACCGGCCGCGCTGGACGCCGGGCACGGCTTCGGCGACGACGTCCTGAACCAGCTGTCGGCGCGCGGGCAGCGGCTCGGGCTGTCGCATCGCCGGCTCCACCGGGCGGCGCGGGTCGCCCGCACCATCGCCGATCTCGACGGCAGCGAGCGGGTGCGCGCCGACCACCTCGACGAGGCGCTCCTCCATCGGCCGCGGGAGCTCGCCGCATGATCGGCGCGGTGGGCGGCATGGCGGGCGGCGCATCGGCGGCGGCGCGCTGGACGGAACGCGACGCATGGATCGCCCTGACCACCGTCCCGGGACTGGGACCGGCCGGGTTCGCCCGCCTCGTGCGCCACCACGGGTCGGCGAGCGCGGCGTGGACCGGCGGTGCCGCCGGAGCCCGAGCGGCCGGGCTGCCCGCGGCCGTTGCCGACGCGCTCGGGGAGCGCCGCGACGTCGATCCCGGCCGGCTCGCCGCCCGGCTGGCTGCCGCGGTCGCCGACCACGGCGGCCGCATCGTGGCGGCGCTCGACGCCGAGTACCCGCGCGCCCTGCTCACCCTCGACCCGCGGCCGGCGGTCCTGTACGTGGCCGGCGACCTGGGCGCCTTCGAGCGCCGGGCGGTGGCGATCGTCGGCACGCGCAGGGCCTCGGGCTACGGCCTGGCCGCCACCGCCCAGATCGGCGACGACCTCGCGCGGGCCGGGCTCGCCATCGTCAGCGGACTGGCCCTCGGCATCGACGGCGCGGCGCATCGGGCCGCCGTTGCCGCGGGCGCCCCGACGATCGCCGTCCTGCCGTCACCGCTGGACCGGATCTATCCGCCGCGCCACCGGCACCTCGCCCGCGAGATCGTGGCCGGCGGCGGCCTCCTCGTCAGCGAGATGCCGATTGGTGCGGTGGTCGGCCGACCGGACTTCGCGCGACGCAACCGGATCATCGCGGGGCTCGCGGAGGCGGTCATCGTCGTCGAGGCGCCGGACCGCTCGGGCGCGCTGCTCACCGCGGCCGCGGCCGCCGCCATCGGCCGTGAGCTGTACGCCGTGCCGGGCCCGATCGACGCCATGGCGTCGCGCGGCTGCAACCGGCTCATCGCCGACAACCAGGCGGCGATCGTGACCTCGAGCGCGGCGCTGCTGGCCCAGATCGGCCTCCGCCGAACCGCCCGACCCGCCGCGGTCGAGTCGCTCTCGGAGGTCGAGGGCATGCTCCTCGAGCGCCTCCTCGAGCGCAGCGGATCGATCGAGGAGCTCGTCGATCGCACGCACCAGCCGCCGGCCGCGGTGGCTTCCGGATTGGCCCTGCTCGAGGCCCGGGGGCTGGTCGATCCGTTCGGCGGCGCCACGTATCACCCCACGCTGGCCGCCCGGCGGATGGCGGGAGTGGCATGACGAAGGTCCTGGGGATGGTCTATGCTTCGCGCGCCTTACAACGTGCCGCCCCTGTGCCCAACTCGCTGGCGGCCCCCTTCCCATGGAGTCTGTCTATTGCGTTCGATCCGAACCTTAGGTGCGGGCATTCCCGCCACGTTCGAGTCGCTCGGCAAAGCGCTGAGCCGTCACCGAGTCGTATCGCGCGTCTCGCTGACCGCCCTCTCGTTCACCTTCGTCCTCGCATTCAGCCAGCAGGCCGCCCCGGCCACCCAGGCTGGCCCCGAAGCCGCTCCCCGCGGCCCCGAATCGCTCCTCCCCAAGACGCTCGGCATCGGCCTGTCGACCGATGCGGCGGTGAGGATCCACTTCGACTCGCCGATGGACCCCGAGTCCGTCGAGGCTGCGCTCGACGTCGTGCCCGCCCAGGCGGTCGAGGCCGAGTGGAGCGACGGCGGCACGAAGCTCACGCTCGTGCCCGATGGCCAGTGGCGGACCGCGGAGCGGTACCTCGTCAGCGTCGGCGCCGACGCGCGAGCCGTCGACGGCTCCGAGCTCGGAGCCACCAAGCGCTTCGCCTTCAGCACCGAGCCGCCCCCCGCCGTGCGCGACGTCCAGGTTCGCCTCGTCGACCCGGACGCGGAGGCGGAGGCCTCCGGCCAGGGCGAGGCGGCCGTCACGACCCGCGAGGCGTCGGCCCGCGGCACCGTCGCGAGCTCGACCTCGGCATCGTCGGATCGGCTCGCGACCGAGGAGGGCGTGTCGGCCTCGACGCGCATCTCGATCGCCTTCTCGGCGCCGATGGACCGCGCCGACACCGAGGCGCACTTCGCCATCAAGCCCGACGTCGAGGGCGAGCTGACGTGGGAGGAGGGCACGCTCGTCTTCAGCCCGAGCGGCCGCCTCGAGGCCGGCGCGCGGTACACGATCAGCGTCATCGGCGCCCACGATGCCGACGGCAACGTGCTGGGCGGGAAGGCCAACTTCTCGTTCATCGTGCAGCGCGGCGCGCAGATCACGAAGACCAGCCCCGAGCACAAGGCGTTGAACGTCGAGCCGGCGCGGGTCGAGATGTGGTTCAGCCAGCCGATGGACGCCGAGGCGACGAACAAGGCGTTCGCGATGACCGACACGAACACCGGCCGCGCGTTCCCGGGCAAGCTCGCCTGGAACGAGGCGCGCACCCAGCTCGTGTTCACGCCGGATGCGCCGTTCAGCGCCGGCCACACGTTCGGCGTGACCCTCGGCGAGGGGGCCAAGGACGCGGACGGCAACGCCGTGGATGCCGATTGGTTCTTCACGGTCACGCCGCCCCCGCAGCCGACCGTGGCCCCGTCGACGCGAAGCACCACGCCTGCGCCAACGTCGGCGCCGGCACCGGCGCCCGCGCCGGTGGTTCCGCCGGCGGCACCGGCGAGCTCGCTCGCCGGCTACGCGCTGAACCAGATCAACGCGGCACGCGCCGCGTACGGGCGGGCACCGCTCGTGCTCGACTCGGCGATCTCCGCCGTCGCGCAGGCCCATGCCCAGGACCAGGCATCGAACGGCTACTTCAGCCATACCGGTCGGGACGGCAGCAGCCGCGACACCCGGTTGCAGCGTGGTGGCGTGAGCTACACGTACTCGGGCGAGAACCAGTGCTACTACGTCGGGATGAGCCAGCAGGCGACCCTCGACTGGTGCCACCGCCAGTTCATGGCCGAGCCGTATCCCGGGTACTGGAACCACAAGGCGAACATCCTCGACGCCCGCTTCACGCGGGTCGGAGTTGGCATCGCCACGGTGAACGGTCGAACCGTCATCACCTGGGACTTCGCCGACTGACGGCGCGGGCCGTCGTGCGACGCGGCGGCCTGCTCCACGCCTCACATCGGCCCCGCCGTGCCCTGCTTCGTGCCGGGATCGCGGCGGGGCCGGTGCTACACTCCCCAACCGTTATGCCGCGCACGATCGAGCAGGCCGCGGCCATCGCCCTCGGCCCTGCTGAGGCGATGGCGGTGGCGACGACCCCTGGCCCCATGGCCGTTGGCTTCGTGGCGAGCCCGCGCCCGTGGTGAAGCCGCTCGTCATCGTCGAGTCGCCGGCCAAGGCGCGCACCCTCGAGCGGTTCCTCGGCGACGAATATCGCGTCGAGGCCAGCGTCGGCCACGTCCGCGACCTCCCCGAGAACGCGAGCGAGGTGCCCGCGGCGATCAAGGACAAGCCGTGGGGCCGGATGGGCGTCGACGTCGAGCACGGCTTCCGCCCGTACTACGTCGTCCCGCGCGACAAGGCGGCGCGCATCCGCGACCTGAAGGCCGCGGTCAGGGACGTGCCCGAGGTGCTCCTCGCCACCGACCCGGATCGCGAGGGCGAGTCGATCAGCTGGCATCTCGTCGAGCTCCTCAAGCCGACCGTGCCGGTGAAGCGCATCGAGTTCCACGAGATCACCGAGGAGGCCGTCCGGCGCGCCATCGCCGAGGCCCGCGACATCGACCACCAGCTCGTCGACGCCCAGGAGAGCCGCCGCATCGTCGATCGGCTGTACGGCTACATGGTCTCGCCGGTGCTGTGGAAGAAGGTCCAGACCGGGCTGTCGGCCGGGCGGGTGCAGAGCGTCGCCGTGCGCCTCATCGTCGAGCGCGAGGAGGCGCGCCGCGCCTTCCGGCCGAGTACGTACTGGAACCTCGAGGCGCGCCTGCGCGCCGGCGACACGAGCTTCGTCGCCACCCTGGCGCGCATCGGCGACCGGCGGGTGGCCACCGGCCGCGACTTCGACCCGACCACCGGGGAGTTGCGCGACGACCGGGCGCGGCTGCTCGACGCCTCGAGCGCCGAGCGGGCCCGCGACCTCCTTACCGAGCACCTGCCGTGGCGGGTCACGGCGCTCGAGGAGCGGCCGGTCACCCAGTCGCCATCGGCGCCGTTCACGACCTCGACGCTCCAGCAGGAGGCGAACCGCAAGCTCGGCTTCTCCGCCGAGCGGACGATGAACGCGGCCCAGCACCTGTTCCAGGAGGGGGTCATCTCGTACCACCGCACCGACTCGACGTCGCTCTCCGAGCGGGCGCTGGCGGAGGCCGCATCGGCCATTCGCTCGCTGTACGGTCCCGACTACTACGGCGGGCCGCGCCAGTACCGGACCCGGGTGAAGAACGCCCAGGAGGCGCACGAGGCGATTCGGCCGACCGACTTCCGCCGCGCGCCGGACCGGGTCGGCGGCAGCATGGGCCGCGACGAGCAGCGCCTGTACGAGCTCATCTGGAAGCGCGCGGTCGCCTCGCAGATGGCCGATGCGCGCCTGCTGCGCACGACGCTCGAGATCACCGCCGATGCGCCGGACGGGCCGTACGTCTTCACCGCCTCGGGCAAGGCGGTGCGGTTCGCCGGCTTCCTGCGCGCCTACGTCGAGGGCTCCGACGACCCGGCCGCCGAGCTCGGGGACCAGGAGAGCCTGCTGCCGGCCCTGGCGGTGGGGGACGAGGTCGCGCGCGACGGTGCGCTCGCGCTCGAGGCGCTCGAGGCGAAGGGCCACGAGACCGTCCCGCCACCGCGCTACACCGATGCGTCGCTCGTCAAGCGACTCGAGGAGGACGGCATCGGCCGCCCGTCGACGTACGCCTCGATCATCGCCACCATCGAGCGGCGTGGCTACGTGTGGCGCGAGGGCAAGGCGCTGGTGCCGACCTTCACCGCGTTCGCGGTCACCCGGCTCCTCAAGGAGCATTTCACGGCGCTCGTCGAGCTGGGCTTCACCGGACAGATCGAGGAGAACCTCGACGAGATCAGCAAGGGCGAGCGCGCCCGCGACGAGTTCCTCGAGACCTTCTACAACGGCGATGCCGCGCGCGGCTGGCCCGGGCTGCGGGCGCTCGTCGAGAAGGAGACCGAGATCGACTACCCGATGATCTCGCTCGGCGAGCATCCCGAGACCGGCCAGCCCGTCGTCGTCCGCATCGGCCGATTCGGGCCGTACGTCCAGGTCGGCCAGGGCGAGGACGCCGTGAACGCCTCGATCCCCGATGACACGGCGCCCGCCGACTTCACCCTCGAGAGGGCGGTCGAGCTCGTCGAGTCGCGCTCGCGCGGGCCGCGGAGCCTCGGCCAGGACCCGGTGACCGGCCTCGACGTGTACCTCATGGACGGCCGCTTCGGGCCGTACGTCCAGCTCGGCGAGACGCCGGAGAAGGGGAGCGAGGACGCGAAGCCGCGCCGCGCGTCGCTCACGAAGGACGACAGCCCGGAAACGATCACGCTCGAGCGCGCGCTCGAGCTCCTGTCACTGCCGCGCGTCGTCGGCCGCGACCCGGAGAGCGGGGCGGAGATCGTCGCCAACTTCGGCCGCTTCGGGCCGTACGTGAAGCGCGGCGACGAGTTCCGCTCGCTGCCGTCGGACGCCGACGTCTTCACCGTCACGCTCGACCAGGCGCTCGAGCTGTTCCGCCAGGAGAAGCCCACGCGTCGCGGCGCATCGTCGCGGACCGTGCTGCGCGAGCTCGGCCCGCACCCCGAGACGGGCGCGCCGCTGCGCATCCTCGAGGGCCGATACGGCCCGTACGTGACCGACGGCACGGTGAACGCGTCGCTGCCGAAGGACGCATCGCCCGACGACCTCCCGCTCGAGGCGGCCACCGAGCTCCTCGCCGCGCGGGCGGCCCGTGGTCCGGCGCGCGGTCGACGGGGCGGCGGCGGCGGCCGGGGTGGCACGCGATCACGGAAGCCGGCGACGCGCAAGCCCCGGGCATGAGCCCGCGCTCCCGCCGCGACCCCGAGACCGTGCTTCCAGCAGCCGCGGCCGATGCCCTGGAGGGCTTCCTCGGGGCGCTGCGGGGCCGCAACGCCTCGCCCGGCACGATCAGCGAGTACCGGCGCAACGCGACCGAGTTCCTCGCCTTCCTCGCCGAGCGCGGCGTGGACTGGAAGGCGCCCGAGCGCACGACGGTCCGGGGGTACCTCGCCGGCCTCACCGATCGCGGCCTGGCCCCGAGCTCGGTGGCGGGGAGGCTCGCGGCGGTGAGGTCGCTCTACCGCCACGCGGTGCGCCGCGGGCTGCTCGAGCGTGACCCGCTGGCCGGCGTCCGCGCTCCGCGCCGCCCATCCCGCCTGCCACGCGTCCTGAGCGTCGACGAGGCCGAGCGGCTCGTCACCGCGCCGTCCCGCATCGTCGGGCGCGACGAGGCCCTCCTCCGACGCGACGCGGCGATGCTCGAGCTGCTGTACGCCACCGGCATGCGGATCAGCGAGCTGGCGACGCTGACGATCGATCGGATCGACCTCGCCGGGCGGCGCTGCCGGGTCGTCGGCAAGGGGACGAAGGAGCGGCAGCTGCTGTTCGGCGCCCCGGCCGCCACCGCGTTGCGGCACTATCTCGACGTGGCGCGACCGATCCTCGCCTCTCGCGGCGACGCGGCAGGGGCCGTCTTCCTCAACGCCTCCGGCACGCCGCTGACCGCCCGCGGCGCGCGGCTCGTGCTGCGGCGCTGGGTCGATCGCACCGGCGTCCCGGCCAGGACGAGCCCGCACACGCTGCGCCACTCGTTCGCCACCCATCTCCTCGAGGGCGGCGCCGACCTGCGGGTCGTCCAGGAGCTGCTCGGCCACGCCAACCTCCAGACCACGCAGGTCTACACCCACCTGTCCGATGCGGCCCTGCGCACCGCGTACGAGCGGGCGCATCCGCGCGCCGCGCGCTCCGGGCGTGCCGGCTCGTCCGGCGGACGATCGGGACGGTGACGCGGGACGAGACGGCTCCTCCGACCGGCGCGCCCGGATCCGACGCCGGGCCGGCGAACGGGCCGGCGAACGGGCCGGCGAACGCGCCGGCGCCCGGGCCGGCGCCGGGTCCATCGGTCGGCCGGGTGCTCGTCAACGCCAGCCTCATCCTCACGGTCGCGGCGCTCGCCAGCCGGCTGCTGGGCTGGATCCGGCTCCTCGTCATCGGCTCGCAGTTCGGCGCCGGACGCGAGCTCGACGCGTGGTTCGCGGCGTTCCGCATCCCGGACGCGATCTTCCAGCTCGTGGTCGCCGGGGCGCTGAGCGCGGCGCTCATCCCGGTCTTCAGCAGCTACCGCGCCCGCGGCCAGGAGGTCGAGGCCTGGCAGCTGGCGAGCAGCATTATCAACCTCGTCCTCATCGCGCTGGCCGGGCTGAGCCTGGTGATGGCGATCTTCGCGCCGGTCCTCGTCCCGATCGTCGCGCCCGGCTTCGACGCCCCGACGACCGAGCTCGCCGTGCGGATGACGCGGGTCATGCTCGTCAGCCCGGTGCTCATCGGCATGGGCGCCGTGGTGAGCGGCATCCTGAACAGCTACCAGCAGTTCACCGTGCCGGCCATCGCGCCGCTGCTCTACAACCTGGCGATCATCGGTGCGGCGATCTTCCTGGCCCCGATCATGGGCGTCGAGGGCCTGGCGGTCGGCGTCGCCATCGGCTCACTGGCGCACCTCGCCGTCCAGGTGCCGAGCCTGGCGCGGGTGGGGCAGCGCTACGACCTGACCATCGGCCTCCGCCATCCGGGCGTGCGCCGCGTGGCGTGGCTCATGGGCCCGCGGATGCTCGGGCTGGCCGCCGGGCAGCTGAACTTCCTGGTCAGCACGGTCCTCGCCTCGGGCCTGCCGGAGGGCAGCCTGACCGCCTACAACTACGCCTTCCAGCTGTCGCAGATCCCGGTCGGGGTCGTCGGCGTCAGCATCGCCGTGGCGCTGTTCCCGACGCTCAGCCAGGACGCGGCGCTGGGACGCATCGGCGCCATCCGCTCGCAGGTCGCCGGGGCGATCCGCATCCTCCTGTTCGTCGCCGCACCGATCATCGCGGTCATGATCGTGCTGCGCGAGCCGCTGACGGCCGTCTTCTACCAGTACGGCGCGTTCGGAGCCGATGCGACCGATCGCACGGCGAGCGCGCTCCTGTTCTTCGCCATCGGCCTCGGAGGCCATATCGTGGTCCACGTGCTGACCCGGACGTTCTACGCCATGCAGGACACGCGCACGCCGGTGATGTGGGCGATCATCGCCGTCGCCATCAACGTCCCGCTCATGGCCTGGCTGGTCGGGCCGATGGGCGTCGAGGGCCTCGCGCTGGCCCTGTCGATCGCCGCCGTGCTCGAGGTCCTCGGCCTGCTGTGGAGCCTCCATCGCCGCATCGAGAACGTCGAGGAGCCGGCGATTCTCCGATCGCTGGGCCGCGCGGCGGTGGCGGGCGTCGCCGCGGCGCTGCTCATGTTCGGCGGGCTGACCCTGCTCGAGGGCTCGCTCGGGGGGCTCCTGGACAACGCCATCGGCCGGATCCTGGCGCTCGCCGTCCTTGCCGGCGCCGGTGGGGCCGTGTATCTCGTCGTCGCCGCGGCGCTCAGGGCGCCCGAGCTCGTCCAGCTCCGGACGCTCCTCCGGCGACGCCGTTCCGGGCGGGCCGCATGATCCACGTTCGTCCCGCGACCCATGCCGACGAGGCCGCCTGGCAGGCGTTCCTCGGCTCCACGGAATCCGGCGACTTCCTCCACGACTGGGCCTGGGCCGAGGTGGCCGCCTTCGACGGCCAGCCGCAGCGCCGGTTCGTGGCCGAGGAGGAGGGCCGTCTCGTGGCGCTGGCGGCGGCCCAGGTCCGTCCCGTGCCCGCCGGCCGGTCGTTCTGGTACGTCCCGCACGGTCCGGTGCTCGACCTCGGCGACCCGCGCGCGGGCGAGCGGCTGCGGGCGGTGATCATCGGCCTGCGCGAGGCCGCCCGGGCCGCCAATGCCGTGGCGGTGAAGCTCGAGCCGCGGGTCGAGCGGGGATCACCCGAGCACGGCGTGTTCGCCGAGGCGCGCGGCCTGCGCGACACGGGCGAGACGCTCCAGGTCGGCCAGACGCGCATCGTCCGGCTCGGGTCCGACGAGGAGCTGCTCGCCGGGTTCGACAAGGACACCCGCTACGCCGTGCGCCGCGCCGAGCGCGAGGGCGTCACGGTGACCGCCGTGGAGGACCCGCACGACACCGATGCGATCGACGCCCTCCACGCCCTCGTGCGCGAGACGCAGGCGCGGGCCGGCTTCCCGATGCCGCCCCTCGAGCGCTACCGGACCGCGTGGCGCGCCCTCGGTGGCGCCGGTCGTGCCGTCATCCTCGAGGCGCGCCGCGAGGGCTCGCTGCTCGCCTCGGCCATGCTCGTGGTCGAGGGCCGGCGCTCGTACTACCTGTTCAGCGGATCGAAGCGCGAGGAGCGGGGCGAGCCCAAGCGCTACGCCAGCTACGCGCTCCAGTGGGCGATGCTCCGGCTGGCGCGCGAGCGCGGCGCCGTCGAGCACGACCTGTGGGGCATCGCGCCGCCCGGCGCCGGTCGCGAGCACCCGTGGCACGGGGTCGGGCTGTTCAAGAAGGGCTTCGGCGGGCGCGAGGTCGTGTGGGCCGGCTCGTGGGACATCGTGGTCGACCCGACCCTGTACCGCGCACGGCGCACGCTCGGGATCGCGCGCGGATGGATCCGGCCGGTGACGCGTGGCCTGCGGAGGGTGCTGCGCCGATGACCGAGCGCCGCATGGGCCTCGGCGCCCTGACCGATGCGGTCGCGCCGGAGCGCGTCGTCGGCATCCCGGTCGGCGAGGTGACCGCGCTCGCCTACGACTCGCGCCGCGTGACGCCCGGGACGCTGTTCTTCGCCGTTCCGGGCGACCACGCCGACGGGCATGACTTCGTCGCCGATGCCGTCGCCGCGGGCGCGATCGGCGCCGTCGTCGAGCGCGAGCTGCCCGATGCCGGCGCCCCGCAGCTCGTCGTGGACCGCACCCGGCGCGCCCTCGCCGATGCGGCGTTCGCCTGGTTCGACCGCCCGACCGACCACCTCGGCACGGTTATTGGCGTCACCGGCACCGATGGCAAGTCGACCGTCACTGCCCTCGTCGCCGAGGTGCTGGCCGCCGCCGGCCGTCGGTCCGGGCAGGTCGGGACGGTCTCGGTCCGCATCGGCGGGGAGCTGCGGCCGAACCTCGATCGCACGACGACCCCCGAGGCGCTCGAGCTCCAGGAGCTCCTCGCCGCCATGGTCGCCGCGGGCGACGACAGCGTGGTCATGGAGGCGACGTCGCACGGCCTGGCGCTGGATCGGACGCGCAACGTCCGCTTCGACGTCGGCGTCGTGACGAACCTGACCAGCGAGCACCTCGACTTCCACGGGACGGTCGAGCGCTACCGGGCGGCGAAGGCGCGGCTGGTCGAGGAGGCGCCGATCGCCGTCCTCAACGCCGACGACCCGTCGTTCGGCTATTTCCGCGACCGTGCGCACGACCGCGTCCTGTCGTTCGGGATCGACGCCGATGCCGACCTGCGCGCCACCGACCTCCGCGCGGACCCGTCCGGCACGACGTTCCGCCTCACGGCGCCGAGCTGGTCGGGCGATGCGCGGATCCCGCTGCCCGGGCGGTTCAACGTCCACAACGCGCTCGCCACGCTCGCCGTGGCCGAGGCGCTCGAGATCTCGCTCGGCACCGCGGTCGAGGCGCTGGCCGCGACGCGCGGCGTCCCCGGCCGGATGGAGCGCGTCGACGCCGGCCAGCCGTTTACCGTCGTCGTCGACTACGCCCACACCACCGACTCGCTCCGCAAGGTGCTCGACATCCTCCGGCCGCTGACCAGCGGGCGGCTCATCGCCGTGTTCGGTTCGGCCGGTGAGCGCGACCCGACGAAGCGGGCGCCGATGGGCCGCGTGGCGGCCGAGCTCGCCGACCTCGTCGTCGTGACCGACGAGGACCCGCGGCTCGAGGACCCGCGGGCGATCCACGAGCAGGTCGCCGACGGCGCACGGGCCGCCGGCGCGCGCGACGGCGAGACGCTGTGGGTCATCGACGATCGGCGCGAGGCGATCCGGCAGGCGGTGCGGCTGGCGGAGCCGGGCGACGTCATGCTGCTCGCCGGCAAGGGCCACGAGCAGAGCATCATCTACGGCACCGAGAAGCGGCCGTGGGACGACCGGTCCGCGGCGCTCGAGGCGCTGCGCGACGCGGGATGGGGGAGCACAAATGACGACGACTGAGCTGCGCGCCTGGCGCGTGACCGATGCCGAGGCCTGGAACGCGTTCGTCGAGTCGGCGCCGTACCACGCCTTCCCCCAGCTCTGGGAGTGGGGCGAGGTGCGCGCCATGGGCGGTTGGACGCCGATCCGCCTCGCCGTCGGCCCCGACCGCGAGGACCCGGTCGCCGGCGCCCAGCTCCTCCTCCGGCGCGTCCCCGTCGTCGGCTGGAGCCTCGCGTACGTGCCGCGCGGCCCGATCGGCGCACTCGACGATCCCGCCGTGCGGCGTGGCCTCGTCGCGGCGCTCCGCGCCCTCGGCCGGGAGGAGCGGATCGCGACCGTCCGCGCCGACCCGGAAGCGACCGCCGCGACCCCGTACGGGCAGGCGCTGCTCGACCAGCCGTGGCGTGCGGCGCCGAAGGTCCAGCCTCCGACGACGCGGGTCATCGACCTCACCGTCGGGGAGGAGGCGCTGCGCGCGAGCCTGAAGCGCAAGCACCGCCAGTACGTGAACAAGGCCGAGCGGGGCGGGGTCACGATCGAGCGCTTCGACGGCGCCACGCCAGCCGAGGTCATCGGTCCGGCGCTCGCCGACTTCAACCGGATCTATCGGCTCACCGCCGACCGGGCCGGGTTCGTGGCCCGCGAGCCGTTCTACTACGAGCGGGTGTGGTCGATCTTCGCGCCCAGCGGCCGGGTGCGGCTGTCGTTCGCCGTGCTCGACGGGGAGCGGGTGGCCACGCTGTTCCACTTCACCTGCGGCGACCGCGTGGTCGAGTCGTACGGCGGCATGACCGATGCGGGCGCCGAGGCGCGCGCCAACTACCTCCTCAAATGGTCGGCGATCGCCGATTTCGCCCGTGCCGGCTTCGCGGTCTACGACATGTGGGGCCTCGCCACCGGCGGCATCCGCCAGTTCAAGGAGGGCTTCGGGGGCGAGGAGGTCGAGTACGTGGGCGCCCGGGACCTGCCCCTGCGCGCGCCCGTCGACGCGGTCCTGCGCCTCGCCATCCCGGCCTACGGCCTCGCCCAGCGTGCGCGGCTGCGGCTGTCCGGCCGGCGCTCGTCGACCGCGGCCGAGGGCGGGGACTAGCCTGGCGGCGGACCGGCCGCCATCGGCTCACCCTCGAGCTCCGGCGGTCCCCGGAGGAGCTCGACCGCGAACCAGGTCGCGGCGCCCATGAGGCTGAGCGCCAGGATCCAGAGCGACGCGTCGCTGACGAGCTGCTCGGCGAACGGCGCGTCGAGCCCGGCGATGACGACGAGCGTGTAGACCAGCGTCAGCGCGTACACGATCGACATGACGACGAACGGCACGAGCAGCCGCAGGTGGACGGCCGCGAACGGCGCGAGCAGCGCGAGCACCGGGAACAGGTAGCGCTCGTGGACCCGGGTCGGCAGGAAGTAGAGCGACATCGCCAGCAGCGCGGTCATGGCGAGGAGCACCGCCAGCGTCGGGCCGCGCCGGATCGGCACGAGCGAGCCGATGAGCCCCACCACGAGCAGCGCCAGGCCGATGCCCACGTACGGCGCGTCGGGCGAGTCGAACGGCGCGACGAGCGCCCACGGGTTGAAGGCGTAGAGCGACGTCACCGGGTGGCGTGCCGCGGTGTCGCCGAGGAGGCCGAGGTAGTGGATCGGGCTGAGCGCGAGCGGGATGGCGATCACCCCGTACGCGATGAGCCCGCCGGCGATCGCGTCGAACGGCGGCTGCCAGCGCTTCTCGCGCCAGGCGACCCACAGCGCTGCGACGCCGATGGCCACGACGGCGATCCCGAACTGGGGCTTCATGAGCATGGCGACGACCGCCAGCGCCCCGCCGAGCACGAACGACCGGCGTGCGCCGGCGACCGCGGTGCCGAGGACGAACAGCGTCCCGGCGGCGTCGACCTGGCCCCAGGCCGGGCCGGCCATGATCACGCCCGGGTTGAACAGGTACAGGCTGGCGCCGATCGTCGCCGTCACGCCCCCGAAGCGCCGGTCCAGCACGAGGTAGAGCAGCGCGCCGATGCCGAGGTCCCAGGGAATCGACTGCGCCTTGATCGCGAGGTCCAGCGCCTCGCCGTCGAGCAGCGCGCCCAGGATCCAGAGCGGGTACAGCAGGGCGGGGTAGATCGATCCGGAGCCGTCGTAGAACGAGAACGGCCCGACCTCGACCATCCGCTCCGCCCACCGGGCCATGACCCGCACGTCGCCATCGTGGCCGTCGATCTGGAGCGCGAGGAGGCGAACGACGACCGCGGCCACCAGCAGCGCCAGGAGGATGACGAGATCCGGGCCGCGTCGCGACGACTGCTCGGGAGCCTGCACGGCGCAAGCCTAGCGTGCGCGCCGGACCTCATCGGTCCAGTGCTAGCATCGGCCGCCGATGCGACTCACCCTCGTCCTCGCCGCGCTCACCGGCCTGTGCGCCGGCTGCGGCCTGGTCGCGCCGACGCCACCTGGGCCACCGTCGCTGGAGGTTGCTCGCTGGCTGCTCGATGACCTCGTCGAGGCGGGGATCGCCCGCGACTTCGCTCGGCTGTGTGGCCTCGCGGCGTCCGACACGTGCGAGCACCTCCTCGAGGGCCACGAGGACCTCGCGCCCGCTGCGGCACCGACGATCGTCCAGACCGACGTCTACCCGCCCGAGTCGGCCGGCAACGGGTTCACCGGCGGTGGCGTGCTGTTCGTCCTGTGCGGCACCGATGCCGCCGGCGCGCCCTTCGAGAGCGAGCTGCTGGTGTCACGCAACCTCGACGGCACCCTGTTCGCCGTCCCCGCCGTGTGGTGGACGGGGACGCGCGTGATCGTCGGGGCCGATCCGGCGGACGTCGGCGGCGAGCCGGCGCCGGATCAGGGTCGCTGCCCATGAGCGCCGCGCAGCTGCACCCGGTCGTCCGGGCCGCGCTCGACCGCCTCGGCATCGCCCACGAGGTCATGGCGTGCGACCCGGCCCTGGCCGATACCGCCGCCTTCGTCGAGGCCTACGGCGTCCCGCTCGACCACAGCGCGAACACGATCCTCGTGGCCTCGAAGGGCGCCGAGCCAACCTACGTTGCCTGCGTCCTCCTCGCCACGACCTCGCTCGACGTGAACAACGTCGTTCGGCGTGAGATGGGCGTCCGCAAGGCCTCGTTCGCCCGCGCCGAGCCGACGATGCAGGTCACGGGCATGGAGATCGGCGGCGTCACGCCCTTCGGCCTGCCCGATGACCTGCCCGTCCTCGTCGACGCGCGAGTCATCGAGCCCGACTGGATCATCCTCGGCGGCGGCAACCGCTCGTCGAAGCTGCGCGTGGCGCCATCAGCGCTCCGGGCTTTGCCGTCCGTTCGGGTCGTGGAGGGCCTGGCCGTCCCTCGAGCCTGAGCCGATACGTTCGCTTGTCGCGCCACACGCGACCAACGGCGAAGGAACCGGGTTTCGCTCGTCGCCTGTCGCGCCACACGCGAGCCACGACGAGTGAGGAGCCGCTCGTTCTCCGTTGGTCGCGCCACACGCGACAGCGCACTCGGGACCCAACAGAAACGGCCGGCGCTGCCCTCCAGACGGGCCGCGCCGCCCGGACGAGCGCCCGCTGTCGCGCCACACGCGACCACCCGCGCGACGGCGCTGAAATCTGCGCCACGGGCAAGCGCCAACGCCGTGGGGCCTCACGCGTGCAAAACACCACTGCTCGCAAGGCCGCGCACGTGGGGTTCGAGCGTCCTGCGTGCTAGCATCACGCTCCCATGGCCCAGCTGGCACGCTTCTCCCCCGCTGCCGTCGTCCAGCGCATCACGCGGGGCGGCGAGGGGGCGCGCGTGGCCGACGCGCCGGCGACGATCGACGAGATCATTGCCGAGGCGGCGAAGAATCGCCCGAATTTCAACGAGAGCCTCGTACGCCGGGCGTACGAAGTGGCGATTGCCGCCCACGAGGGCCAGCTGCGGAGCAGCGGCGAGCCCTACGTCACGCATCCGGTGGCGGTCGCGCACTACCTCGCCACGCTCCAGATGGACGCCGAAACGCTGGCGGCGGCCCTGCTCCATGACGTCCCCGAGGACACCGAGCTCACGATCGCCGAGCTCGAGAAGCGCTTCGGGCGCGAGGTCGCGCGCCTCGTCGATGGCGTGACGAAGCTGTCGAAGTTCGGCAGCGCCCGGACGATGGAGGAGCAGCAGGCCGAGAACATCCGGAAGATGTTCATGGCCATGGCCGAGGACGTGCGGGTCGTGATCATCAAGCTCGCCGATCGGCTCCACAACATGCGCACGTTGAACTACCTGCCGCCGGAGAAGCAGCTCCGCATCGCGCGCCAGACGATGGAGATCTACGCGCCCCTGGCGCATCGGCTGGGCATGTGGCAGATCAAGTGGGAGCTCGAGGACCTGGCGTTCAAGTACCTCGCGCCGGACAAGTACCGCCAGCTGGTCGACATGCTGGCCGATCGGCGCCGGGCCCGGGAGAGCTTCGTCAACAAGAGCATCAGCATCCTGCGCAAGGAGCTCGCCAAGGTCGGTATCACGGCCGAGATCTCGGGCCGCCCCAAGCACCTGTACTCGATCTACAAGAAGATGGAGCGCAAGGGGGCCGATTTCACCGAGATCTACGACCTCCACGCCATCCGCGTGCTCGTCGACGACGTGAAGGACTGCTACGCGGCCCTCGGCGTCGTCCATTCGCTGTGGCGCCCGGTACCGGGCCAGTTCGACGACTACATCGCCATGCCGAAGGCGAACATGTACCAGTCGCTGCACACCGCGGTCATCGGCCCGGAGGCGAAGCCGCTCGAGGTCCAGATCCGGACCTACCAGATGCACGAGATCGCCGAGGCCGGCATCGCGGCCCACTGGCGCTACAAGGAGGGCTCGCGCGGCGACCGCAAGTACGACGAGAAGCTCGCCTGGGTGCGCCAGCTCATCGATTGGCAGCGCGAGGTCACCGATCCGACCGAGTTCGTGGAGGGCCTGAAGCTCGACCTGTTCCAGGACCAGGTGTTCGTCTTCACCCCGAAGGGCGACGTCAAGGACCTGCCGCGCGACGCGACGCCGCTCGACTTCGCCTACCGCATCCACACCGATGTCGGGCACCGCACGATCGGCGCGAAGGTGAACAACCGCCTGGTGCCGCTCGACTACAGGCTGCGCAACGGCGACATCGTCGAGATCGTGACGACGAAGGCGGCCCACGGGCCGAGCCGCGACTGGCTGAATATCGTCCGCACCAGCCACGCGCGCGAGAAGATCCGCGCCTGGTTCAAGCGACAGCAGCGCGACGAGAACATCGCCCAGGGCAAGGAGCTTCTCGACCGCGAGCTGCGGCGCCTGGCGCACGAGACGCTCGCATCGGTCGACACCGCCAAGCTGACCGAGATCGCGAGTCAGTACCACTACAGGGAGCTCGACGACTTCTACGCTGCCATCGGCTACGGCGCGGTCTCGTCCGCGTCGGTGGTCAGCAAGCTCGAGATCCACGACGACGCAGCAATCACGCTGCCCGAGGAGGCGCCGCCGGCGGCGCCGTCGACGACTGGCGTGAAGGTGAAGGGCGTCGGCGACCTGCTCGTGCGCTTCGCGAAATGCTGCTCACCGATCCCCGGCGACGAGATCACCGGCTACGTCACGCGGGGCAAGGGCGTCACGGTCCACCGCGCGTCGTGTCCATCGGTCCTGTCCGAGCGGGACATCGAGCGGCTCATCGACGTCGAGTGGGAGCTCGCCGGCCAGCAGACGTACCCGATCACCGTGCGGATCAGCGCGGTCGATCGGCCCGGGCTGCTCAACGAGATCACGAACGTCGTGGCGGAGCACAAGGTGAACATCGTCGCCGCCTCGGTGACGACGAACGCCGAGGGCACGGCCACGATCACCGCCACCTTCCACGTCACTTCGCTCCAGCAGCTGGCCAAGGTCCTGTCGAAGATCGAGCGCCTGCGCGACATCACCTCGGTGACGCGCGAGGCGCGCTAGGAGGCGCCGATGAAGGGTGATCGCGTCGAGGCCGTGGTCGACACCGGCCAGGGCGGCACGCAGACCTTCGAGATCACGGCCACCAAGGCCGGCCGGCGGATCGAGGTCACCACGGCCCGCGGCATCGTCGAGGTTTCCGAGGTGACCCGCAACGGCACCCCGGTGCGCACCGGCCGATTCATGCAGTCGCGCCTCGTGGCGCTGGTCGAGCACCCCGCGCAGGAGGGGACGGAGCGCAAGGTCGACGTCTCCACCCGTCGCCGGATGGGAGCCGGCACCGAGGGCTGAGCACGGCACCCCTGCCGTGCCGATAGACTTGCTGGCCGATGGCCAAGCAGATCACCGCGCCCCGCGGTACGAAGGACCTGCTCCCCGAACAGGCGCCCGCCTGGGACCGGGTCGAGGAGGTCGCCCGCGACCTGTCGCGCCGATACACGTTCGACCGCATCGACATCCCGCTCTTCGAGCGCGTCGAGCTCTTCGCCCGCGGCTTGGGCGAGTCGTCCGACGCCGTCGAGAAGGAGATGTTCCGCGTCGGCGGGGCGCGCGGCAGCGAGGAGGAGCGGGCCGAGTGGGCGCTGCGCCCCGAGCCGACGGCAGGCATCGTCCGCGCGTACATCGAGCACGGCATGCACGTCCGCCCCGGACCGTTGCGCCTGACGCTGATCGGGCCGATGTTCCGCTACGACCGCCCGCAGGCCGGCCGCTACCGGCAGTTCACCCAGTGGGACGTCGAGGTCCTCGGCGATCCCGGCCCGGCCGTCGACGCGGAACTCATCGAGCTCGCGTCGCGCTTCTACGCCGAGGTCGGCCTGACCGATGTCGTGGCCCACGTGAACTCCATCGGCGACGCCGTCTGCCGCCCGGCGTACCGCCAGGCGCTCATCGACTACTTCAGCGAGCACCTCGACCGCCTGTCCGATGACTCGCGGCGCCGCCTCGAGGTCAACCCGCTCCGCGTCCTCGACGACAAGGCACTGCCGGAGGACCTGGCCGATGGCGCTCCGCGCTCGACCGATCACCTGTGCGACGACTGCCGCGCCCACTTCCGCGGCGTCCTCGACCTGCTCGATGCGCTGAGCGTCCGCCACGTGGTCGACCATCGGCTCGTCCGCGGCCTCGACTACTACACGCGCACCGCGTTCGAGTTCGTGATCGCCGGCCGCGAGGGCCAGCAGCAGGCGCTCGGGGGCGGTGGCCGCTACGACGGCCTCGTCGAGCTGCTCGGCGGCCGGCCGACGCCCGGCATCGGCTTCGGGATCGGCCTCGACCGGACCGTCCTCGCCATGGAGGAGCAGGGCGTGCAGCTGCCGCCACCGCCGTCGCGCATCGCCGTCGTGGGCACCGGCGATGACCTCGCCGATCGTCTGCGCGTGGCGACCGTGTTGCGCGAGGCCGGGCTCGCCGTCCGGCCCGACGGTTCGACGCGCAAGCTCGGGAAGCAGCTCGAGTCGGCCGCGAAGGCCGGCTGCCGGTGGGCCGTGATCGTCGGGGAGGAGCTGGCCGAGGGGCGGGTTGGCCTCAAGGACCTCGAGAGCGGGGAGCAGGAGTCGGTCGCGCTCGAGGCGGTGGCCGCGCGCATCGGCTGACGATCAGCCGGCGGCGGGAACCTCCTCGCCCCGGAACGCGCGCCGGCAGGCTTCCAGGTCGATCTTGCCCATCCGGAGCATGGCCTGCATCGCCCGTCGGGCGCCATCGGCGTCATCGGACTCGAGCATGTCGTTGAGCTCGCGCGGGGCGATCTGCCAGGAGAGGCCGAACCGGTCCATCAGCCATCCACATGGGCCGGGCTCGCCGCCATCGGCCGTCAGGGCGTCCCACAGCCGATCCACCTCGGCCTGGTCCTCGCACTCGATGACGATCGAGATGGCCTCGTTGAAGGCGAAGTCCGGCCCACCGTTCAGGCCCTGGAGGTGCTGGCCGGCCAGCGTGAAGTCGACGAGCAGCGGCATCCCCTCCGGGCCACTCGGCGTGTCGGCCGGCGAGCGGATCACCTTCTCGATCCGGCTGTCGGGGAGCAGCGAAACGTAGAAGTTGGCGGCCTCCTCGGCGGTGTGGTCGAACCACAGGCAGGGATAGACCTTCGGTCGCGGCATCGGTGGTGTCCTCCTTCGGTGCGCGGTCGCCGCAGCATGCGTGTGTGCTGCATTGGACGATCCAGCGGCGAGGGACTCATCGGAACCCGCACGAGCGGCCGCGCAGCGGTGCATCGGCTACGATGGCGCCTCCCATGGGCACCGCATTCCGCACCCACACCTGCGGCGAGCTGCGCGCGAGCCACGTCGGCGAGCGCGTGACGCTGGCCGGTTGGGTACATCGGCGGCGCGATCACGGCCACCTTGCCTTCTTCGACCTGCGTGACCGCCACGGCATCACCCAGGTCGTCACCAGCGCCGATGACGCGCCGGACGCTCACGCGGCCGCGGACCCCGCGCGCAACGAGTGGGTGGTCCAGGTGGAGGGCGTCGTCCGTGAGCGGCCCGAGGGCACGGCGAACGCGGAGCTCGGCACCGGCGAGATCGAGCTCGCGGTCGATCGGTTCACCGTACTCAACCCGAGCAAGGTGCCGCCGTTCTACATCAACGAGGAGCAGCCCGGGCTCGACGAGAGCCTGCGGCTCAAGCATCGGTATCTCGACCTCCGCCGGCCGCCGATGCAGGGGCGCATCCTCATGCGCTCGCGCCTCGCCAGCGCCATCCGCCGGGCGCTCGAGGACGAAGGGTTCGTCGAGATCGAGACGCCGACCCTGATTCGGTCGACGCCGGAAGGCGCGCGCGACTTCGTCGTGCCGTCGCGGCTGCGCCCCGGCGAGTTCTACGCCCTGCCGCAGTCGCCGCAGATGCTGAAGCAGCTGCTCATGGTCGCCGGCTACGACCGCTACTTCCAGCTCGCCCACGCCTACCGCGACGAGGACCTGCGCGGCGACCGCCAGCCGGAGCACACCCAGGTCGACCTCGAGATGAGCTTCGTGACCGAGGAGGACGTCATCTCGACCGTCGAGCGCGTCGTGACCCGCGTCGCGGAGGAGGTGCTGCCCGAGCGGCCGATCCTCGCCAAGCCGTTCCCGCGCCTCACCTACGCCGAGGCCATGGACCGATACGGCTCCGACAAGCCCGATATCCGCTTCGGCATGGAGCTCGTCGAGCTCTCCGACGCGGTGCGCGACGTCGACTTCCGCGTCTTCAGCGAGCCGATCGCCGCCGGCGGCGCCGTGTTCGGCATCGTCGCGCCGGGCTGCGCCGACTACTCGCGCAAGCAGCTCGACGAGCTCACCGACCTCGCCAGGCGCCACGGCGCCAGGGGCCTCGTCCATCTCGGCGTTCAGGCAGACGGCTCGCTCCACGGACCGGCGGCCAAGTTCCTCGAGGGCCACGAGGCCGGGCTGCTCGCCGCGCTCGGCGCGAACGCGGGCGACCTCGTCCTCATCGTCGCCGATGCCGACCGCATCGCCGCCGCCGAGGCCCTCGGCCACGTCCGCCTGGCGATGGGGGATCGGCTCGGCCTGCGCGACCCCGGCGTCCTCGGCTACGTCTGGGTCCACCAGTTCCCGATGTACACCTGGGACGACGAGGGCCAGCGCTGGGACGCGACCCACAACCCGTTCAGCGCGCCGGTGCCCGAGGACGTGCCGCTGCTCGACACCGATCCCGGCCGGGCCCGCGCCCAGCAGTACGACCTCGCGCTCAACGGCTGGGAGTCGGGCGGCGGATCGGTCCGGATCCACCAGCGCGACCTGCTCGAGAAGTCGTTCGCGCTCATGGGCCACACGATCGAAGGCATGCGCGACCAGTTCGGCGCGCTCCTCGACGCCCTCGAATACGGGGCTCCGCCACACGGCGGGATCGCCATCGGCCTCGACCGATGGGCCGCCCTCTACGCCGAGGTCGACAACATCCGCGAGGTGATGGCCTTCCCGAAGACGCAGTCGGGAGCCGATCTCATGATGGACGCGCCCTCGCCGATCTCGCCGCAGCAGCTCGAGGAGCTCCACCTCCGCATCGTCGAGGACGACTAGGGCGTCCTCAGTGCCGCGCTGGCGCTTGTCCCGCCACACGCGACTGTTCGGCTCGACCGGCAACCAGGGCCCGCAGAATGGCGTCCAATGGCCATGCTGCGCACTCTGAGCACGGCAGCGATCCTCCTCATGGTGATCGCGTGCGCCCAGCCGCCTGATCCATGGCCGGTCGATCCCAGCGCGATCGCCGACCCGGCGCGCATGGTCGTCGAGCCACCGACGGCGATCGCAGGCGACGAGGTGAAGCTCCACTTCCCCGAGGGTGGCGACCGCGGCGTCCTCTTCGCGTTGGACGCGCCGAGCGGTGGGACGTGGGAGCGACGCGCCTACCTGCTGTCAGATGCGAACGGCGGCGAGCCGACGGCGCACGGTGCCGGCGAAGAAATGATCGTCGAGATGGTCGGCATCGCCGGCCCGGGTCCCGACACGGTCGTCCTGCCCAGCGCCATTGCTCCCGGCGCGTACCGCATCTGCACCGCCAACGCCGCGCAGAACCTCTGCGCACCGATCACGATCGAGGACCGATAACGGTCTGCGTGCGAATCCGGATCGTGCGCCGGAAGGCTAGTCCTCGGCGGGGAGGTAGCTGCCGTCGGCGTCGTGCGTCTCGGTGCCGGTCAGCGCCGGGTTGAACACGCACACCAGCCGCAGCTCCGAGAGGACGCGGATCGTGTGCCGGTCGTGCTGCGGGGCGTAGGCGTCGCCCGGACCGATGCGATGGACGACACCGGTGTCGCGCTCCGTGATCTCCGCCTCACCCTCGATGACGTAGCACGCCTCCTGGTGGTGCTTGTACCAGAGGTTCATCACCGCACCCGCGTCGACGGTCGTCTCGGACATCGAGAACCCGAGCCCGTCGGCGCGGACGAAGTGGCGTCGCGCGCGCCATCCGTCGCCGCGCACGTCGTTCGGTCCATCGGTGATCTCGGCGAGCGTTCGCACCAGCATCGGCATCCCTCATCGGCTCATCAGCTCATCGGCTCATCGGTTGTAGCGCCTCAAGCGTACGCGGCACGCGGACTGCACGACGCATCGGCATGTGTCTGACCTGTGGCTGCATGGATGCGCACCTCGAGATGGGTGAGCACAACATCACCTACGAGGACGTGAAGAAGGCCGCCGACGAGAATGGCCGATCCGTCCGCGAGACGCTCGACATCGTCGACCGCACCGTGGCGTCCGACAAGGAGAAGCACGCGTCCGAGTACGCGTGACCGGCTGACCTTCCGGAGCCGATGCGTCGCCGGGGGCGGCGTCGAGCGCCCGGGACTATCATCGGCCCGATGGCGATCTACCTCGACCACGCGGCGACCTCGCCGCTCCGCCCCGAGGTGCTCGAGGCCATGCTTCCGTACCTGACGGAGCACCACGGCAACCCGTCGAGCATCCACGCCTCGGGTCGCCGTGCGCGCCAGGGGCTCGACGAGGCACGCGAGACGATCGCCGCGCTCATCGGCTGCCGGCCCCGCGAGATCGTCTTCACCTCCGGCGGCACCGAGGCCGATAACCTCGCCGTCAAGGGCCTCGCCTGGGCCGGATCGGCGACGGGTCGCCACGTCATCACGAGCAGCGTCGAGCACAAGGCGGTCATGAACAGTGCGGCCATGCTCGAGCGGCACGGCTTCGCGATCACGTACCTGCCGGTGGACCGATACGGACGCGTGAGCCCCGCCGACCTCGAGGCCGCCATCACCGATGCGACGGTCCTCGTCAGCATCCAGGCCGCGAACAACGAGGTCGGCACGCTCCAGCCGATCGCCGAGCTCGGTGCCATCTGCCGGGAGCGGACGGTCCCGTTCCACGTCGACGCGGTCCAGTCGGCGGCGTTCGCCGCTCCGACGCCCGATGACTGGCAGGCGACCGCGATCTGTCTCTCCGCCCACAAGCTCGGTGGGCCGAAGGGGGTCGGCGCGCTTCACGTCCGGCAGGGCACCGCCATGGTCCCGCAGCTCAACGGCGGCTCGCAGGAGCGCCAGCGTCGCGCCGGCACCGAGAACGTGGCCGGCATCGTCGGCTTTGCCGCGGCGATGCGGCTCGCCCATGCGGCGCCCGTGGATCTCGCGCCGCTCCGGGATCGGCTCATCGCCGGGCTGACGTCGCTCGACGGCGTCGAGCTGACCGGTCACCCGACCGATCGGCTGCCGAACAGCGCATCGGTGGTGATCGCGGGCGTCGAGGGCGGCGACCTCGTGGCGGCGCTCGACCTCGAGGGCATCGAGGCCTCGACCGGCAGCGCCTGCACGACCGGCAGCGTCGAGCCGTCGCACGTCCTGCTGGCCATGGGCATCGACCCGGATCTGGCCCACGGGTCGCTGCGGCTGACGCTCGGACCGGAGACGACCGAGGCTGACGTCGAGCGCACGCTCGAGGCGGTGGCGACGATCGTTCCGCGCCTGCGCGCCACCCGCAGCGTCGAGCGGACGGAGGCCATCCCCGCGTGAGCCGGATCGTGGCCGCCATGAGCGGCGGCGTGGACTCGAGCGTGGCGGCGGCGCTGCTCGCCCGGGAGGCGGCCGACGACGAGGTCATCGGCGTCTGGATGCGCACCCACGGCGACCTGCCGGAAGGCTACGAGCTCAGCCGCTCGTGCTGCTCGCCGGATGCCGCCGACGACGCGCGGCGCGTGGCGCAGCTGCTCGACATCCCGTTCTTCGTCCTCAACGTCGAGCGCGAATTCGGTGCCCGGGTGATCGACGCCTTCGTCGACTCCTACCTCGACGGCGCCACGCCGAACCCGTGCCAGGCCTGCAACCAGTACATCAAGTTCGACGAGCTCCTTCGTCGCGGACTGGCCGCCTACGGAGCCGATGCGGTCGCCACCGGACACTACGCGCGCCTCGAGCACCGCGACGGCCGATGGCGCCTCATGCGGGCCGCCGATCGCGACAAGGACCAGACGTACTTCCTGTGGGTCCTCTCGCAGGAGCAGCTCGCCCGCACCCGGTTCCCGCTCGGCAGCCTGACGAAGCCCGAGGTGCGGGCCATGGCCGCCGAGCTGACGCTGCCGACGGCGCACAAGCCCGAGTCGCAGGAGATCTGCTTCGTCCCGCTCGGCGACTACCGCGCGCTGCTCGAGGAGCGGCGTGGCTACGCCGGCGAGCCGGGACCGATCGTCGATGCCGCCGGCCAGCAGGTCGGCACGCACAGCGGCTACGCGCACTACACCGTCGGCCAGCGCCACGGCCTGGGCGTCGCGCTCGGCGAGGCGGTCTACGTCCGCGAGCTGCGCCCGGCGACGAACACCGTGGTCATCGGCTCGCGCGACGAGGTCGCCCAGCGATCCTTCAGCGTCGATGGCGCGCTCTTCACGGCCGGCGACCCGCCTGCCGAGCGGTTCGAGGCTTCCGTGCGCATCCGCCATCGCGCGCCCGACGTGCCGGCCGAGGTCACCATGGTCGGCCGCGACCGCTTCGTGGTCGAGACCGCCGAGCCCGTCTGGGCCCCGGCGCCCGGCCAGGCGGCGGTCCTCTATGACGGCGAGGAATGCCTCGGCGGGGGACGGATTGCCCGCGCGGCCTGACCCTCGCCACCGCCGCCGCCGCCGCCGCGACCGCCGATGACGCTCGGGCCCTGGCTGGTCTGGTATCCCGCGCTGGCGCTCACCAACCTGCTCGTCTTCCTTGCCGTCCGCGGCCGGTTCGGCCGCTCGGTGGTCGTGCTCCTCCTCGCGGCACTGGCCGGCGTGGCGCTCGGCGACCGCATCGGCGAGGCGACCGGGCTCGAGGTGCTGCGCATCGGCGACATGCACGTCGTCTCGGCCTGCATCGGGGCGTGGGTGCTCATGCTGGCGGTGACGCTGCTCTCCGGTCTCGGGCCGGTCCGGATCGAGGAGGAGTAGCGTCCTGTCGGGGGAGTGGCGCTCCGTCGGGGGAGTGGCGCGCTCGCGCGGCGCTCGGGGGCATCGGCCCTGACAACCGCCGACCAGCCGAGCGTAAGTCAGGGACCGGCACACGATCCGCGCTGTAGAGTCCCCGCCATGGACGTCGCCCTGGCCATCTTCAATATCGGCGTCGGCATCGGCGTGCTGACCGCCGGGATCGCGCTCGCGGTGCTCGCCTGGCAGACCTCGCCGCTCATCCGCGAGTCCCGGGCCCTGACGAGTGACCTGCGACGCCTCGCGAAGCTGACCGAGCAGGAGCTCAGGCCGATCCTGGCGCAGGTGCGCGAGGTGAGCGGCAACGTCGAGGTGCTGAGCGAGGACGCGGCGGTGAAGCTCGATCGGCTCGGCCAGATCCTCACCGATCTCCAGGCGGCCGTGGAGGCCGGCCGCGGGACGCCCGCCATCGGACGCGCGGCGGGATGGCCGGTAGAATCGGCGGAGCACACGCGAGAGGACGAACGGGAGGGATGAAGGACTCCGGAACCGGCAGCTTCCTGGCCGGCGTGGTGATCGGCGGCCTCATCGGCGCGGCGATCGGGCTGCTCCTGGCGCCGGAGACGGGCGAGGAGATGCGCGGCCATGTCGGCGAGTTCGTCGACTCGAAGAAGGCGGAGTGGGACGAGGCCGTGAACGAGGGCCGGCAGGCGGCCGAGCAGGCCCGTGCCGGCATGGTCACCGACTACGACGCCGCCGAGGGCGCAGCCCTGTAGACGCGTCCCCGACCCGACGAATGGACGCTCGAGAGCCGGTGGGTCGCCGGCTCTCGGCATGATTGGACACCGATGAGCGAACCGAGCACACCCGCGCAGACGTCGCGACCGACGACGGCGGCCGAGATCCGCGAGGCGTACCAGCGCTTCTTCGAGGAGCGCGGGCATACGCGCGTGCCGCCGGCGCCGCTGCTCGCCCGCGACGACCCGACGCTCCTGTTCGTGAACTCGGGCATGGCGCCGTTCAAGCGCGTGCTCACCGGCGAGGAGAAGCGCGACTACGTTCGGGCCGTCGACGCCCAGCCCGTGCTCCGCGTGGCCGGCAAGCACAACGACTTCGAGGAGGTCGGCCGCACCCCGCGGCACCACACGCTGTTCGAGATGCTCGGCAACTGGAGCTTCGGGGACTACTTCAAGCGCGAGGCGATCCACTGGGCGTGGGAGTTCATGACCGACACGCTCGGCATCCCGCCCGACCGGATCGCCGCCACCGTGTACACCGACGACGACGAGGCACACCGGATCTGGGCCGAGGAGATCGGCCTGCCGCCGGATCGGCTCGTGCGCTGGGGAAACATCGCCGCCGGCGACGAGAAGAACTTCTGGCGCATGGGCGAAACCGGCCCCTGCGGCCCGTGCAGCGAGCTCCACTACGACCGCGGCGCCCACCTGTCCGAGGGCCCGGAGTGCGTGCCGGACCATTCCGAGCACTGCCCGCGCTGGCTCGAGGTCTGGAACCTCGTGTTCATGGAGTTCGACCGCGCCGCGGATGGCAGCCTGACCCCGCTGCCGTTCAGGAGCGTCGACACCGGCATGGGCCTCGAGCGCATCGCGTCGGTCGTCCAGGGCGTCGACTCGAACTACCAGACCGATGTCTTCCGGCCGATCATCGACCGCCTGGCCGAGTCGCTCGGGCACCGGCCCGAGGACGACGAGTCCGTGCGCTTCGCGTACCAGGTCGTCGCCGACCACTCGCGCGCGATGACGTTCCTCATCGCCGAGGGCGTGAAGCCGGCGAACGAGGGCGCCGGCTACGTCCTGCGCCGCCTCATCCGCCGCGCGGTGCGCTACGTCCGGCTCATGGGCATTACGAAGCCGTTCCTGCGCGAGGCGTGCGAGGCGGTGATCGAGATCATGGACGACGCCTACCCGCACCTCGTGCGTGAGCGCGACCGGATCCTGGCCGAGGTCGAGGACGAGGAGGCACGCTTCGCCCGCACCCTCGACGCCGGCCTGTCGCGCCTGGAGGAGCTCATCGCCGAGGGCGGCACGATCAGCGGAGCCGATGCGTTCCGCCTGCACGACACGTTCGGCTTCCCGATCGACCTCACCGTCGAGCTGGCCGCCGAGCGGGGCGTGACGGTCGACCGTGCCGGGTTCGAGGCGGCGATGGCCGAGCAGCGCGAGCGCTCGCGGGGCGAGAAGCGCGCGGCGCTCCGGCTCAACCCGGAGGTCGCGGAGCTGCGCAGCGAGTTCATCGGCTATCCGAACGAGACCGAGGTGGACGGCCTGCGGGTCCTGGCGGTGCTGCCCGGCGAGCCGGCGGCGGTCATCTGTGACCGCACCCCGTTCTACCCCGAGGGCGGCGGCCAGATCGGCGACCGGGGCCAGCTCATCGGCCCGAACGGCCGGCTGCGGGTGGAGGACACGCAGCGCAGCGGCGACGCGATCGTCCATCTCGGCACGCTCAAGGGCGAGCTGAACGTCGGCGACGAGGTCCGCGCCGAGGTCGACGCCGGACGGCGCTGGGGGGCGGCGCGCAACCACACGGCGACCCACCTCCTCCATCGCGCACTGCGGGACGTGCTCGGCGAGCAGGCGAAGCAGGCCGGCTCGTACGTCGGTCCCGAGGGCCTGCGCTTCGACTTCCCGGCCGAGGGGCCGACCCCGCGCGAGGCGCTGCGCGAGGTCGAGCGCATCGTGAACGCCCAGATCCGGCGCGACGCGCCGGTGAAGCCCGAGCTCATGCCGATGGCCGAGGCCCAGAAGCTGGGCGCCGACATGTTCTTCGGCGAGAAGTACCTGCCGGAGTCGGTGCGCGTCGTCCAGGTCGACGGCTACAGCAAGGAGCTGTGCGGCGGTACGCACGTCGCGCACACCGGACAGATCGGCACCTTCGTGATCACCGGCGAGTCGAGCATCGGCGCCGGGCTGCGGCGGATCGAAGCCGTCACCGGCGAGGCGGCGGTCGAGCTCATCGGCCAGAAGCTCGACGCGCTGCGAGCCGCTGCCCAGCTGCTCGGCGAGCGCGAGGAGAACGTCCCGGCCCGGATCGAGACGCTGCTGGCGCGGTTGCGCGAGGCGGAGAAGGCGGCCAAGGCACCGAGGGCGGCCGCGGCCCGGCTCGACGTATCGGCGGCACTGGAATCGGCGCAGGAGGCCGGCAAGACGAAGGTCATCGTCCAGTCGTATCCGGAGGCCGATACCAACCAGCTCCGCACCCTCGCCGACGACCTGCGCGGCGCGACAGGACGCTTCGTCGCCGTCCTCGGCGGCAGCGCCGATGGCAAGCCCGCGCTCCTCGTGGCCGCGTCGCGCGACCTGGCCGCCGAGGGGTTCGACAGCGTCGCGATCGTCCGCGCGGCGGCGTCGCATATCGGCGGCGGCGGTGGCGGACGGTCCGACCTGGCCCAGGCCGGCGGGCGCGATGCCGCCGGCCTCGACGCGGCGCTCCGCGAGGCGGGACGGCTCGCGCTCGAGGCGCTCCAGCGGATCGAGTCGGCCTGACGCCACGATCGTGACGCCAGTCGGGGACCTCTGGACCCGCGTCACCGACCGCGTCCGAGCCGCGGCCCGCGGACGGGGCACGCCGCCCGCCATCGCGGCCCTCGACATCGGGACCGAGTTCGCCAAGGCGCTCGTCGTGTCGGTCGAGCACGACCCCGAGGGCCGGCTGCTGGGCGTCGTGCGCGGTTCGGGCCGCCAGCGCCAGGGCCTGGCCCATATGCAGTCCGGCACGGTGAGCGATATCGACGCCGTCGTCGCGAACTGCCGCGCGGCGGTCGATGCCGCGCGCGAGATGGCCGGCCACCGGCCCATGGCCGCGGTCATCGGCATCGCCGGCGAGCTCGTGAAGGGCACGACCACCGTCTCCGCCACCCGGCGCGACGACCCGCGGCGGCCGCTCGACGACCCGGAGCTCGAGCGCCTCGTGGCCCGCGCCCAGCAGCACGCCCTGCGCGAGGCGGAGGAGCGCATCCGCTGGGAGTCGGGCGTGGATCGGCTCGACGTGCGGCTCGTGCACGCCGCGATCGTCGAGATGCGGATCGACGGCTACCCGGTCAGCAACCCGATCGGCTTCACCGGCAGCCACGTCGAGCTCCACGTGTTCAACGCCTTCGCGCCGATGGTCCACCTCGGCGCGCTGGCCTCGGTGGCGGCCGCGCTCGACCTCGACCTCCTCGGCGTCATCGCCGAGCCGTACGCCGTGGCGACCTGCCTCGATCCCGGCGAGCTCGGCGACGCCGGCGCCGTGTTCGTGGACGTGGGCGGCGGCACGACGGACGTCGCCCTCGTCCGGGGTGGTGGCATCAGCGGCACGAAGATGCTCGCCCTCGGCGGCCGCGCGTTCACGAAGGGCCTCGTCGAGCGCCTGGGCGTCAGCTTCGCCGATGCGGAGCGCGCCAAGCTGGCGGTCTCGTCCGACGGCGGCGGGCGACCGGAGGTGGCCGATGGGCTGCTCGAGGACGCGCGGATCTGGCGCGACGGGGTCGAGCTCATGATCGGCGACCTCGCCGGCGAGGACCTCCTGCCGGGCCGGATCCTCCTGTGCGGCGGGGGATCGGACCTGCCGCAGGTTCGCCAGGTGCTCGAGGAGGACGGCTGGTGGGACCGCCTGCCGTTCGCGCGGCGGCCGAAGATCCGGGCCATGGCCCCCGACGAGGTCGTCGGGCTGCGTGACGCGACCGGCACGCTCGGCACGCGGCAGGACGTCACGCCGCTGGCCCTCGCCCACCAGGCGCTCATCCTCGACGCCGGCGCCTCGGCCACCGACCGCGCCATGCGCGGCGCCGTCCGGGAGCTCGACCTGTGAGCGACCGGCCGACGCTGCTCTACCTCGAGGCCGACGACGAGATCACCGCCGTCGTGCGCCGCCTGCGCGCCGCCGACCCGGGCCGGGTCGTGGTCGTGGCGCCGGGCCGCTCGCGGGCGACGTCGAGCGCGGTCGCGCTCCGCCTGCTCGCGCGTGCGGCCGAGGCCGACGGCCGTCCGCTGGCCATCGTGGGCGACCCGCTGACCCGGTCGCTCGCCGCCGAGGCGGGCATCGCGGCCTTCGCCTCGGTCGAGGAGGCGCGCCGCGCCGATCCCTCCGCGGCGCCGGCAGCCCCCGCGAGCGGCGTGCCCCACGCCACGATCCACGTCGTGCGCGGCCCCGCGACCGAGGACTCCGCTCCGACGCTCGCCACGGCCGCGGTCGGACGCGGCTCGGACGACGTCACGCGGCCGGTCCCGGTGGCCCGGCGGCCGCGCCGGCCCGCGCAGGCTCGCCGCCGCCCGGCGCGAGCGATTCCCGCCGCGCTGCTCGGCGGCCTCGTGCTGCTCCTCGCCGGCGCGGTCGTGGCCGCGGCCGTCGTCATGCCCGCCGCGACGATCACGATCACGCGTCGCGCCGACCCGATCGGCCCGTACCGGTACACGATCACGGTCCCCGCCGAGCGCGAGGCTGGCACGGTCGAGGAGACGGCCACGGTGACGGCCACCGGCACGTACACGGTGCAGGAGGCGGCGACGGGCACGGTCGTGTTCTTCAACTGGACGTTCTTCCCGGTTGCCGTCCCGGCTGGGACGTTCGTCGCCGCCGGCGAGCAGGCGTTCGCCACCCAGGCCGACGTCGTCGTGCCGCGCGGCCGCCTCACGGCGCAGGGGAGGATCGCCGCCGGTGACGCCTCGGTGGCCGTCGAGGCCGCCGCGCCCGGTCCGGCGGCGAACGTCGGAGCCGACAAGATCAACCGCGTCCTGGACGAGGGCATCGACGACCGGCTCGGCGGCGTGCCCGAGAACCCGGAGCCGCGCGTCCTCAACCCCGAGCCGACGAGCGGCGGCGTCGACGAGACGGGGCCCGAGATCACGCAGGAGGACGTCGACCTGGCCGTCCAGGCGCTGCGCGAGCAGCTCGTCGCGGCCGCCGACGAGGCCTCGGCCGGCGAGACCGATGAGATCCGCGTCGCGGCCGAGCGCCCGGAGCCGGTGCTCTCGGGCATCGACGAGCTGGCCGGCACGCGCGATCAGGCGGAGGCCGAGATCTCGGGCGAGCTCGCGTGGTCGGTCCTCCGCGTCCGCCTCGACGCCGTCGAACGAGCGGCCATCGAACGCCTGCCGGAGGTGGCGACCGACCTGCCCGAGGCCCACGAGATCGTGCCGGGCTCGGAGGACGTCAGGATCGGCGAGGCGGCGATCTCCGGCGAGGCGCTCGAGGTGGACGTGCGGGTCGAGGCCCGTGCCACGGCCCCGATCGACGAGGGGGCCGTCCGGGAGCGTGCGGCAGGGCGTTCCGCCGAGGCCGCGGCGGAAGCGCTCGCCGACCTCGGCGCGGCGAGCGTCGAGCTGTGGCCCGGCTGGGCCGCGACCGTGCCCGAGTGGGACTGGCGCGTCGACGTCCGGGTCGAGGAGCCGCCGGGGGCATCGGCCTCACCGGAGGCGTCGCCGTGAGCGGCAGGATCCTGGCGCTCGATCACGGCAGCCGGCGCATCGGCGTGGCCATCGGCGACCCCGAGACTGGCATGGCATTTGCCAGAGCGGCGATCACGCGTCGCAGTCTCGATCACGACCTCGCCCGAATCGGTGAGCTGTGCACGGAGGAGGGGGTGGAGCGGGTCGTGATCGGGCTGCCGCTTCACGCCGACGGATCCGAGGGGGAGCAGGCGGCGAGCGCCCGCGCCTTCGGGCAGCGCCTGGCGGCGGCCACGGGGCTCGAGGTCGAGTACGAGGACGAGCGCCTCACGTCGTGGGCGGCGGGAGAGGGGTTCGCCGCCGAGGGGCGGCGGCCGGACCGCGGGAGCGGTGAGCTCGACTCAGCGGCGGCCCGCCTGATCCTGCAACAATACTTCGACGCCCGACGCCAGCCGGGCGACCGAGCACGCCCCGCCGCGACCCTCGAGGAGACCGACGCCGAATGACCCGACGCCCGCCGAGCTCGTGGGAGTACGAAGAGCGCCGCAACGCGCGCATCCGCGAGCTGCGTGAGCAGCGCGAAGCGCCGATGCGACGCCGTCGGCGCGTCGAGCCGATCCTGCTCATCACCTGGATCGCGGGCACGATCGCGCTCCTCATCGTGGCGATCGTCCTCGGCTTCAACTTCATCTTCGCGCCGCGGGTCATGGCCTGGGTCGAGGAGAACCCCGGCGCCATCGAGCACGGGATCGTCCAGGACTTCGTCACCTGGTACAACCCCGAGATCCTGGCCGACGAGCCCGCATCGGATCAGCAGACGCGGATCACGTTCGAGGTGCCCACCGGCGCGACCGACACGTCGATCGGGCGCGCGCTGTACGAGGCGGGCCTGATCCGCAACGAGGTCGCCTTCCAGTGGGCCGTCATCCAGGCCGGGCGCGAGGGGACGCTGGCGGCGGGAACGTTCGACCTGTTCCCGACGATGCGGCCGTCCGAGATCGTCGCCACGCTCCAGGGCCAGCCGATGGGCGAGACGACGCGCGTGACGATCCGCGAGGGCCTGCGCATCGAGGAGATCGTCGCCACCTTCGCGGCCAGCGAGATGACGATGAACATGGAGGAGTTCGCCAGCCTGCTCCAGGAGCCGCCGGCCGACCTGCTCAACCAGTTCGGATTCCTGGCCGATCTCGAGGAGGGCCGCTCGCTCGAGGGCTACATCCCGCCGGAGACCCTCGAGTTCGAGGTCAACTCGACGCCGCGCCAGGTCGTCGAGCGGCTGCTCACGCTGTTCGACGAGCAGCTGACCGACGAGATGATCGCCAACATCGAGGCCAAGGGCCTCACCCTCGACCAGGCGGTGATCCTCGCCAGCATCGTCGAGCGCGAGGCGGTCATCGACGAGGAGCGGCCGCAAATTGCCGCGGTGTACATCAAGCGCTTCCTCGAGCGCGACAACCCGCAGACGGTCGGCCTCCTGAACGCCGACCCGACCCTCCAGTACGGGCTCATGACCGGCGAGGCGCGCCCGGTCGGCCATCCGTTCATCGACGAGGAGGTTGGCAACACGACCCCGGTCGACCAGTGGGGCTCGGTCAACTGGTGGCCCCAGCTCATGGTGCCGGGTGGCGAGGTGGCGCTCGACGAGGCGCTCCTCGGCTTCCAGACCTACACGCGCCCTGGCCTGCCGCCCATGCCGATCGCGGCGCCCCGCATCGGCTCGATCGCGGCCGTTGCGAACGCGCCACTGGATCAGGGCCTCCTGTTCTTCGTGGCCGGCTGCCCGAACGGCACCCGCAATGGATCCCACTACTTCGCAGCGACGCTCGAAGAACACAACGCGAACATCGCGCGCGCCAACCAGGAGTGCGCCGGCCAGTGACCGGGGGAGCCTCGGCGGATCGGCTGGCGGCGCTGCGCGCCGTCCTCGACGAGCGGTCGCTCGACGCGATCCTCCTGTCGCGCACGGCGAACAAGCGCTACTACGCCGGCTTCCGGCTCTCGGACGCCGAGGGCCCGACCTCGGGCTACGCCGGCACGCTGCTCGTGACCCGCGACCGGACGCTCATCCTCGCCGACTCGCGCTACACCGAGCAGGCGTCGATCGAGTCGCCCGACTGGGAGCTCGTGGCCACGACCCGCGCGCTCCACGACGAGCTGCCGCCGATCCTGCTCGAGCTCGGGATCGAGTCGCTCGGCATGGAGGCGGAGGTCGTCAGCCACGCCGACTGGGCGGCGCTCGCCGCGGCCGCGCCCGGCGTCGAGCTGCACGCCATCGACGATGAGCTCGTCCCGCTGCGCATCATCAAGTCGCCCGACGAGGTCGACGCCATCGCCCGGGCCTGCGCCCTGACCGATGCCTGCTTCGCCCACCTCGTCGACTGGATCCGGCCCGGCATGACCGAGCGCGAGGTGGCCTGGGAGCTCGAGGGCTTCTTCCGGGCCAACGGCGCCGAGGGGCTCGCGTTCGACACGATCGTCCTCGCCGGTCCGCGCGCGGCGATGCCCCACGGCCGGCCCTCGGACGCAACCGTCGACCCGGGGAACGTCCTGCTCATCGACTTCGGCTGCATCGTCGACGGCTATCGCTCCGACATGACCCGCACGCTGTTCGTTGGTAACGTGCCGGACGAGATCCGGCGCTGGCACGACGCCGTGCGCGAGGCGCAGGCACTCGCCATCGAGGCCCTGCGGCCCGGCGTGAACGGCCAGGACGTCGACGCGGTGGCCCGCGAGCGGATCGCCCGCGAGGGCGTCGAGCCGTACGGCCATGGGCTCGGCCACGGCATCGGCCTCCAGACCCACGAGCCACCGAGCCTGCGCAGGAGCGCGCAGTACCGGCTCGAGGCCGGCATGGTGTTCAGCGTCGAGCCCGGGATCTATCTCCCCGGCGTGACCGGCATCCGGATCGAGGACATCGTCGCGCTCGAGGAGTCAGGCCCGCGGCTGCTCACGGCCTCGCCTCGGGAGCCGGTGGTCATCGGCTGATCCAGACCCCTCGCGCACGCCCCTGCGCCCCTGCGCCCCTGCGCCCTGCGCCCCTGCGCCCCTGCGATATTTCGGGCGTTTGGCGCCCGAACCCGGCCATGGGGCTACGCATCGGCGAAATATCGGTACGGGTGTGGCCTGAAGGGTCCAAGAGGGGACGTCTGGGTCATGGACCGACCGATAAATCGCACAGGCGTCGCCTGAACACCCCCACCAGGCCACATTCCCGCGAAATATCGACGGTGGACGCCGCGCACCACCCTCGGGCCACGCATCGGCGAAATATCGGTACGCGTGTGGCCTGAAGGGTCCAAGAGGGGCCGTCTGGGCCATGGACCGACCGATAAATCGCACATGCGTGGCCTGAACACCCCCACCAGGCCACAATCCCGCGAAATATCGACGGTGGACGCCGCGCGCACCACCCTCGGGCTACGCACCGGCGAAATATCGGTGCGGGTGTGGCCTGAACGGTCCAGAAGGGGCCGCCTGGGCCATGGACCGGCCGATAAATCGCACAGGCATAGCCTGAACACCCCCACCAGGCCACATTCCCGCGAAATATCGACGGTGGACGCCGCGCGGGAGGAGAACCGCACCGCCATCGTGCGGGATGAGCGCGGGCGGTCCAGCGTATCCTGTTGCGCGGACTCATCGGTCAGTAAGCAGGAGCGGCATTTGATCAGCACGGGCGACGTCAAGAAGGGCGTCATCATCGAGCTCGACGGACAGCTGATGAAGGTCCTCGACTGGAGCCACATCAAGATGGCCCGGGGATCGGCGCAGGTCCGCATGAAGATGCAGAACGTGCGCAAGGGCGACATCGTCGAGCGCACATTCCAGGCGGGGACTCGCTGGCCGCGGGCACGCGTCGAGACGCGCGAGGCGCAGTACCTGTACAGCGACGGCGACGCGTACCACTTCATGGACACCCAGACGTACGACCAGTTCGCCATCCCGGCGGCCACGCTCGGCGACGATGCGCTGTACCTCAAGGAGAACACCGAGGTCATGTACAGCTCGTACGAGGGCGAGATCCTCGGCGTCGAGCTGCCGGTGACGGTCGACCTGGCGGTGACCCAGACCGAGCCCGGCTTCGCTGGCGACACGGCAACCGGCGCGAAGAAGCCGGCCGCGCTCGAGACGGGGCTCGTCGTCCAGGTGCCGCTGTTCGTGAACGAGGGAGACGTCCTGCGCATCGACACGCGGACCGGCGAGTACGTCACCCGGGTCCAGTAGTCGGCCCCGAGCCGATGACCGCGGAGCAGCGCAGCCTCTGGGATCGCCCCGAGCCGGAGCCGGATCCTGAGCCGATGCGCCAGGCGGCGCCCACCGCCGCGCGTCCCAGCCCGCGCATCCTGCGCGTCACCGACCTCAACCGCCGCGTTCGCTCCCTCCTCGACGCCGATGCGGTCCTCGCCGACGTCTGGGTCGAGGGCGAGATCAGCCAGCCGAGCTTCCCGCCGAGCGGGCACTGCTTCTTCACGCTCAAGGACGCGAGCTCGCAGATCAAGGCGGCGCTGTTCCGCGAGGAGCTCGCCCGCTGCGCCGTCCCGCCGCGGCACGGCATGCAGGTCATCGTCCACGGACGCGTGCGCGCCTACGAGCCGCAGGGCGTCTACCAGCTGTACGTCGACTCGATCACGCCCGCCGGCGCCGGCGACCTCCACGCGAAATACGAGGAGCTGCGCCAGAAGCTCGCCGCGGCCGGCCTGTTCGACGACGACCGCAAGCGCCCGGTCTCGCGTTGGCCGCGCCGCCTGGGCGTCGTCACCTCGCCGGTCGGCGCCGTGTGGCGCGACATCGGCAACGTCCTCCGTCGCCGGTACCCGCTCGTCCACGTCCTCCTGAGCCCGACGAGCGTGCAGGGGGCCGCATCGGCGCCGGCGATCGTCGTGGCGCTGAAGCGGATGTACGCCCAGAAGGACATCGACACGATCATTTTGGCCCGCGGCGGGGGATCGCTCGAGGACCTGTGGGGCTTCAACGACGAGCGCGTCGTGCGCACGGTGGCCGAGAGCCCGGTGCCGATCATCGTCGGCGTCGGCCATGAGTCCGATGTCACGCTGTGCGACTTCGCCGCCGATCTCCGGGCGCCCACCCCGAGCGCGGCGGCCGAGCTCGCCACGCCGGACGGCACGCAGCTGCCGACGATCCTCGGCCGCTTCCGGGAGCGCGCCACGACGGCGCTGCTCGGCGCGGCGGTCGAGAAGCGCCGCTTCCTCGACGCGGAGGCACGGGCGCTGTCGCGCCTGGCGCCGGACATCGGCGCCGCCCGCCAGTCCGTGGCCGACCTGCTCGACCGTGGGGGGCGCGTGCTCGACGATCGCCTCGAGCGACGACGGATGCAGCTCGCCTCGGTCGCCGATGCGATGCGCGCCCTCTCGCCGGCCGCAACGCTCGACCGCGGCTACGCGGTGGCCCGCACCGCCGACGGCCGCATCCTCCGTGACCCGGCCGACGTGGCTGCCGGCGATGCGCTGCAGGTGACCGTGGCGCGCGGTACCGTGGACACGCGCGTCGAGCGCACCCGCGCCGATGGCACCGAGGAGCTGCTCCGATGATCGACGACGCCGCGCTCGAGGTCCTCACCGACGAGGAGCTCGCCACGCGCCCGTTCGACGAGCTGGTGGCCGCGCTCCAGCGCACCGTCCAGGGCCTCGAGGCGGGGCACGTCGGCCTCGAGGAGAGCATCGAGCTCTACAAGCGCGCGCTCCGCCTCCACGCGGCGTGCGAGACGCGGCTGAAGGCCGCCGAGCTCCAGATCACCGAGCTCGGCCGCCGCGGCGCCCCCGCTCAGTCCGAGGCCGAGACCGACTAGCCCGAGGACGATCCTCGAAGGAGCTCCTCGAACGGCGTCGGGTCCTCGAACGGGTCGGGTGGCGCGCGTCGCTCGCCGGCCGCCATGGCGCGGGCCAGCTCGCCTCCGGCGCGCTCGATCCGGCTGGCGAGGTCGGAGTCGGCCGGCATCGAGCCCTCGCCCCAGTCCTCGGCCGCGGCGAAGACGCCGGTCGGCAGCACGAGCGCGCCGAGGTACGTGAACAGCGGACGCAGGGCGTGATCGAGCACGAGCGAGTGGCGAGCGGTGCCGCCGGTGGCGCCGATGAGCACCGGCATGCCGGCCAGCGCCCGGTGGTCGATGGCGTCGAAGAACAGCTTGAACAGGCCGCTGTACGACGCATTGAAGGTGGGGGAGACGGCGATCAGGCCATCGGCCCCGAGCACGGTGTCGAGGACGCCCTGGAGCCGCTCGCTCGGGAAGCCGGCCATGAGGTTGTTCGTCAGGTCGGTCGCGACGTCGCGAACCTCGACGACCTCCGTCGCCGGCTCGAGGCCGCCGGCACGGAGCGCGGCCTCGGTCGCGGCCGCGAGGCGATCGACGAGGAGCCGCGTGCTCGAGGGCTGCGACAGGCCGGCGGAGACGGCGACGAGCCGGCGGGCGCCGGTGGACGAGGCCGAGGCCGAGGTCGAGGTCATGGGCGGACGCCGGCGGCAGCCGGCGCATCGGCCTTGGCTTCGGGATCCGCATCGGCATCGGCATCGGCTGCCGGGGAAGCCGAAGCCTCCAGGCGGGCGCGAACGCGCGGGTGCATCGGCGGATCCGACGGGACGTGCGCCGGGCGCATGGCCTCGAACTCGCGCCGCATGACCGGGACGATCTCGCCGAGCATCTCGATCTGCTCGAGCACGGTCTTCTGCGGCAGCCCGGCGTGGTCGACGAGGAACAGCTGGCGCTGGTAGTCGCCGGCGAACTCGCGGAAGCCGAGTGTGCGCTCGACGACCTGCTCCGGGCTGCCGACGGTCAGCGGGGTGTAGCTCGCGTACTCCTCGAGCGACGGGCCGCCGCCGTAGACCGGGGCGCGGTCGAAGTACGGCCGGAACTCGCGGATCGCGTCCTGCGAGTTGGGCCGCATGAAGACCTGGCCGCCGAGCCCGACGATCGCCGTGTCGGCCGGGCCATGCCCGTACTTCTCGTACTGGCGCCGGTAGAGCCCGACCATGCGCTTCACGTGGAAGCTCGGCCAGAAGATGTTGTTGTGGAAGAAGCCGTCGCCGTAGTACGCGGCCTGCTCGGCGATTTCCGGCGAGCGGATCGAGCCGTGGAACACGAACGGCGGCACGCCGTCGAGCGGGCGCGGCACCGACGTGAAGCCGGTGAGCGGCGTGCGGAACTGGCCCTGCCAGTCGACGACCTCCTCGTCCCACAGCCGTCGCAGCAGCGCGTAGTTCTCGATGGCCAGCGGGATGCCGTTGCGGATGTCCTGCCCGAACCACGGGTAGACCGGCCCGGTGTTGCCGCGGCCGAGCATGAGGTCGACGCGGCCATCGGCCAGGTGCTGGAGCATCGCGTAGTCCTCGGCGATCTTCACCGGGTCGTTCGTGGTGATCAGCGTCGTCGCCGTCGACAGGATGATCCGGCTCGTCTTCGCCGCGATGTACGCGAGGGTCGTGGTGGGGGAGGACGAGAAGAACGGCGGGTTGTGATGCTCGCCGAGGGCGAAGACGTCGAGCCCGACCTCCTCGGCCTTGAGCGCGATCTCGAGGACGTTCCTGAGCCGCTCCTCGTCGGATGGGGTGCGCCCCGTCGTGGGATCGGTCGTGATGTCACTGACCGAGAAGATGCCGAACTGCATCGGTCGAACCTGTCTCCTGCGTATCCGCAGTGCCGTGCACGGCGCGGGCCGCTGCGTGACGATAGTCTACCAGATAGTTGCACGCGCAACTACCTGGGACGACGAGCCGCGACCTGCCCCGCACCGGCCGTCGGCTAGGCTGGACGCCGATGACGACCATCCGCCCGGCCGATGCGCGCGACGCCGCCGCCATCGCCGGCCTGACCACCCAGCTCGGCTATCCCTCGACCGAGGACGACATCCGGCGCCGCCTCGCCCGCCTGGCCGAGGAGGGCAGCGCAACCGCGGTCGCGGTCCTCGTCGCCACCGATGACGCCGATCGGCCGATCGGCTGGATCCACCTCGGGGTCCAGGTGTCGCTCGCCGACGAGCCGGCGGTCGATATCCGTGGCCTCGTGGTCGACGACGGGGCGCGCTCCACGGGCATCGGCGCCGACCTGCTCCGGGCCGCGGAGGGCTGGGCGCGCGAGAGAGGCCTGGACCGGATCGTGGTGCGCACGCGGACGACGCGCGAGCGGGCGCATCGGTTCTACGAGCGCGAGGGCTTCACGCTCACGAAGACCAGCCGCGTGTACGCCAAGGCGCTGTAGCACCGGGCGCGCGCCGGGCGTCCCGGAAGGCGATCGGTGCCGAACGCACCTATACTCGATCTCGATTCACGGAGGACCGCACGTCCGTTGGCCCTGCTCGAAACGATCCGCGAACCCGCCCAGATCCACGCCTTCACCGCCGAGCAGCTCGACACACTGGCCGTCGAGCTGCGGGAGAAGATGATCCGCACCGTCCATCGGACCGGCGGGCATCTCGCCAGCTCCCTCGGCACCGTCGAGATCACCCTCGCCCTGCATCGGGTCATGGACTCGCCGCGCGACCGGATCGTGTGGGACACCGGGCACCAGGCGTACGCCCACAAGCTCCTCACCGGCCGATGGGACCGCTTCGAATCGCTGCGCCAGGTGGGCGGCATCGGCGGATTCCCGCGGCGCAGCGAGTCCAGGCACGACGTGTTCGACGGCGGGCATGCCGGGACCGGCGTGTCGATCGCCATCGGCCTCGCCGCCGCTCGCGACCTGAAACCGCCGACCGATCCGGCCCGCCGTCAGCGGATCGCGGTCTGCGTCGGCGACGCGGCGATGGGATCGGGCCTGACGCTCGAGGCGCTCAACCACCTCGGCCACGAGAAGCATCCGCTGCTCATCGTCCTCAACGACAACGAGATGAGCATCAGCCCGTCGGTCGGCGGGCTGTCGACGCGGCTGAACAAGCTGCGCCTGAGCCGCGGCTACCAGGAGACGAAGTCGGCGACCCGCCGCTTCCTGCCGCGCGTGCCGATCGTCGGCAAGCCGGCGCTCGACCTCCTCGGCTGGGCGAAGGAGGGCTTCAAGCGCTCGTGGGCCAAGGTCGGCTTCTTCGAGGACATGGGCCTGACCTACATCGGCGTCCTCGACGGGCACAACCGCCAGGAGCTCGAGGAGGCGTTCGAGGCGGCCTTCGAGCTGGATGCGCCGGTCGTCGTCCACGTGAAGACGGTCAAGGGCCGCGGCTACGCCCCGGCCGAGCAGGACTCGATCTCGTTCCACGGGGCCTCGCTGCCGCCGGTCGACCTCACCCTCATCGACCCGACCGAGGAGCCGCTGCCCGCCGAGACGGCGCCGCGACGCAAGCCGAAGACGTACACACAGACGTTCGTCGAGGAGCTCGTCCGCCTGGCCGAGACCGACGAGCGCATCACCGCCATCACCGCCGGCATGCCGACCGGCACCGGCCTCCAGCGCTTCTGCGAGCACTTCCCGAAGCGCTTCCACGACGTCGGCATCGCCGAGCAGCACGCGGTTACGATGGCCGCCGGGCTCGGGCTGGCCGGCATGCGCCCCGTCGTGTGCCTGTACTCGACGTTCAGCCAGCGCGCGTACGACAGCCTCGTCCACGACGTCTGCCAGAACGAGGTGCCGGTCCTCCTCGGGCTCGACCGATCCGGCCTCGTCGGCGAGGACGGCACGAGCCACCAGGGCATGTTCATGCTGCCGGCGATGCGCTCGCTGCCGGGCCTCGTCATCGGCTCACCCAAGGACGAGCAGGAGCTGCGCGACCTCGTCGTCACCGCGCTCTCGCACGACGGGCCGGTGTCCCTGCTCTACCCGCGCGACGCCGGCGAGGACCTCCCGGATCGCGAGGGGACGCCGCTCGAGATCGGCCGCGGCGAGGTCCTGCGGACCGGCTCCGACCTGCTCATGGTCGGCTTCGGGCCGATCGTCCAGCGCCTCCTCGTTGTCGCCAACGAGCTCGAGGCCGATGGCGTGAGCGCCACGGTCATCAACGCCCGCTGGGCGAAGCCGCTCGACGAGGCGCTCATCGCCGAGCACGCGGCCGGCAAGCGGCTCGTCGTCACGGCCGAGGAGTCGGCCGCCAACGGTGGCTTCGGCGACGGCGTGCTCGACGCGCTCAACCGGGCGGGGATCCGCGTGCCGGTGCACAAGGTCGCGCTGGCGGACGGGTTCGTCCACCACGGCGCCGTCGACGACCTGCGGGCCCAGCATCGGATCGACGCGCCGGGCATCGCCGCCCAGGTGCGCGAGGCGCTGGGCATCTCGGGCCGGGCGAAGCGCTCGAAGGTCTCCGCCGCCTAGCAACCAGCCACGCGACCGTTGTCGTAGGCCATTGCGGCGTCCCGGCTGATGCCGCGCGCCCGAGCGCGCCTGATGCTGGCAGACGCACACCGGGCCGCATGGGCGGCACTGCACGTTCGAGGCACCCCAGCCATGACCGTCATCAGCACCACCCGATCGCGCGCGGTCGCCGGCTTCGACCGCGAGGCGCTGTCGCGCGTCGCCGCGATCTCGGCCGCCGCGATCTTCATCCTCGCGGGCCTCGCCATCGTGGCGCTCGGCAGCGCGTTCCCGCTCGCGCTGTCGGTCGTCGACGGGCGGAACCTGCCGGTATCGCCCGCCGACCTGGCCCTGGCGCAGCGGATCGAGCCGTTCTGGGCCGCCATCGTCGCCGTCGGCATCGCCAACGTCGCCGCCGCCTTCGCGGTCCTCGACCGCGGGGCGCTCGGCAAGGCGATCGCCATCGTCGTGGCCGGCACCGCCGCGGCCCTGGCCGTGGTCGCCGATGCGGCGCTCGCCCTCGGCGGCGAGCCGGCGATCGTGCTCGGCGTCATCGGCGGCATCTATGCCGCGACGCTGCTCGCCACGATCCTCGTCGAGCGTCGACCGCGCGCCGCCTGATCGCACCAACCGCCATCCGCCGTACGATCGGCGGATGGCGCGCATCCGGCTCGACCAGCTGCTGACCGACCGGGGCCTGGCTCGTTCGCGGGCCGAGGCCCAGGCGCTCATCCACGCCGGGGCGGTCGAGCTCGACGGCAACCGCCGGCTGAAGCCGGGCCAGCTCGTCCCCGGCGACGCGCGGCCGCGCGTCCTCGACAGGCCGCGCTGGGCGAGTCGTGCCGGCCACAAGCTCGAGCACGCGCTCGACGCCTTCGGGATCGACCCGGCCGGCCTCGCCTGCCTCGACGCCGGAGCATCGACCGGCGGCTTCACCGACGTGCTCCTCGCCCGCGGCGCACGGATCGTCTACGCCGTCGACGTGGGCCGCGCGCAGCTCGTCCAGCGCCTGCGCCACGACCCGCGGGTCGTGAGCATGGAGCGCACGAACCTCCGGACGCTCGAGGCCCTGCCCGAGCCGATCGACCTCGCCACGCTCGACCTGAGCTTCATCAGCCTGCGCCTCGTGCTTCCCGCGGTCCGCCGCCTTCTCGCCGATGACGGCCGGGTCGTGGCGCTGGTGAAGCCGCAGTTCGAGGCCGGCAAGGAGGACGTGCCGCGGGGCGGGGTCGTCCGCGACCCGGCGATCTGGCAGCGGGTCCTCGACGACCTGGCCACGGACGCCGCGGACGCCGGCCTCGCGGCCGAGCGCGCGATCCGCTCGCCGATCGAGGGCGGGGACGGGAACGTCGAGTTCCTCGTCGACCTGCGCATCGGTGACCGGCCGTCCGAGGCCTACGCGGCGAGCGTGGCCGACGCGGTGGGGAGCGCCGGCTCGGCGGCGGAGTGACCCCGCGTGTAGCACGGCCGTATTACGATCAGGGCGTGAAGCGCAGGAGCGCGGGCCGCGCCCAGGTTTCGGTCGAGCAGCTCGGCATCGGCTTCGAGGGCCTCGAGGTCGTCGAGCCGCCGCACCACGAGCCGGCGCCGGACACGATGCAGAAGATCGTGAGCCTCCGGATGCCGGATGCGCTCATGGCCCGCGTCGAGAAGGCGGCCGAGGCGCGCGGCGTGTCGCCGTCGAGCCTGATGCGCGCACTCATCGCCGCCGGCCTGGATCGGTCGTACGCCGCCGTTCGCGAGCCGAGCGACCTCGCGGCCGAGCTCGCCGACCTCCGGCGCAGCGTCGAGCGGCTCGCCAGCCGGCTCGAGGGATCCGGCGAGGAGGCGGCGGACGGCGGATGAGCCGCATCGGCTTCGCCTGGAACCCGTACAGCAGCCGCGTTCCCGAGGTCCTCGCCCGCGGCCGGGCGTGGTGCGAGGCGAACGGCCACGAGGCCTGGGACGCGCCCGGCGACGCGTTCGACGTCATCCGCGCCGAGCTGCCGACGACCGACCTCGTCGCCGTCCTCGGCGGGGACGGCACGTTCCTGCGCACCGCCCGCGCCATCGGTGGCTCGGGCGTGCCGGCCCTCGGCGTGAACCTCGGGCGCGTGGGCTTCCTCGCCAAGGTCGAGCGCGATGAGCTCGAGGGGGCGCTCGAGCAGTTCGTGGCCGGCGACTACAGCATCGGCGATCGGTTCCGGATCGCGGTCCGGCTCGTGCGCCAGGGCGGCGAGGTCGAGGAGCACGAGTGCCTGAACGAGGTCGTCGTCGCCCGCGGCAGCCGGGTGCGGATGATCCAGATCGAGGTCGAGGTCTCCGGCCAGCATCTCGCCACGTACGTCGCCGACGGCGTGGTGGTCGCCACGCCGACCGGCTCGACCGCCTACAGCTTCAGCGCCGGCGGCTCGATCCTCGACCCGCGGCTGCGGAACATGATCATCACCCCCGTGGCTGCCTACCTGTCGCCCCTCCACAGCGTCGTGGCCGGCGAGGACCACGTCGTCCACCTCACGCTGCGCGAGGCCCAGGAGGGCGCGCTCGTCAGCCTCGACGGACAGGTCGACCGGCCGATGGCGGTCGGCGACCGGGTCGAGGTCAGCGCCCTGGCCGAGCCGCTGCGCATGGTCGAGCCCGCCGGCAGCACGCCGTTCTACGACCTGCTGCGCACGAAGGCGTCGCTGCTGCCGTACTAGGGGCGATACTTCCGACCGATGGCGCTGCGCGAGCTGACGGTCGAGAACCTGGCGGTCGTCGAGCGCGTCCGCCTGCAGGTCGCGCCCGGCTTCACCGTCCTGACCGGCGAGACCGGGGCGGGCAAGTCGCTCGTCGTCGACGCGGTGGCCCTCGTCCTCGGGGCGCGGGCGGCATCCGACCAGGTTCGCGCCGGAGCCGATGCGCTGCGCGTCGAGGCCATCTTCGACGCGCCGGCCCTTTCCGGCGAGGATCCGATGGCCGATGCGGTGGCCGCCGGCGAGGGCTCGGTGATCGTGCGGCGCGAGGTCGGCGCCGACGGCCGCTCGCTGGCGCGCGTCAACGACCGGGCGGTGACGGTCGGCGGCCTCGCGGCGCTCGGCGGGTCGCTGGGCGAGATCCACGGCCAGCACGACCAGCAGCGCCTGCTCGAGCCGGCGCGCCAGCTCGCGCTGCTCGACGAGTTCGGCGGCCACGGACCGCTGGTCGAGCGCGTGGCCGAGGCGCACCGGGCATGGCGGGCGACCGTCGCGGCCGCCGCCGAGCTCCTCACCGACCGGCACGAGCTCGCCCGGCGGGTCGAGCTGCTCCGCCACCAGGCCGCCGAGATCGAGGCCGCGGCGCCACGCGCCGGCGAGGACGTGGAGCTCGAGGCGCAGCTGCGGGCCGCCGAGCACGCCGAGACGATCGCGCGGGCCGCGGCCGAGGCCGTCGCCGCCCTCCGCGACGACGGCGCCGCCGGCGACCTGCTCGGCACGGCCGAGCGCGCGGTCCTCGCCGCCGCGGCGCACGACGCCCGCTTCGCGCCGCTCGCCGACCGGCTGTCGGGCGTCGCGGCCGAGGCCGCCGAGCTGGCACGCGACATCGCCGATACCGCCGAGGGGATCGACCTCGACCCGCTGGCGCGCGCCGCGGCCGAGGAGCGGCTCGCCCTGCTCTACGACCTGCGGCGCAAGTACGGCGACTCGCTCGAGGCCGTCATCGCCTTCGGCGAGGAGGCCGCGGCGGAGCTCGCGCGGCTCGAGAACCAGGAGGGGGAGCGCGAGCGGCTGCGGGCCGAGGAGGCCGAGCGCCGCGCGTCACTCGAGGAGGACTGCGCCGCGCTGACGGCCGCCCGGCGCGCGACCGCGGACCGGCTGACGGCGGCGGTGAACGCCGAGCTGCCGCCGCTCGGCCTGCCGGGCGGGGCGTTCGGCGTCGAGATCGAGCCGATCGACCCCGGTCCTGGCGGCGCCGACCGGGTGACGTTCAGGTTCGCGCCGAACCCGGGCGAGCCGCCGCGGCCGCTGGGGCGCATCGCGTCGGGCGGCGAGGCGAGCCGGCTGTCGCTGGCCCTCAAGGTCGTCCTGGCGGCCGCCGACAGCACGCCGCTCCTCGTCTTCGACGAGGTCGATGCCGGCATCGGCGGCCGCAACGCGTCGGCGCTCGGCGAGCGGCTGCGGGAGCTGGCCCGCTTCCACCAGGTGCTGTGCGTCACCCACCTGCCGCAGGTCGCCGCCTACGCCGATGCCCACCTCGTCGTCGGGAAGCGGGTCGAGGGCGAGCGGACGGTGACCGAGGTCCGCGAGCTGGGGCCGGACGAGCGCGCCGCGGAGCTGGCGGCGATGCTGGCCGGCGAACGGGCCGGCGACGAGGCACGCACCGCGGCCGAGGCGCTCCTGCGGGTCGCATCGGCCGGCGGCCGGCGCGGGGAGCGGTGAGCCAGCCGGATCCGAAGCTGCTCGAGGCGATCGAGGCGTTCCTGCTCGAGCTCCGCGTCGAGCGCGGCCTGTCGCCGCTCACGATCGCCGCCTACCGGCGCGACCTCGCCCAGTTCAGCGCCCATGCCGGCACGCGCTGGCGCAGCGACCCGGAGCCGCTGGAAGCGTTCGTCCGCTCGCTTCAGCGAAGTGGTGCGCGGGGCTCGACCCAGGCGCGCAAGAGCGCCGCGGTGCGCAGCTTCTACGGCTTCGCGCTGCGCGAGGGCATCGCGGGGCGCGACGTTCCCGCACTCGTCGACGCGCCGCGTCCCGGCAGCTACCTGCCCGACGTCCTCGATCCGGATGACGTGGCCCGCATCCTCGACGCGCCGCCGGACGACGACGCGGCGGGCATCCGGGATCGGGCCATCCTCGAGCTGCTGTACGGCTGCGGGCTGCGGGTGAGCGAGCTCGTCGGCCTCGACACCGATCGGCTCGACCTGCCGCACCTCCAGGTGCGGGTCATCGGCAAGGGCAACAAGGAGCGGCGGGTGCCGATGGGAGAGGAGGCGCGCGAGCGGCTGCATCGGTACCTGGGCGGTCCGCGGGCGGAATGGACGGCCAAACGGCCGACCGAGGCCGTGTTCGTCAGCCGGCGCGGCAGGCGGATGGCGCGGGAGTCGGTGTGGCGGCTCGTGAAGCGCTGGACGGAGGCGTCGGGCGTGTCGTATCGGGTCACGCCGCACACGTTCCGGCACAGCTTCGCGACCCATCTGCTCGAGGGCGGAGCCGATCTGCGGGTGGTCCAGGCGCTCCTGGGCCATGCTAGCATCAGCACCACCCAGCTCTACACCCACCTGACCGGCGAGCGCGTCCGCGAGGTCTACGCGCGGGCGCATCCGAGAGCCTGAACGGAGCGGACTGCCCTCATGAGTTACGCGCGGAACCTCCTGTCCCGAGGCGAGGAGGTGGTCTACCAGAGCCGGCAGCACTGGTTCGCGATCATCGCCCGGACCTGGATCTGGCTCGTCGTCGCCCTCGTCGGGCTCGCGATCCTCATCTGGCTGGCGACGAACGAGGCGCCGTTCATCAACGGCACGATCGACGGCATCGTCACGCTCCTCGCGCTAGCCGCCTTCCTGGCCGCCGCCGGCTACATCGGCTTCGTGCTGTGGGACTGGAAGAACCAGGAATGGCTCATCACCACGCGCCGGGTCATCCGCGCCGAGGGCGTGCTCAACAAGAGCGTGTCGGACACGAGCCTCGAGAAGATCAACGACGCGCGGCTCGATCAGAGCGTCTTCGGTCGGATCTTCGGCTTCGGGACCCTCGACATCCTGACCGCCGCGGAGGAGGCCCTGGGCGGGAACTCGGTCGCCGACTTCCCGATGATCGCCGACCCGATCCCGTTCAAGAAGGCGATGTTCGACCAGAAGCAGATGATGGAGAACCCCGAGCTCGCCCCGCCTCGCTATCAGCGCTCGACCGCCCCTGAGCCGATGCAGCGCGCGGAGCCGATGCCGCCGCGTGCCGGGTCCGACCGCGTCTCGGTGCGGGCCGACGACGCGCCCCTGCCGGCCTCGGCCGAGGTCGCGGCCGCGAACGCCCAGGCCGTGGCCCCCAGCGCTCCGGCGGCCGCCGCCCGCTCCGCCGCCGACGAGCTGGGCGACACGCTCGAGCGGCTCGCCGACCTCCGCGACCGCGGGCTCATCACGCCCGAGGAGTACGAGTCGAAGAAGCGCGACCTGCTGGAGCGGATGTAGGTGGCCCAGGCCCATCCGGGCGGACTGATCGACGGCGTCTACGGAGCGGAGCTCGACCGGCGCATCGCGGAGGCGACCGAGGCGATCCGTACCCGGCTCGGCGCCGCGGGGCTGGATGGTCCGCGCATCGCCGCCGTGCTCGGGTCGGGGCTGGGCGGTGTCGTCGAGCTCCTCGACGACGAGCCGCGCGTCCGCGTCCCGTACGGCGAGATCCCGCACGTTCCCGTCTCCGCGGTCGAGGGCCACGCCGGCGAGCTCGTCGCCGGGCGCATCGGGGGTGCCCCGGCGGTCATCCTGTCCGGCCGCGCGCACCCGTACGAGGGCTGGACCCACCGGGAGGCGACGCTCCTGCTGCGCGCGGTCATCGTGCTCGGGCCGGAGATCGTCGTCCTCACCAACGCCGCCGGTGGCCTGGACCCGTCCTTCGACCCGGGCGACGTCATGCTCATCACCGACCACATCAACCTCTCGGGCGACACGCCGCTGCGCGGCCCGAACATCGACCGCCTCGGGCCCCGCTTCCCGCCCATGACCGACGCCTATGACCCCGTGCTGCGCGCCGCGGCGCTCGAGGCGGGGGAGCGGACCGGCGTCCCGCTGCGCCAGGGCGTGTACGTCATGCTGTCCGGCCCGTCGTACGAGACCCGGGCCGAGATGCGCATGCTCCGCAACCTCGGCGGCAACGCCGTCGGCATGAGCACGGCGCACGAGACGATCGTGGCGCGCCATGCCGGCGTCCGGGTGCTCGGCTTCAGCCTCATCACCAACAAGGCGACCGAGGACGTGGAGGAGGGCGCCACGCACGAGGAGGTCATCGAGATGGGCCGGGTCGGCGCCGAGCGCCTCGTCGCGCTCCTCGCCGATCTCCTGCCCCGGCTCGGCTAGATGCTGTTCGGGACCGCGTCGATCGAGCTGCTCATCGGCGGCGTCATCGCGCTGCTGGTGGGGCTCACGTTCCACGAGTTCAGCCACGCGGCCACCGCCGACGCGCTCGGCGACCGTCGGCCCCGCGCCATGGGGCGCCTGACGCTCAACCCGATCGCCCACATCGACCCGGTCGGCGCGCTCATGCTCGTCCTCGTCGGCTTCGGCTGGGCCAAGCCGGTCATGGTCAACCCGGCGGCGCTGCGCAGCGGGCGGACCGGGCTCGCCTTCGTGGCCGCCGCCGGCCCGATTGCGAACGTCGTGGTGGCGATCGTCGCGGCCGTCGTGTACCGCGTCCTCGACCTCACCGGCCTCGACATCCCGTTCGTCATGAACGTCGTCATCGCCGTCGTCCTCCTGAACCTCGTGCTCGCCGTGTTCAACCTCCTGCCGATCCCGCCGCTCGACGGCTACAACGTGGCCCTCGCCTTCCTCCCGCCCCGCCAGGCGATGACGCTGAGCCGATACGGGCAGTACGGCGTTCTCGTCCTCCTCGGCCTCATCTTCCTGCGCTACATGGGCAGCCCGATCGACCCGCTGGGCTGGATCTTCGGCATCGCGGCCGCCGGCGCCCGCCTGCTCATCGGTGCATAGGGTCCGGCAGTTCGCGTCGCACGTCCGGGCGCGCGTCGGCGACGAGGAGACGGCCCTGGCGCACCGCATCCTGCCCGCCGGCGCGGTCGCGCTGTTCGACCGTATGCCGGTCGCCGATCGCCGCCACGCGCTGGACGTCGTGAGGCGCCTGCTCGCGGCCGGCCACGACGACCCGGACCTCCTGACCGCGGCGCTGCTCCACGACGCGGCGAAGGGGCACCGCATGCGGCTCTGGCACCGCGTGGCGGGCGTCCTCCTCGAGGGGCTCGCGCCGGCGCTCCTGCGCTGGCTGGCGAGCGAGGACCCGCGCTCGTGGCGTCACCCGTTCCACCTCTACCTCCATCACGCCGGCCTGTCGGCCGACCTTGCGCTCGCGGCGGGCGCCTCGGAACGGGCGGCGGCGTTCATCCGTGGCGCTCCCGCGGCGGGCGACGTGCATCTCGGGCGCGCGCTGGAGGCCGCCGATGACGCATCCTGAGCGCATGGCGTCGACGATGGAGCCGATCCCGGTCACGGCCGGCGAGTCGGTGGCGGTCCCGGTGGGCGAGCCGGGCGAGTTCACCGTGGCCCTGCCGGTGTTCGAGGGGCCGTTCCAGCTCCTCCTCCACCTCATCGAGTCGCGGCAGCTCGACATCCTCACCGTGCCGCTGGCCGACGTGGCCGATGCGTACGTCGAGCACCTCGCCCGTCACCCGGTCGACGCCGCCAACCTCGCCGAGTTCGTCGCCATCGCCGCGCAGCTCATCCTGCTGAAGTCCCGGCGCATGCTGCCCGGCGAGCCGGTCCCGCCCCCCGTCGAGGGCGCCGAGGAGCCGGACGAGGAGGAGCTGCGGCGCCGGATCATCGAGTACCGCGCCCTGCGCGACGCCGCGGTGGCCCTCGGCGAGCGCGACGGCGCCATGCCGGCCATGCGCCGCGAGCCGCGCGAGTCGGACCTGCCGGAGGTTCCCGCCGAGCCGATCCCGGCCACGGTCCTGTCCGGCGCCCTCGAGGCGCTCGCCGCGATCCCCGAGCCGGAGCCGCCGCCACCCGAGGTCGTGAAGCGCGAGATCACGATCGCCCAGCAGATCGCCGTCCTCCACCGCGCACTGTCGGCGGGCGGCCGGGTCCTGCTCCAGACGATCCTCGCCCGCTGCCGGTCCCGCACCGAGGCGGCGGTCACGTTCCTCGCCACCCTCGAGCTCGTGCGCCGCCGCCAGGTCGTCGCCGAGCAGCACGACATCTTCGGGCCGATCGTCATCGAGCGCAGCGCCGAGGTGCCGTCGTGACCGACGAGCGTCCCCTGGCCGACACCGATCCGAGCGTCTTCTTCGAGGCGCTGCTGTTCATCGCCGAGCGGCCGCTGGCCACGGCCGAGCTCGCCGAGCTGGCCGGCCTCCCGCGCCTCCAGGCCGAGGCCGAGCTGTCCGCCCTGGCCGTGAGGCTCGAGGAGGACGGCCGCGGCATCCGGGTCCAGCACCACGATGACGCCTGGCAGCTCGTCACCGCGCCCGAGGTCGGCGCCCGCCTCGCGGCGTACGCGGCGCGCGAGGAGGCCCGGCTGTCGTCCGCGGCGCTCGAGGCGCTTGCCGTCGTGGCGTACCGCCAGCCGTGCACCCGCGCCGATGTCGAGCGCGTCCGCGGCGTCGACTCGGACTACGTCATCCGCTCGCTGCTCCATCGGCGGCTCATCACCGAGGTGGGGCGCCGCGATACGCCGGGCCGCCCGGTCCTGTTCGGAACGACGTTCACGTTCCTCGAGCGCTTCGGGCTCACCTCGCTCGACGACCTGCCGCCGCTGTCGAGCGACGCGGCCCAGCTCACCGCGCTCGCCTCGATCGACGGCGACGAGCCCGCGGGTCCACCCGCCGCCGATGGCGAGTGAGCGGCTCCAGAAGATCCTCGCCCGCGCCGGCGTCGCGTCCCGTCGGGCCGCGGAGACGCTCATCGCCGACGGCCGGGTCACGGTCAACGGCGTTCGGGCCTCACTCGGCGACTCCGCCGATCCGGAGACGGACCGGATCGAGCTCGACGGCCGGCCGATCGGCAGCGCGCCGCCGCCGATCCACGTCGCCATCCACAAGCCGCGCGGCTTCCTGTCATCGGCCCGCGACGAGCGCGGGCGCCGCTCGGTGGTGTCGCTCGTGGATGCCAGGGGCGAGCGGCTGTGGCCGGCAGGACGGCTCGACGTCGAGTCGGAGGGGCTGATGCTGCTCACGAACGACGGGGAGTGGGCGAACCGCGTCCTCCATCCGCGCTACGGGATCGTGCGCGAGTACGCGGCGCTCGTCGATCCGCGCCCGACGCGCGAGGAGCTCGACCGGTTGCGCCGGGGCGTCGAGCTCGAGGACGGGCCGGCCCGCCTCGTCGACGCGCGGTTCGCGCCGCCGCCGCCCGAGGTCGAGCGCGACCGCCACGAGTCCGGGACGTGGCTGCGGGTCCGCATCGGCGAGGGCCGCAAGCGCGAGGTGCGGCGGCTGTTCGACGTGGTCGGCGTGCGCGTCGAGCGGCTCGTGCGCACCCGCATCGGCCCGCTCACGCTCGACGGCCTGCGCGAGGGGGAGTGGCGACGCCTGCGCCCGCGCGAGGTCGCCGCGCTCGCCGCCGGGCCAACGCCCGCTCCGCGCGGCCGGCAGACGCGCCGCCGATGACGACCCGGATCGCCATCGACGGCCCGTCGGGCGCGGGGAAGTCGACCGTCGGGCACGCCCTCGCCCGGGCGCTGGGCGCCACCTTCGTCGACACGGGGCTGATGTACCGCGCGCTGACCCTCGCCGCCCTCGAGCGCGGCGTGTCGGTCGACGACGGGCCGGCACTCGGGCGCCTCGCCCAGGCCGTCCGGATCGAGGTCGAGAAGCCGGGCCCGGAGCATCCGCACCGGCTCGAGACCGTCCGCCTCGACGGGCGCGACGTGACCGACGAGGTGCGCACGCCGCGCGTCGACCGGGCGGTGAGCGCGGTGAGCCGCCATCCCGAAGTGCGCGAGGCGATGGTCGCCGTCCAGCGCGACGCCGCCAAGCGCGGGGACACGGTCATGGTCGGGCGCGACATCGGCACCGTCGTCCTGCCCGACGCGACGCTCAAGGTCTACCTCGACGCCACGCCCGAGGTGCGCGCCGCGCGGCGGGCGATCGAGATGGGCGCGCCGGAGCGCTACGCCGAGTACCTCGCCGAGCTGCTGCGCCGCGACGAGGCCGACTCGGGCCGCGAGGTCGCACCCCTGCGCCAGGCCGAGGGCGCCCTCGTGCTCGACACCGGCGCGCTCGACGTGGAGGAGTGCGTGGCCGCCATCACCGCGCGCCTGGCCGAGCCGACCGACGATGCGTAGCTGGTTCCACCACCCCGGCTGCGCGATCGTGGGCTTCTTCGCCCGCCTGCTGTGGCGGGCGCGCATCGAGGGCGTCGAGCATCTCCCGCGCACCGGCCCGTTCATCCTCGTCGCCAACCACTGCTCGAACCTCGACCCGCTGATGATGGGTTGGGCCAGTGGCCACCAGATCGGCCGGGTGGTCCATTTCATGGCGAAGATCGAGATGCGTCATTGGCCGATCATCGGCTGGCTGGCGACGCAGGCCGGCGTGTACTTCGTGCGGCGGGGCGAGCGCGACCGCGCCGCCCAGCAGTTCTCGCTCGAGGCCCTGGCCGCCGGGAAGCCGATCGCGATCTTCCCCGAGGGCACCCGGTCCCGTGATGGCCACCTCCGCCCGGGGAAGCCGGGCGCGGCGCTCCTCGCCATCCGGTCCGGCGCGCCGATCGTGCCGGCCGGGATCAGCGGGACGCATCGGATCTTTCCGAACGGGGCGAAGATCCCGCGGCTGCCGCGGGTGCGGATCGTCATCGGCGAGCCGTTCACGCTGCCGCACCAGCCGTCGGGCCGCCTCGATCGTGAGGCGCTGGCGGCCGGCACGGAGCGGATCATGGCCGCCATCGAGGCGCTGCTGCCCGAGGAGCAGCGCCGCCGCACCGGTGCCGAACCGGACCCGACGGCCGACCTTTCCTACAATGAGACCGATGACCACGGCCCCTCCGACCCAATCGCCAACGCGCCCTGACATCCGCATCGCCGAGCGTGCCGGCTTCTGCTACGGCGTCCGGCTCGCGATCGACAAGGCGAAGAAGGCCCGCGAGGAGGGCAAGGAGGTCACGACGCTCGGGCAGCTCGTCCACAACCCCGGCATCAAGTCCGACCTCGCCGAGCGCGGCATCCGCACCGCCGACCTCGCCGACCAGGTCGAGGGCGGCACGCTCGTCATTCGCGCCCACGGCGTCCCGAAGTCCGAGTTCGAGCGCGTGACGCAGGCCGATGGCCTCGAGGTCATCGACGCCACCTGCACCTGGGTGCTCCAGTCCCAGAAGGCGGCGCGCGAGCTGGCCGAGGCCGGCTACACCGTGTGCATCATCGGCCACGAGGACCATCCCGAGGTCAAGGGCGTCCGCTCCTACGCCGGCGAGAACCACGTCGTGGTCGACGACCTCGACCGCTCGACCTGGGAGCGGGTGCCGCGCACGAAGAAGCTCGGCGTGCTGTCGCAGTCGACGATCCTGCCCACCAAGCTCGAGGAGTTCGCCGCCTTCTGCCTGCGCCGATGCCACGACCTGCGCGTCGTGAACACCGTCTGCCCGGTCACGCTGACCCGCCAGGACGAGAGCGTGAAGCTCGCCCACGAGGTGGACGCGATGATCGTCGTCGGCGGCAAGAACAGCTCGAACACGAAGGAGCTGGCGGTGAAGTGCCGCGACATCCTGCCCGAGACGATCCATGTCGCCGACGCGGACGAGCTCATCGCCGAGCACGCCGACTGGCTGCGCGACAAGCCTCGCATCGGGATCACCGGCGGCACCTCGACGCCCGAGCAGGACCTCGAGGAGGTCCGCGACCGGATCTACGCCCTGTTCGCCTAGCTCGTCGCCCGGGGTGGATCCCACATTCCCGTTGTCGGCGTCGTGAGCCGCTGAACCGTCCGAATTCCCGCCAGGTGAGCGTTATCGGCGTCGTGAGCCGAACCGTCCGAATTCCCGCCAGGTGAGCGTTATCGCCGTCGCCGGCCGCTGAACCGTCCGAATTCCCGCCAGGTGAGCACAAGCCGCCGATCCCGACCGTTCGCGGCTGCTCGAGCCGCGTAATGCCCACCTGGTGGGAATCTGGCCCCTTCGGTCAGCGGCTCGACCCCGCCAGGTGAGCGTTATCGGCGTCGTGAGGCGCTGAACGGTCCGAATTCCCGCCAGGTGAGCGTTATCGCCGTCGCGGGGCGCTGAACCGTCCGAATTCCCGCCAGGTGAGCACAAGCGGCCGATCCTGACCGTTCGCGGCTGCTCGAGCCGCGTAATGCCCACCTGGTGGGAATCTGGCCCCTTCGTTCAGCGGCTCGTCCCCGCCTGGCCCGTCGTGGTGAGCTTGCGGATCCAGCGCGCCAGGCGTCGCTTGAGCACCTCGTACGACAGGTGCCGGCGGGCGATCTCGAAGTTCCGCCGCGCGATCTGACGCTGCCGCTTCGGGTTCGAGAGGGCTCGGCGCACCTCGTGCACCGTGTCATCGGTGATGGCGCCGTCGATCTCGATGAATCTGAAGCCGAGCGGCGCGATATCCGCCACGTACACCGGGTAGCGGTTCACGACGATCGGCTTGCCGTAGAAGATCGCCTCGACCAGCGCGTTGCCGTAGCCCTCGTACAGCGAGGGATAGGTGATGAGGTCGGCGGCGAGGTACGCGTCGTGGAGCGAGTGCGCGGGGCGGAGCGGCTTGCCCTCGAGGTCCGGCGCGAACCGATCGGCCGCGTAGCGCAGCGCGACCTTGTGGCGCTCGGCGAGCTGCTCGAGCTGGACGAGGTAGTCGAGCCCCTCGTCACCGGCGGGCGAGGTGATGAGCAGCACCGCGTGCCGATCCCGCAGCCGCCCGACGAGCTCGATCGCCAGCTCGATGCCCTTGCGTGGCACGACGCGGGTCGGCTGCACGACGAGGAGGCCGCGCTCGCCCATGCCGAGCTCGGCACGCATCCGGCGCCGAACCGATGGGCGCGGCCGCGGACGGCCGGCGGCGAAGTCGAAGACGTTCGGCACGACCGACGAGGCGATTCCGCGGCGCCGTCGCAGCTCGCGTGCGGCGAGCGAGTTGATGCTCACGTGCCGGATGTTCGGCAGGTCGGGCGGGAAGTGCTGCTCGAGGATCTCCGGCACGACGCAGGTCCCGAACCGCTCGCGCTCCCACCAGTAGTCGTGGTGATGGCCGATGACCGGCACGCCGGTCTGCTCGACGACGCGGGTGAGCGCCACGCCCAGCGGCAGCTGCATCGGGATGGCCCAGGCGTTCTCGACGATGAGCAGCTCGATCCGCAGGGCGTGCATCCAGTCGACGATGACCGGGACGAGCTGGTTGGCCAGGCGGTCGATCTCATGCCGCACGGCCGCCGCGTCGCTGTCCGGGTCGAAGGCGGCCGCCGTGACCCGGGCGGCCGGCGGATACGTGAAATGCATGGCCGGCACGAGCCGCGCGTCCGGGCGCAGCGCGTCGACCTCGCCGGCGAGGAGCCGCACCTCGTGGCCCATGCGCTCGAGGACCGCCTCCCACTTGGCGGCCTCGAACGTCACGCCGTCGACGCCGGCGAGCCGGGTGGAGACCATGCCGATGCGCATCGCGTCGATCCTATCGGCTCGTCCGGGTCGGCGGGCGACGGTCGCTACACTCCCCGCATGTCCTCCCTCCCCGTGGTCGCCATCGTCGGCCGTCCCAACGTCGGCAAGAGCACGCTCTTCAACCGGCTCATCGGCCAGCGCCTGGCGATCATCGAGGACCTGCCGGGCACGACCCGCGACCGCGTCTACGGCACCGGCGAGTGGAACGGCCGCATGTTCACGCTGGTCGACACCGGCGGCCTCGAGCTCGAGCCGGGCACCGAGATCGAGGAGCGGGTCCAGGACCAGGCGCGGGTGGCGATCGAGGAGGCCGATCTCATCCTGTTCGTCGTCGACGCGCACGCGGGCCTCGCGCCGCTCGACCACGAGGTCGCCGATCGGCTGCGCCGGGCGACCGCGCCGGTGATCCTCGTCGTCAACAAGGGCGACAACCCGCGTCGCGAGCTCGAGGCCATGGAGTTCACCGCGCTCGGCTTCGACCCGATGATCACGATCAGCGCGCAGCACGGCCGCAACACCGGCGACCTCGCCGACCTCATCGTCGAGCACCTCCCGCCGCCGAGCGAGGCGGAGGCGGCGGCATCGGCCTCCGATGACGACGGTGAGCGCGACCTGACCGAGGAGGAGCTGGCCGAGCTGGCGGAGGCGGACCTCCCGCCACCGCGGGTGGCGATCGTCGGGCGGCCGAACACCGGCAAGTCCACGTTCGTGAACCAGGTCCTCGGACACGAGCGGATGATCGTGTCGGACGTGCCGGGCACGACCCGCGACCCGATCGACACGACGATCACCCTCGACGACCAGGAGCTCGTCCTGGTCGACACGGCCGGCATCCGCCGGCGCGGGAGCATCGAGAAGGGCATCGAGCGCTACAGCGTCCTGCGCAGCATGAAGGCGATCGACTCGGCCGACGTCGCGATCGTCATGACCGATGCGACCGAGGGCTACACGGCGCAGGACGCCCACGTCGTCGGCTACGTCCTCGAGCGCCTGAAGGGCATCGTCCTGGTGCTGAACAAGTGGGACGCGGTCGAGAAGGACGAGCACACCGCCGACGAATGGCTGAAGCGCCTGCGCCGCGATGCGCCGTACCTCGCCTGGGCGGACATCGTGTTCGCATCGGCGCTGACCGGGCAGCGCGTCGAGCGCATCCTGCGCGAGGCCCTGACCGTCGCCGAGGAGCGCTACCGGCGCGTCCCGACCGGCGAGCTCAACCGACTGGTCATGGACGCCGTCCGCGCCCATCCGCCGTCACACGTCCGCAACCGCCTGCCGAAGATCTTCTACGCCACCCAGGTCGGCGTCGCGCCGCCGACGTTCGTGATCTTCGTCAACGACCCGGAGCTCATCCATTTCAGCTACAAGCGCTACCTGGAGAACCGCATCCGCGACGCGTACGGCTTCCTCGGCACGCCGATCCGGCTGATCTTCCGCCAGCGCGAGTCGGAGGAGGCCGCCCGCCGGCCGGCGCGTCGGCGCCGAACGGCGAAGCGTCGCTGAGCGGTAGCATCGCAAGTCCGATGACTGGACGCATCACCGTCCTCGGGGCGGGCGCGTGGGGCACGACGCTGGCCCTCCTCCTGGTGAGGGGCGGCTCGGGCGTCACGGTCGGGCTGTGGGCCCACGATCCGTCCGCGGCGGAGCGGATCGCCCGCGAGCGCGCGAACGAGCGCTACCTGCCCGGCATTCCGCTGCCCGACGAGCTCGAGGTCGTCACCGACGAGGACACGCTCGGCGGGCCGCATCGGCTCTACGTCCTCGCCGTACCCTCGGCCCATGCGCGCGCCACGCTCCGGCGTCTCGCGCCGTCCCTGGCGCCCGGCGTCGCGGTCCTGTCGGTCGTGAAGGGCATCGAGGACGGGACGCACTGCCGGATGAGCGAGGTCGTCGCCGCCGAGGCGCCGGGGCGGGGGATCGCCGTGCTGTCCGGGCCGAACCTCGCGCGTGAGATCGCGGCCGGCAAGCCGGCGGGCACCGTCGTCGCATCGGCCGATGCGTCCCTCGCCTCGGAGGTCGCCGCCCTCCTCGGATCGGATCGGTTCCGCGTGTACACGAACCCCGACGTCGTCGGCGTGGAGCTGGCCGGGGCGCTGAAGAACGTCGTGGCGCTCGCGGCCGGCATGGTCGACGGCCTGGCGTTCGGCGACTCGGCCAAGGCCGGGATCGTCACCCGCGGCCTGGCCGAGATGTCGCGCCTCGGCGTGGCGGCCGGGGCGCATCCGCTGACGTTCGCCGGCCTGGCGGGTGTCGGCGACCTCATCGCCACCTGCATGTCGCCGCTGTCGCGCAACCGGCGCGCCGGTGAGCTCATCGCGTCTGGCGTCCCGTGGCCCGAGGCGGGGGAGCAGCTGCCCGGCGTGGCCGAGGGCGTCGCGACGGTCAGCGGCGCGCTGGCCCTGGCCGCCACCCACGACGTCGAGCTGCCGATCGCCGAGCAGGTGCGGGCCGTCGTCTTCGATCGCCGGCCGCCGCTTCAGGCCGTCGCCGACCTCATGTCGCGCAGCACGAAGGACGAGCTGACGCGCTGACGAGCTGACGCGACGGGGCCGACGGCGTCGCCCGCCATCGGCCCCGTGAGGTGTCGGCGTGCGGTCTCAGCCGCCGGCGCGGCCCGACTGCTCCGACTCGACCTTGTCGAGCGCCTCCTCCGCGCGGTCGGTGGCCTGACCGACGGTGTCCCGCACGGTCTCGCCGACGGCGCGGCTCGCGTCGCCGAGCATCTGCCGCTCCGGCGGCGTCTCGGGGATGAGCGCGCCGACGAGCGCGCCGGCGCCGACGGCGATGGCCCCGACGGCCAGCGGGCTCGACTGCATGAAGCGCTCGATGCGCCAGCCGGTGACCTGGACGGTCTGTCCGACGGTCTCGCTGACCTGCCCGGCGGTCTGCCCGACGGTCTCGCCGACCTGCCCCACCGTCTGGCCGACCGTGTCGCCGACGTTCGACATCGCCTCGCCGGCCCGGTCGGCAATGCCGCGATCCTGCTGTCGCCCGTCACCGGCGCGGTAGCCGTAGCCGGAGCCTGCCGCGTACCCCGGGCGGTGCCCGGTGCCGGTGCGGGTTCCGTTCGATCGGTTCATCCACAGCATCGCGAGCCCCGCGCCGGCCATCGCGGCCGGGATCGGGTTGCTCCTGATCGTGTCCATCACCATGTCGCTCATTCCCTTCGCGGTTTCCTCGACCCGACCGATGGTCGCGTCGCGGACGTTCTCCTTGGCCTGGTGGACGAGGTTCCCCGGCTCCAGTCGCTCGCCGAGCTCGTGGAGCGTTCCGCCCATCTCGACGCGGGTCTCCTCGATATCGGACCGAATCGCCGCCATCTCGACGTCCTCGTCGGTCATGTCGGTCGGTCCGTCGTTGCGTTCCGTCGTCACTTCAGGGACTCCTTCGCGTACTCGACGTCCTGGCGGATCGTCTCGACGGTCTGCGTCGGCGCGGGGTTGGCGCGACGGATCTCGCCGATGCCCGCGCCGGCCACGATGGCGCCCACGACGAGCGTGACCGCGCCGACGATGAGCGCGGCAAGCCAGGCGTCGAGGCCGGCATCGACCAGCGCGAGCGCGATCGCCGCGAGCACGAACAGCAGGCCTGCGTAGACGAACGCGCCGCCGATGCCGGACATCGCCGCCCCGCGTCCGAGCCGGCTCAGCCCGGTCGTCACTTCGACCCGCGCAAGGTCGATCTCGCGACGGACGAGCGTGCCCACCTGGCGGCCGAGGTCACCGAGAAGGTCGCCGATCCCCCGGCTCTCCTCGCGGACGGTCATGTCGTTCGGCCTCATGCCGATCGGTGGCGCGGACATCGCCCTGCACCTGGGGACCGCGGTCATCCTCTACGGGGTGACGCTCATCGACGAGCGTGATCGCGAAGTGGTGCGCAGCACCTGATCGGCCCCTCTTCATCCGTCGGCCGCGGGCGGCCTCTCCTCCACCGCGGCCGGCGTCCTTGCCTCGGCCGCAGGACGTGGCCGGAGGCACCGATCGGGCCGGGACATCCCGGCCCGATTTGCTGTCTGCGGCACGGCGTGTGCTTCTGAGGCGGGTGCATCGGTGCCCACTCAGGAGGTGTGCGGATGAGGCGCTTCGCCCGTGACTATGGCCTCGGGATCGTGCTTGCGGTCCTCTTCGTCGTCAGCTGGATCGGCCAGTCGCTGACGGGCTGGGTCAGTCGAAGGACTCGGACGACGAGATCATGCTCCAGCTGACGCAGATCCGCCGCGAGCTGAAGGAGCTGGCGGCGGCGCGCGGGAAGGAGCCGACGAAGTGAAGAAGCACGAGCTGAACCGCGCCCTGGAGGCCGATCGGAAGGAGATCGAAGGCGCGCTCGAGGAGACGCTCAGCCAGACGATCCGCGAGGCGTGGCTGCCGAACACCGTCGTCTGGGTCGGGGTCGTGGGCGGTGGCTTCCTCCTGAACCTTCTCGTCCTGCTCCTCGTCTCCGTTGGGTGACGACGTGACGCAGGGGCTGGCACCGCCGGCCGGCGAGCAGCCGCCGGTCGCGGCACCCCGTCCGCGGGTCCTCGTCGTCGACGACTCGCCGGACATGCGTGCACTGCTCGCCGAGGTGCTCGAGGTCGCCGGGTACGACGTCGTGCGGGCCGCCTCCGGCGCCCGCGCCCTGGCCGAGATGAACGTCCGGGTCCCGGACCTCGTCATCACCGACCTGCTCATGCCGGGCATGACGGGCTTCACCCTGCGCGCGACGATGCTCCGCAACGAGCGGCTGGCGGCGGTGCCGGTCATCGTCCTGTCCGCCTACTGGCGCCGTCCGAGCGATACCCTCGAGGCCAGTGACGTCTTGTCGAAGCCGCTGAACATCGACCGGCTGCTCGAGGCGGTCGCGCGCCTGACCGGCCCAGCGCGGACGCCGGGCTGACGGCCTGGTCCACCTCGCTGGCACGTGCGCTGCACTAGGCCGGCTCGTGGAGGGCATGACCGAGCGCGCGACCAAGACCTGTCAGCGGTGCGGGCGCCAGGGCAAGAACGCATTCCGGCGGCTGGTGCTCGCCGATCGCGTCGTCGGCTGGGTGTGCTCCCACAGCGAGACGTGCACCGCGCGAACGCGCCTCCGGGCGCGACGCCAGTACCGCAGCGGTGAGCCGACCCAGCACGAGCTCCCCTGGATCGAGAAGCCGGTGTGCGTCATCGGCTCCGATCGGGACGAGACCGCCCTCGTCGGGCAGGTGCTCGAGGAGCTGGCCGGCCTCGACGTCGACGTCCTCGGCGCGGACGCGCGCTCGCTGGCCCGGATGATCGCGCGGGACTACGGCTGCGTCGTCGTCAGCTGCGCGTGGTCCGACGGGGCGGGCTACCTGAGCGAACTCGCGCGTCGCCTCCAGACGATGCGCCGTCGGGCCATTCCCATCGTCGTGTGCCACACCGCCGGCGCCATGAGCCCGTCAACCGCGGATCTCATCCTCGAGACGGGCGCGCACCCGATCGCCCGCCCCTTCGACGCCAATGACCTCATCGACACCGTCGGCCGCGCCGCTGCCGGGCAGGCGCCGCCCGCCCCCGGCTGGGTGGCGATCCCGATCGAGGACGAGAAGCGCGTGCGCTCCACCGCCTGCTGAACGCCGCCACGGACGAGGTCAGGCGGATCGCTCGTCGACGAGGTCCTCGAGATCGGCCTCGGCCGCGTCGAGCTCGCGCAGCACCGGCTCGATATCGGCGTCCACGACCCCATGGGATCCGCGCCCGGCGTCGAGCTGGAGCAGGCGAGCGCGGACGTCCTGGAGGAGGACCGCGGCCCGGTCGCGCCACTCACGCCGCTGGGCGGCCCGCTCCGCATCGTCCATCTCGGCCGCGGCGAGGTCGACGATGGCCGAGCGCAGGGTCACGCGGACCGTGCGCGTCTCGAGCGCCGGGCGCCGCAGGGCCCATGCCCGCCGGTCCACCGCTGGTTCCTCCAGGCTCCCCTCGCTCGGTCGTGGTGGGTCTTTTCGGATCCGGGCATGATACGCGCGTCGGGCCATCTACAACGAGCGGGCCGCTGCCGCGCTGCGGCGCGGGCGGGTATCATCACCAACGGGCATCGCCGGGACTTTCCGCCGGCATGCCGATGCGGTCGGGGCGTAGCGCAGCCTGGTAGCGCACCTGAATGGGGTTCAGGAGGTCGGAGGTTCGAATCCTCTCGCCCCGACCATTTCATGCCCGCTGATCTGCGCGCACGTCGGCACGAAGGTTGCTTCTGCGGCTGGCGCTGTTCACGCGCGAAGGGGGAACCGAAATGGCGGTCGTATCGCCGGATCAGGGGGCGGAGCCGATGCCGCTGCCTCAGCATCCATCGGACGCGCCCGCGCCGGACGAGGACTGGCTCGACGCCGATGGCGAGGCGTACGTGATCTTCACGCACGACGACGAGTGGCCGGAGCACTTCGGCGCGGCCAGGAGCGGCGTCCCGTAGGGGAGCGCGCAGACGAGACGAGGGGCGGGGCGATGCGCCCCGCCCTTCGCATGCGCCGTCAGCAGCACCCGCCTCCGCAGCAGTCGGTGCAACAGTCGCAGTCGCAGGACTCGTGACGCATTCCGCGTACCTCCCAGCTCATCGGCGCATCCATCACGCCGTCGCCATCAGCATATCGACGACTGTCAATATTGACGGCGACCGATATGATGGCCGCCATGGGCGATGACATTGGCGCCGAGGTTCGATTCCTCCAGGCGCTCGCGGACCCGGTCCGGCTCTCGATCGTGCGGCAGCTGGCGGCCTGCGCGCAGGTCTGCGCGTGCGACTTCACGGAGTGCTGCACGGTGAGCCAGCCGACGATCAGCCATCACCTGCGCGTCCTGCGCGAGGCGGGGATCGTCACCAGCGAGCGGCGCGGGACGAACATCGTGTACGCGCTGGCGCCCGACTTCGCGCGACGCTGGGCGGCCATCGGCGCGAACCTCGCCGGCCTGGTCGCCGTGGCATGACGCCGACCGTCGCCTTCCTGTGCGTCCACAACGCCGGCCGCTCGCAGATGGCGGCCGGATTCCTCCGGCATCTCGCCGGCGATCGCGTGCGGGTGCTGTCCGCCGGCTCGGAGCCCGCGGCATCGGTCAATCGGGTCGCGGTGGCGGCCATGGCCGAGCGCGGGATTGACATCGGCGGCGTCCAGCCACGCACATGGACCGATGCGGAGCTGCGCTCCGCCGACGTGATCGTGACGATGGGCTGCGGCGACGCCTGCCCGGTCATTCCGGGCGCGCGGTACCTCGACTGGGAGCTCGACGACCCCGCCGGCCGGCCGATCGAGGAGGTCCGCCCGATCCGCGACGAGATCGAGCGACGGGTGCGCGGGCTCGTGACCGAGCTCGGGCTGGAGCCGCCGACCTCAGGCCGGGCGGGGTGAGCGCTCGAGGCTGAGCGACGAGCGGCGCGGGTCGGCCCGCAGCCGCAGGAGCATCTGACGCGCGGCGAGGTAGGCCGAGATCCCGACCACGAAGATCACGCCGTCGACCGGCGGGATGTCGTTCACGACGAGGAAGCCGAAGAGGGCGGCGAGCACGAGGCCGATGCCGGACTCGAGCAGCTGGGTCGGGATCCGCCGGGCGCCGATCCGCCGATCCGACGACCACACGCCCCAGCGGGCCGCGGTGCATCGGCCGGCGCAGCAGCCGGTGAAGAAGCAGCCGAGGCGGCCGATGCCGACGCCGACGAAGAAGGCCACCACGCCCGCGTCGAGCACGACGAGCGGCGGCAGGCCGAGCGCCAGCATCGCGAGCACGCCGGCGATGGGAGCCGCGACGATCGAGCCGTCGATCGACCAGCCCTCGCCGAGCGACTGCCGCCAGCGGTTCGGCCGCAGCACGACGTACCAGACCTTCGCCCCCACGATGCCGCCGAGCACGGCGACGGCGCTGACGAGCACGACCTCCCCGGCACCGATGCCCTCGCGGCCGACGAGCAGGGTGAGGACCCAGATCCCGACGACGATGCCGAGGCCGACGAGCGCGCTCCACGAGCCGTGGACGACGGCCGGCACCGACGACAGCCGGGCCGCGATGCCGGACGTCGAGCGGACCGGGCCGTACGGGGCATCGGTGAGGCGCCATCGGCGCCACGACCAGCCGGCGCGCGGGAGCGTGTGGCCGGAGCCGCGCTCGCGGGTGCGCGCGCCGAGCGGGCCGGGCCTGTCGCGGATGAGCTCGGCGGTGACCTCCCACGTCCCGCGGTTGAGGTGGTAGGCCCAGGTCGTGACCGACACCGGCCCGCTGCCGGGGACGATGCGCTCGATGCGCTCGTCCTGGGTGAAGCTGTCGGCCGCGGCCGGCTTGCCGGTGACGTCGGTGCGGCGTCCGGCGAAGCGCACCGTGGCCGCGAACGGCTCGCCCTCGGTGCCCGGATCGAGCGCGACCGTGACCGCCAGCCCCTCGCTCTCGAGCTGCTCGGTCTGCGTCGCGGCCGGGCGTGGCGCCGGGGTGGCCGCAGCGCGCGTGGCACGCGGCGCTTGCCGGCGCCGCTGGCCGGGGCGGAAGCCCCCGCGTCGGCTCATCGGGTGGGTCGCTGCTCGGGACGCATCGGCCCCGATGATCGCAGATATGAGAACGACCCCTCCGGGGGGACCGGAGGGGTCGTGGATCGTTGTCGGCTCGGGGTTACGGCGACTCGCTGGGCGACGCCGGGTCCGAGGAGTCCTCGGACTCACTTGCCGAGGCGTCCTGTGAGCCCATGTCCATGCTTGCGTCCATGGACGGTGCTTCGACGCTCGGCAGCGTATCCAGGCTCTCGGTGTCGTCTCCCTGCTGCTGGCAGCCGGCGATCGCAAGGCTCAGGACGGCGAGCGCCGCGGCGCCACGCATCTTCCAGGACTTCATGAGCGGTGCCCCTCTGTGCATCTCGTTGTTGGTCGAGACGCCGAACGTTGGCGTCCGCGCACACGGTCCGCAGGGGCCATGCCACGGGCCCGGGTTCTCGGGGCAGGGCAAAGCGTTCTTAACGCTGGGTAAACGGTGGCGACAAGCGGGCAACGAAAACGGCGGTCACCGCTCCAGGGTGGAGGCGATGACCGCCGTGCCGCGGGACGTCGGTCCCTACTCGGACGACCGCACGTTCGATGCGCGCGGTCCGCGGGGATTGCTCTCGATGTCGAACTCGACGCGCTCGCCTCCGAGGAGGCGGTCGAAGTCGACCGTATCGGTCAGCCCGTCGCGATGGAAGAAGTAGTCCTTCCCATCCTCGCCGGTGATGAAGCCGAAGCCACGATCGGCGACGACCTTCTTGATGGTTCCTGTGGCCATGCAGAGGCCTCCTAACGGTAGGCGGCAAGCGTACTCTCTTCGCCGATGGAGGAGCGACCCGAGCCCGAACGCCGCCTCGCGTCCCCGCCGTTCGCCCTTCGCGCGCGGCTCCTGTCGCCAACGGCCGATGGCGGCGTGCTCGACGAGTACGACGGCCTGGTCGTGGTCGACGAGCGTGGCCGGATCGCGCGCGCCGGGCGCTGGCCCGGCCGCTCCGCCCCGAAGGGCGTCATCGATATCCGGCCGATGGTCGTCCTTCCCGGCCTCGTCGACCTCCACGCCCACCTGCCGCAGCTGCCGAACGCCGGCCTCGGGAGCGGGCTCGACCTGCTGACCTGGCTGCACCGTTACATCTTCCCGCTCGAGCGCGCGTACGGCCGGCGCACGGCGGAGCGCACGGCGCCCGCCGCGTTCCGTGCGTTCGCCGCGGCCGGCACGACGACGCTGATGGCCTACGCCGCGATCTGGCCGGAGTCGACCGATGCGGCCTTCGCCGCCGCCGAGCGGCACGGGATCCGGGCGGTCATCGGCAAGGTGATGATGGACCGGATCACCTACGACGCCACGATCGCCCCCGACGAGATCCTCGAGACCTCGCTGGCCCAGTCGGACGAGCTCGCCAGCCGATGGCACGGCCGCGACGAGGGCCGCCTGCGCTATGCGTTCACGCCGCGCTTCGCGGTGAGCTGCACGGCCGACATGCTGCGCGAGTCGGCGGCGCTCGCGAACCGCCACGGGGCGTACTGGCAGACCCACCTGTCCGAGGACGTCGACGAGATCGACGAGGTCCGGCGCCTGTTCCCCGAGGCGACCGACTATCTCGACGTCTACGACCGGGCGGGTGGGGTCGGGGAGCGGACGATCCTGGCCCACGCCATCCACCTCGACGAGCGCGAGATCCGGCGCCTTGCCGAGAGCGGCGCCGGCGTGGCGCACTGCCCGGCCTCGAACCTGTTCCTGTCGAGCGGGATGATGCCGCTCGGCGCGTACCTCGCCGCCGGCGTGCGGGTCGGGCTCGGCAGTGACGTCGCGGCCGGACCCGAGGTCTCGATCTTCACGGTCATGCGCGCCGGCGCCGTCACGCAGCGGGTGCTCGAGCTCACCGGGCGGGCGGACCGCTCCCTCGCGCTCAAGCCGATCGACTGGCTCCGCCTCGGGACGCTCGGCGGCGCGCGGGCCCTCGGCATCGACGACGTCACCGGCTCCATCGAGCCGGGCAAGGAGGCAGATCTCATCGCCGTCGACCCGCGCATGACGACGCCGCTGTACGGGGACCGGCCGCGGACCGCATCGGCCGACGACGTGCTCAGCCGGCTGATCTTCCGCCCGCACCCGAACATGGTGCGCGCCGCGTGGGTGCGCGGGCGCTTGCTCGCCGGGCCGCCGGGGCTGGACGCGATCGGCTAGGCTGTCGGCGATATGGATCGGATCATTCAGGTGCTGATCAACGCGGGGGCCCTGTACGTCGCCGTGCTCGTCGTGCCGGGCATGGACTTCGACTTCACGCCCGAGAACGCGTGGCTCCGGTTCCTGCTCGTCGCGCTCGTCTTCGCCCTGGTGAACACGTTCATCCGGCCGGTGCTCCAGATCCTCACCTTCCCGATCACGATCGTCACCCTCGGGCTCTTCCTGATCGTCATCAACGCGCTGATGCTGCTCATCACCGACGCCATCTCGGACGAGCTGGCGCTCGGCCTGACCGTCGCCGACTTCTTCGCCGCGCTCCTCGGGGCGCTCGTGATCAGCATCGTCGGCTTCCTCCTGTCGCTGGTGATCGGCACCGGTCGCAAGCTCGTCTAGGCGCGCGTCGGACCGATGTCGCGCGCGCCGTGGCCGGTCGGGCTGCTGTTCGGGCTCGCGCTCGTCGTCATCATCGGCCTGCTCGGCCCGCTCGCGCTGTTCAACCCCTGGACCACGGGCCTGCTCCAGTCGCGCCACGAGGTGCCCGCGGCGCTGGGCAGCACGCCCGCCGACGTCGACCGCCTGACGACGGCGTTCCTGACCGACATCTACGCCGGCGGCTCGTTCGACGCGCCGCTCGGCGACGCCGACGAGCCGTTCCTGGACGCCGACGAGCGGTCGCACATGCAGGACGTCTCGGCGCTCGTCCGGACGCTGGCCGTCATCCTCATCGTCGCGCTGCTGGTGGCCCTCGTCACCGGCGCCTGGCTGCGGCGCGAGCCGGCGCGCATCGGGCGCATCATGCTCCTGTCGGCCGGGCTGGTCGGAGCGGTGGCCGTCGTCCTGGCCCTCGCCTTCGCCCTCGCCTTCGACGCCGCCTTCACCGCCTTCCACGAGCTGTTCTTCCCGCCCGGGACGTGGCAGTTCGCGCTCGGGTCGAACCTCATCACGCTGTTCCCGGAGCCATTCTGGTTCGACGCCGCGCTCCTCTCCGGCACCTCGATTCTCCTCGTCGCCGCGCTCGTCAGCCTCGTCGGGCTGCGCGCCTGGCGCGAGGGCCGAGCGTCTTCGGCCGCGACCTGATCTAGACTCAGGCTCCAATGGGACCCGGATGGAAGGTCGGCCGCCTGGCCGGCATCGAGCTCGCGATCCACCCGACCTGGCTGGTCATCGCCTTCCTCGTCACGCTGTCGCTCGCCTTCCAGCTCACGGCGCAGTACCCGAGCTGGCCCGTCGCGCTCCACTGGGTCGTGGCGGGCGTGACCGCCGCCCTGTTCTTCGGCTCCGTCCTTGCGCACGAGCTGTCCCACGCGCTCGTGGCGCGCCGCTACGGCCTCAAGGTCGACGGCATCACGCTCTTCATCTTCGGCGGCGTGACGACGGTGGACGAGGAGTCGCGCAGCCCGCGCCAGGAGGCCGTCATCGCGGTCGTCGGGCCGCTGACCAGCCTCGTCATCGGCGCCGTGCTCCTCGGCATCGACTTCGTGATCGCCCAGCCGCAGCTCGGGGCGATCATCGGCTGGCTCGGCATCATCAACCTCATGCTCGGAGCGTTCAACCTCATCCCGGGCTTCCCGATGGACGGCGGCCGCGTCCTGCGGGCGATCCTGTGGCGCATCCGCGGCGACCGGCTCGTGGCCACGCGAAACGCGGCGCAGGTCGGCCAGGCGTTCGCCTACCTGCTCATCGGCTTCGGCGTGTTCCTCGCCCTCCAGCCCGGGACGAACCCGGTCAGCGGCCTGTGGCTGGCGCTCATCGGCTGGTTCCTGTCGAACGCGGCCGAGGCGACGATCGCGCAGGCCAGCGTGGAGCGCGCGCTCCGCGGCGTGCGGGTGCGCGACGCGATGGACCCGACGCCCCCGGCCGTCTCGCCGAACGAGTCGGTGGCTGACCTCGTCCAGGAGCGCATGCTGCGCGGCGAGGACCGCTCGTTCCTCGTGCGCCACGACGACGGTGGGCTGGCGGGCATCGTCACCCTCGGCGACGTGCGACGGCTGCCACGCGACCTGTGGCCGACCGCGCGAGTGACCGACATCATGACCCGCTACAACGACCTCGCCACGATCGGCCCGGACGCGCCGCTCTCCGACGCCCTGCGGCTGCTCCAGGAGCGCGACATCGGCCAGCTGCCGGTGGTCGAGGGCGACGCGCGCAACCCGATCGGGCTCGTCACCAGGCAGGGGATCCTGCGCCTCATCGAGGCGCGCATGAAGCTCGGGTTGTAGGAGCCGATGGGGTTGCCGCCGCTTCCGCTCGAGGAGGCCCAGCGTCGCCTGTTCGCCCGCGCCCAGCGCACGCCCGGCGAGGAGGTCGCCCTGGCCGATGCCGCCGGCCGCGCGCTCGTCGAGCGGCTCGTCCATGCGCCGTTCGACGTCCCCGGCTTCGCGAACTCGGCGATGGACGGCTACGCCGTCAGCGCGGCCGACACGCCGGGCACGCTCCGCGTCGTCGGCGAGGTGGCGGCCGGCATGGCCTCGCTGCCGGCGGTCGCGCCCGGCACCACGGTCCGGATCATGACCGGCGCCCCGCTGCCTCCCGGCGCCGATGCGGTCGTGCCGGTCGAGGCGGCCTCGCCCGAGACCGACGGATCCGTGACGCTGGCGCAGGCCGGGATTGGAGCCCACGTGCGTGCCGCCGGCCACGACACGCGGGCCGGCGACGAGGTCTGCGTCCAGGGCGTCCTGACGCCGGCGAAGGTCGCGCTTCTCGCGTCGCTCGGGCTGGGGCGCGTCGTCGTCCATCGGCGCCCGCGGGTCGCGATCATGTCGACCGGCGACGAGCTCGTCGGGCCCGGCGAGCCGCTCGGTCCGCACCAGATCCACGACGCGAACAGCGTCGCCCTGGCCGCGGCCGTCCGCGAGGTCGGCGGCGAGCCGATCCTCCTGCCGCACGCGCGCGACGACGCCGCGGAGATCGAACGCGCGCTCCTGCGGGCGGCGGAGATGGCCGACCTCGTCGTCACCTCGGCGGGGGTGTCGGTCGGGCGCCACGACCACGTCCGCGCCATCCTCGAGTCGCGCGGCGCGCTCGATTTCTGGCGCATCGCCATCCAGCCCGGCAAGCCGCTCGCCGTGGGCGAGATCGGCGGCCGGCTGCTCATCGGCCTGCCGGGCAACCCGGTCAGCGCGCTCGTCGTGTTCGAGCTCGTCGTGCGGCCGTTCCTGCGCGCCATGCAGGGCCTCGCCGGCGACGGCCGCATGCGCCTGCGCGCGACGGTCGAGGAGCGCATCGGCAAGGACGCGGCGCGCCGCGCGTTCCTGCGCGTCGTCGTGCGCGACGCCGGTGGCCGCCTGGTGGCCCGCGCCGCCGGTGGCCAGCAGTCCTCCCAGCTCCGGCCACTGGCCGATGCGAACGCGCTCCTCGTCGTCCCCGAGGGCGCCGAGGCCGCCGAGCCCGGGCAGTCCTACGAGGCGATCCTGCTCGAGCCGATCGCCGAGGGCCGCGGCGCATGACCGATCGACCCACGCACCTCGATCCCGAGGGCGCGCCGCGCATGGTCGACGTGGGCGGCAAGGCGGTGACGGCTCGGCGCGCCGCGGCGGGCGCGACCGTGCGCTTCCAGCCCGACGTCCTGCGCGCGCTCGTCGAGGCCGGTGGCCCGAAGGGCGACGCGTTCGTCACCGCGCGCCTCGCCGGCATCGGCGCCGCGAAGCGGACCTCCGAGCTCATCCCGCTCTGCCATCCGCTGCCGCTCGACCGTGTCGACGTCGAGCTCACCCCCGACCTCGAGGCCGGCACGGTCGAGATCCGCGCCGAGGCCCGCGTCACGGCCAAGACCGGCGTCGAGATGGAGGCGCTGACCGCCGCCACGGTCGCCGCGCTCACGCTGTACGACATGGCCAAGGCGCTCCAGCGCGACATCGTCATCGAGAACGTCCGGCTGCTCGAGAAGTCCGGCGGCCGGTCCGGCGACTACGCCGCCGATGCGCCGATCCCGTCGCGCGCCGTGCGCGAGGCCGTCGTCGTCACCTGCTCGAACCGCTCCGCGGCGGGGGAGCGCGACGACACCGCCGGTCCCGCCCTCGTCGAGCGTCTCGCGGCGGCCGGCCTCACCGTCGAGGCCGATCCGATCGTCGTGCCCGACGACGAGGACAGGATCGCCTCGCTCGTCGCCTCACTGGCCGATGCCGGCCATCGGCTCGTCGTCACCACCGGCGGCACCGGCCTCACGCCGACCGACGTGACCCCCGCGGCCACGCGCCGGGTCATCGATCGCGAGGCACCCGGCCTGGCCGAGCTGATGCGGTCCGCCGGGCTGGCCCACACGCCGATGGCCGCGCTCTCCCGCGCCGTCGTCGGCTCGCGCGGCTCGACGCTGATCGTCAACCTGCCCGGGTCGCCGGCCGGCGCGATCCAGTCGCTCGAGGCGCTGCTCCCGGTGCTGCGCCACGCGCTCGACCAGCTCGCCGGCGGAGACCACTGAGCCACGTCAACGCCCACCCACGGATCGGTGAGTGGAGCGCATCACGGCCGTGCCGCGCGGGAAGCCGCCGATAGTTCGGTGAAACCGACCGGGAACGGAGCTCGGTGCGCCTGACGCACCGATCCATCGGCGGCACCGGCCGCGCCCGATCCACGCAGCCCGCCGCGGCTACCATGGCGGCCACGCATGGAAGCCTCCATTCCGTTCTATCCGCTCGTCGTCGTGCCCATCGCGGCGGCGGCCTTCCTGTTCTGGCGCCGCGCCCGATGGCACCTCGCGGTCCTGCGCCGCGGGCGGCCGCTGGATCGGTTCGGGAACGTGCCGCGGCGCATCGGCGCATTGGCGATCTTCGTGTTCGGGCAGCGCAGGCTGCTCCAGGACATCGGTCCCGGGCTGGCGCACGCCTTCGTGTTCTGGGGCTTCGTCGTGCTGTTGGCGACGACCGGGAACTACGTCACGAACGGACTGGTCGAGACGATCCTGGCCTGGCCGCTCGGCGGCTTCGCGTGGAGCGTCGTGACGTTGGTGGCGAACGTCTTCATCGGCCTGGTGCTCGCGTCCGTCGTCTACTACGTCGTCCGGCGCGTGATCGTGCGGCCCTGGCGGCTGGCGCTGACCCGTGACGCCTTCGTCATCCTGGGCCTGATCTTCGCGATCGTCCTGACCGAGCTCATCGGCGACGCGTTCGTCTACGTCCTCGACCCGGAGCACCACGCGCGTCCGTGGGCCGTCCTCGCCGGCCCGTTGAGCCTCCTGCTGGAGCCGATGGGCACCGCCGCCGCCGATGTCGGCTACGGCGTCATGGCCTGGGCGCACATCCTCCTCGTCCTCGGCTTCGGCGCGTACCTGCCGTACAGCAAGCACCTCCACATCCTCACCAGCGAGCCGAACGTCTATTTCACGAACCTCGAGCCGCGCGGCGCGCTGCGCAAGATGGACCTCGAGGCCGAGCCGGAGCCCGGGGAGCCCGAGCCGGTGTTCGGCGCGAAGGGCCTGAAGGACCTGAGCTGGCGCCACCTCCTCGATCCGCTGGCCTGCACCGAGTGCGGCCGATGCATGGAGTTCTGCCCGGCCAGCTCGACGGGCAAGACGCTGAGCCCGAAGCACCTCATGGAGGGGCTGCGCGACCAGATCCTGTCGGCCGAGACGGCGTTGGCCGCGGCAGCATCGGCGCAGCGGGCCTGGAAGGGCGGCGCGAACGGGGGAGCAGCCGCGTCCGAGGACACGCTGCGGCTGGCGCGTGAGCGCGCCGAGGAGACGCTCAGCCTGCCGCTCATCGACAACGCCATCCCCGAGGAGGCGGTCTGGCAGTGCACGACCTGCGGCTGGTGCGTCGAGGGCTGCCCGGTGCTCATCGAGCACGTCGACACGATCGTCGAGATCCGTCGCAACGCCGTCCTCGAGGAGTCGCGCTTCCCCAAGGAGCTCAACGCCGCGTTCCGCAACATGGAGAACGCCGGCAACCCGTGGGGCCAGCCGAAGTCGGCGCGCCTCGATTGGGCCAGGGGCCTCGACGTCGCGGTCCTGGGTGAGGCCGATGGGGCCGGCGCACGAGCGGCCGCCGGCGGCGCTCCCGGCCGGCGCACGATCCACTCGTCGCGGCCGAGCGGCGACTGGCTCGACGGCGGCGGCGGCGTGCTGTTCTGGGTCGGCTGCGCCGGCGCCTTCGACGACCGCAACCGCAAGGTCGTGCGCGCCATGGCCCAGCTGCTGAAGCAGGCCGATGTCCCGTTCTTCGTCCTCGGTCCGCAGGAGACCTGCACGGGCGATCCGGCCCGGCGGGCGGGGAACGAGTACCTCTACCAGATGCTCGCCGAGGAGAACGTCGCGACGCTCACCGCCGCGCACGACGAGCACGGCATCCGCACGATCGTGGCGACCTGCCCGCACTGCTTCAACACCATCCGCAACGAGTACCCGCAGTTCGGCCTCGGCGGCGTGCAGGTCATCCACCACACCCAGCTCCTCGACCGGCTGGTCGCCGAGGGCCGCCTCGTGCCGACCGAGCACGAGGACGCGGTCGTCGCCTACCACGACGCCTGCTACCTCGGCCGATACAACGACATCTACGACGAGGGCCGGCGTGTCGTGGGTTCGACGCCCGGGCGATCAGTGGTCGAGATGGAGCTCCATCATCGCAAGGGCATGTGCTGCGGTGCCGGCGGCGCCCGGATGTGGATGGAGGAGCACGAGGGCCAGCGCATCAACCACCGGCGCGTCGAGCACGCCCTCGCCGTGAACCCCGACGCGATCGCCACCGCCTGCCCGTTCTGCCTGATCATGCTCCGCGACGGCACGACCGACCTGGCTCGGACCGATGTCGCCGTCAAGGACGTCGCCGAGCTCCTGGCCGATGCGACCGGCGCCTGGCAGCGCGACGTCGGCGAGCGCCGGCCTGACGTGGCCGATGCGGCGGAATCCGCAAGATCCGGCGCCTGAGTTTGCGGATTCTTGACCCATCCGGCGAGCGCAGGGTACTCTCGCCGGCATGGTGGTTCGGAGCATCCCGGCCCGTGGGACGAAGCGTCCCGCCCTCGACGACCTCGACAAGGCGATCATCAAGGCGCTTCAGCAGGACGGGCGGCGGCCCTACGCGCAGATCGGCCGCGATCTTCACGTGCCGGAGGCCACGGTTCGCCAGCGGGCCGAGCGGCTGATCACGCGCGGCGTCGTCCAGGTCGTCGGCGTGACCGATCCGCTGGCCATGGGCTTCCAGCAGCCGGCCCTCATCGGCCTCAAGGTCGACCCCGGCAAGCTCGACCGCATCGCCGAGGAGATCGCCGCGCTCGACGAGGTGACCTACGTCGTCATCACCGCCGGCCGCTACGACCTGTTCTGCGAGGTCGTGTGCGAGGACAACGATCACCTGCTGCGGGTGCTGACCGATCGGTTCGCCGGGATCGACGGGATTCGCTCGACGGAGACGCTCGTCGAGCTGCGGTTCGTCAAGGAGAGCTACCAGTGGGGGGCGCGTTGAGGACGCCAGGAGGACGATGGTGACGGTCACGGGTCGAGAGGTCAGCCGCGCGCGCATCGGCGAGATCGCCGCGCGCGAGGAGGAGGCGTATCGGCGTCGCTCACCGAAGAGCGCCGAGCTGTTCGCCCGCGCGCGACAGTCGCTGCCGCTCGGCGTGGCGAGCTCCTTCCAGGCCTACGACCCGTATCCGCTGTTCATGACCGATGCCCGCGGCAGCCGCATCCGGGACGCCGATGGCAACGAGTACATCGACTTCGACATGGCGTTCGGCGTCCTCGCCGCCGGCCACTCGCACCCGATCCTGGCCGAGGCCCTCCAGCATCGCGTTGCGAACGGCACCTGCTACACGTTCCCGGTCGAGGACGGCATCGCCCTGGCCGAGGAGATCAAGCGCCGATTCGACGCCGACCTCGTGCGCTTCAGCAACTCGGGCACCGAGGCCACGATGGACGCCATCCGCGTGGCCCGCGGCTACACCGGCCGCGAGAAGATCATCAAGTTCGAGGGCGGCTACCACGGCCACCACGACGACGTGCTCGTCAGCATCCAGCCGCCGCGTGACGCGATGGGCCCGGTCGAGTCGCCGAACACCGTGCCGGCCAGCGCCGGCATCCCGCACTCGCGGATCGCCGAGACGGTGATCGCCCCGTACAACGAGCCGGAGATGCTCGCCGGCATCCTGGAGGGGCATCGGGGCGAGATCGCCGCCATCCTGGTCGAGCCGGTGCAGTTCAATATCGGCGTCGTGCCGCCCAAGGCCGGCTACCTCGAGGCGCTGCGCCGCCTCGCCGACGAGCACGGCGCGGTCCTCATCTTCGACGAGGTGAAGACCGGCGTCGTCCTCGCCTGGGGCGGGGCGTACGAGCACTTCGGCGTCAAGCCCGACCTGTTCTGCCTCGCCAAGTCCATCGGCGGCGGGATCCCGATCGGCGCCTTCGGCGGCCGCCGCGAGGTCATGGCCGCGATCGAGACGCTCGAGGGCACGCCCGCCTTCCGGGCCGATGCCGAGGGCATCGGCATCGATCGCTCGACCATCCCCGGCGGCGCGACCCGCGTCGCGCATCTCGGCACGTTCAACGGCAACCCGCTGTCGATGACCGCCGGGCTGACGACGCTGACGAAGATCCTCACGCCGGATGCCTATCCGCGGCTCCACGCGCTCGCCGATCGGCTCACCGCCGGCTGCCAGGCCACCCTCGACGAGCACGGCCTGCCGGGCTACGCGATCAACGTCGGCCCGAAGGGCTGCGTGATGTTCACGCCCGGTCGGGTGACGAACTACCGCGACTTCATCGGCCTCGACGCGGAGCTGTGGGCGGCGAGCTTCTACTACCTCGCCAACCGCGGCATCCTCCTGCCGCCCGGCCCGGACGACCAGTGGACGCTGTCGGTCCAGCACACCGATGCGGACATCGACCGCTACCTCGAGGTCTTCGACGCCTTCGCCGCCGAGCTGACCGCCTGACCGTCGGGCGCGGCGTGCGCGAACCGGGGCCGTTGGGGCGCGAACCGGGGCCGTTGGGGCGCGAACCCGGGCCGTTGAGGCGCGAACCCGGGCCGTTGAGGCGCGAACCGGGGCCGTTGGGGCCGCGAACCGTCCAAATTCCCACCAGGTGGTCGTTACGGGCGCCGAGGGCGCCTGAACGGTCTACCGAGCGCCCTGGTGCTCACCTGGCGGGAATTTGGCCGCTTCGCGAGGCTGCGGTCCGATTAGTGCTCACCTGGAGGGAATTCGGCCCAGTCGCGAGCACCGCAGCCGCGTAACGCTCACCTGGAGGGAATTCGGCCCAGTCGCGAGCACCGCAGCCACGTAACGCTCACCCGCGGGCATTCGGCCCACCTCGCGCTCCTCACGAGCCGGGGATGGAGCCGAGGGCGTATCGTTGACCGAACAACGAAACGCGAACACGAAACGCGAACACGAAACGCGAACGCGAAACGCGACAGACGAAGAAGGAAAGCAGGGGAGTCGACGGGATGCTCGAGCGCACGGCGCGCCCACTCCGGGGGTTCGGCAACGGTCTCGCCAGGGTCCTGAAGGCGTTCTATCGCGCCCTCGGGACGCCGGGGCGCTACCTCCAGGACTTCCTCAACGGCGTGTGGCTGGGGCACTCGCTGCACGCGGTGCTCGTCGACGTCATCATCGGCGCGGCCACCGCGGCGCTCCTGCTCGACATCCTGCGCGTCGTCTTCGGGGTCGACGGCCTCGAGACCGCGACGACCTGGGTCGTCGGGCTGGCGTGGATGTCGGGGGTCGGCTCGATCGTCAGCGGCCTGACCGACTTCAAGGACACGTCGCCGGACAGCACGACCCGCGACGTGACGGTGCTCCATGGGCTCATCAACTTCGTCGGCCTCGGGTTCTTCACGGCGTCGCTCATCACGCGCCTGAACGGCGCCCACGACCTCGGGTTCTGGCTGCTCCTCATCGGCTACCTCGTCATCAGCGTCGGCTCGTACATCGGCGGCCACGTCGTCTACAAGTTCGGCTACTCGGTGAACGTCAACGCCTTCAGCCGCGGCAAGCGCGCGAAGGAGTTCACCCCGCTGATGTCGGCCGATGAGCTGCCCGAGGCGACGCCGACGAAGGCGCTGTTCGGCTCGACCGCCGTCCTGCTCGTGCGCCGCGGCGACGTCGTCCACGCCCTGAAGGACACCTGCTCGCACGCGGGCGGCCCGCTGTCGGAGGGCAAGCTCGGCGATGGCACGATCGAGTGCCCGTGGCACGCATCGGTCTTCCGGCTGGCGGACGGCAAGGTGGTCCACGGCCCGGCGACGACGCGCCAGGTGCGGTATCGGGCGCGGATCCAGTCCGGCCAGGTCGAGATCCAGGGACCCGAGGCCTAGCGTTCGCTCGGTAGACTGCGTTCGCGGCGCCAGCCGCAGCACGAATACGGAGGAATCAGCTGCATGTTCCGCATCCGCCGATTCGGCGTCGTGCGCACCGCGACCTTGGCGGCCGTCCTGTACGCGCTCATCACGCTGTTCATCGTCGTGCCCTTCGGGCTGATCATCATGGCCGCGGGACCGACGCAGTTCACCGACTCGCTCGGCCGGACGACGTTCATCGAGTTCTCGCCGATCTTCTTCATCCTCCTGCCGCTGATCTACGCCGTCCTGGGCTGGATCTTCACCGCGCTCTTCTGCCTCGTCTACAACCTCGCCGCGGGGATCACCGGTGGCGTCGAGATCACGCTCGTCGCCCAGGGCGGCACGCCGACCCCGACGTCGTACCAGGCGCCGATCGCTCCGCAGGTCCCGCCCCAGGCGCCCCCGCCGCCCCAGGCGCCGCCCGCTCCCTGGTCCGACGCACCGCCCCAATCCTGAGGCGACGCTCCGCCGGAGCGCTCAGCGCCGTGCCGGCCCGGGAACCGGCCATGGGCTAGACTCTGGGCGCCCCGATTCCAGCCCGCGAGGAGTGGTCCCGCGTGACGTATCTGCCCACGCCCGAGCACGATGAGCTGCGTGCCGTCGTGCGCGAGCTCGCCGAAGAGCGGATCGCGCCGCGCGCGGCGGAGATCGACGCGAACGCGGAGTTCCCGTGGGACCTGAAGGAGCTGCTCGCCCAGCAGGACCTGCTCGGCACGTGCTTCGAGGAGCGCCACGGCGGGACGGCGCTCGACACCGTGGCGCAGTCGATCCTCGTCGAGGAGATCGCCCGTGCGGACGCGACGACGAGCCTCATCCCGATCGTCCAGAAGCTCGGGGCATTGCCGATCCTCCTCGCCGGCACCGACGAGCAGAAGGACCGATACCTCCCGCGGCTCGCCTCCGGGGAGTGGCTCGCCGCCTTCGCCCTGACCGAGGCCGCGGCCGGCAGCGACGTGGCCTCCAACCGGATGCGCGCCCGACGCGAGGGTGACGCGTACGTCCTCGACGGCTCGAAGCGGTTCATCACCCACGGCTCGATCGCCAACGTCCTGACCGTGTTCGCGCTGACGGATCCGGAGCAGGGCGGCCGGAAGGGGATGAGCGCCTTCATCGTCGAGACCGATGTGCCCGGCTTCGCCGCTCCGCGCGTCGAGCACAAGATGGGGATCCGTGGCTCGCCGACCGCCGAGCTGACGTTCGACGCCGTGCGGGTCCCGGCAGCGAATCGGCTCGGCGAGGAGGGGGAGGGCTTCAAGATCGCCATGGAAACCCTCGACCGTTCCCGCCTGGGGATCGCGGCCCAGGCGGTCGGCATCGCCCAGGGCGCGCTCGACGCGGCGATCGCGTACGCGGCCGATCGGCGCCAGTTCGGCCAGCGGGTCGTCGACTTCCAGGGCATCCAGTGGATGCTGGCCGACATGGCCTCGCAGACCGAGGCGGCGCGGCAGCTCACCTACGCCGCAGCGGCGCGGGTCGACGCGAACGACCCGAACCTGCCGTACTGGACCTCGAGCGCGAAGCTCGTCGCCGGCGACACGGCGATGAGGGTCACCACCGATGCCGTCCAGATCCTGGGCGGCTATGGCTATATCACCGAGTACCCCGTGGAGCGCATGATGCGCGATGCGAAGATCACGCAGCTCTACGAGGGAACCCAGCAGATCCAGCGCCTCATCGTCGCGCGCCAGGTCCTCAAGCGGGCCGGCGTGAGCGATCGGGGCTGAGCGAGTCAGCAGGAGCAGAGCACGCGGATCGTGAAGATCGTCGTCACTATCAAGCAGGTCCCGGCCACCGGCGCCGACAAGCGCTATACCGATGACCTGCGCCTCGACCGAGCCAGTGCCGAGGCCATCATCAACCCCCTCGACGAGTACGCCATCGAGCAGGCGCTGCGCCTGGCCGATGCGGGTGCCGCCGACTCCGTCACGTACCTGTCGATGGGCCCCGACCAGGCGGCTGAGGCCCTCCGTCGTGCGCTGGCCATGGGCGGCGACGACGCGGTGCTCGTTACCGATCCGGCCCTCGCCGGCGCCGACGAATGGGCGACGGCCAAGGTCCTCGCCGCGGCGCTCGACAGGCTCGCGCCCGACGTCGCGCTCATGGGCATGGCCTCGGACGACGCGCGAGGCTCCCTCGTCCCCGGTGCCGTGGCCGCCATCCGCAACGTGCCGCTCCTCTCGTACGGGGCCGAGCTGGCGCTGGCCGATGGCAAGGCCCGCATCCGTCGCCTGTCGGCCGCTGGCTACGACTGGATCGAGGCGCCACTCCCCGTCGTCGCGAGCGTCACCGACCAGGTCGGCGAGCCCCGCTACGCGAGCCTCAAGGGCATCATGGCCGCCAAGCGCAAGCCGATGGAGACGTTGTCGCTGGCCGATCTCGGCCTCTCGGCCGACGCCCTGCGCGGCGGCGCGCTGACCCGCGTCACCGAGGCGCGGCCGCCCGAGGCGAAGCCGCCGACCGAGCGCATCGAGAACCTCCCACCCGCCGAGGCGGCCGCGAAGATCGCGGACTGGCTCGCCGCACGAAAGCTGATCTGAGACCGATGAGCAACGACATCCTCTTCCTCGCCGAGTTCAGCGGCGGTGCGCCGGCCCGATCGGCCCTCGAGCTCGCCACCGGCGCGGCCGAGCTGGCTGCCGCCTCCGGCGGTTCGGCGGTGGCCATCGCGTACGGATCCGGTGCGGCGGCCGGCGCCGCCGGCCTCGGCGCCGCCGGCGCGACCCGCGCCATCGTCCTCGGCGACGAGGACCGCCCGGCCATCACCTACGCCCCGGCCGTCGTGGCCGCCGCGCGCGACGCCGGCCTCGCGCTCCTCGCCCCGGCCACGCCGAACGGCCGCGACATCGCCGCCGCGGTCGTCGGCAGCCTCGACGTCCCGGCCTTCGGCCCGGTGCGCGCCGTGCGCGCCGTCGACGGCACGATCGAGGCGGAGCAGGCGACGCTCCAGGGATCGGTCATCACCATCTCGCGTCCCGCCGACGGCGCGCCCACACCGTCGGTCGTGCTCGTCCTGGCCAACACGTTCACGCCCGCCGAGGGCGGCAGCGGCAGCGCCGAGGTCGTCCAGGCGCCGGAGGCGGGGGAGTCGGCGCTGGCGAAGGCGACGGTCGCCGAGTCGCACGAGGCCGAGGCCAAGGTCATCAACCTCGAGGAGGCGACGGTCATCGTGGCCGGCGGTCGCGGGGTCGGCAGCGAGGAGGGCTTCGGCCCGCTGCGCGACCTCGCCGCCGCCCTCGGCGGCGCGGTCGGTGCGTCGCGCGCGGCCGCCGACGCCGGCTGGATCCCGTACCAGCTCCAAATTGGCCAGACGGGCAAGGTCGTGAAGCCCTCGCTCTACATCGGTGCCGGCATCAGCGGCGCGATCCAGCATCGGGTCGGCATGCAGACGGCCGAGCACGTGGTCGCCATCAACCGGGATCCGGATGCGCCCATCGGCGAGTTCGCCGACCTGTTCGTGGTGGGTGACCTGTTCCAGATCGTACCGGCGCTGACCGACGAAATTCGCCGTCGGAAGGGCGGCTGACGTCGGGTATCGTGGAGGGAGCATGATGCGCGGACTGTTCGGCGGCGGGCGACGCGGCGGCTTCGGCCAGGGCCGTGAGCTCGCGGCGTACCGCAGCGACCTGGCGGAGCGGACGAAGCGGATCGACGCGCGCCTCGCGGACGTCGCCGACGACATCGACGCGCTGCGCCGTCGCGCGCTCGACCCGGACGAGGCCATCGTGCGCCTCACCGCGCACGAGGAGGCGCTCGACACCGAGTCGGACGGCATCATCGAGATGCTCGCGCCCGAGGAGCTCCACGGCCTCCACATGGAGTACGAGGCCAATCTCGAGCGCGCGATCCGCGGCATCGTGACCGTCGAGCGCGGCTGCGGGATCACCCGCATGCGGCATCGGCCGCCCGACGACGAGGAGCCGCTGACGTACTACAAGCGCGGCTACGCCAACGTCACCCACGCGCGGCTGCGCATGGCGGAGATCGTCGAGGTCCTCACCACGTGGGAGCCCGGCATGCCCGCCGACGCGAGCGTCACGACCCGGCTGGAGCGTCAGAAGAACGCGTGATTCCGCGGCCGAGCCCGGGATGAGCGCCGCATCGGCGTCCGAGTCGCGGGACGGCGTCGAATTCACGAACCTCGACCAGCCACTCTTCGACGGCGCCGATGCGACCAAGCGCGACCTCGTCGACTACCTCGACGCCATCGCCGATCGCATCCTGCCCGGCCTCGTCGATCGGCCCCTGTCGGTCATCCGCGTCCATCGCGGGCAGGACGCGTTCATGCAGAAGAACCTGCCGCGCTACACGCCCGACTGGGTGGAGCGGATGCGGCTGTGGTCCGAGAGCTCGCACCGCGACGTCGACTACGCGTTGTGCAACGACCGGCGCACGCTGCTGTGGTTCGCGAACCAGCGGGCGGTCGAGTACCACCCGACGCTCGTCACCGCCTCTCGCCCCGACCGGGCGACGCATCTCGTCCTCGACATCGATCCGCCCGAGGGCGCCGGGTTCGCGGCGGCCGCCGCGGCCGCGCAGCTCGTGCATCGGGCGCTCGACGATCTCGGCCTCGCCGGAGCGGTGAAGACGTCCGGCTCGAAGGGCGTCCACGTCTTCGTGCCGATCACCGACGACGTTGGCCTGGACGAGGCGGCCGGTGCGACGCGCGCCATCGCCGAGCGGGCGGCCGCGCTCGACCCGACGATCGCCACGACCGAGTTCATGAAGGAGAACCGCGGCGGCCGCGTGTTCGTCGACGCCACCCGCGTCGGCGGCGCAACCGTGGTGGCCGCCTACAGCCCGCGCGTGCGCCCCGGTGCGCCCGTCTCGTTCCCGGTTCCCTGGACGGACCTCGAGCGGGTGAATCCGCGGGACTTCACCATCCACACCGCGGTGGAGTTGCTCGGCCGGTCCGACCCCTGGACCGATGCGATGCCCGCCCCGCAGTCGCTGCCCGCCGAGCTCATCGAGGAGGGGCGCGCCATCCCGACGGCCCGCGTGCAGGCCATGCACGAGGGCAAGCGCCGGGCTCGCGAGCGTCGACGGTCGGGTGGCTGAGCCGCGGCCGGCCCGTGGGCGCTCCGCAGATTTGACATCCGCCCGCGGGATTGGCGCGAAATCGCCGCGTGGATCGGCCTTTGCGTGCATTCCTCTCGCCACAGCGAGCATCGACGGGCTGGTGCGTGGCGGTTCGCGCTCCAGCGAGAGCTTTTCACCGGAAGCGCATTTGGCGTGTCGGTTTGTCGACTGCAGCGAGCGCTGGTGAGCGTGAGCGGCGCATCGGCGTGCCGTTCGTGCGTGCCGGTGCTCGCCACAGCGCTAAGACGCAGCGTGGATCGGCCTTCCGGTGAAATCCTCTCGCCACAGCGAGCAGCGGCGGTCTGGTGCGGGCCCGTTCGCGCCAAGGCGAGCGTTCTTCACCGGAAGCGCTCCCGGCGTGTCGTTTGTCGACTGCGGCGAGAGCTGGTGAGCGTGAGGGGCGCATCGGCGTGCAGGTCGTGCGTGCGGGTGCTCGCCACAGCGCGAAAACGCCGCGTGGATCGGCCTTCCGGTGACTTCCTCTCGCCACAGCGAGCAGCGGCGGGCTCTGAGTCGTTGCCGCGCCCGTCGCGTTTGACAACGGCTCGCCCGGCACGCGCCATCCACGGAAACCCCCGTCAGCAGCACATGTTGTGGTATCGTTCCGCATACCACCACCAGTGGTATACGATCACCGAGCGACCACGGAACGAGAACGAGGATCACCGGCATGCGCTGCCCGCGTTGCGAGGCCGACGGCACCCGGGTCATCGACTCCCGGGATCTCGAGGGGGGCAGCACGATCCGGCGCCGCCGCGAGTGCGAGGCGTGCGCCTACCGGTTCACGACCTACGAGCGACCCGAGGGGGCGCGGCTCGTCGTCATCAAGCGCGATGGCAGCCGCCAGGACTTCGATCGCGAGAAGCTCCGCGCCGGCTTGCTGAAGGCGCTGCAGAAACGCCCGGTCACCCTAGACCGGGTCGAGGCGGCGGTCGACGACATCGAGGCCCAGCTGCGCGCCCGCGGCGACGCCGAGGTCCCGTCCACCGAGATCGGCCGCCTGGCCACCGATGCGCTGCGCGAGCTCGACCAGCTGGCGTACATCCGGTTCGCATCGGTCTATCACGCGTACGACGACATCGAGACGCTCCAGCGCGAGGTCGATCGGCTCATCCGTCAGCGGCCCGAGTGAGCGCATCGGCCTCGGCTACACTCGCCGGCACATGATCCTGTCCGATCGCGACATCCGGGCCGAGATCCAGGCCGGCCGCATCGTCATCGATCCGTTCACGTCCGAGGCGGTCCAGCCCTCGAGCGTCGACCTCCACCTCGGCAACCGGTTCCGGGTGTTCCGCAACAACCGGACCGCGGTCATCGACCCGCGCCAGGATCAGCCGGAGCTGACCGAGCTGGTCGAGATCGGCGGCGACGAGCCGTTCATCCTCCATCCCGGCGAGTTCGTCCTCGGCGCCACGCTCGAGCGCGTCGGCCTGCCCGACGATCTCGTCGCCCGGCTCGAGGGCAAGAGCTCGCTGGGGCGGTTGGGGCTCCTCATCCACTCGACGGCGGGGTACGTCGACCCGGGCTGGGAGGGCACGCTCACGCTCGAGCTGAGCAACGTCGCCAACCTGCCCATCAAGCTGTACGACGGCATGAAGATCGGCCAGGTCAGCTTCCAGCGGCTGAGCTCGCCGGTCGAGGTCGCCTACGGCGACGAGCGCATTGGCTCGCGCTACCGCGGACAGACCGATCCGACCGCCAGCCGCTACCACGCCGACTTCGAGCGGACGCGGCTCGTCCGCCGGTCGTGACCGGCGCATTTCCACCGATGAATCGGCGAAATCACGCCCGAGAGGCGGCTCAGGCGACGCACGTTCGATTTATCGGTATGCGTGTCGCCGGAATGGTCCCGAATCGGGTCCTGGGGCGTCAGAACCACCGATGAATCGAACGCCCGACGCCTCAGGACCGTCTGAGGCGTCAACCCCGCGATTTATCGAAGGCGGAGGCTGCGAACGCGGCGAAGGCGGCGACGGCGGCGCAGAAGGCGGACTACGCGGCCCGCTGCACGCGATCGAGGAGCCACGGGCGTACGCCGGCGGCGTGACGGTCCGTGTCATCCGCGCCGGCTGGTTCCGGCCCGATGCCGGCGGCTTCTTCGGCGTCGTGCCGAAGCCGCTGTGGAGCCGATTCACCGATACCGACGAGCGCGGCCGCCTCCTGTGCCGCCTCAACCTGCTGCTCATCGAGGCCGGCGGCAAGCGGATCCTGGTCGAGACCGGCACCGGGTCGCACATGGAGCCGAAGGACCGCGACATCAAGGGCGTCGAGGGCGGTGAGCCGATCGCGGCGCTGCGGGCCGTCGGCGAGGACCCGGCGAGCGTCGACTTCGTCGTCGTCACGCACCTCCACTACGACCACGCCGGCGGGATGCTCGGTCCGGACGGGCGACCGGCCTTCCCCAACGCCCGCTACGTCGTCCAGCGGGACGAGTCCGAGGCCGCCCACGGCGACGAGCTGCGGGTGCAGGGGATCATGGAGGTCGAGCAGCTCGACGCGGTCCGCGCCGCCGGGCAGCTGGCCGAGGTGAACGGCGAGGTGGAGCTGGTGGCCGGGGTGCGCGTCGTGCGTACCGGTGGGCATACGCGCGGCTCGCAGGCGGTCCTCATCGGCGCCGAGCGGGGCGGGGGACGCGCCGGCGACCCGACCGATCGGGCGATCTTCTGGGGCGACCTCATCCCCACCCGCTGGCAGATCCCGGTGCGCTGGACGAGCGCCTACGACGATTACCCGATCGACGCCATCGAGGTCCGCAACGAGCTCGTGGCGCGCGCCGCGGACGAGGGCTGGTGGTGCTACTTCACGCACGATCCGGGGCCGATGCCGGTTCGGATCGAACGGACCGACAAGGGGGGATTCCGGGCGGCACCCTGACCGGCCGGCCACGAGTTCGGGGCCGGTTCGGCGTCGATCCTGCATCCCGGGTAGGATGGGGAACGGCCACTCCCGCCCCGACGTATCGTCGAAAGGATCACCTCACCGCATGTCATTCTTCAGCGACGCGCGCCGCGCCGCGCTTCTCGTCCTCGCCCTCGTCCTCGCCGTGGGCCTCGCCGCCTGCAGCAGCGGAGAGTCGAGTGAGTCGGCTGCCGCCTCGTCCGGCGGCTCGACCGGTGGCACGGCCGAGGTCACCGACGGCGTCGTCGAGATCACGGCCGACGACCTCGCCTTCAACGCGACCACGATCGTCGCGCCGGCCGGCGAGGCCTTCACCATCCGGCTCGTCAACAACGACAGCGCCCCGCACAACATCAGCGTCTACGTCGAGGAGGGCGGCGATCCCGTCGTCCAGGGCGACACGATCAACGGCGGTGAGACCGTCGAGGTCGAGGTCCCGGCGCTGGAGGCCGGCGAGTACTTCTTCGTGTGCGACCTCCACACGAACATGAACGGCACGGTCGTCGTCGAGGGCTGACCTCCGGCACGGCACACGCACACGCCCCTCGGCCCGGGTCCGCCTCGCGCGGGCTCGGGCCGCTTCGGTTCAGGACGGGAGCAGGTCCTCGAGCACGCCGACCATCCGCGCCGGATCCAGCGGGCCGATGATCTCGCGCAGCACCGTCCCCTCGGCGCCGATGAAGTAGTGCCGCGGCAGCCCATCGGTGCCGGCCCAGCGGTAGTACGTCTCGAGCGTCGGGTCGAGGAGGATCGGGTACGTCACGCCGTAGCGCCCCACGAAATCCTCGACGCCGGAGCGCTCCTCGCCCCAGTTCACGCCCAGGATGAGCAGGTCGTCGGGATAGGCCTCGGCCAGGCGCTGCATCGCCGGCATCTCGGTCCGGCACGGCTCGCAGGAGATCGCCCAGAAGTTCACCCACACCAGGCGGCCGTCGGCCGCCGCATCGGCCAGGGTCCATTCGCGACCGACGAGGTCGCGCAACGCCAGCTCGGGTGCGGGCTCGCCCACCCGTGAGCCGATGCGCCCGTCGGGCGCTCCACGCAGGACCGGGACGAATGCCAGCCAGACGAGGATCCCACCGAGGACGACGATGCCGATGAGCCAGGCGAGGCTCCATCGGCGGCGCCGCAGCGCGCCGATCATCGGTCGCGCAGCGCCTCCTCGACGTCGGGGCGGGTGAGGATCAATTCGGCGCGTTCCTCGCCGTCGACGACGAGGACCGGGATGCGATGGGCATAGCGGACGAGGAGGTCGTCATCGGTCTCGATGTCGACCGCGTCGTAGGCATCGGCTCCGATCATCTCGTCGAGCAGGACGCTCGCGTCCTCGCAGAGGTGGCAGCCGGCGCGGACGTAAAGGGTCGGACGGCCGGGCATGGGCGGAATCTTACGGTACCCTTGATCTGGCGCCGCCCCCGTAGCTCAGTGGATAGAGCGCCGCCGTCCTAAGGCGGGCGTCGGGGGTTCGAATCCCTCCGGGGGCGCCATCACCACGCAGGGGATACGTCATGGACTACGTCCCGGTCGGCGCATCCAGCGGCCTGCTCATCGTCGCCGTGCTGGTCATCGCTGCCATCGCCGTCGCGTGGCTCGCGTTCCGCCGACGGTGACGCACGGAAGCGCGAGCTCGGGCCGGAGAGGCTTGCCGAGCCCCCAGAGGCACGCGCAGATGCGCTTGCGGTTCGGCCTGCACCGGCCGTCCAACAACCGATGACCGAAGTAACGCTGATGCACAACGTGAGCGTCTCGGAAGGGTGAGAACGCCGAGACACTTTCGGAAGACGCGCCGGTTCGGGACGATCATGTTCGGTGTATCGCTGGCGGCGGGCTCTGTCGGTGCTGGCTGGTGGGTTCTGGGTCGGATCGCCGCCACACCTCAGGAGCACCGCGAGGAGATCGTTGAACTCGTCCGATCGGGCGATCTGGCCGGCGACGGTGAGCTCGGCGATGTCCTATTGCCTGAGGAGTACCGCTCCGCAACGGTCCACGGACGTGTGCGAATCCTCGCTGGGGAGCATCTGACGATGTTCTTCCTCACGAAGACATTCCTCGGCCCCGATCCGTACTGCGGGTACGAGTACACAGAAGGCCGTGAACCGATTGGGGATCCGATGGGCAGTGGAGGCAACAGAGAACTCAGGTCGCTCGGTAATGGATGGTGGTGGCTCTGCGCGAGCTAGATCACCCTCGAGCTGATGCCCTGCGCCTGGGCGGCGCAATGGGCTGGCCTGATGGTCCGGAATCGGCTGAGCGGCACGTTCACCTGGAGCTGTGGCGACGAGGTGACTGCCCCTAGCGGTTGATCGTGAAGCGCTCCATCATCCGGTCCAGGACTGCCTTCGCCAGGAGGTAATCGTCCGCCGATTCGGTGCTCGTTCCAGCCACCAGCGTTGGGCCGTTCTCGCCGAGCGGGATGACATAGTGGTAGCCACGGAAGTCGGGATTGGCGGTCGCGTTGCCGTTGTACTCGACCCGGAAGGCCTGTCGTCCATCGATGACGAGCTCGTCGTTCACGTAGATCTCCGTGATGCTCGTGTAGCCGACCACACCATCGACGAGGCCGATGGAGATCCAGATTCCCTCGGGCGCCTCGCCGGAGGCGGCCACCTCGAAGAACTCGGGGGTGAACCACGAGCATGCCGGTGTGTCGCCGACGGCGGTGTTCGTGTACCAGGCATCGGGGAACGCCACCGAGTAGCCATCGAGGGTATTCGCGCATTCGTCCGGATCGGCGAACAGGGCCTCGGCCATGGCAATCGCTTCGGCGATGTCCTCCGGCGAGGTCGGTTGTGGCGTCGCCAGCGCGACCGCCTCGGGCGGCAACCCCGGGGTTCGCAGCGGGAACACCTGCTCCTCGTCGCCGAGCCGATAGACGAGCTCGAGCTCGAGATCGGCGTCCCGGCGCGCGACCGCGAACGCGATGCGACCCTCGGCGGGCGTGGTGAAGATGTCGACCGCGCCCGGCCACACGCCGAGGGGCATCGCCGGTCGGAGGCCGATGCCGTTCGCGCGCTCGAACTCCTGCGGCTCGATCACGAAGAATCGCTCCGGCGGAGCGTTCCGTGGTCGAAGCGTCCAGTCCGGCGTGCCGAACTGGGCCGGATCCGGCATGCGATCGGCCTCGTAGGCGACGAGGACCTCGATGACGAACGTGTCGGCCGGGATTTCCGCGTCGGGATAGCCACCGAGCTCGTCGCCGCGCTCGAGGCGAATCGTGCCCCACTCACCGTGGCTGTCCGTGGCCGCCAGGGTGGCCGTGTCGCCTGGCTGGACCAGCGACTGAGCCGGTCGAACGCTCGCCGTGGGGGATGGGCTCACCGGGGGTGTGGCAACCGCTTCGGTCGGCGGTACTGAAGGGTCGGGCGAGGCGCTGGCGTCGGGAACGAGGCCGATGCGCGGCACGACACCGATGGCCACGACGAGAAGGACGAGGCCGATGCTCACGGCCGCCGCGATGGGCATCACGGACGCGAAAAGCGAGCGGCGCGGCGGTGCATCCCGGATGGCGCTCATCACCGACGCCAGCGCGTCGGCAGGCGGGTCGAAGTGGGTGCGGTGGCGCGTGCGCAGGTACTCGATGATCTGCTCGTCGTTCATGACGTTGCCTCGATCTCGGCCTCGGCCTCGCCATCGGCGGCAGCCGGGTCGATCGCCGACCGCAGCGACCGCAGGGCGGCATTCAATCGCGATTTCGCGGTGCCGACGCGAATGTCCAGCGCATCGGCCGCATCGGCGATGGAGTATCCGAGCGTGTAGTGCAGCGCGAGGATCGCGCGCTGGTCAGGGGTCAGCCGCTCGATGGCCGGCTCGATGAGCGCCCGGGCCTCGACAGCCGTGCGGAAGTCGCGCTGCCCCTCGCTTGCGTCCACCATCGGGCCCTGGTTCTCCTCGAGCGACCCCCATTCGCGCCGTCGCCTCGTCCGTCGCAGCCACTGTCGCGCCGCGTTGACCCCGATCCGCCGTAGCCAGCCGGCGAACGCATCGGCGTTCCGCAGCCGCGGGAGCTGCTGCCAGGCGGCGACGAACGTGTCCTGGGTCACGTCCATGGCATCGGCGGGACCGACGATGGCCACGGCGATGCGGTGGATGCCCGCGAGGTGCTCTTCGACGAGCAGCTCGAAGGCATCGGCATCGCGAGCCCGGGCGCGTTCCACGAGGTTCAGCGGTGATGTCCCTCCGTCTACCCACCAGATGCGCCTGAGCGTCGAACTGTTCGGTCCGAGGCCTCATCGGCGTGGCATCTGTGAGGACAATCTGCCCCACAGACGCGTTCGGAGGGGCGGCTGTTGTGGACAGCCAGCGCGTCGTCGAGCCGGCAGGGCTGGCCGGCGCGTTCACCAAGGTAAGGACCGGATGACCGGGCGGTGACGAGCACCGCCCGGTACGTTGGTGATCAGTGGCCGCCGGCGAGGAACCCGTGGTTCCCGTTGCAGGAATTCCCCGGATGCTCCTCGGGCGCGAGGATGTTGTCACGGACGAACTTCGGGATCTGGCCCCACGACTGCGCATGCCCCGGCTCACCCCGCGTCGGCTGCGGCTTCGGCATGGTGTTGTCGTCGTCGAAGAACCACTGAAGGTCCTCCTGGCCGGAGAACGCGCAGATGGAGTTCGCGTGAGCTGGCGCGGCAGTCGACTTGCCGTTGCCGGTGATCTCACCGGCGGCGACCGCCGCAGCGCTCAGCGCGAGCAGCATCGTCGCGAGCAGGGCGCCGACGGCCCGACGGGCGAGGGGAGTGGAGACCTGACGCATGGGTGGGGCACCTCCTACGTGCGGGACGGGACGCCGGATTCCCCCAGGGCAACAAGAGGTGCGTGCGTCGCGGAAGTCATCCCGCGGTCCCTCCGTTGTACGCGGCTGCCCGAATGCGGGCACGCGACAAATGACGTAGGCCGGCGTCAGCCGAGCTCGATGGAGCGCTTGGCGAGGCCGTACCAGAAGCCGTCGATCTTCGTGTCGGGGGGCGCATCGGCCTTGGTAGCCGCGCCGAGGGCGACGAACAGCGGTGCGAAATGCTCGGTGGTCGGGTGCGCGTACGGCATGCCCGGCGCCTTCTCGCGGAAGGCCATGAGCTCGTCGACGTCGCCGCGCCCCAGCGCCTCGGCGGCCCAGGCGTCGAACTCGGCCGACCAGGCGGGCGCGCCCGGCTTGCCGCGCATGTACTCGTGGATGAACGGTAGCCCGTGGGTGAGAAAGCCCGAGCCGATGATGAGCACGCCCTCGTCGCGCAGCGGCGCCAGCCGGCGGCCGAGCTCGAACAGGTGCTGCGGGTCGAGATCGGGCATCGACATCTGGAGGACCGGGATGTCGGCGTCGGGGTACATCGCCATGAGCGGGACCCAGGCGCCGTGGTCGAGGCCGCGGTTCGGCATCTGGTGGACCGGCTCGCCGTCCGGCATGAGCGCCGCCACCTTCTCGGCGAGGTCGGGCGCGACCGGCGCGTCGTAGCGCAGCCGGTAGTAGTGCTCCGGGAAGCCGTAGAAGTCGTACACCAGCGGGACCGGCGTCGTCGCGCTCACGGTGACCGGCGCCGACTCCCAGTGCGCCGATACGATGAGGATCTGCTTCGGCCGCGGCAGGCCATCGGTCCAGGCCTTGAATGCCGCCATCCACTCGGGCTCCTCGAGGAGCGGGGGAGCGCCGTGCCCCAGGTACAGGGTCGGCATTCGGCCGGCGGGCGTGGTGTTGGGCGCGGGTTCGGCAATCATCGCAGGTAGTTTACCACGCAATCAGTTTCTCGCCCGGCCTCCGCGTGACCGATGTCAGCGGTCACCCCGGTCGCGGCGCCGAGCCGCGTCGCGGGTCCGTTCGACGATGCTGCGCGAGACGTCGCCGAGGATCTGCCGGCTGAGGGCGGCCCCGAAGCTCGACCCCTCGAGGTCGGGATCGGAGTCGGCGTCGGTCGCCGCTCGGCGCAGCTCCTCGCGCAGCGTACGGGTGAAGTCCCCGAGGAACCCGGCTTCTGGCGCGTCGGGCGGCACGTCGGGCGCCGCAGGCCGCGGCGCAGGCGCCGCTTCGGCTTCGGGCGTGAGGCCGGGGACGACGAGCTCGTAGATCGGCTCCGGCTCGTCGAGGTCCTTGAGCCGCTGCGCGCCGAGGGCGCGAACGCTCACGCCGTCGGGGAGATTCGTCCCGACGAGGGCGCGGGTCGTCTCGGACAGGAGGACCTGGCCACCGCGGCCGGATCCGGCGATGCGGGCGGCGCGCACGACGTCGAGCCCGGTGTAGCCCTCCTCGCCGACGAGCGGCTCGCCGGTGTGGAGGCCCATGCGGACGCGGACCTCGACGCCATCGGGCCACTGGGCCTCGGCGAGGGCGCGCTGGGCCTCGACCGCCGCGGCGACCGCCTGGCGGGCGCGCGGGAACGAGAAGAAGAACGCGTCGCCCTGGGTGTCGATCTCCTGGCCGTCGCGCGCCTCGAAGGCGCCGCGGAGGATGCGCCGATGCTGCGCCAGCACATCGGCGTATCGGTCGCCGAGTCGCTTCAGGAGGGCCGTGCTGCCCTCGATGTCGGTGAAGGCGAAAGTGACCGTGCCGCTGGGGATCGTCGGCATGGCGACAGGATAGCCGAGGGGGTCGTTCGGACCGATTCCCTGCTGGCGGTTACACTCCTCGGGCCACGCCGGCCCATCCCGCCGACGGACGCCGGCACCCAACACCCTTGCCGGGAGAGTCCGTGGAGCACGGCGGCGCCCTCATCACCACCATCGCCCTCGGGCTGAGCGCGGCGTTCATCGCCGGGCTCATCGCGCGCCGGCTGAAGCTGCCCTCGATCGTCGGCTACCTCGTCGCGGGCGTGGCCCTCGGGCCCTTCACGCCGGGCCTCGTCGCCGACCAGGAGATCGCAAGCGAGCTGGCGGAGATCGGCGTGATCCTGCTCATGTTCGGCGTGGGCATTCACTTCAGCCTCCGCGATCTCCTCGCCGTGCGCGGGATCGCCATTCCCGGCGCGATCGTGCAGAGCACGATCGCCACGCTCCTCGGCATCGGACTGGGCAACCTGCTGGGCTGGGACCTGGTCTCCGGGCTCGTGCTCGGCATGTCGCTGTCGGTGGCGAGCACCGTCGTCCTGCTGCGCGCGCTCATCCAGCGCAACGCGCTCGACACCATCCACGGGCGCGCGGCCGTCGGCTGGCTCATCGTCGAGGACATCTTCACCGTCCTCGTCCTCGTCCTGCTGCCGACGCTCGCGCTCCTCACCGGGTCGGGCAACGGCGACGGGACCGATGCGCTGCCGGCGCTGGCCGAGGCCGTCTTCAAGACCGGGGCGCTGGCGGCGGTCATGGTCGTGGCCGGGACGCGGGTCGTGCCGTGGCTGCTGGTGCAGGTCGCGCACGAGGGCTCGCAGGAGATGTTCACCCTCGGCGTGCTGGCCGTGGCGCTCGGCATCGCGTTCGCGTCGAGCGCGATCTTCGGCGTCTCGCTCGCGCTCGGGGCGTTCCTGGCCGGGACGGTCGTCGGCGAGACCGACCTGTCGCACAAGGCCGCCGCCGATGCCCTGCCGTTGCGCGACGCGTTCGCGGTGCTGTTCTTCGTGTCGGTCGGAATGCTCCTCGACCCCGCCTATCTGATCGAGCACCCGCTGGCGGTGCTCGCCGTGCTCGCCCTGGTCGTCGTCGGCAAGGCGGCCGCGGCCATGGGCATCGTCGTCGCACTCGGCTATCCGATCCGCACCGGGCTGACCGTCGCCGCCGGGCTCGCGCAGGTCGGCGAGTTCAGCTTCATCCTCGTCACCGCCGGCGTCAGCGCGGGCCTCATGCCCGAGGAGGCCTACCAGCTCGTCGTGGCGGCCGCGATCCTGTCGATCACCCTCAACCCGTTCATCTTCGCTCTCGTCGACCCGGTCGACCGCTGGCTGAAGGCGCGACCCAGGCTCCGCCGGCTGCTCGACCGCGGCTCCCGCGAGCTGTCGCGTCCCGAGCCGGGCCACGAGCCGCTGAGCGGCCACGCCATCCTGTGTGGCTGGGGCCGGGTCGGGCGCACCGTGGCCCGTGCGCTCGAGGCACGCGGATTCAAGTACGTGGTCGTCGAGGAGGATCGGCGCACGGTCGAGGCGCTCCGCAAGCGCGGCATCCAGGCCTTCTACGGCGACATCGCCGATGCCGAGCTGCTGAAGCACGCCGGCATCGAGCGGGCCCGGGTCCTCGTCTTCGCCGCGTACGACCCCCCGGCGGCCGAGTTCGCGGTCGACTACGCCAAGCGCGTCAATCCGAAGATCGAGGTCGTGGCGCGGGTCGAGACCCCCGAGGAGGCGCGCCGGCTGCTCGAGGTGGGCGCCTCGCAGACGGTGGAGGGCGAGCGCGAGCTCGCTGTCCAGATGGCGCGCTACACGCTCCGGCGCTTCGGCGTCACGACGCGCGAGGTCGAGGCCATCGCCCAGGGCCTGCGGCGGCGCGCCGAGCCGGCGGGGGCCACCTGAGCCCATTCGCGCACGCTAGGATGACCCGGCCCAGCCGTCTCATCGGCTCGGAGGAGATCCGGAGCACTGGAGGTCCGACATGCGCGTCCCGCCCACCGCGTCCGCCCTCACCGCCGAGGCGCTCGGCACGTTCCTCTTCTTCTTCGTCGGCATGGGCGCCGTCGTCATGGGCCAGCACACCGGTGACGGCGGTGGCGGGCTGCTGGGCGTGGCCCTCGCTCATGGCCTCGCGCTGGCGGTGCTCGTCTCGGCGCTCGGCGCGGTGTCGGGCGGTCATTTCAACCCGGCGGTGACGTTCGGCGTATTCCTCGCCGGTCGCATCGGTGCCGGCCTCGCGGGCCTCTACGTGCTCGTTCAGCTCGCGGCCGGGGTCATCGCGGCGCTCGCGCTGCGGGTCGTCTTCCCGGAGTCCTCGTGGGGCACGCTCGGCACCCCGGCGCTCGCCGAGGGCATCACGCCCGTGGCCGGCATCGTCATCGAGGCCATCCTCACCGTCCTCCTGCTCGTCGCGGTGTTCGGCACGGCCATCGATCCGCGCGGACCGAAGATCGGGGGCCTGGCCATCGGCCTGGCGGTTGCCGCGGACATCCTCATGGGCGGACCGCTCACCGGTGGCTCGATGAACCCGGCCCGCTGGTTCGGCCCGGCTGTCGCAGCCGCAGAGTTCGACAACTGGTACGTGTGGTGGATCGGTCCGCTCATCGGCGCGGCGCTCGCGGCCCTCGCGTTCCGCTGGGCGTTCGAGGCGCGCGCGGCGGCCGACGTCGCCCCGGCCTCGCCCGAGGGCCGCTGACGCCGGCCCGTGGCTAGAGCGCGAACGTGAACAGCGTCGCGAGGCGCGCGAAGGCGTTGAGGAAGATCAGCACGCCGATGCCGACGATCAGCAGCCCGGTGATGACCCGCACCGCCGCGTGATGGCGGCGCAGCAGCTCGAGCAGCGGTCGGAGGCGGGGGAGCGCCAGGGCGGCGGCCAGGAACGGCACGGCCAGGCCGATCGAATACGCGGTCAGCAGCAGCGCCACCACCGGCGCCGATCCGCTCGAGGCCCCCATCGTCAGGATCGCGCCGAGGACGGGGCCGATGCATGGCGTCCAGCCCACGGCGACGAACGCGCCGAGGCTCACCGCGCGCAGCGACCGCGCGGCCGGCAGCACATCCGGGTCGAGGCCGATGCGCAGCCGATCCAGGACCGGCCCGAACATCCCGGTCGTCAGCAGGCCGAGGCCGATGACGACGATGCCGGCCACCTGGCGCGCGGCGGGAACCGCGAACAGCGGCTGCCCGATGAGCCCGATCGAGGTCCCGACCACGATGAACACGAGGCTGAAGCCGAGGATGAACAGCAGCGCCTGCGGCAGGATCTCGCCGCGGCTCACCGCCATGGCCGATGGGGTTCCGGTGGAGGTCGGCGTCGCCGCGGCAGTCCCCAGGAACGCCAGGTACACCGGCACGAGCGCGAGCACGCACGGGGACAGGAAGCTGAGCGCGCCGGCCGCGAACGCCACGGCCATCGAGACCTCGGTCACGGGGCGAGCCTAGACGAGACGCCGCACCCTGTCAGGCGGGGCTGAGCGGGGCGCCGCCGCGATATATCGGTGGAATGGCGCCGGACGGCGGGTTCTGGCGACATTCGGTCGATAAATCGCAGGGAGTGGAGCGTGGACCGCGCCCGAGTGGCCCCGAGAGGCACCGTTCCGGCGCATATCCAAGCGATATATCGACGGAACCGCGCCTGAGACCGTGCTCGGGCTGCATCTCAGCGATAAATCGACGGGACCGCGCCGGAGACCCAGCTCGGGCTGCAGCTCAGCGATAAATCGACCGAACCGCGCCTGAGGCCCAACTCGGGCTGCATCTGAGCGATTTATCGTTCATCTGGACGCCGGAAGCGGGTCCTCGGGCGCACCTCACGCTCCCCGGTGACCGATATATCGGCCAAACCGCGCCCGAGTGGCCGCTCCGGCGCAATTCCACCGATATATCGCGGGCCAGCACGGGCCAGAACGGGCCAGCGCGGGCCCAGCGCGGGCTGGTCCGCCCCCGCACGCCCCCGCACGCCCCGCACGCCCTGCACGCCCTGCACGCCCCCTGCAGGCCCTCAGTGGTGGACGACGGCGGCGGGCGGCGCGGTGCCCGGCTCGATGACGATCGGCTGGGCGATGATCCACAGGCTGAGTACGGTGTAGCCGATCATCAGGGCGACCATGGGCAGTCCGGTGAGCACCGGGCGGGCGGGCGCGTCGCGCAGGGCGTGGCGATGGGCGAGGACGATCGCCGCCACGTGGCCACCGACGATGGCCACGACGCTGACGTACCAGACGAGCTCGATCGGGATCCAGTCGATGGGCGGGGCAAAGCTCAGGAGCGGATCGGCGAGGAGGTCGGGCAGCCAAACGACGACCTGGATCACCGCGGTCAGGTAGTGGGCGATGAGGTAGCCGCCGGCGATCGGCAGCAGCGTGGCGGCGTAGGCGCCGGCGGTATCGGCCAGCGGGCGTCGGGTGGATGGATCGGCCAGGGCGTGGGTGATCCAGACGACGACGAGGAAGGCGACGAAGAAGGCCACCACGACGACGAGGAAGACGACCGTATCGGCCAGGGTGAAGGCATTGGCGGTCGGGCCGAGGAGGTTGATGACGATCGGCTGGACGAAGGCGAGCAGGCGCGCGCCGAAGGCGGTCTCCTCCATGCCGTCGAAGGTCACGCCGGCCAGGGCGAGGACGATGAACGCGGCGTCGGACCAGCCGGCGCGGTCGACCTCGGCGAGGCCGACGATCCAGGGGCGGAGGATGGGCTGCCGCTCGTCGTCATCGGCGGCGGTGGCGCATTCGGGGCAGTCGATGCATCGGTCAGGACGGCAGTCCTCGTGGCAGCCCTCGCACACCGTCGGCACCACGACCCGCCGGCCGATCGGCCCGAGCCTGCCGAACCAGCCGAGCATGACCTCGAACAGCTCCGCGTGGCGCAGCCAGGCGACCTGCCCGAACAGGGTCATCCCGACCAGGGTGAGGATGGTGTACCCGAGGAGGAGCCAGGCGACAGTCGCGGCGGTGGCGCCACCCGGCAGGACGAGCTCGCCCCACAGGCCGATGGCGAGGAGCGCCACGGCCGGCCAGCGCGCGAGTCCCGGCGGGTAGCGCAGCCCGGCGTCGAGGCGCTCGAAGCCGATGCGCCTGCCGAGCCATTCGAGCTCGGCGAACGTCGTGCGGAACGGGCTGAGCGACGGCCACGGGTTGCCGAGCAGCACGGCGACGATCGGCAGGCCGACCCAGATGCCGACCCAGAACAGCGCCGCGGGCAGGAGCGAGATGTCGCCGATGAGGAAGCCGGCGAGGATCGCGCCGTACCACCACACCAGCCCGAGCGTCTGGAGGACGAGGCGCGCGATCGAGGCGATCGCGGTCGGCACCGGGCGGGTCGGGTAGGACGGCTCGCCGACGCGCCGCGCGACGAGGGCGGTGACGACGAACGAGGCCGCCACGGCGGCCGCGGCGCCGCCGAGGTACAGGGCCAGCGGGACGGGCAGCTGGAACGTCTCGCCCAGGGCATGGCCGAGCGCCGTGCCGGGGATGGTGGCGAGGGCGACGGCTGCGGCCAGCGCGCCGGCCAGGGCGCGCGCGCTAGGTCGCATACACGGTGAGGATGCCGACCTCGACGCCGCGCGGGTCGTCGGCGGGATGGATCTCGATCGGGAACTGCCCGGCGCGGGAGGCCTCGAACTCCAGCCGCGCCTCCTC
>DATAJO010000017.1:0-10000 GCA_036262075.1 Candidatus Limnocylindria bacterium
ACGCCATCGACGCCGAGCTCGCGACCGTCGAGGCCGAGCTCGAGGATGCGCTGCTCCGCATCCCGAACCCGGCCGACCCCGACGTCCCGGTCGGCGGCGAGGAGGCGAACCGGACCGTCCGGACCTGGGGCGAGCAGCTGCCGAAGGACGACCGGCGTCCGCACTGGGAGATCGCCGAGGCGGCCGGCATGCTCGACCTCGCCCGTGGCGCGAAGGTGGCGGGCTCCGGCTTCCCGGTCTACCTCGGCGACGGATCGGCCCTCCAGCGCGCGCTCATCGGCTGGTTCCTCGACGTCCACACCCGTGAGAACGGGATGACCGAGGTCTGGCCGCCCGCCGTCGTGAACGCCGCATCGGCCACCGGCACCGGCCAGATCCCGGACAAGGAGGACCAGATGTACGTCGTCACGCGCGACGACCTGTACCTGGTCCCGACCGCCGAGGTGCCGGTCACGAACCTCCACCGCGACGAGATCCTGGAGCCGGGCTCCTTGCCGATCCGGTACGCGGCCTACTCGCCCTGCTTCCGGCGCGAGGCCGGCGCCGCCGGCCGCGACACGCGCGGCATCCTCCGGGTCCACCAGTTCGACAAGGTCGAGATGGTCTCGTTCACCGCGCCGGCCGATTCCGAGGCCGAGCTCGAGTGGATGACCGAGCGCGCCGAGATCCTCCTCCAGCGCCTCGGCCTCGCCTACCGCGTCGTGCTCATGAGCACGCGCGAGATGGGCTTCGTGCAGGCCAGGAAGTACGACCTGGAGGTCTGGGCGCCGGGCGTGGAGCGCTGGCTCGAGGTCAGCAGCGTGAGCAACTTCCGCGACTACCAGGCGCGACGCATGGCGATTCGCCATCGGCCTGAGCCGGGCGCGAAGCCCGAGCTGGTCCATACCCTCAACGGGTCGGGGCTTGCGCTGCCGCGGACGATGGCCGCCCTCCTCGAGACGCACCAGCAGCCGGACGGCTCGGTCGTCGTGCCGGAGGCCCTGCGTCCGTACCTCGGCGGCCGCGACCGCATCGCCGCGGGCTGAACCGGCGCCTGCGGCCTCAACCGCGCCGGCGGCTGCGCCCGGGGCGCGCCTAGGGCTGTGCCGCCTCCACGTCGCACGTCCATTCGATCGTGCCCGCCAGCGGAATCGTGTCGAGGACGCCGGGGCTCAGCACCTCGTCGGCCACCAGCCCGCTGAACTCGAGCCGGCCGCTCGCCTGCGTGGCGGTGCCCTCGAGCCGGCTGTCGAGCGTGGATACCATCTGCACCGTCGACGGCGCATCGTCCGCCTCGTACGGCCCGCCATCGGTGTACGTCGCGATCAGCGTGAGCGCGTCGCCGCGGGGACTGCCGCGGTTCCACATGTCGCCCTTCGAGACGCTGACCGACAGCCCGTTCCGCACGTCCGGGCGAGCGGGGTCCCGAACGATCAGGCCGTCGTCGGCGGTGACGTAGAAGTTCGAGCCGCTGGGCGTCGTGGAGCAGTACGCCGCGTTGCCCTCCACGGTGTAGCCCTCCGGGCTCGTGAGCGTGACCGTCATCTGCCCGTCGACGATCGTGAGCGGCTCGCGCGCCGGACCGAAGTTCTGTCCCAGCAGGCCGCCGATGCCGAGCGCGGCCATGCCGACCGCGGCCGCACGCGCCTGCGGGATGCGCGTCAGCCAGGTCACGAGCGCGACGATCAGGAGCGCTCCGGCGGCGAGCGTGACGATGATGCCCGACGTCGGCGTCCACCAGATCCAGTCGAGGTAGGCCCCGGCGATCGCCCCGACCACGAGGAGGACGACGGCGGCGACGAGCAGCGTCCGCGAGCGGCCGCGCTGTGTCGGAGACGGCGCCGGCTCGGCGGCGGTGTTCATGCTCGGCGCTCCAGCTCGGGTTGGACGTGCGCCGTATTGTCCGCCCCGCCCGCAAGGGCCTGTCGTTGGTCAGGCGGGGCGCCGACGGAGGCTGAGCGCCGGTCGGCCCGAGCCGCGAGCCACGACGACGCCGAGGATCGCCAGCGCGCCACCCAGGATGGCGAGCACCGGCGGCACCTCGCCCAGGAGCAGCCAGGCCATGACGATCGCGATCGGCGACACGAGGTACGTCGTGCTCCCCAGGCGTCCGGCGCTCGTGCGGTTCAGCGCGAAGGCCCAGGTGACGAAGCCGACGGCGGTGGGAAAGACTCCGAGGTAGACGATCCAGGCGATCGTTTCGCCGTTCAGCGCCCCATCCGCGGCCGCGCCCGCCAGGCCGATCGAGAACGGCAGCGTGACGAGCGTGCCGACCCAGCAGGCGATCGCGGTGACGGTGAGCGCGGGCACGGTTCGGACGGCCGGCTTCTGGATCGTGACGCCCGCGGCATACGCGACGGCCGCCGCGAGGCAGAGCAGCACCCCGACCGGCGCCGCCTCACCCACGCCACCGATGCCGGTCGCGGCGGCGATGACGATCGTTCCCGAGAAGGCGATGATCGAGCCGATGAGGAGGCGTGGCGGGAACCCCTCCTGGAGGAACACGCCGGCCAGGATGGCGATGAGGATCGGCCCGACGTTGACGAGCATCGCCGCGGTTCCCGCGTCGACGAGCCCCTCCCCGGCGTTGAGGACGAGGAAGTAGAGGCCGAACCAGACGACGCCGGATGCGCCGATGAGGAGCCACTCGCGCTGCGTCTGCGGCATCGCCGGCCTGCGGATCGCGACGAGGAGCGCGAGCGCGGCGCTCGCCACGAGCAGCCGGCCGAAGGCGAACGGACCCGGATCGAGGTCGTCGGCCACGGCCCGGATGCCGACGAAGGCCGATGCCCACAGGACGACGGTGACGAGCGCCGCCCCCAGGGCCAGCCAATCGGTGGTCGGTGCGGTCGTCTCGCGGGCGCGGTCGGTTGCGGCGGTCGTCATCGGCGGTTGCTCCTCTTCACGCCGATGGAACGCCGGGCCCTCGGTCGGTGTGAGCCGCACGATACTCCGACGCTGCCGATGCCGGGGAACGGGCAGCCACCGTACAATTCGGCCGCCGGAGGGGTGGCAGAGCGGACGAATGCAGCGGTCTTGAAAACCGCCGTGGGGCAACCCACCGTGGGTTCGAATCCCACCCCCTCCGCCAGATCGGTCAGCCGGTGAAGCGGTCGCAGGTGCAGCGGCCGGTGCGGGGAGCGGTATTGCTCCACCAGTGATCCGGGCAGCCACCCACGATCTGCCGCATCCGCGAGCGGCGCTCCCACCATCCGTCGGCGGGCCGCGACTCGGAACGGCCGCCGCGGATCACCGTCAGCGTCAGGGTGAGGCCCGGAGCAGGGGCGGGGCCGGTGAGGACACGGTCGATCATCGGTCAGGTCTCCGTCGCGGGGCGGGCGGTACTGGCAACGCGGAGATCATCCCGCCAGCCCTGAACGAGAACGACGCGCAGAACGCCGAGCGGCCCGGGCGACATGCGCCCGGGCCGCGCTACGTCATTCGCCGTGCCGGCGAACGTCGCGGGTTTTGACGGGTCAGGAGTTGGCGAGCTCCTGGCAGATCGGGGTGTTGCTCAGGCCGGGATCGTTGCAGCGGATCCCGAGCAGGAGGCGCGCGGTGGACGGGTTGACGTCGTCGCCCACGGCCGCCTCGGCGCCAGCGATCCAGTCGTCGATCGACTCGCAGTTCTCGACCGTGGCCTCGACCTCGGCGAGGTCGCCCAGGTCGGACGTGGACTCGAGGTTCATCTCGGCGATCGGTGCGAACGCCTCGGTGCAGGCGGCGGACGCCTCCCCGGCCGGCCCGGTCGACCCTGCGTCCGACGCGTCGGCAGGAGCCGATGCGTCGGCGCTCGACCCGGCACCGGTCGACGTCCCCGCGGATTCGCCGTCTCCACCGCCCGACGAGCTGCACGCCGCGAGGGCGAGGAGGAGGACGAAGGTGAGGATGTATCGGTGCATGGTGATCCTTGGTGCGCTGTTGTTACCTGAAGTACCCCGGGCACGGCAGCGAGGATCACCTCGCGGCACGGCCAGGTGGGGCACGCATCACGCTCGCAACCTGCGTGCCACGAAGGTCAATCCGTGGAAGCCGGGACCTCGTGGTGGAGGCGGCAGCGAGCCTCGTACGACTCGTCGCCCATGCCCCCGATGAGGATGAGCGGCGAGTCCGCCGGCGCCGGCTGACCGTCGATCAGCCGCTGCGTGCGCGTCGCCGGCTCGCCGCACACCATGCAGATCGCGGTGAGCTTCGTCACCTGATCGGCGAGCGCCAGGAGGCGGGGCATCGTGCCGAACGGCACGCCCCGGAAATCGCGGTCGAGGCCGGTGACCACGACCTGCTTGCCGGCGCCCGCCAGCCGCTCGACGACGTCGGGCAATCGCTCGTCGAAGAACTGCCCCTCCTCGATGGCCACGATGTCCGCGTCGGCGACCTCGGCCTCGATCTCGTCGGACGTGTCGACCGTGACCGCCTGGTGCTGGGCGCCCGAGCGCGAGACGACGGTGACCGCATCGGTCCGGGTGTCGAGGCGCGGCTTGACGAGGATCACGCGCCGTCCGGCGATCGAGAACCGACGCAGGAGGCGCAGCATCTCGTCGGTCTTGCCGCAGAACATGCAGCCGGCGATGACGTGGACCCAGCCGTTGGCGTAGAACATCGGCCCCGAGTCTACGCAGCGCCGATGCGGTGCGGTGGCCCGCTCGCGTCAGTCGCCGACGACGACGGCGACGCTCTCCTCCGGCATCCCGAGCTCGCTCGCGAGCGCGGTGCGCAGCGTCTCGGTCGAGGGCGTCGTGCCGGTGAGCAGCCGGACCGTCTGGGCCGCCGATGCCAGGAACGCGCCCTGGCCGTTCGCCGCCGTCCCGCCCTGGCTCGTCGCGGCCTCCATGAGCGCGGTCGAGCCCTGCACGAGCACGAGATCGAGGACATAGCGCTCCGGCGGCACGAGCTCGACGGGGATCGGCGAGCTGCCGTCCGTCCCGATGCCGCTGGCGTTGATCAGCAGCTCCGCGCGCGCAAGCTCGGCCTCAAGGATCGCCTCGTGCCACGGCCGCGCGCGGAGCTCCATGTGCCGCGACGAGCGCGCGAAATGCGCGACGAGCGCCTCCGCCCGATGGAGATGGCGGTTGAACACGACGACGTGCTGGAAGTTGGAGCCGATGAGGACCGCCACCACGGCCCGTGCGCCGCCTCCGGCGCCGAGCACGACCGCGTTGCGCGGCCACTTGCCGCGGACCTTGGGCAGGATCGCCTCGAGGCCGGCGCGGACGCCGTCGGCATCGGTGTTGTGGCCGCGCAGGCGGCCATCGGCGCGAAGGAAGACGTTCACCGCGCCGGTGGCCCGGGCGTCGTCCGACAGCGCGTCCGAGAGCGGGGGAGCCTTCTCCTTGTGCGGCGATGCGATGAGCGCGCCGGCGAACTCGTCGGAGGCGCGGATCTCGGCCAGCGCATCGGCCAGCTGGTGCGGGCGGCGCTCCCAATGCTCGATCTGGATGCCGCTGCCGACCGACTCCAGCGCAGCCCGAAGGACGCCCTCCTGGGGCGTATCGGTCAAGGGATATCCGATGAGCGGTAGACGGGTAGCAGGCATCTCAGATCGGTACTTCGAAGGTGTCGCCGGGGACGCCGAACCCAGGGTCGGGCGGTTCGTCCGGGGCGAGGTCCATGCTATCATCGGCCGCGTCCGGAGAGGTCGCATAGTGGCCTAGTGCGGCGGTTTGCTAAACCGTTGAAGGGGGTTTCCTCTTCCGAGGGTTCGAATCCCTCCCTCTCCGCCACCACCGGATCCGCCCCGCACGGATCGGTGTCCCGGGTGCCCGTAGCTCAGTGGATAGAGCGTCAGGTTGCGGACCTGAAGGTCGGAGGTTCGAGTCCTCTCGGGCACGCCACTCTCTTCACATCCGCCAGCGTGTCGCGCCGCTCGGGTCGCTGCCGCCGACCGCGTAGTACGTCGTCGGCGTGATCTCGTAGACGTCCCACGGCGGCGGCCCGGCGCTCGGCGCGCTGAACTCGTGCCAGAACGCGCCGTCGCGGACCTCGGGACCCCAGTCGCTGAACAGCTCGGCGATCCGATGCAGCTCGGCGTCGTCCCGGACGATCCGCGCCTCGCCCTCGGCCACGATGTCGTATCCCGGCGCGGCGATGCTCACCGTGCAGCGCGGATCGTGCGCGAGGTTCTTCGACTTCTGCGTCCCAGCGCCCGAGGCGAGGTAGAAGCGGCCGTCGTCCCACACGAGGCCGACGCCGGCGAGGTGCGGGCGGCCATCGGGGCGCGTCGTGCCGAGCCAGTAATGGCTGGCCGAGTCGGCGATGGGAATGTCCCTGATGCCGTCGAGGGCCGCGGCCACGCGCTCCCATTCGAGGGGCAGTGCGCCGTAGATGTCGAGGTTCTTCGTCTCGCGCGGTGTCGGTGCCATCGGTCGGCCTCCTGTCTTGTGGGTACCGATGAGACCGGGTGCACGCCACGGAGTCATCGGCTCAGATCCAGCACCATCCCTCGGGCGGTGTGCCCTGGCTCGACGAGTCGTCCGGCAGCTCCCCGATGACGCCGTCGGGCCGATCGCAATCGGTGAACAGCATCCGCATGCGCCAGCCGTCCGGATCGAGCGGCAGCGCGGTGGCCAGCGGCAGCCAGAACACGAAGCCGGCGAGCATCGCCGCGCCGACGACGGCAACCCCCGCCCGCGCCCATCCGCGAGCCGATGCCCAGGCCCACGCGGCGAGGCAGCCGAGGGCGAGGTAGAGGAAGGGAACGGTCGGCAGGAAGTACCACAGGAAGGTCTGGCTGCGGTCGCCGGACAGGACGAGCCAGGGGAGGAACGTGGCGCCGGCCGCTCCGAGGATGACCGGCTCGGGTCGCAGCCAGCCCCAGCCCGATCGCGCCCAGGTCACGACCAGCGCCACCAACGCCAGCAGCCCCGGCCACCAGGCGAGGGGATTGCCCATTGCCAGGATCTCGCGGTACGTGGTGCCCTCGTCGGCGAACCAGTAGGCCACCGGGCGCTGGAGCAGCGGCCAGGCCCAGGGCGGCGACTGGTACGGGTGGTTGCCGCCGAGCTGGGTGTGGAAGTCGAGCATCGCCCGCTGGTGCTGCCAGATCCCGTTCCAGACCGATCCGGGATCCCACGGTCCCGCCAGCAGCTCGCCGGGCATGCGCCCGGTGTAGCTCGCCACGTAGACGAGGACCGGGACGACGCCGAGCGCCACGATCGCCGGCAGCCCCTCTCGCCGGAGAGCCCCCCTGAGCCACCGGCCCCACGACGCCTCGGGCTCCGCCCGCCGCCGATCCAGGATGGCCCAGATCACGACCAGGCCGACGATCGCCGGCGCGACGTACGCGCCCGACCACTTCACCGCCGCCGCTGCGCCGATGCAGGCGCCGGAGACCACGAGCCACGGCCGGCCGAGGGTCAGTCGCGACCACCACGGGCGGTCCTCGCGGTCACGCGGCCGGTCGCGGTCGAGCACCGCCGCCAGCACGGCGCCGATGACGAACAGCGCGATGAAGGCGTCGAGCATCGCCACCCGCGAGTGCACGAGCGCGAGCAGGTCGATCGCCATCAGCCCTGCCGCCGCTGAAGCGCCGATCGTCAGCGGCATCCCGCTCACCGACCCCCGGAGCAGCCGCCAGGCGAGGAGATAGACCAGCGCCACGCTCAGCGTTCCGGCCATCGCCGCGGCCACGCGCCAGCCGAAGGGCTCGTAGCCGAAGAGCGCGATGCCCGAGCCGATGAGCCACTTGCCGAGCGGCGGATGGGCGCGCGAGGCGAGATCGGTGATGCCGCAGGTCGCCTCGGAGCCGAACACGTACCAGCACGCGTCGCGGGCGTAGAAGATCTCGTCGAACACGAGCTCGACCGGGCGGCCGAGGCTCACCAGCCGCAGGGCGGCGGCCACCACGGTGATCGCCAGGAGGACGCCGGTGTCGAGGCGAGTCCAGCTCGGCGCCGGATTGCGAGGGTCGCGATCGATGGGTGCGGCTCCCAACTGTGCGGTGCCTCCGGGGGCCGGCGACACCGCGGGCGCCGGCGCCGGCAATCGTAGCCAGCCGCCGGTCGGGCCGCATCGGGGGCCTCTGCTAGACTCGAGCATCATCGCGTCACCGATTCCGTGGGCGCGAGCGCGAGGGAGGCGCACCGATGAACTACGAGCTCTTCATGGCGGAGGCGATCGCCGAGGCGCGACGCGGTGCCGACGAGGGCGAGGAGCCGATCGGTGCCGTGGCGGTCCTCGACGACGCGATGATCGCGCGCGACCATGATCGATCGGTCCACCAGGGCGACCCGACGGCGCACGCGGTGTTGCTGACCCTGCAGGCCACGGCCCGCAAGCTCGGCACGCGGCGCCTGTCCGAGGTCACGATCTTCACGACCCACGAGCCGTGCGCGATGTGCACCGGCGCGCTCGTCGAGACCCGCGTCCGCTCGCTCGTGTTCGCCATCCCCGACCCGGACCGTGGGGCCGCGGGCAGCGTCGTCCAGCTGGCCCGCCACCCGGGGCTCGACCATCAGCTGTCGGTCGTCTCGGGCGTCCGGGAGTCGGAGGTCCGTCGCCTCGCCACGGAGTCCGCATCGGTCTGACGCCGCCTTTGGCGCCCGCCGGTCGGTGCGTTAGACTCGATGGCGCGCGGAGAGGTGTCCGAGTGGTTTAAGGTGCCGCTCTCGAAAAGCGGTGTGCGATGAGCACCGTGGGTTCGAATCCCACCCTCTCCGCCATTCCTTCACCATCGGCCACACCATCGGCGCCGCAGCCAGTCGCGGGACCAGTCGCGGGAGAGGTCGCCTAGAGGCCTAGGGCGCGGCACTGGAAATGCCGTTCGGGGCAACCCGACGTGGGTTCGAATCCCACCCTCTCCGCCATCTCCATGGGAGCCACGCCGCGGTCCCGCGTGGCGCCCGAATTGACCGCGTCCATCCCCGGCCCTACCATCGCGGCCGGTCGTGCTAGGCGGGGAACTAGCGGTGCCCTGTATCCGCAATCCGCTACAGCGGAGCTGAATTCCCGGTCGAGGCCCGTGCCACTCGCCCACCACCATCGAGCTCGACGTTGAAGGTCGGGTCCCGCGCAGCGTTGGTCCGTGAACCCCGTCAGGTCCGGAAGGAAGCAGCGGTAAGCGATCGCCGACGGGTGCCGCGGGACAACCTGGCCGGAGCCGGGCGCGATGGCGAGTGCGGGTTGGTGCGGTTCGACACCGGGTGCACGACCGATCTCATTCCAGGCACCGACGGCGCCCAGCCGATCGGTGTACGGTAGGCCCCGCCATGCCCCCAGCCGATCCCGCCGCCGTCGACGCCCACGACGCCGCCCTCCAGGCGGCCGCCCCGCACCGCGCGCTGTACCGGAAGTTCCGTGCCCAGTGCTTCGCCGAGCTCATCGGGCAGGACCCGATCGTCACCACGCTGCGCCGCGCGGTGAGCGGCGACCGGATCGCGCACGCCTACCTGTTCGTCGGGCCGCGGGGGACGGGCAAGACGTCGACCGCCCGGATCTTGGCCAAGGCGATCAACTGCACGGACCTCGGCGCCGATGGCGAGCCGTGCGACGCCTGCGCCTCGTGCGTGTCGATCCGCGAGGGACGCGCCCTCGACGTCATCGAGATCGACGCCGCCTCGCACGGTGCCGTCGAGGACGCCCGCGACCTCGTCATGCGGGCCCTGACCTCGCCGTCCGAGCTCCGCAAGCGCGTCTACATCATCGACGAGGTCCACATGCTGAGCTCGCACGCGTTCAACGCGCTGCTGAAGCTCATCGAGGAGCCGCCGGACCACGTCGTCTTCATCCTCGCCACGACCGACACCCACAAGGTCCCGGCCACGATCATCAGCCGCACCCAGCGCCACGACTTCCGCCGCCTGGCCGAGGCCACGATCGTCGGCAAGCTGTCTCGCATCTGCGAGGCCGAAGGTGCGGAGGCCGATGAGGAGGCGCTCGCCCTCATCGCGCGCCTCGCCGATGGCGGCATGCGCGACGCCGAGTCGCTGCTCGACCAGGTCCTCGCCTACGCGTCCGCGCGCGTGACCGTCGACGACGTCCGCGATGCCGTCGGCCTCGCCGATGACGCGGCCATCGCCAGGCTGCT
>DATAJO010000017.1:15000-18384 GCA_036262075.1 Candidatus Limnocylindria bacterium
GAGGTGGCCTGGCCGGAGGGCAAACCGCTGCCGCCCGAGCCCCGGCGCCGGCTCACACCTCCGTAGCGCGCCGATCGGTGCCCACCGACGGGGGCAGCTCCGCCGCCCTGCTCGTCCTGACCCTGTCGTGCCCGGACCGCCGCGGGATCGTGGCCGGCGTGGCCGGGCGGATCGCCGAGCGAGGCGGAAACATCGTCGACAGCCACCAGTTCGGCGACCCCGATGCCGGCCGCTTCTTCATGCGCATCCAGTTCGCGGCCGAGGACGGCGGCTCGCTCGATTCGTGGCGCGAGGCGCTCCAGCCGCTGGCGACCGAGCTCGACATGGACTGGCAGCTCCACGACCTCGCCATCCGGCCGCGGCTCCTCGTCCTCGTCTCGCGCGAAGGCCACTGCCTGAACGACCTGCTGTACCGATGGCGGACCGGCGGCATCGCGGCCGAGATCGTCGGCGTCGCCTCGCCGTACGACGACTTCGCCGGCCTGGCGCAGGCGTACGACCTGCCCTACCACGCCCTGCCGGGCCCGCGCGATCCCGACGCGCCCGACCTGGACGCGCGGCTCCTCGACCTCGTCGACCGCGAGCGCATCGACCTCGTCGTCCTCGCCCGCTTCATGCAGATCCTCGGCGCCGATGCGTGCCGCCGGCTCGGCGGCCGCGCGATCAATATCCACCACTCGTTCCTGCCCTCGTTCAAGGGCGCGGGGCCGTACCGGCAGGCGCACGATCGCGGCGTGAAGCTCATCGGCGCGACCGCGCATTACGTGACCGAGGACCTGGACGAGGGCCCGATCATCGAGCAGGAGGTGGCGCGGGTCGACCACGCCCACAGCGTGGCCGAGCTCGCGCGGGTGGGGCGCGACGTCGAATGCGTCGCCCTCGCGCGCGCCGTGCGCTGGCACGTCGAGCACCGGGTCCTGCTCCACGGCCGTCGGACGGTGGTGTTCCGGTAGGTCGCTCTTTGACCGCATCGGCTCCCGCCGATACGATTCGACGGCCGATGGGGATGTAGCTCAGCTGGGAGAGCACCTCCTTTGCAAGGAGGGGGTCAGGGGTTCGAGTCCCCTCATCTCCACCATCGGATCCCGGTTTCGGGGCTTCCCAATATCGAACGGGTGTGCTATTCTGGTCGTCCGGTTCAACGAGCGGAGCCCGCGCTCCGGTCGTGTTGACCGGTCCCGAGACGGGTGGTACAGTAGCCCGGCTCTCGCGGGGAGACCCACCAGGTCGTCCTCGCGATCGTTGTGACAAGCCCAAAGACGATCGGTCCTTTGACCGCTGCGCGCCACGCCGTGACGCTCATCGGTCAGCGGACACTCGCTGACGCCGTGACGACTCGTCATCGTGCGTCGACCGGATCGGCTCCTGCGACAGCGGAACCGACCGGGGGCCACACAGAGCCAGCGCGGCGAGCGCTCGAGCGATCGAGTGCGCGACCTTATCAATCGAAGAGTGGAAGCATCGATTTCGTCGAGGAAATTCCGACGCGACCGAACGTGGCGCAGGCCAGCTCCGTGCTAGCCGCGTGAACGCGTAGGTCAAGCTACTAAGAGCATGCGGTGGATGCCTTGGCGCCAAGAGCCGACGAAGGACGTGGCAGGCAGCGAAATGCTTCGGGGAGTTGCGAGCAAGCGTTGATCCGGAGATCTCCGAATGGGGAAACCCCCCTGGGGTAATGCCCAGGGACGCACGGTTGAATCCATAGACCGTGACGAGGACACCGAGGGAACTGAAACATCTAAGTACCTCGAGGAACAGAGAACATTCCGTGAGTAGTGGCGAGCGAAAGCGGAGGAGCCCAAACCGTGGCTGCGTGATAGGTCGCAGCCGTTGCAGTCGCGGTGTTGTAGGGCCGACCAGCGGGAGCTGCGGATCCCGCAGGGAGTTACAAATCGGTTCGCTAGCAGAAGTGGCCTGGAACGGCCAGCCAGAGAGGGTGACAGCCCCGTACGCGAAAGCGATCCGACTCCCGGACGTGTCCCTGAGTACCACGTGGAAGGTCTCTTCATGTGGGAACCCGGGCGGACCACCGTCCAAGGCTAAATACTCTTGGCGACCGATAGTGAACCAGTACCGTGAGGGAAAGGTGAAAAGCACCCCGGGAGGGGAGTGAAACAGTACCTGAAACCGCGTGCTTACAAGCAGTCAGAGGGTGTTGTCCGTTGGCTTCGGCCGGCGGGTAGCCTGATGGCGTGCCTTTTGAAGAATGAGCCGGCGAGTTACCCGGTCTGTGGCAAGGTTAAGTCCGTGAAGGACGCAGCCGTAGCGAAAGCGAGTCTGAACAGGGCGCCATAGTCGCAGCGGGTAGACCCGAAACCGAGTGACCTACCCATGGGCAGGTTGAAGCGGGAGTAATGTCCCGTGAAGGACCGAACCCACTAGCGTTGAAAAGCTAGGGGATGACCTGTGGGTAGCGGTGAAATGCCAATCGAACTCGGAGATAGCTGGTTCTCCCCGAAATAGCTTTAGGGCTAGCCTCGGGGGTTCAGTCGTGAGGGTAGAGCACTGAATGGGCTAGGGGGCTTCCCGCTTACCAACCCCAATCAAACTCCGAATCTCACGATTTCAGACCCCGGGAGTCAGACCGCGAGGGCTAAGCTTCGTGGTCAAAAGGAAAACAGTCCAGACCGACAGCTAAGGTCCCAAAATCCAGACTAAGTGGGGAAGGATGTGGAGTTGCTCAGACAACCAGGATGTTGGCTCAGAAGCAGCCATCATTTAAAGAGTGCGTAATAGCTCACTGGTCAAGTGATTCCGCGCCGAAGATCCAACGGGGCTCAAGTCTGGTACCGAAGCTTCGGATCGTCACCGCCTTCGGGCGCGTGGCGGTGGTAGGGGAGCGTTCCGTCAGCAGTGAAGGTCGACCGTGAGGACGGCTGGAGCGGACGGAAGTGCGAATGCCGGCATGAGTAGCGAAATGCGCGTGAGAAACGCGCACGCCGTATGTCTAAGGTTTCCTGAGGAAGGTTAATCCGCTCAGGGTTAGTCGGGCCTAAGCCGAGGGCGAAAGCCGTAGGCGATGGACAATCGGTTGATATTCCGATACCGCCAGAGATCGTTTGCACCGCAAGGTGTCGCGATCGTGGACGCCGGTGCGCTGAGGCAGCTTGCTGTCGAGGCAGCCGGTGAGAAGCGATCGTGAGAGCAAGGGCGTGACCGGGAACGGTAGGTCGAGCGCACTTTGGCTATGTGCGTCTAAGCCGGTAGGGGGAGAGAGCAGGCAAATCCGCTCTCTCATCAACTCCGAGAAGCGAATGAAAGGCGAAAGCTGATTCGACTGAGCCGATCCTGCAAGAAAAGCGTCTAGCGAGATTGACGGCGACCGTACCGCAAACCGACGCAGGTAGACGGGTAGAGCATACCAAGGCGATCGGAAGAACCCTC
>DATAJO010000018.1:0-32477 GCA_036262075.1 Candidatus Limnocylindria bacterium
GGCTTCCAATCCCACCTCCGTCGACGAGCTCGTCGAGACGCTCGCGCCGCTGCTCGCCCAGCAGCGGCGGCGGTGGGCGGAGCGCTGCCAGGCGCATGGGCTGTCCATCATCGGCTTCCACGCCGTCGCGCTCCTCGAGGAGCGTGGCCCGACCTCGATGAGCCGCCTCGCCGACGACCTCGGCGTGGCGCTCCCGAACGCGACCGGCATCGTCGATCGGCTCTGCGAGCGCGGGCTCGTCGAGCGTACCCCCGATCCGGCGGATCGGCGCATCGTCCGCGTCGGCCTGACCGATGCGGGCCGTGCCCTCGTCGCCGAGATGGAGGCCGGTCGTCGCGATCGACTGCGCCGCCTGTTCGGCGCCCTGACCCCGACCCAGCAGCGCCGGCTCGCGGCCGCGCTGCGCGACCTCGCGCGGGCCGCCGCGACGCTCGCACCCCAACCCAGCACGGAGTCCTGATGACCCGAATCGCTCCCCCGGTCGACGACGCCCCGGTGCACGTCGACCACCGCGCGAGGATGGAGATCCTCGGCGCCATCCTGCTGACGATGTTCCTGTCGGCCCTCGACCAGACGGTCGTGGGCACGGCGCTGCCGCGCATCGTCACCGACCTCGCCGGCAACGAGCTCTACGTCTGGGTCGTGACCGTCTACCTGCTGGCCGCGACGGTGACCGGGCCGATCTACGGCAAGCTGTCCGACCAGTTCGGCCGCCGGCCGATGATGATGACCGGCGTCAGCCTGTTCCTCGTCGGCTCACTGCTGTGCGGCCTGAGCCAGGAGATGTGGCAGCTCATCGCCTTCCGGGGCATCCAGGGTCTCGGCGCCGGGGCGATCTTCCCGATCGCGCTCGCCGTCATCGGCGACCTGTTCAGCCCGCGCGAGCGCGGCAAGTACCAGGGCCTGTTCGGCGCCGTGTTCGCCCTGTCGAGCCTCCTCGGCCCGGCGCTCGGCGGCTTCCTGACCGACACGATCAGCTGGCACTGGGTCTTCCTCGTCAACCTGCCGCTCGGCATCGTGGCGCTCGTCGTCCTGTGGCGGCTCCTGCCGTCGGTCCGCCATCCGGAGGTCGTCCAGAAGGTCGACTACCTCGGCGCGGCCGTGTTCGCCGGCGCGATCATCCCCTTCCTCCTCGGCCTGACGAACGCGCAGAGCGGCGACTGGACCGATCCGCAGGTGGGCGGGCTGATCCTCATCGGCCTCGTCCTCGGGGCCATCTTCGTGTGGGTCGAGTCGCGCGCCGTCGAGCCGATCCTGCCCCTGTCGCTGTTCCGCAACCGCGCCGTCGCGGCCTCGATCCTCGCCACGGGCCTGGTCACCTTCGGGTTCTTCGGCGGGATCATCTTCATTCCGCGCTGGTTCCAGTTCGTCCTCGGCTCGAGCGCTACCGAGTCCGGCTACCAGATGCTGCCGCTCATGGTCGGCGTCATGGGCTCGTCGGTCCTGTCCGGCCAGATCGTGGCGCGCACCGGCCGCTACAAGTGGATGACGGTGGGCGCCATGGCGGTCGGATCCATCGGCCTGTTCCTCATGACCGGCCTGCGTGCCGACACCGACATCACCACGCTGTGGATCTGGATGTTCGTCGCCGGCCTCGGCATCGGCCCGTCGTTCGCCGTGTTCACGATCGTCGTCCAGAGCGCGGTGCAGGGCAAGATGCTCGGTGCCGCGACGAGCGCGCTGACGTTCTTCCGCCAGGTCGGCGGCTCGATCGGCCTCGCGCTGGCCGGCACGATCTTCGGGACGTCGCTGAGCAACCAGATCCCCGCCCAGCTCGCCGCCAAGGACGTGCCGCAGCCGCTCATCGATGGCTTCGCGCGCGCCGGATCGGCGGGTGACGCGGAGCTGACCGGCGTCGGTGTCGACCTCGGCCGCCAGATCCTCGAGAGCCTGCCGCCGGCCGCCCGGCCGCAGGTCGAGCCGTTCATCGGCCAGATCGTCGACGCCATCCACCAGGCGTTCTCGCTGGCCATCGCCAACGCGCTGTGGCTCGGCGTCCTCGGCGCCGTGGTGGCGACGTTCGTCGTCGCGCTCCTCGTGCCCGAGATGACCCTGCGCCACTCGCGCGGCGAAGGGACGGTGTCGGAGGGCGAGGCCGTCCGAGGCCCGATCCCGGTCATGGAGTAGCCGCGGGTCGTCTCTCCGGGCGTGGCCGGTCCGCGGGCCTGGCCGGTCCGCGGGAGTGGCCGGTCCGCGGGTGTGGCCGGTGCGCGAGTGTGGCCGGTGCGCGGGTGTGGCCGGTCCGCGGGTGTGGCCGATGCGCGAGTGTGGCCGATGCGCGGGTGTGGCCGGTGCGCAGGTGTGGCCGATGCGCGAGTGTGGCCGGTCCGCGGGTGTGGCCGGTCCGCAGGTGTGGCCGATTGCAGGCCTATCGGCGGCTCAGCGGGCCAAATGCGGTCGGGCGCAGGCCATTCGGAGGGCTGAACCCCTCAGTCGGCCTGCCACGGGCCGCAAACCGGCCGTTGAGGCGCCCATACGCCTGCCCAGGCCCGCAAACCCACCCGGACAGCACGCCCGGAGAGCACGCGTGGACAGCACGCGCGGCGAGCACGCGCGGAGAGCACGGCGGAGAGCCCGCGCGGAAGATCAGTGGGGTGGACCCCTGCTCGCGGCGAGGCTCGTGAAGCCCGCTACGCCGGACTGATCCGCGGCCATTTCGCCGCTCGCCACAACCGCTCACACCTGCCGTCCGAGAACGGCCTTCCGGCCGTGGTCGTCGATGGCAAGGTGCGCCCGATGAGTTGGTGGCGGACCTGGCACGACCGCGAGCAGCCCTCGTTGCCGCGCCTGGTTCACGAGTCCTCGGACCGGACGCGGCGACGCGCCGCCGATGCCGAAGTCGCCCGCCACAAGGCGCGCCTCGAAGCGCGCTACGAGCAAGCCAACGATCTGCGCAAGCGATACGGCATACGAATGCCTCCGTCCGGGCGGCCGAAGCGGCCGACGGGGCCGCGCATCATTCGCTCCGTCCGTGGCAAGACCGTCGCCGACTTCGACGACGTGATGCTCGAGTGGGACTGGGTCTTCAACGGCGACCTCGACCCGCGGACGCTTCCCGCGGGGAGCAAGGAGCGCGTGGTGTGGCGCTGCTGCCTCAATCCCGATCATGTCTGGGACGGCCGCGTCCGCGACCGGACGCAGATGCCCTCGTTCTGCCCGTTTCACATGGGCAATCGCGTCCACCCCAGCGAGTCGCTGGCGGCGTTCTACCCGTGGCTTGCGCTCGAGTGGCACCCGACGAAGAACGACCTGCGGGCCGATCAGGTCGGCCGCGGCTCGGGGCGCATCATCACCTGGCGCTGCCAGCCCCTCGGGCACGAGTGGCCAGCAGCCGTCTACCAGCGGACGAACTCACTCACCGGCTGCCCCGACTGCGCCAAGCTCGAGGCGTCGGCTCGCACGAAGGCCGGGCTCAAGCGCAGCCGCAAGAAGCGAGAGGCGCAAGTCGTTGATCAGCTTGCCGAACTCGCCGCCGAAGTTGAGGAGGACTTCTGACGCGGGCTACTGTCGGCTCAGGACTCGGCCGGCCTCGTCGAGACAGAAGTCCCGCATCGGGTAGTCGATGAACTCGCCTTGCTGCCACCGATTGTCGCTCGGGTCGGCGATGGGCAGGCTGAAGCCCACGGAGAGTGCCATGCGGTCGCCGCGAACTTCACCATTCGCAAGCAGTCGATAGCAGGCTGGTCGTGCGCTGCTGCCCTCACCCACTGTTGCGACTGAAGGGGGGACCATGATCATCCACGGCGCCTCGCCGCCGTCAATCGGGTCGGTGCCGTAGATGAGCAGATCGCCCTCGGATCCTGCTCGGGTGGTGATCTCGAATGCCACTTGGTCCCAGGTGATCTCGGTGCCGTCCACGAGGAGGATCCGGCCCCGAGTGTCGTGGGCGATCGACTCGACGACACCGACGATGGTCGGCTCCACAACCTCGGCCGGCGGGCGCGGTGGGTTACAGCCGGAGAACGGCGTCGCCGCGAGAACCACGAATGCGGCGTTCCACAACGGCGGTCGCCATGTTCCCAATCTCCCAAACCCGGCCATGCCGGTCAGGGTCCGCACCGCCGTGGTGATTGTCAATAAGCGTCCCCGCTGAAGGCACATTGTCAGCCCGATGCTCGTGGGCAGCGGCGGGCGGGTTTACCCACCCAGGTAAAGCAGGGGTTGGGGTGGCCTACGGGGCTTGAACCCGTAGCCTTCGGAGCCACGGTCCGATGCTCGAGGCTGGATGCCGTGCTCACCGAACGGCCTCGGTCCGATGCTTCACTCCCTTATGACACCCTAACGCTCCTGGTCCGATTGCGGGTTACGAACTCCGTCCGCTCTGGTCGAATGGTTGCGCATCGGATGGCGAGACCGGCACACTGCGCCGATGGCGAACGGGTCCATACGCGAATGGGACGACGTCAGCATCTACGAGCGGTTCGCGAGGTTCACGCGGTCCGGCACCGGGGCGGTGGTCAACGATCCGGCAATCGCGCGACTCCTCGACGACGCGCGATCCCGGGCATGGGCCATCTACCAGCGGTTCGGCACTGAGGCTGGTGGCGTGCGCAATGTCTCCGGCACGCACCTGACCAAGCGCCAATCCAAGGCCTACCGGGGCCCGTCGGCGGAGGTAGTGGGACGCCGCGCTGCCGCCGCTAGAAACCACCTGGCGCCGGCGTTCTCCGCCTGATGCGCTTTCTCGGCCGTCATTCCGAGCAATCAGCCCTGCCGACTGGCTTCGCGGTGGTCGACATGGAGACCACTGGCCTGCACCCGGGCTACCACCATCGGGTGGTGGAGATCGCCATCGTCGACCTGGACTTGGGCGCCCAGCCGCAGGCGGAGTGGTCGACGCTGCTCAATCCGGAGCGCGACGTGGGGCCGACGCGGATTCATGGCATTCGTGCCGAGGACGTGGCCGGGGCTCCGCGCTTCGCCGACGTGGCCGGCGAGGTGGTCCAGCGCATCGCCGGACGGGTGCTCGTCGCCCACAACCTGCGCTTCGACTTGGGCTTCCTCGACGCGGAGCTACGCCGGGTCGATGCCGAGCTGGGCGTTACCGGCGGCATCTGCACCTTGGGGCTGGCGAGCCGCTTCGGGATAGTGGGCCCGCGCAACCTTTCGGCCTGCTGCGAGTCCTTCGGCATCGCCCACGAGGACGCACACGTCGCCCTCAGCGATGCCGAAGCTACGGCGAGGCTGCTGAGCGCTTACCTCACCATGGCCGGTGCCGCCGGCCTCGGACGGGCGGAGTACGTGCGCGACGTGCCCTGGCCGCCGTTTCCGCCTTCCCTGCAGCCGGCAGCCCGTGGAGCACGGCCGGCGGTGGCGCCCACCACCCTCTCCACCTTCGTCGCCTCGCTGCCACCCGGACCGGAACTGAACGTGGTCGACCAAGTCGCCGCGGTCGAGTACTTGGCTGTCCTGGACCGGGCGCTCGAGGACCGCACGATCACTGACGAGGAGCTGCTGGCTCTTGGGCACCTCGCCATCGAGTGGGGCCTCGACCAGAAGGACGTGGCCGCCATCCACTGGTCGTACTTGGAGGGCCTGCGCCGAGCGGCCTGGGCTGATGGGCGGTTGACCGAGGACGAGCGCCGCGACCTGCTACGCGTCGGCGAGCTTCTGGCCGTGAACCCGACGGTCGCGGACGCGGCTGCCTCGCCCCTACCCGCCTATGACCCCTTCGCGGCCGACACTACGCCAGCTACGGATACCACCTCCGCTGGCCCGCTGAACGGCCTCACAGTGTGCTTCACTGGGGAGAGCATTTGCTCGGTGCGCGGCCGGCACCTGACCCGCGCGGACCAGATGCGCTTCGCCGCAGAAGCTGGAGCCAACGTGGTCGACAGCCTGACCAAGAAGGTCGACATGCTCGTACTGGCCGATCCGGCCTCGCAGTCCGGGAAGTCTCGCAAGGCCGCCGAGTACGGAGTGCGGCGCATAGCAGAACCGGTCTTCTGGCGGATGGCTGGGATCCGGACTGATTGAGCGGTCCTCATAGAGGTCGAAGTCCTCGTACGGGAAGACCGGCATAGGCGCAACGCCAGCGCCGGCGCCGTGGCGGCGGCCCTTCTGGTCCACCGCCCGTGCGACTTGGGGCTGGTAGAGGCCGTCGGTGGCCGCGGCCAGCAGCGCATCGTCGTAGCCGTTGTACCGCGGCGGAGGCGAGGCCGAAAGGCGCGTGGAGGGATGTGGCCGATGGCAGGCCTATCGGCGGCTCAGCGGGCGAAATGCGGTCGGGCGCATGCCATTCGGAGGGCTGAACCCCTCAGTCGGCCTGCCGCGGGCCGCAGACCGGCCGTTGAGGCGCCCATACGCCTGCCCAGGCCCGCAAACCCACCCGGAGAGCACGCCCGGAGAGCACGCGCGGAAGATCAGTGGGGTGGCCTACGGGGCTTGAACCCGTAACCTTCGGAGCCACAATCCGATGCTCTGCCAGTTGAGCTAAGGCCACCACGAAGCCGCACGTGGTCGCAGCGCGGCGGGCCGTATCGTCGCCGATCCCCGACCCGATCGCAACCGGATCGACGCAGCGGCCGAATCGGACGGCGACCGGCACGCCCGATGCGCCATCGAAGAGGCCATGGTGGAGCTCGTCGGACTCGTCGTCGTCGTCGGCGCCTACGCGGCCGTCATCTGCACCGGGCTCTGGCTCATCGGCGTTGCGACCGGCGGAGCCGGCGAGGACGCGTCCCCGGATGCCGGCCGGAGCGCACACCGGGAAGGCACGGAACCTGCGACCGATGCCATCCGCAACACGCGCGGAGACCACGGCCATCCGATCGCGCCCACCTGGCACCCGCGACCCCGCATCGGTGAGCGGCGCAACCACCGGCGCCGCGGCGCGGGCGGCGGTGGGCGCGCCCAGGTGCCGGCCCATCGGCGTTGAGCACATCGACGTTGACGGCATCGGCGTAGGCTGTGCGCATGGCAGTGCGCATGGGGCGCATCGGTCCATGACGAGGCGCCGTGGGCTGACGGTCGGCGGCGTGCTCGTCGCCGCGCTCCTGTCCGGCTGCATCCTCGAGCCGGTCACCGACAGCGGCCGCGACGTCGCGTCGCTGTACTGGTGGTTCATGCTCGCCGCGGCCGTCGTGTTCGCGATCGTCATCGGGCTCATGGCCTGGTCGATCATCCGCTTCCGCGGACCGGCCGGTCGCGACGCACCCATCCCGCCGCTCATCAGCGGCAACATGGCGCTCGAGGTCGTGTGGTGGGCGCTGCCCGTGCTGCTCGTCGCGGTCCTCGCCTTCTTCACGATCGTCGTGCTCGGTCGCGTCGACGCGCACGGCGAGGACCCGGACGTGACCGTCGAGGTCACCGGCTATCAGTGGGGCTGGCAGTTCGTCTTTCCCGATACCGGGGTCGTCGTCAACGGCACCGCGGCCGACCCGGCGAGCCTGCCGCTGCCCGTCGACCGCACGATCGCGTTCGAGATCCATTCCGCCGACGTCGTCCACTCGTTCAACATCCCGGCCTTCCTCATCAAGCGCGACGCGGTCCCGACGCGGGTGAACCGATTCGACGTCGTGATCGAGGAGGAGGGCACGTACGGCGGCCAGTGCGGCGAGTTCTGCGGCCTGCTGCACGCACGGCAGCTGTTCGAGATCGAGGCGATGAGCGGCGAGGACTTCGACGCCTGGCTGGCCGGCCAAGAGCCGTCCGAGGCCCGGCTGATGCCGGGGGCATCGGCGCCATGACCGCCGTCGAGCGTCCCGCGGGCGCGCCCGCGCAGGCGGGGTACGAGCACGGGCACGTCCACGAGGGCATCGTCGCCTGGCTGACGACGACCGATCACAAGAAGGTCGGCGTGCTGTACATGGCGGCCGCGCTCATCTTCTTCGCCATCGGCGGCCTGATGTCGCTGCTCATGCGTGCCGAGCTGGCGGCGCCCGGGATCCAGCTCCTCGACCTCGGCACGTACAACCAGCTGTTCACGATGCACGGCACGGCGATGATCTTCTTCTTCGCCACGCCGATGGTCATCGGCCTGGCGAACTACCTCGTGCCGCTCCAGATCGGCGCGCCCGACGTCGCGTTCCCACGCCTCAACGCGTTCACCTTCTGGCTGTTCCTGTTCAGCGCGCTCATCGTGTTCGGCGGCTTCGCGCTCACCACCGGGGCGGCGGCGTTCGGCTGGTACGGCTATCCCCCGCTCTCGACCGCGACGTACTCGCCGGGGCTCGGCGGTGACCTGTGGGTCATGGGCCTGTTCCTGTCGGGCATCTCGTCGATCCTCGGCGCGGTGAACCTCATCGCCACCATGTTCGCCCTGCGGGCGCCGGGGATGTCGATGTTCCGGCTGCCGCTGTTCACCTGGAACATCCTCGCCACGTCGATCCTCATCATGCTCTGCTTCCCCGTCCTCGGGGCGGCCCTGGCGATGCTGTTCATCGACCGCAACCTCGGTGGCTCCTTCTTCACCGATGCGGGCGACCCGATCGTCTACCAGCACCTGTTCTGGTTCTTCGGCCACCCCGAGGTCTACATCATTGCGCTGCCCTTCTTCGGCGTGATCACCGAGATCGTGCCCGTCTTCAGCCGCCAGCCCCTGTTCGGCTACAAGGCCTTCGTGTTCGCCACGATCCTCATCGCGTCGTACTCGTTCAGCGTCTGGGCGCACCACATGTTCACGACGGGCGCGGTGAACAACGTGTACTTCGCCATCACCTCGTTCCTCATCGCCATCCCGACCGGCGTGAAGTTCTTCGGCTGGACCGCCACGATGTGGCGCGGGTCGATCTGGTTCGCGACGCCCATGCTGTTCGTCGTCGGCGGCATGGCCGTCTTCCTCATCGGCGGCATCACCGGCATCTTCCTCGCCTCGCCGCCGATCGACTACGTCGTCCACGACACGTACTACGTCGTGGCCCACATGCACTACGTCATGTTCGGGACGGCCGCGTTCGCGATGTTCGGCGCCATCTACTACTGGTACCCGAAGTTCACCGGGCACATGCTCGACGAGGGGCTCGGCAAGCTCCATTTCTGGCTGCTGTTCATCGGCTTCAACGTCACGTTCTTCCCGATGCACGAGCTGGGTCTCGACGGCATGCCGCGACGCATCGGCGACTACGTCGAGTCGACCGGCTGGGGCGACCTCAACCTGCTCGCCACGGTGGGGACCGTGGTGATAGCCGCGGCGGTGCTCGTCTTCGCCTGGAACTTCCTCAGCTCGCTCAGCCTCGGGAAGCCGGCCGGCGACGACCCGTGGGGCGGGCACACGCTCGAGTGGGCCACGAGCTCGCCGCCGCCGCACCACAACTTCACGCGCCTGCCGCCGATCACCTCCGACCGCCCGGTCCTCGACGAGCGCCTCGCCCTGCCGGAGCGCACCGGCGGCGAGCCGGTCGACCCGAAGACCAGCGGCGAGGAGCCGCTCCCCTCGCGCAGCCAGGAGGATCGCCACCATGGCTGAGGAGCTGCGGACGTTCCTCCGCGCCGGCCTCTGGGCGCTCGTCGCCGGCGGGATCTACCTGTTCTTCGTCGGCGAGGCCGCCGGGACGGCACTGTTCGCGGCCGTCATCGTCGCCGCCGTCGCCTTCGTGGCGGTCAGCGCGGCCATGGCGCCGCGCTCGCTGTCCGGCCTCGACGAGGGCTCACCGCTCGGCCGCCTGATCCGGGCCGTGGGGTTCGGCGAGCCGCGCGAGCCCGATCCGTTGCACGGCGAGCCCGAGGTCGTGCCGCTCGCCTCGCCCTGGCCGATCGTGACCGCCGCCGCGCTCGTCATCGCGGGGCTCGGGCTCGTGTTCGGCGCCTGGCTGCTCCTGCCGGGAATCGCGCTTCTCGTGATCGGCGGCATCGGCTGGCTGACCCAGCTCGACCGGGTCGGCTGACCGATCGACCGGATCGGCTGACCGATCGACCGGATCGGCCGAGGCGCGCCGCCGAGGGCGCGCCGCCGGAGGCGCGCCGCTAGTCGATCGGCTCCTCCTCGAAGCCACCGGTGGGCGTCCGGCGCAGGCGCACCGCCCGCGGACGCGGGCCGGGGCCCTCGACGCGCTCCCGCTGCTGGAGCTCCCGGCAGATCCGGTACGTGACGTAGCCGCCGACGATGGGCAGCACGATCACCGCGAAGCGCAGGACGTTCGTCGTCGCCTCGACCGGGAGCTGGAGGATGACCGCGGCCACGTCGTTGCCGGCGGCGAGGGTGAGGATGACGAACACGAGCAGCGCCGCGACGCCGATCCCCGTCCGCACCGGCGCGTCACGCGGCCGGTCGAGGAGGTGATGGACCCGGTCGTCGCCGGTGATCCGGGACTCGATGAACGGCCAGAAGGTCATGATCCCGAACGCGATGCCGGGCAGGAGGATGCCCGGGATGAACGGCGACGGGATCGTGACCCCGAGGAGGGTGAACTCGATCGGCGGGAAGAGGCGCAGCGCGCCGTCGAGCCAGCCGACGTACCAGTCCGGCTGGGATGGCGCGCTGACCTGGGTCGGGTCGAACGGGCCGTAGATCCAGACCGGGTTGATCTGGATGAGGCCTCCCATGAGCGCAAGGACCGCGGCGGTGAGGAGCATCAGCCCGGTCGACTTGAACACCTGGATCGGCCAGAACGGCTTGCCGACGACCTCCTCGGCGGTCCGTCCCGGGCCGGCGAACTGGGTGTGCTTCTGGCGCCACAGGACGGCGAGGTGGACGAAGACGAGGCCGATGAGGAGCGCCGGCAGCAGCATGATGTGGAACACGAACAGGCGGCTGACGATCGTCTCGGTCGGGAACTCTCCGCCGAACAGCAGGAACGCGATCCACGGCCCGAGAAACGGGATGCTGATCACGGCGGAGTAGATGATCCGCAGGCCGGTGCCCGACAGCAGGTCGTCGGGCAGCGAGTAGCCGGTGATGCCCATTGCCAGCGCGAAGACGATGAGGCCGATGCCGATGAGCCAGTTGATCTCGCGCGGCTTGCGGTACGCGCCGGTGAAGAAGACGCGCAGCTGGTGGACGACGATGGCCGCCACGAACACGAGCGCGGCCCAGTGGTGGACCTGGCGCATGACGAGCCCGGCCTGGATGTCGAACGACAGGACGAGGACCGACTCGTACGCGGCCGACACGGTCCGCCCGTGGAGGGGCACGTACGTGCCCTCGTACTCGACCGGCGTCGCGTCCGGCACGTAGAACAGGGTGAGGAACACCCCGGTCAGGACGAGGACGACGAGGCAGAACAGTGCGACCTCGCCGAACAGGAACGTCCAGTGGTCCGGGAAGATCTTCCGCATCCCGCTCCGCGCCCACTGGGCGAGGCCGAGCCGCTCGTCGAACCAGCGCAGCATCGGTCAGCCCTCCTCGCCGTTCTGCCGGTGGGTGAGGTTCCAGAACGACGGCCCCACCGGCTCCGGGAAGTCGCCGCGCGCGACCAGGTAGCCGTCCTCGCCGACGTCCATCGGCAGCTGCGGCAGCGCGCGCGCCGCCGGCCCGAACGTCGGGACCGCGCCGCGCAGGACGTCGAACGTCGACTGGTGGCAGGGGCACAGCAGGGCGTGGTCCTCGGCGCGGTACAGGCCCACCGGGCAGCCGGCGTGGGTGCAGATCTTCGAGTAGCCGATACAGCCGTCCGGCGCCCACTCGAGCCGCTGGCCGTCGAGCTGGAGGTCGTCGCGGCTGACGCGGATGAGGAGCGTGGCGGCATCGGCGCGGCCGACCTCGCCCTCCGGGAAGACGGTGCGCACGCTGCCGAGCGGCAGGTCCTCGGGACGGATCGGCATGCCGTCCTCGCCGACGACCCGCGCCCCGGCGCGCCACGGCGTCGCGAACAGCGCCCTGCCCGGACCAGGACCGAGCGACAGGGCCGGGATGGCGAGCGCCGCGGCGAGCGCGGCGCCGGCCGCCGCGCCGAGCCGAACGAGGAGCGTGCGGCGCGTGATCCTCTCGTGGCCGATACCGGCCGCGACGTCCGCGACGACCTCGTCGCCGGAGGCGAACGTCTTGTACGGCTCCGACTCGACCGGCGCGTCGATGAGCCGGACGGCCCACACCACGATCCCGGCACCGATGCCGCCGAGCGCCAGGGCCAGGAGCACGCCCTCGACCTGGGCGTTGCCGCCCACCACGTACGTGACGACGAGGCCGATCGAGGCCAGCAGGCTGACCACGAACAGCGCGGCGACGGTCCGGCTGCCGTTCACGACTCCGGCTCGCCCTTCTTCGTCCATTCCCGGCCGACGAGGTAGACGATCGCGATCATGAGCGTCATGCCGACGAGCCAGGCCACGAGGCCCTCCGGCACCGGGCCGATGCCGCCGATGGCGAAGCCGCCGGGATTCTCGGCGCGCTGGAGGTAGTCGACGTACGTGGCCACGGCGTCGATGTCCTCCTTCGGGAGGTCGAACACCGGCATCTGCCCGGGACCGGTGAGCATCGCCTGCCCGACGGTCAGCGGCGTCGCGTCGTGGAGCGGCCAGGCGATCGCCCCGCCGCCGACGGCGCCACCGTTCGCGGTCGCGCCATGGCACGGCGCGCAGTTCGCGGCAAACAGCCGTTGGCCGCGCTGGAGGAGCGCCTCGTCGATCTCGACATCGGGGTTGGCCGGGCCGTCGCCGAGGCTCGCCACGAAGGCGACGAGATCGCGGATCTCCTGCTCGTCGTAGGCCGGCGGCTTCGGGACCGCTTGCTCGCCCCGCTCGCCGGTGAACGGCATCCGCCCGGTGCGCAGCTGGAAGTCGGCCGCCGCCTCGCCGGCGTTCACGATCGACGGCCATCCCTCGCGGCCCTCGCCGTCCGGGCCATGGCAGGTCACGCACCCGGCGCGGTACAGCTCGGCGCCGCGCTCGACCGATCCGGGCTCCACCTCGTCGGCGGCGCCGGCCCGCGGCGCGCCGGCCACCGCCAGGCCGATGCCGAGCGCGGCGACGAGACCCACGAGCACGAGGGACGCGCGGCGCATCAGCCCGACCCCCACAGCCGCCAGGCGACGACCGCCGCCAGGAGCGTGCTGCCGACGAGGACCGCGTTCCGGCCGCGTTCCGACGACGGTTCGAGGCTCGACGGCGCGAGGAGGGCGAGGATGATGGCCACGCCGTACAGCCAGTGGATGCCCTCGGCCGGGCCGCTGCCCCGCACCGCGACGGCGAGGCCGATGGCGGCCTGGGCGACGACGAGCCCGAGCGCGACGCGCCGCGCGAGCGCGAGGCCCTCCACCCCGCGGCCGCTCACCACGACGCCGATGGCGGCGATGGTCAGCACCGAGAGCAGCACGAACAGCGCGATCCCCAGCGTGGCGTGGAGCTGGGCGATCGCCTCGATCACCGTCCGACAGGCCTCCCGCGCCGCCGCCCGGCGAGGTCAGTCACGGCGCATCGAGCGCAGGACGAGGAGGACGAGAATGGCGCCGATCGTCGCGATGACGAGCGCCCCGAGCCAGCCGTTCGCCTCGTCGAAGCCGAGGACGTTGACCCACAGCCAGCCGCCGATCAGGCCGCCGATGACGCCGATGACGAGCGTGCCAAGGCAGCCGTAGCGCTCGCGTCCGGGAACGAAGTAGCCGGCCAGCGCACCCGCGATGAGGCCGATGATGATCCAGCCGAAGATGCCGAGATCGGGCATGGAGTACCTCCTCGAGTGTGCATCGTGATGATGCATCCGCCTGCCCGCTGGTGCACGGCCCGTGCCGCGCGCGACCCAGTCGGGGCCGGCCCCTCAGCCGTCGAGCGTGCGCGTCATGTCGACCACCACCGCCCCGTTCTCGACGACCGCCGGGAAGCGCTGGAGCGGCGGGTCGGCGGAATCGATCGGGATCCCGGCGAAGGTCCACGCCCGGCCGGCGCAGTCCCGCAGCCGATCGTCGGCGATCTCGACCGCGCAGCCCTCCTCCACCGGGCTCGCCGCGGCCACCACGACGGCCCCGGCGCCCTGGGCCTCGGCCACGATGACCGCCAGCTGCGCGTTGCCGTCACCGGCGTCGACCTCGCCGTCCCAGCCGTACGAGTCGCCCAGCAGGACGTCGCGGCGGATCGGTCCGTCGGCGAGCTCGGTGGCCTGCGCCACGACGACGACCGTGTCGTCGCGGGGCGGCGCGACGCTGAAGATCAGCGGCCGCACGAGCGCCGCCAGGCCGAGGCCCACGAGCGCGAGGACGAGGCAGCCGACGACGGCCTGCCGGACCGGGACCGGCTCGTCAGGCATGGCTCTCCTGCGGAGCGTCCGGCGCGAGGAGCTCGACGAGCGTCGCGCCGGTGCAGTTGTAGAAGACCGTGTCGTCGTGGCGGGCCAGCCGGTCGTCGAGCCCGCGCCGCACGAGCGCCGTGTGCCCGTGGAGCCAGAGCGGCGGGTGGAGCCGCTCCGCCAGCCAGCGGAACGCCGAGAAGCCGCGATGGGCGCGGTCGGCGTCGTCGTTCACGTCCCGCGGCGGCGCGTGCGTCACGACGAGCAGCGGCCCGGCGCGACGCACCCGTGGCCAGGCGCCGAAGACGGCGAGCCACATCTCGAGTCCCGAGCGCTGCATGCCGCGCTCGTTGTAGCGGGGCGAGCCGCTGAAGCCGACGAGGCGCAGGCCGTCCTCCTCGACCAGCCTGCCGTCCGGCATCGGCTCCGGCAGGAGCTTGCGCTCCGTATGCGCCCAGGACGCGCCCACGTCGTGGTTGCCGCGCACGTACCGCAGTGGCGCGTGGAACGCATCGGTCACGAAGCCGAGGTAGTCGGGCTCGAGGTCGCCGGCGCCGACGACGAGGTCGATGGGGCCGAGTGCCTCGCGGTTCGCCGGCTCGTCGAGCGACGGGTCCGGCTCGTCCGACACGGCGAGGATGCGGTATGGGCGGCCGTCGCGCGACTCGAACAGCCGCGGGTCGGGCCAGCGCACCCGGAGCCGATCGGTCATCCGTTCCCGCCGTCCCCGCCGTGCTCGTGCGGCTCGTCGCGGATGAGGTCCTCGCGGCTGATCAGGTCCGCCGCCGGCCGCTGCGGCACGGTCCGCGACATCCGGCCCTGGCCGGCCCGGCGGACCGAGTCGGAGCCGACGAGCGCGGCCGCGTCGACGTGTGGCGCGGCCGGGGCCTGCACGCCGGGCACGAGGAGCTGAGTCACGTCGGCGTCGATCTCGACCGCGCCCGCCTGCCGCGCGGCGGCCACCCGGTTGTGGCCATCGGCCACGAAATAGTCGTCCCCGACCTGCACGAGCTCGACCGGCGGCAGGGTCTCGAGGCGGGACGTGGCGCGGTCGATGCGCTGCCAGCGCGCGCGCCAGTTCTCGCCGCGCAGGAACGGCAGCGGCAGGAAGTCGGCGGTGTTCTGCGACGGGTGGCGGACGGTGCCGACGATGCGGTCGATCGGGACGCTGCGAACCCCGAGCATGCGGCGTGGCGCGCGCATGGCGTCCGGGTAGCGGTCGAGCAGCGACGGAAGCGTCCGGCGCGACGTGAACCGCTCCGCGACCGCGTGGCGCTGCCGGCTGCGCAGGGAGCTGAAGGCGCGACGCACGAGTCCGAGGAGCACGGCGACCAGCGCCAGGCGGGCGGGCAGCCTGGCGAGGAGGGAGCGGATCGATCGGATTGCAGAACCCATGCAGGACGGTTCCCGGTGTTGCGCCTCGTACTATGATGCAGTCCCCGAGCGGGCCCGCGAGCGGCCCAGCCTTGTCTGCCGCGAACAGGAGCGAGCGTCGATGGCGACCGTCACATTCGACCACATGTACAAGCGGTACGGCGAAGACGTCATCGCCGTGAACGACCTGAACCTCGAGATCGGCGACGGAGAGTTCATCTGCCTCGTCGGGCCATCGGGTTGCGGGAAGACCACGGCGCTGCGGTGCGTCGCCGGCCTCGAGGAGATCAGCGACGGACGGCTGCTCATCGGGGACCGCGTGGTCAACAACGTGCCGCCCAAGGACCGCGACATCGCGATGGTCTTCCAGAGCTACGCGCTCTACCCGCACATGTCGGTCTACGACAACCTCGCCTTCGGGCTCAAGCTGCGGAAGATCAAGAAGGACGAGATCGACCGGCGGGTGAAGGAGGCGGCCGAGCTCCTCGGCCTGGAGCGCTTCCTCGACCGCAAGCCGCGTGCCCTGTCCGGCGGCCAGCGCCAGCGCGTCGCCCTGGGTCGGGCGATCGTCCGCGAGCCGGCGGTGTTCCTGATGGACGAGCCGCTCTCGAACCTCGACGCCAAGCTCCGCGTCGAGACGCGCGCGAACATCGCGCGGCTCCACCAGCGCCTCGGGACGACGACGATCTACGTCACCCACGACCAGGTGGAGGCGATGACGATGGGCGACCGCATCGCGGTCATGCGCGACGGCGTCCTCCAGCAGGTGGGCACTCCGCAGGAGCTCTACGACCATCCCGACAACGTCTTCGTCGCCGGCTTCATCGGCTCGCCGTCGATGAACTTCGCGACCGCGACGTCGGAGGGCAAGGACCTCAAGCTCGGCGGCGTGAAGCTCGAGCTCAGCGGCCCGCAGGCTCGGGCGGCGGAGCAGCGGCCCGACGGCGCGAACGTCCTCATCGGCTTCCGTCCGGAGCACATCGAGCTCGCCAACGGCACGACCGGCGAGAAAGCCGTGCGCTTCCCGGCCCGCGTGGAGGTCGTCGAGTACCTCGGCAACGAGGAGCTCATCCACGCGCAGACCGATGGCAGCGAGATCGTCGCGCTGCTGCCATCGGACAAGAAGGTGACCGTGGGCGAGACGGTGAACTTCGCCGTGCCGATGGAGAAGCTCCACATCTTCGACCCCGAGACGGAGCGCACGCTCGCCGGCTGACCCCGGCGAAACGGCTGCCGGACCGATAGGAGACCAACTGCGACGGGCCTCCGGCGCGCCAGGTGCGCGTCGCCGGAGAGCCGGAGGACCGGGGCACTCGTCCCGGATGCACGAGTAGGTGGAGGAATCTATGCGGAAGTTCAAGTGGATGGCACCCGCCATGGTGGCGGCGCTCGTCCTCGCCGCGTGCAGCGGCAACTCGGAGGAGAGCGGCGGTGGTGGTGGTGGCGGTGGCGACCTCGCCGAAGGCGATGGTGAGATCAGCGTCACCTCGCTGTGGGGCGGCGCCGAGGGTGAGGCGTTCCAGGCCGTCCTCGACGCGTTCGAGGAGAAGACCGGCATCCATGCCGAGTACGAGACGGTCCGCGACGACTACGCCACGGTCCTGAGCACGCGCGTCACCGGTGGCGATCCGCCGGACATCGCGATCATGCCCGGGATCGGGTTCATGCGCAGCTTCGCGCGTGACGATCTCCTGATCCCGCTCGAGGATCTCGGCATCGCCCGCGCCGACATCGAGGACCGGTTCGCGCCGGGCATCCTCGACATCGGCACCGTCGACGACGTCCTCTACGCGCCGATGGTCAAGTTCAACTCGAAGAGCACCGTCTGGTACCACCCGAACGACTTCGCCGATCGCGGGATCGAGGTGCCGGAGACCTGGGACGACATGGTCGCCCTCCAGGACAACTACGACGAGCCGGCGTGGGCCTGTGGCTGCGCCGACACGTGGAACCTGACCGACTGGTTCGAGAGCATCTACATCCGCCAGCACGGCGTCGAGATGTACGACCAGCTGTTCGGCGGCGAGCTTCCGTTCACCGATCAGTCGGTGAAGGACTCGATCGCCGAGATGGCGAAGATCCTCAACGATGAGAGCCTCGTCGGCGGCATCACCGGTGCCTTCGGCACGACGTTCACCGATGCGATCGGCCAGACGTTCGCTGCCGACAACCAGGCGTGGCTGTTCTACGAGGGCGGCTTCGTCGGTGGCATCGCGCTCGGCCAGGTGAACGAGGACCTCGTCATCGGCGAGGACATCGGCTGGTTCGACTTCCCGCCGATCAACGACAACGGCTCGCCCGTCACGATCGGTGGTGACGTCATCGCCGCCTTCGTGGCGGACAGCGATGTCGCCGAGTTCATGGAGTACCTGATCAGCGTCGAGGGCGGTACCGTCTGGGCCGAGCAGGGGACGATCATCTCCCCGATCATCGGCGTGGACAGCAGCGTCTACCCGAACGAGCTGATCTCCCAGGAAGCCGAGCAGGTGGCAAACGCCGAGGCCGTGCGCTTCGACGGATCCGACCTGCTGCCGGCCGGTTCGCCGGACCTGGGCGCGACGCTCCAGACGGCGATCAGCAACCCGGATGGGATCGACCAGGCGCTGGAAGAGTTCCAGACCGGCGTCGAGAACGCGTTCGCCGACGCGGAAGGCTGACCTGGCAGCATCGGACTGCGGGGAGCGGCGGATCGCCGCTCCCCGCGGCTCCGAAGCATTGCGTGAGGGAGTAGGCCCGTGAGTACCGCCCCCGCCGCTGCCTCCACCTCGGAGGCAACGGGATCGAAGACTCCGAGGATCCTCCAGGGCTGGAACGCGGCGGCCCTGGTGTTCATCGCCCCAGCCGTACTGCTCCTCGCCGTCTTCCTCATCTACCCCGCGATCCAGACGATCGTCCTCAGCTTCGACGGCGGGCTGAGCAACTACCAGCGGCTCCTGACGAACGACCCCCGCTTCCTGAACCTGACGTTCCCGCCGCGGGGCGCCATCGTCAACAACGTCCTGTGGCTCGTGTTCTACACGGGCGGCTGCATCGTCATCGGCCTCATCGTGGCGGTGATGGCCACCCGGGTCCGCTACGAGCGCATCGTCAAGGCCATCGTCTTCCTGCCGATGGCGATCGCGGCCACCGCGCTCGCGGTCATCTGGCGCTTCGTGTACTTCCCGAACGAGCGTTCGGGACTGCTCAACGCCATCCTCGGCATCTTCGATATCGGCCCGATCTCGTGGCTGGGTGACGCGAACTGGGTGAACTTCGCCCTCATCGTGGCGGGCATCTGGGGCTCGGCCGGCTTCGCGGTCGTCATCCTGTCGGCCGCGCTCAAGGGCATCAGCACCGAGATCCTCGAGGCCGCGCGCGTCGACGGCGCATCGGAGAGCCAGATCTTCCGGCGCATCATCGTGCCGATGCTGTCGCTGCCGATCTCGGTCATCGCCGTCACGCTGACGATCAACGTCGTCAAGCTGTTCGACCTCGTGTACGTCATGACCAGCGGCGGGCCCGGCAACGCGAGCTCCGTCATCGCGGTCCAGATGTACGAGCAGTTCAGCGCACGCAACTTCGAGTACAGCGCCGCGGTGGCGGTCGTGATGCTGCTCATCCTCGTGCCGGTCATGGTCTTCAACGTCCGGCGCTTCCGCAGCGAGAGGGTCGTCGCATGACCACGATGGAAACCGCCGTCGGGCGGCCGGCCCGCACGATGAGCGAGCGGCTCAGCCGCTTCGTGGCCAAGGCGCCGATCCATGTCGCGCTCATCATCATCGGCGCGATCTGGCTGCTTCCCACCATCGGCCTGTTCATCACCTCGTTCCGGCCCTCCTCGGAGATCCTGAGCAGCGGCTGGTGGGAGGTCTTCACGGGGCGCTGGAACTTCACGCTCGAGAACTACGAGACGGTCATCAACTCCCAGGGCATGGGGCAGGCGTTCATCAACAGCATCGTAATCACGCTGCCGTCGACCCTCCTGACCCTGCTCGTCGCGGCGCTCGCCGCGTACGGCTTCGCCTGGGTCGACTTCCCGTACCGCGACACGGTGTTCCTCGTCGTCGTCGGGCTGCTGCTCGTCCCGATCCAGATGACCCTCATCCCGCTCGTCGGGCTGCTGCGCGACATCGGCCTGTACTCGACGATGCCGGGCGTCTGGCTGGCACACACGGCGTACGGGCTGCCGTTCGGGATCTTCCTGCTGCGGAACTTCTTCATCACGCTGCCGCGCGACCTCATCGAGGCGGCGCGCATCGACGGCGCGTCGACGTGGAAGATCTTCCGCACCATCGTCGTCCCGCTGTCCGTGCCGGCCCTGGCGAGTTTCGCGATCTTCCAGTTCCTGTGGGTCTGGAACGACCTCCTCGTCGCCCTCGTCTTCGCGCCGCGACCGGGCGGCCTGCCGATGACGACGCAGGTCAACAGCCTCCTCGGCACGTTCGGAACGGAGTGGCACCTCCTGGCCGCCGCCTCGTTCCTCATCATGCTCGTGCCGCTCATCGTGTTCTTCAGCCTCCAGCGCTACTTCGTCCAGGGCCTGCTCGCGGGCTCCGTCAAGTAGGCCGGCGACGCGAATGCGCGTCGTCAGCTGGAACATTCGGGCCGCCATCGGGCCGGGGCCGTTCCCCGACCGATGGTGGCGCCGCATCGACGCCGACCGCCTCCGGGCGATCGGCGTCTTCCTGTCCGGGTTGGAAGCCGACGTGATCGCGCTCCAGGAGGTCGCGCTCCTCTCGCGCGACGGCGAGCTCGTCGACAACCCGGGCGACCTCGCCCGCCAGCTCGGCCTGGACGTCCGCTACGCCGCGACCCGGACGTTCACGGTCGACGAGCCCGATGGACAGCGCGGCGCGGGCCGGTTCGGCAACGCGATCCTGACCCGCCTGCCGATGGGCGACGCCCGCTGCGTCGCCCTGCCCGCCGCCCCGGCCGATGCGTTCGTCGAGCCGCCCGGCGCCGACCATCCGGCCGCCGGCATCCGCTACGCCGATGCGCCGCCCACCATCCGCGAGCCGCGCTGCCTCCTCCTCGTTCGGCTTGCGGGCGTCGGGCTCGTCGGGACGGCCCATTTCAGCCACGTCGGCTCCGGCGAGCGTCGCCTCCAGGCCGAGGCCACCGTCGCCGCCTTCGGCGATGCTACGCCCGCTATCCTCGTCGGCGACCTCAACGCGGCGATCGAGGCGCCCGAGCTCGAGCCGTTCGCCTCCTGGGCCGATGGCTTCGCCGAGCCACCCGGCGGCCCGGCGCGCGTCTCGACCGACGACGGCTACCGGATCGACCACGTGCTGACCCGCGGCGTTTCCGTTGGCGCGTGCCGCGTCGAGCGATCCGCGGGCGATCTGTCGGACCATTACCCGGTCGTCGCGGACATCGCCGAGGTGCGTGCCTGATCGGTCCGCAAACGTGCCTGAGCCTGAGCCGTTCGATATATCGAGGGAATGGCGCCCCGGAGCCCTATCCGGGCCACGGGTGTGCGATATATGCGCGGAGCTGACGCCCGGAGCGGTCACCGGAGGGCCGCCAGGCGCTCCACGCACCGATAAATCGGCGGTGCGTGGCCCAGATCGCCGCTCAGGCGAGAATCCCGCGATAAATCGAGAGTGGTGCTTCAGCCGTTCGGTGTATCGAGACGCGGGCCTGAACCCATTGGGGCCCTCGAGGGGCGTTGCCTGATCCGTTCGATATTTCGTGGGAATCGCGCCCCGGAGCCCTTTCCGGGCCACGGGTGTGCGATATATGCCCGTGGCTGACGCCCGGAGCGCTCTCCGGAGGGCCGCCAGGCGCTGCACGCACCGATAAATCGGCGGTGCATGGCCCAGATCCCCCGCTCAGGCGAGAATCCCGCGAAAAATCGAAGGGAAAACGCACCCACCCACACCCACCCACCCACCCTCCGCTCGTCGCCAGCACGCACCACATGCCGCACGGGACCGGCCTCGTACGTCATTCGTCGTAGGCCGCCGCGGCGACTCAGCCGATAGGATCAGGGGACATGAGCGACGCCGGCGGCGAGGGCCGCCCCACCACCATCCACCTCGTCCCGCACACCCACTGGGACCGCGAGTGGTATCGGCCCTTCCAGTCGTTCCGGATGCAGCTCGTCGACCTCGTGGATCGGGTGCTCGACATGCTCGAGGCCGAGCCGGACTTCGCGTTCACCCTCGACGGCCAGCTGGCGACGGTCGACGACCACCTCGAGATCCGGCCCGATGCCGCCGAGCGCATCGCGCGCCACGTGCAGTCGGGCCGCCTCGCCATCGGCCCCTGGCTCATCCTCATGGACGAGTTCCTCGTCAGCGGCGAGACCCTCGTGCGCAACCTCGAGCGCGGCTGGACGCGGGCGACGGCGTTCGGCGAGCCGATGCGCATCGGCTACCTGCCGGACATGTTCGGGCACGTCGCGCAGATGCCGCAGATCCTGCGGCGCGCCGGCCTGGCCGATGCGGTCGTGTGGCGCGGCGTTCCGTCGGCCGTGAACCGCCACCGGTTCCGCTGGGAGTCGCCGGACGGCTCGTTCGTGCGCGCCGAGTACCTCGCCAGCGGCTACGGCAACGCGGCCGGCATGTTCGCCATCCCCGACCGCCTCGAGGCCGCCGCCGAGCGCTTCGCCGAGTGGGCCCGTCCCTGGTTCGGCGACGACCCGGTGCTGGCGATGTACGGCACCGACCATACCGCGCCGGTGCCGGAGCTGGCGGCCCTCGTCAGCCGCCTGAACGAGGTCCACGCCGCGTCGCAGATGCGGATCAGCACGCTGCAGCAGTACCTCGACGACGCGCCGCCGCTCCGGGACGACGACCCGTGCTGGCGCGGCGAGATGCGCTCCGGCTGGCGCGCGAACGTGCTCATGGGCGTCGCCAGCGCCCGGATCGACATCAAGCAGGCCGCCGGGCGGGCCGAGACGCTCCTCGAGCGCTACGCCGAGCCGCTGACCGCCCTCCACGTCCTGCCCGACGCGTGGCCGTCGGCCTTCCTCGACCTGGCGTGGCGCAAGGTCATCGAGAACTCGGCACACGACTCGATCTGTGGCTGCTCGATCGACCCGGTGGTCGACCAGGTCCTCGTCCGCTTCGCCGAGGCCGAGCAGATCGCCACCTCGCTCACCCGTCGCGCGGCGGCGGCCGTCGCCGTCGAGGTGCCGCGCGGCGCCGCGGCGGTGCTCAACCCGTCGCCCGTCCCGCGCGCCGGCACGGTCGAGGTCGAGCTCCCCGTGCCCGACGAGTGGGAGCGGGTGGCGCTCGAGCTGCCGGACGGCAGGCGGATCGCGACGCAGGAGCTGGCCCGCAAGGAGCCGATGCTGTTCGACCAGCGCGTCCGTGGGGACCAGGTCGAGGAGCTGTTCCGGCGCTTCCACACCCGCGAGATCTTCGACCACGCGTGGAACGGCTACGCCATCGACGGGCGAACGCTGACCTTCCTGGTCGACACCGAGCCCGATCCGGTGTGGCTGGACGTCGAGGGCCTCCGCCGCGAGGTCACCCTCGCCATGCTCTCGGCTCCCGACGACGAGTGGCAGGTGCGGATCATCGCCCGCTCGCGCCGGACGCTCGCCGCCCCGGTTCCGGTGCCGGCCCTGGGCTGGACCGCCGTCCGCGCGGTCGAGGCCGATGCCCCGATTCCCGACGCCGTCACCGTCGGCGGCGACGGTCGTTCCATGTCGAACGGGCGCCTCACCGTCAGCGTCGCCGACGACGGCACGTTCGAGCTGCGAACGGCCGATGGCGTCGAGCTCGCCGGCGCGGGCCGCATCGTCGACGGCGGCGACTACGGCGACTCGTACAACTACGGCCCACCGGCCGACGATCGCCTGGTCGAGACGCCCGCACGGGTCGAGGTGGGAGCCGACCTCCACGGCCCGGTCCGCGGCCGGCTGCGGATCACCCGCACCTACGCCTGGCCGGCGGGCGTGCTCGAGGGCGGCTCCGGGCGCACGCCGGAGACGGTCGACACGCCGGTCGTCACCGAGCTCGAGCTGCGGGCCGGCGAGCCGTTCGTGCGCGTGGCGGTCGCGTTCGAGAACCGCTCCGACGACCACCGCGTCCGCTTCCACGTCCCGCTCCCCCGCTCCGCCGACGGCTCGAGCGCCGAGGGCCAGTTCGCGGTCGTCGACCGCGCGGCGGAGGCCGAGGGCGGCTACCACGAGGAGCCGCTGGCCACGTATCCGGCCCACGGCTGGGTGGACGCCGGCGGGGTCGCGCTCCTCCTCGACCACCTCAGCGAATACGAGGTGGCGAACGGCGGGACGGAGCTGGCCCTCACGATCCTGCGCTCGACCGGGCTCATCAGCCGCAACGACAACCCATACCGCCAGGATCCGGCCGGGCCGCAGATCCCCATCCCGAACGCGCAGATGCGCCGCCGCTGGCGGATGACGTTCGCCCTCATGCCGCACGCCGGCGACTGGGCCGATGGCGGCGTCGGGGACGCCGCCGAGGCGTACCGGCATCCGCTCGTCACCGCGTCGGGCTCGAACCTCGACCCCGACGCGTGGCCGCCGACCGGCGCCGGGGCCGAGGGACTGGCGGTCGAGGGCAGCGACGTCGTGCTCAGCGCGCTCCGGCGGCGCGGCGATGGCTGGCTCGAGCTGCGCGTCGTGAACCTCGCGCGTGACAAGCGGGAGGTCACGGTCCGCGGAGGGCTGGTCGAGGCGCGCGAGGCGAGCCTGCGCGGTGAGCCCGGCGAGGCGATCACCGTCGCCGACGGCGCCATCGGCCTCCGGCTTGGACCGGCCGAGATCCGGACGATCCAGCTGCGCCGCCACGAGACGGCGAGCCGGCGGGCGGAGGTGCTCGACGCCGCGGGACCTCGACAGAGCGTCTAGGCGCGGTAGCATGTCCGCCACCGATCCCGAGCCCACCCGGCTTCGGCGGGCAGCAGCAGCAGCACGCCCGACGGCCCTCGGTGCACCGGACAGCAGGAGGATCTGACCTGTGGAGCTCCACGAGCAACTGGCGTCGGTCCCGCTCTTCGCGGGCCTTCCGGCGGACGTCCGGCGTCGCCTGGCGGAAATCGGCAAGCGCCGCTCCTTCAATCCCGACGACGCGATCGTCCGCGAGGGCGAGACCGGCACCGCCCTGTACGTCATCCTCAGCGGCCGCGCCCGTGTCGAGCAGGACGGCAGGACGCTGGGCGAGCTGTCCGCCGGCGACTTCTTCGGCGAGCTGGCGCTCATCGAGGAGCATCGGCGCACGGCGACCGTCGTGGCCACCGAGCCGACGGAGTGCCTCCTCTACCCGGCCTGGGAGTTCACCTCGCTCCTGGCCGAGCATCCCGAGGTGGCGATCCCGATCATGACCGAGCTCATCCGCCGCCTCCACCGCCGCGAGCACCACGGAGCCTGACCCGCGGGTCGGATCCGCATGTCCCTGCGCGTCGTCCTCGAGGTCGCCCCGAAGAAGGCGTTCGCCAGCGCCCTCGACTGGCCGGGCTGGTCGCGCGGCGCGAAGACGGCCGACGAGGCGCTGACCGCGCTCCTCGCCTACGCGCCGCGCTATGCCGAGGTGGCGAAGCGGGCGAAGGTCGCGTTCGATCCTCCGACCACGCCGCGCGGCGTCGAGATCGTCGAGCAGCTGGCGGGCGGGGGCGGGACCGAGTTCGGCGTACCGTCGGGGGTGGCGACGGACGAGCAAGAGCCGCTCACCGGCGCCGACCTCGACCGATCCATCGCACTCCTGGAGGCCGCGTGGGCCACGTTCGACCACGCGGCGAAGCGCGCCGAGGGCACCCCGCTCCGGCTCGGGCCGCGGGGTGGCGGCCGGCAGATTCCGAAGATCGTCGAGCACGTCCGGGAGGCGGAGGGCGGCTACGTCCACCAGCTCGGCGTCAAGGTCCGACGTGACGCATCGGTCACCGACCTGCGCACCTCGTTCGTGGACGCGCTCCGACGGCTGGCGGCCGGCGAACCGTTCCCGGAGCCGAACAGGGTCCGCAAGCCCTGGACGGCCCGGTACGCCGTCCGCCGGTCGGCATGGCACGCGCTCGACCACGCCTGGGAGATCGAGGATCGCGCCGAGGCCTGACGCCAGCGCTCAGATCTCGCGGCGGGGGTCCTCGGCGGTCATGGCCAGCCGGGTCGACATCGGTCGGCCGATCATGCCAGGCGGGTGAGGATCGACTCGCGGTCGAAGATCCAGTTGCCGGCCACGAGCACGAGGCCGATGAGCGCGAGCACGACGAGGTCGCCGATGAGGACCTGCTCCATCGTGAACGTCGCCTGGCCGCTGAAGAAGCCGCTGATGGCGATGGCGATGATCGGCAGCACGATGAAGCCGCCGATCTGCTGCGCCGTTCGCGCGTCGCTGACTCGGGACGAGACGACGATGCCGAGGAGGACGCTGAGCAGGCAGATCAGCGGCACGAGCGTGACCATGGCGACGATCCACTGGCTGCTGAACACGAGCTCGGTCATCACCGGCTCGGTGATCGCGCCGTTCACCAGGCCGTAGAGCGCGAACACGCCCCACGTCGCGAGCACGGCCGGCGTGGCGGCGGCCACGGCCTTGCCGAGCAGCAGCTCCCCGACCTCGAGCGGCGTCGCCAGCTGTGGCTCGAGCGAGCGCGCCGTCTTCTCGCCGATGACCGATTGGGTCGCGATGGCCATCGGCACCATGGCCGGGATGATGAGGAAGTAGGCCATGAAGTTCAGGACGATGAACCCCTGGGCCGCGAGCTTGGGCGACAGGTCCGGGAAGGCGGCGATGTACTGCTCGATCTGGCCGACCTGGTTCGGGTCGAGGTCGTTGAGCTCGATGAACGCCACGAGCCCCGTCGGGATCGCCGCGAACACCACCGCCGGCAGCGCCACGGCGCCGAGCAGGAGCCGGTTCGAGAGCAGGTCGCGCGCCTCCTTGCCGATGACGGCAGTGACGTAGCCGATGCGCATCACTCCACCTCCCGCACGCGCTGCGCGAGCGCGTCGCGCTCTCCCGCCTCGCCCACGAGGCGCAGGTAGACCGATTCGAGCGTGGCCGCCTCCTCGCGGACCTCGGTGATCCGCGCCCCGGCGGCGACGAGCGCGCCGATGAGCTCCGGGTTGTCGCCGCGCGGGTCGCCGACCTCGACGAGCAGCGCCCCGTCGTCGGCCCGCGCGCCGGACACGAACGGCAGGCCGGCGAGGAGGTCGAGGAACGACTCCGGACGCCGCGCGCCGACGAGGTCGATCCGGATCGAGGCGGACCCGTTCTGGCGCCGCAGGCGCGCCGGCGTGTCGACCTCGAGCAGCGTGCCCTTCATGATCCCGACCCGGTCGCACAGGCGCTCGGCCTCGTCGAGGTTGTGGGTGCAGACGATGATGCTGCGGCCGGCGTCGCGCAGCGTGGCCACGAAGTCGCGGATCGTCTTCGCCGCCGACGGGTCGAGCGCGCTCGTCGGCTCGTCGAGGTACAGCACCTCCGGCTCGTGGAGCAGCGCGCGGGCGATGGCGATCTTCTGGCGCATGCCCTTGCTGAAGCCCGCGACCCGGCGGTCGGCGGCATCGGCCATGCCGACGACGGCGAGATAGCGCTCGACCGCCCGGCGCAGGTTCGCGCCGCCCAGGCCGTACAGGCGGCCGTAGTACGCGAGGTTCTGGCGCGCCGTGAGCCGGTCGTGGAGGCCGGGGGTCTCGGTCAGGACGCCGGTGATGGCACGGATGCGCTGTGACCCCGGCCCCAGCTCGTGGCCGTTGATGCGGGCCGTGCCGGTCGTCGGGGCGATGAGGGCCGAGAGCATCCGGATCGTCGTCGTCTTGCCCGCCCCGTTGGGGCCGAGCAGTCCGAAGATCTCCCCGTCGCCGACGGCGAACGCGAGGTCCCGGACGGCGGTCAGGCTGGGGAACGTCTTGCCGAGCCCGGCGACCTCGATCATCGCCGGGAGCGCTCCACTGCCCGTGCTCGCGAGCGCGCGCGGTCGAGGAGGTCGCCGAGGCGCGCCCAGACGCGCCGCTCGCCGTTCGGATGCGGCTCGCCGGCCAGCGCATCGCGCCAGCCGCGCCCGCCACGCCGCTCGTCGGCCACGACGCGGCCGTCCGACAGCCGCACCACGCGGTCGGTGGCGCCCGCCACGCCCGGATCGTGGGTGACGATGACGATCGTCACGCCGCGGTCGCGGTTGAGGTCGCGGAACGTGCCGATCAGCCGCTCCGAGGTGGCCGAGTCGAGCTCGCCGGTCGGCTCGTCGGCGAGGATGACGGCAGGATCGTTCACGAGCGCCCGGGCGATCGCCACGCGCTGCTGCTCCCCGCCGGACAGCTCGGTCGGCCGATGCGTGACCCGGTCGCCGAGCCCGACGAGCTCGAGCAGCTCGATCGCTCGCCGCCGCCCGTCGGGACGCCGCGGACCGTAGCGCAGCGGCAGCATGACGTTCTCGACCGCGTTCAGCGTCGGGATGAGGTTGAACTCCTGGAAGACGAAGCCGATGCGCTCGCGCCGGATCGCCGCCAGGTCGCCGTCGGAGGCGCCGATGACGCTCCGCCCGTCGATCGCCAGCTCGCCCGAGGTCGGGCGCAGCAGGCAGCCGAGGAGGTCGAGCAGCGTCGTCTTGCCCGAGCCGGATCGGCCCATGATCGTCATCAGCTCGCCGGCCTCGACGGTCAGGTCGATGCCGTCCACGGCGCGCACCTCCGACGCGCCACGGCGGTAGACCTTGGTCAGGCCGCGGGCCTCGATGATCGGCGGGGTGCTCGGCGTTCGCATCGGTCAGGTGCTCCGCAGCGCCGCGACCGGGTCGAGGCGTGCCGCGCGCAGCGCCGGATAGATGCCGGCCAGCGCGCCGAGGATGGTGGCGAACAGGAACGAGCGCAGCAGGAGCATCGGCGTCAGCAGGAAGACGGTCGTGCCCGAGCCGGCGGTCTGCGCGTTGAGGACGAGGACGAGCGCCGCGCCCGCCGCCAGGCCGATGGTCCCGCCGATCGCGCCGAGCAGCGTCGCCTCGACCACGAACTCGCGCAGGATCGCGCCCGTCGGCGCCCCGACGGCCTTCTTGATGCCGATCTCGCGCACCCGCTCGCTGACGGTCATGACCATCGTGTTGATGACCGACAGCCCGCCGACGATCACCGCGATGACGCTGGCCCCGACGATGATGAGGTTGAACACGATGCTGGCCTGGCCGATCTGGTCGGCCACCTGCTCGGGCGTCACCGTCCGCACGCCGTCGACCGCCTCCTCGATCGCCGCGGCGATCGCATCGGCCTCCGACAGGTTCTCGGGGAAGACCTCGATCTGCGTCGCCAGCTCATCGGTGCGGTAGTCGAGGCCCTGCGGCACGGCCTCGACGTAGATGTGCTGCGCGTCCGACAGCGGCACGTACGCGATCTTGTCGGGGAACGTGAGCGTGCGCTCGAGCACGCCGACGACCTCGAACTGGCGGTCGCGCATGGTGAAGGTGTCGCCGACGCGCAGGTCGTAGCGCTCGGCAAGGTCGGCGCCGATGACGGTCACGCCCTCCTCGTCGGCCTCGAGGAAGCGCCCGGCGTCGAGCCGCAGGTCGACGCGCTCGTCGTACCACGTCTCGGGCTCGATGCCGGTCAGCAGCTCCGGGATGTCGAAGCCGCCGACCTCGTCGGGGTCGAGCAGCGTCTGGAGCACCGGCGTCGCGCGCTCGACACCCTCGATCTCGACGATCTCGTCGACGAGGTCGCGGGTGATCGGCCGGCTGCTGGCCTGGAAGCCCGATGCGGCGCCCTCGTCGAACACGAAGATCCGGGTGCGGAAGTACTCGTCGCCCCCGTCGACGAGCACGTTGAGCTTCTCGGCCAGCGCGCCCATCACGGTGAGCGCGAAGACGCCGATGACGATGCCGAGGATGGTGAGCGCCGTCCGCAGCGGACGGCGCCAGATGTTTGCGATCGCTTCGCTCATGGGAACCATCGCATCCTAGACGGACCGCGTTCGTGGCGCCCATCGGTACCTTCGGTTCGGTTGGGTCTGTGCGCGTCGCTGTGTGCGGGTCGCTGCGTGCGGTGCGTCGCTGCGGTGCGTCGCTGCGTGCGGGTCGCTGCGTGCGGTGGACGCTGCGTGCGGTGCACGCTGCGTGCGGTGCACGGCGGGCGTATGGGCGCCTCAAGCGTCGAGATGCGCCCCACAGCAGGCCAAACGACGCCTGAGGGAGCTGGTTGGCAGGTGACCGGCCGCTCAGCGACCGTTCAAGCGCCCATACGCCCGGCGATGGCCGCACGCGGCGCCGATAAGCAGCTGGTCAGCCGCCGGTAAGCGCGCTCTGCCACGATCACCCCATGCCCACGCGCGATCGGCTTCATGGCATCGGTCTCCGGCAGGCGGCTGCCGTTCAAGATCGACTGGGGTCGGAGGCCCGCATCCTCCGCGTTGGGGCGGGCCTCAGCCAGCAGGCGGTTGCCGCCGCAGCCGGCGTGTCGCGCGATTGGCTCGCCGATCTCGAGTACGGCCGGCTCGACTCCGTCGACCTGCGGCGATGCTGCCTGGTGTTCGCCTGCCTCGGGCAACGCCTCTCGATGAAGGCCTTCCCCACCGGTCCCGCCATCCGCGATGCCGGACAGCTGCGGCTGCTGCATCGGTTCAACGCGCGACTGCACTCCGCGTGGAGGGTGTTGGCGGAATCGCCGATGCCGATCGCGGGAGATTTGCGAGCGTGGGACGAGCTGCTGGTCGGGCCGGTGCGGATCGGGGTGGAAGCGTTCACGCGGCTGGCCGATCTCCAGGCCGCGGAACGCTCGATCAGCGGGAAGCAGCGCGACAGCAACGTGCAACACGTCATCCTCCTGGTCGCCGATACGCGGCACAACCGCGACGTCGTCCGCGACAACGTCGCATCCCTGAGGCGAACCTTTCCGCTCGATACGCGGGCTACGCTGGCTGCCCTCGGGGCCGGCCGGGATCCGGGAGCGAGCGGGCTGGTCTTGCTGTAGACGCCGGTCCGGTCGTGCGGTAGGCGTGGCGGGTGCGTCGTGCGGTAGGCGTGGCGGGTGCGTCGTGCGTTAGTCGTGGCGCGGTTGCGGCTGACCGCAGCCCTATGGGCGCCTCGGGTGCCGTAGTGCGGCGTCCTGCCCGCCAAATGAGCAACTCAGCGGTCGTTTCGCATGCCCGAAGCCGCGAAATGGCGGCTGAGGCGCCCATACGCCTTCCCACGGCCGCGCTGGCCGACGCCTTTCAGGGCGCGCAGTGAGCCACGCCTCCCAGGGCCACGCTGGGCCACGCTGGCTAGGATGGACCGAGCATGGAGGAGCGCACGGTCGGCAGCACTCACCCGTTCCGCGGGCGCAGGATCAGCGTGCGCGTCGACGAGGTCCTGCGCGAGGACGGCCATCGCACGACACGCGAGATCGTGGAGCATCCGGGGGCGGTCGCGATCCTCGCCTGGGACGCCGAGGCGGGCCGCGTCGCGATGGTCCGCCAATGGCGCCACGCCACGGGCAAGACGCTGCTCGAGATCCCGGCTGGAACGCTCGAGCCGGACGAGCCGCCGGAGGCGACCGCCAGGCGGGAGCTGGCCGAGGAGTGCGGGCTCGAGGCGGCGACGTGGGAAGAAGGTCCGCGCTTCTACACCGCGCCGGGCTTCTGCACCGAGCTCATGCACCTCTACCTCGCCACGAACCTGTCCTCGACGGCCGCGCACCTCGCCGATGCCGACGAGCAGATCGAGGCGTCGTGGCTGACGCTCGACGACGCGCTGGCCGCCTGCGACGACGGGCGCATCGAGGACGGGAAGTCGATGGCGGGGCTCGCCTGGTTGGCACGTCGGTTGCGCTGACCGCGCGCCGATGACCCTCGAGCTCGACCCTGAGGAATCGGCGGAGGAGGCCGGCCTCCGGTACGTCAGCGACATCGGCCCCGGCATCCGGAGGCGACGCGCCGGGAAGGCGTTCTCGTACATCGGCCCGGACGGCGAGCGAATCACCGATCCGGATCGGCTGGCCTGGATCAAGGGCCTCGCCATCCCGCCGGCCTGGACCGACGTCTGGATCTGCCCGGTGAAGCGCGGCCATATCCAGGCCACCGGGCGGGACGCGCGTGGCCGCAAGGTGTATCGGTACCACCCGCGCTGGCGCGACGTCCGCGACGAGGCGAAGTACGGCCGGCTCGTGGCGTTCGCCCGAGCGTTGCCGAGGATCCGGCGCCGGACCGAGCGCGACCTCCGCCGCCGCGGCCTGCCGCGCGAGAAGGTCCTCGCCCTCGTCGTGCGGCTGCTCGAGGAGACGCTCATCCGGGTCGGGAACGACGAGTACGCGCGCGAGAATCGCAGCTTCGGGCTGTCGACCCTGCGCGACCGGCACGCGCGCGTGCGTGGCGCCGAGGTGCGCTTCATGTTCCGCGGCAAGCACGGCAAGGACCACGAGATCGGCGTCCGGGATCGGCGCCTCGCCCGGCTCGTGAAGCAGTGCCAGGACCTGCCCGGCCAGGAGCTGTTCCAGTACGTCGACGCCGATGGGCAGCGCGTCGACGTGACCTCCGGCGACGTGAACGAATACCTGCGCGAGATCAGCGGCGACGAGTTCACGGCCAAGGACTTCCGGACCTGGGCCGGCACGGTTGCCGCGGCCATGGCGCTCCAGGAGTTCCTCGAGGTCGACGACGAGGCGGGCCGCAAGAAGGCCGTGGTGCAGGCCATCGAGCGCGTCGCGGAGCGGCTCGGGAACACGCCGACCGTGTGCCGCGCGTGCTACGTCCACCCCGAGGTCATCGATCGCTACCTCGACGGGACGATGGTCGATGCGCTGTCGCGCCGCGCCCAGGGCGTCGGACGCGGCGCCCACGCCCTCAAGCCGGAGGAGGCAGCGGTCCTCGGGCTGCTCCAGGCGCGCCTGGCCCGCGAGCACCGCTCACGCCGGGCCGCTTGAGTCGACCCGGCCCCGCGATCCGACGCGACCCGGCGCGACCCGGCCCGCGATTCGTCGCGACCCGACCCCGCGATTCGCCGCGATCGGCCGCGATCCGCCTCAGCGTGACCCGCGTCAGCCCACCAGTGCGCGCTCCAGCGAGAGGAATGCACCGGAAGCGTTGTTCACGCGTCGTTTGTCGACTGTGGCGAGCGCCGATGAACGTGAGGAACGCATCGGCGTGCCGGTCGTGCGTGC
>DATAJO010000019.1:0-47271 GCA_036262075.1 Candidatus Limnocylindria bacterium
CGTGCCGGACAGGGTTACGTCTGAAGCGGTGAAGCCGCTGACCGGCTCGCTGAAGACGACCGTGAAGTTGATCGGGCTGGCGTTGGTCGGATCAGCCTGGCCGCTGGCCTGGTTGATGGTGACCGTGGGCGCGGTGGTGTCCGCGGCGGTGATGGTCAGGGTGCCAGCAACGGACCTCGCAGCCAGGCTCCCGCCCACATCAGCCCCGTCAATCACAACTGTGAAGTTGACCACTTGCGGGGCCGTTCCGGACGCGACGCTGAGCTGCAGATTCGCAAGTTTCGGGTTGCCCGATCCACTGATGCCGGTCGGAGTGAACGAAGGCGTGACCCCGGCCGGCAGTCCGGAAATGGCAAACGTGCCCGTGCAATTTCCGTTGCTGTTCTTGTTGACCGTGACTGCGACCGTCGTCGTGTCGCCGTCGGCAACCGAAGACGAGACCGGAGAAAGCGCCACCGACGTCACCGTGCAGGCGGCTGTGACATACGGGCCGACGAGGGGTCCGCCGTCGCCGACAGGGGCGACGCCTGACGGCTGGATCTCGTCGAGGGACGCATCGGCGATGGCGCGCGCGAGATTGAGGCGGCCGTTCCCGACCTGCGTGCCGGCGAGCGGATCGGCGGTGGCGGCGAGGCGGTTGACGACGACGCCGTTCGACAGCTGCGGCTCGTTGGCGCGCAGCAGGGCAGCGGCGCCCGCAACGAGGGCCGCGCTGGCCGACGTGCCGGAGACCTCCTCCACCGAGCTGCCGGCGGAGGTGGTGGCGATGCGGAGCCCGGGGGCCGCCAGGAACGCGGAGCCGGTGTTCGACATCGCGCTGATGAGGTCGGTCGCATCGGTCCCGGCCACGCCGATGACGCCGCGGTCGCCGGCCGGGAAGGTCGGCGTGCTCGAGCCGTCGTTGCCGGTGGCGGCGACGAGGACCGCGCCCGACGCCCAGGCGTAGTCGATGGCGGCCTGGAGGGCCGGCGAGTAGCCCGGGTTGCTGAAGGCCATGAGGATGACGTCGGCGCCCGCATCGGCCGCGTGAACGACGCCCTCGATGATGTCGCTGTCCTGTCCGAGGCCATCGGCTCCGAGGACGGTGACCGGCAGGACCGATACGCCGGCGTACGCCGTGCCGGCCACGCCGATGCCGTTGTCCGTCTCGGCGGCCACGATGCCCGCCATCCAGGTGCCGTGGCCATTCGGGTCGGTCAGCGGATCGGCACCGTCGACGGCCGAGTAGCCCGGCAGGACGACGCCGTCGAGATCGGGGTGCGTGGCATCCACGCCGGTGTCGAGGACCGCCACGGTGGCGGTGCCGCCGATGGACACCGAGCCGAACACCGCCGTCCAGCCGATCTGCTCGAGCGCCCACTGCTCGCCGAACGACGGATCGCCCGGCGCCGCGTCCACGGCGCGCGTGCGGTCGAGGTCGACGCGAAGGACCTGGTCATGGGCGAGGAGGGCATCGACCTGCGCGCTCGGCGCGGACTGGCTGAGGAGGACGCTCCGCATGCTGAGCTGCGGGATGGCGCCATCGTCGAGGGCGCCGACGGCGTCGAGGATCTCGCGCTGGCGGGCGTCATCGGTGCCGCTGGCGAAGGTCACGAGGTACGGTCGGGTCAGATCGTCTGGTCGCGAGGGCGTCTCGGACGGCGGTGCTGCCGGCTCCTCGGAGGGGGTGGCCGTCGGATCGGCCGCGGGCTCGTCCGACGGCTCGGTCGAGGGCTCGACGGAGGGCTCGGCGGACGGCTCGACGGAGGGCTCGGTGGTCGGCTCCGGGGCAGACTCCGCGGGCGATGGATCGGAGGGGACGCTGGGATCCTGGGCCGAGACCGTCACGGGTCCGAACAGGTACGAGACGAAGATGACGATCTGGAGCAGCACGATCGACGTGCGGCCGGCTCCGCGGCGGGCACCCAACGGAAGCATGATTCCCTCTAGTTCCCCTCTGTGGACTCGGGCACGCGCACAGGTGCGCGCAATGAATGCCCGCGAACTGTCGGCCAGAAGGGGTCATTCGGCCATCCGGGAAGGTACGGAGCCGAGTACGGAATCGCCGATCCGTACCGTTTCGGCCGTCGGTGCGTGTACGCACCATGGCTCCGGGTACGGATCGGGTCGTCCGTACCGACATCCGTATCCCCACGGATGCGGCGCGCCCAAGCATGTCGCTACGCTCCCCCGGTGACGCCGAGCGACCCGGATGGCAGCGATGCTGGGGCACCTCCTGCAGCGGCCGATGCGGCGCTGCGCGACGCGACGTCGACGGCCGAGCGAATCGCCGCCGACGAGCGCGAGGCCGATGCGCTGCGCGAGCGCCTTCGCACGATGGGTCCCACGATCCTCGAGCCCGATGGTGCCCTCGGTCACCACCTGCTCCCGGGGGAGGTGGTCCATGCCTTGCGTCGATCTGCGATCCTGAGGGGACCCGGATCGGACGACGGCCAGGGCTTCGGAGGGATGTTGGTGTTGACCTCCATCCGCGTCGCACATTTCGGGCAGGTGACCATGAGCATCCAGCTGGGGAACATCGTCGAATCCGCGGTCGCCGGCGAGCGACTGCTCCTCTCGCTCGGCGATGGCGAGGGGGTCGTGATCGATTGCGCGCGGCCCCGAACGTTCCGCGCCGAGCTCGCCGACGCGATCAGGAGAGGTCGCCCATGACGGGAAGCCGCCGGAATCCGCGCGTGCTGCCCGCCGCCGACTCGAACCAACCCCCCGACGCCGAGCCCACCTCGCGCCTGCGCCGGCGCCCGCTTGCCGCGCCGGAGCCGAGCGAATCGCCGGACGCGACCTCACACGCGGCATCGGCCGCATCCCGCGCGCGGTCTCGTGCCGAGGCGAACGACCTGTACCTCGCCGCCCGCGACGCCTGGCTGGCGGCGATGAAGGCCGCCAACAGCGGCCGTGCCGCGGACCTCGCCGCGCTGGCGATCACCCAGGAGGCCTACGAGGCTGCCACGATCGAGCTCGAGCAGTGGGAGTCCGGCGACCGCGTGGCGATCCCGATCGAGACGAACCGCGAGGCATCGGTCGATGCGGTCGTCGTCCAGGAGCTGGCGTGGCGCAAGGTCCACCAGCACGAGCACGACAGGCAGCCCGGGCTGCTCGGTCGCCTGGCGCGCCGCCTGCGCGGTCGCTAGGCCGCCGCCCCGCAGACGCAGCCCGTCGGATCGCGCTCAGCCGTTGCGGTAGCGCTCCGCCGCCTCCGCGCGGTTCCGCACGCCGAGCTTGCGGAGGACGCTGCTCACGTGGCTCTCGACCGTGCGCGGCGAGATGGCCAGCGACTCGGCGATCTGCCGATCGGTCATCCCGCTGGCGAGGGCCCGCAGCACGTCGCGCTCGCGCGGGCTGACGAGCGCCTCGAGCCCGCCCTCGGCCTCGGCCGCCCGGCTGCCGCGGGCGAGGTGCTCGACGACGAGGGCCGCATGACCGCGCGACATCGGCAGATCCCCGTTGCGGATGCCGCGCACGGCGCGCTGCAGGGCCTCACCGCTGAGGTCCTTCGTCAGGTAGCCGGCGGCGCCGTGACGCACGGCGTCCATGAGGTCGCGACGGTCCGTGGACACGGTGAGCATCACGATGCGCGTGTCCGGCAGGCGCGGCGCGAGCTCGCGGACCGCCTCGATGCCGCTCAGGCCCGGCAGGTCGATGTCGAGCAGCACGACGTCGGGTCGCAGGGTCGACGCCAGCTCCATCGCCGCCTCGGCCGTGCTGGCCTCGCCCACGACCTCGATGTCCGGGGCCTGGAGCGCCTGGCGCACCGCCGATCGGACGAGCGCGTGGTCGTCGACGAGGAGCACTCGCAGGGGCGCGTCAGCCGTCATTCCCCTCCCCTTCCGGTCCGCCGCCGGCCCTCGGGATGACGAGCTCGACGCGGGTCCCGTTGTGCGGCTCCGACTCGACCGCCAGGCGGGCGCCGATGAGCGCCGCGCGCTGGCGCATGCTCTCCAGGCCGAAGCCCGGCGTGACGTCGAGCGGGCGGAAGCCGCGCCCATTGTCGACGATCGCGATCCGCAGGTCGACATCCGTGGCGACCTGGACGCGCACGACGGTCGCATCGGCGTGGCGGCGGGCGTTCGTGAGCGCCTCCTGCACGATCCGGAGCACCTCGGCCTGCACCCGCGGGCCGACCTCGGGCACGGTGCCGTCCACGACGAGCTCGGCGCGCAGCGCGAAACGATCGCCGAAGTCGTCGACGTGGTTGGCGAGCGCATCGGCCAGGGTGCCGCCGGAGGCGCCCTCGCGCATGGCCGACACGGCGTGCCGGGCCTCGGCCAGCGCCGCGTCGATGGCGCGCTCGACCTCGAGGCCGAGCGCGTGGGACTCGCCCGCCAGCCCGGCCTGCTGGACGAGGCGGGAGTGCTTGAGCTTGGCGTACCACAGGTCCTGGGCCAGGCCGTCGTGGATCTCGCGCGCCAGCCGGGCCCGTTCCTCGAGCGCCGCCGTGGCGACCTCGATGTCCGCCAGCCGGCGCAGCTCGACGTTCGCCTCACGCAGGGCGCGCAGGTCGTCGCGCCGATCGACGACGACGCCGGCGAGGAGGATGGCGTAGAAGCCGAGCCGCAGGAGGTCGCCGGTCGTCACGAGGCCCGCGAACGCCCCCGGATGCATGGCGGAATGGACCTGGCTGAAGGCGGCGACGACGAGGCCGCTCGCCATGAGGCCCTCCCCCACCCTGCCGCTCGTCCGGAACGACCGGTAGGCGACGACCGCAGCTGCGATGAAGGCCACGCCGATGGCGGCCTGGACGAGCATGAGCAGCGGCGACGAGCCGGGCGGCAGGCCCGCCGTCGGATCGGTACGCAGGGCATCCAGCGCGCTCGGCTCGACGATCGGCGGAAGCGCGTCGCCGGCGCCCACGGCCAGGACCGCAATCGCGACAACGCCGGCCGAGGGCACGACGAGGAGGCTCCACCCGGTGCGCCCGCCGATGCGTCGCGCCAGCGGCAGGCCGCCCGCGACGAGGAGCGCCGCCGCCACGCCGCGGCCCAGCGTGCTGACCAGGACCGGGGCGCCGCCGGGATCGGCGACCGACGCGCCGACCATCGCCTCGATTCCGGTCAGCAGGACGACGAGGTGCATGCCGTTCAGCGCGGCGAGCACCGCGAAGGCGGAGGCCCGGAACAGCGCGGCCGGGTCACCGTCGACCCTGCCACGCGCCCAGGCCAGCGCCGCGACCGCCGCGGAGCCGAGGACCGCGGACGTCACGAGCGCCACGTCGATGCGCTCGTTCCGCGCCGCCGGCACGGCATCCGGCGAGAGCGCGAGGGCGGCGGTGAGGACCGCCAGGCCGCCGGCGAGGATGAGGATCAGCCCGTCGACGAGCTGGGTGTCAGGCGGTCGCCCGGAGGGACGAGGTCCGCCTGGCTCGATCATGGGCGTCGGGCGAGGTGGGCCAGGATCTCGTCGTGGAGGTGCCCGTTGGTGGTGAGCATCTGCGGGCGCTGCCAGGTCGGGCGGTTCTCGAGGTCCGTCATCCGGCCCCCCGCCTCGGTGACGATGAGGTACGGCGCGGCCATGTCCCAGGGCGAGACGCCGTACTCGAGCATCATCTCGGCCGATCCCTGTGCGACGAGCATGTGGCCCCAGAAGTCGCCGAAGCCGCGGTCGCGCCACGCCACGCCGGTGAGCTCGCGCAGCGGCGGACCGAGGCCGGCCTCCTCGAGCCCGCGCAGGGTCGAGAACACGAGCTGCGCGTCCTCGAGGCGCCGCACGCCGGAGACGTGGATCGGGCGGTCGTCGCCGTGCCAGCGCAGGTACGCGCCGCCGCGGCGGGTCGCGAACCAGCGGCGGCCCATGGCCGGAGCCGATGCGACCGCGACCTCGAGCTCGCCGTCGCGCTCGAAGGCGAGGAGCGTGGCGAAGACCTCGATGCCGCGCACGAAATTGTGGGTGGCGTCGATCGGGTCGACGATCCAGCGCCCGTCGCCGGCATCGGCGCTGATGCCGAACTCCTCGCCCGCCACGGTGTGGCGAGGGTAGGCATCGGCGATCCGCTCGCGGACGAGGGTCTCGATGCCGGTGTCGGCCTGGGTGACGAGCGTGCGGTCCGGCTTGGCGTCGATCGTCAGCTCGCCGCCGAAATGCCGCAGCGCCAGCGGATCGGTCTCGTCGAGCAGGGCATGCGCGAAGGACAGGAGGTCGCTCGGGTCATCGGCGGGCACGGGCATCGGTTGAGAGGATAGCGGGCTAGTTGACGACGACGACCGGCAGGTTGCCGCGGCGGTCGATCACGTCGGCGCCGAGCGTCGAGCCCTGGTTCGTGATCTCGAGGTCGACCGAGCCGTTCCCGACCGCCAGGTTCGCGATCCGCACCCGGTCGATGCCGGGGGGCAGCTGGCCGGGACCGACGGTCACCTGCATGTGGAGCGCGTCGACGTCGAGGCCGAGGCACGCCTGGAGCAACATGAACACCGATCCGGCCGCCCACGACTGCGGCGCGCAGGCCACGGGGTAGCGCGTCGGGCCCTCGCCCGGACGGCGCGGGAAGCCGCAGAACAGCTCGGGCAGCCGCCGGAGGTCGAACTCCTCGGCCGCGTCGCGCAGGGACGCGAGCAGCGTCGCGGCCGCCTCGTGGTGACCGTAGCGGGCGAGGCCGGCACCGACGATGGCGGTGTCGTGCGGCCAGACCGATCCGTTGTGGTAGGACATCGGGTTGAAGCGCCGCTCGGTGGCGGCCAGGGTGCGGATGCCCCAGCCGGTGAACGAGCGGTCGTCCATGAGCGTCGCTGCGACCCGCGCCGCGCGCGCCGGCAGGGCGATGCCCGTGTACAGCACATGGCCGGCGTTCGAGCCCACGACGCGGCACGGTCGCTTGTCCCCGTCGAGCGCCATCGCATACGTGCCGAGCTCGTCGTCCCAGAACGCCTCGTCGAAGCGATCGCGGAGCACGGTCGCCCGCTGCGCGCAGTCCCGGGCGGCCTCCTGCAGCCCCAGCGCCCCGGCCATCTCGGCGGCGCCGCGCCACGCGGCGTACACGTAGGCCTGGATCTCGACCGTCGCGATGGGCCCGCGGGCGAGCGTGCCGTCGGCGTGCGAGATCGAGTCGTGCGAGTCCTTCCAGCACTGATGGAGCAATCCGTCCGGCGTCATGCGGCCGTACTCCGCGAAGCCGTCTCCATCGGGGTCCGCATCGGTCGCGATCCAGTGCAGGGCGCGCTCGACGTTCGGCCACAGCTCGCGGACGAGCTCGACGTCGCCGGTCCGGCGCCAGGTGGCGTGGAGGAGCATGACGAACAGCGCCGGGGCGTCGTGGGAGCCGTAGTAGCGCGCGAACGGGATCTCGCCGGTGGCCGCCATCTCGCCGCGGCGCATCTCGTGGAGGATCTTGCCGGGCTGCGCATCGGAGCGCGGGTCGTAGTCGTCGGCCTGGGTGGCGGCCAGGAAGCGGAGCACGCCGACCGACAGCTCGGGCGCGAGCCACAGGGTCTGGAGGCCGGTGATGAGCGCGTCGCGGCCGAACGGGGCGTTGAACCACGGCACCCCGGCATACGGGAACGGCCCGTACTCGGTCTGGGTCACCATGAGGCGCAGGTCGGCCGCCGATCGGCCCAGGAGGTCGTCGAAGCGCTCGTGGGTCGTCGTGATGACCGGCAGTCCCGAGATCGCACGCTCGAGCGAGGCCGATGCGCGCGCGCCCGCCTCGGCGTAGGTCAGCGTCTCGCGCCGCTCCTCCCCGGGCTCACAGGCGATCGCCAGCTCGAGCTCGCCTGCCGCGCCCGGCTCGAGCACGATCCGCCACTCGGCGCGATCCGCTGTGAGGTCCTCCGGCGCCGGTCGGAATCGAAGGCGTGTGCGACGCAGCAGGCCGTCCGCCCCACGGTACGACAGCGTGACCTCGCCGCCCTCGCGGTCGACGCGGGGCGGCAGGTGCTCCCCGGCCATGGTGCGGTCGGTGCCCCGCACCTCGAACAGGTCGGCGAAGTCGGCGCCGAAGCCGAAGGAGAGCGGCAGAATCACCCGCCGGCCACCGTAGTTGCGGGCCGTGACCCGCTCGTAGGCCACGCCGTCGACGAGGCATTTGCGCCGGGCCAGGTGGACGGTGTTGCCGAGCAGCTCGACCCCGTCCGGCCCGACGAGGTCGGGGTTGGTGAGGTCGACCGCCAGGCGGCTGTTGTCCGAGCGCGCGGTGGAGCCGAGGAGCAGCGGGCGCTCATCCCCCACCCGCATGACGAGCCGCGACAGGTAGCGCGTGCCCTCGTGGTAGACGCCCTCCTCGGCCAGGCCGATGGGCCGGATGTCGCCGTGGCGGTCGACGAGCACGAACGTCTCGCCGTGCTTCAAAACCCGGTCGTTCTCGTCGGCCAGCGGTCCGGTGAGGCGAACGTAGTAGCGGCCGCCATACGACAGCACGTCGTCGACCAGGCCGTCGCCGGACGGCGTCGCGGGCGCAACCACGCGATCAGAGACCATTCCCCCATACCTTGCGCCGATTGGCGGGAACGCGCGAGTCAGCCCTCCAGCCGGCGGCGGAGCTCCTCGTTCACCAGCCGCGCATCGGCCCGGCCGGCGGTGCGCTTCATGACCTGCCCGACGAGGAATCCGAAGACCTGCGTCTTCCCGCTGCGGTACTCGGCCACCTGGGCGGTGAACTCGCCGATGACGGCGTCGATCTCGGCGCCGATGGCGCCCGCGTCCGACACCTGCGCCAGCCCCTCGCGCTCGATGACGGCGCGCGGCGACTCGCCGCTCTCGAAGGCCGTGGCCAGCACGTCCTTCGCGTTGCTCTGCGACACCTCGCCTGCCTCGACAGCGGCGATGAGCTCGGCGAGGCCCTCCGGTCGCAGCGCGACCGCATCGGCCCGGAGGCCCTCGGCGGCGTGCTGGTTGAGGAGCCGGCTGAACTCGCCGCTCACCCAGTTGGCGGCCCTCTTCGGGTCGATGCCGGCGGCGACGACCGCGTCGAAGTAGTCCGCCAGGGCCGCGTCGCCGGTGAGGACGCCCGCGTCGTAGGGCGTCAGGCCCAGCTGCTCGACGTACCGTGCGCGGCGCTGGGCCGGCAGCTCGGGCAGCCGGGCACGGAGCTCCTCGACCCATGCCGGCGACGGGCGCAGCGGCGGCAGGTCGGGCTCCGGGAAGTAGCGGTAGTCGTTCGCCTCCTCCTTGCTGCGCTGGACGATCGTGCGGCCGGCGCTCTCGTCCCAGCCGCGGGTCTCCTGGACGATCGGCTCACCGCGCACGAGCGCCTCGGCGTGGCGGGCGACCTCGTACTCGAGCGCGCGCTCCAGGGAGCGGAAGCTGTTGAGGTTCTTGACCTCGACCTTGGTGCCGAACGTGGTGGAGCCACGAGGCCGGAGGCTGATATTGCCCTCGATCCGCATGCTTCCCGCCTCCATGTCGGCGCTCGAGGCGCCGATGGCACGCAGCAGCTCGCGCAGCGTCTCGCCGTAGGCGCGCGCCTGGGCCGGCGAGCGCAGGTCGGGCTCGGTGACGATCTCCATCAGCGGCACGCCGGCACGGTTGAAGTCGACGACGCTGTAGCCGCGCCCCGCGTGCTGCATGCGCGCCGTGTCCTCCTCGAGGTGCGCACGGGTGATGCCGATGGTGACCTCGGTCCCCTCGCTCGGCACCGGCACGACGAGCCGACCGTTCGACGTCAGCGGCAGGGCGTACTGGCTGATCTGGTAGCCCTTCGGCAGGTCGGGGTAGAAGTAGTTCTTGCGCTCGAAGCGCACGGCATCGGTCTCGACGCGGCAGTCGAGCGCGAGGCCGGTGAGCATGACGAGCTCGACCGCGCGCCGGTTGATGACCGGGAGCGTGCCGGGCATACCCAGGCACACCGGGCAGACCCGGCTGTTCGGCTCGTCCGTGCCGTCGGGCGGGGGCGCCGTCGGGCAGGAGCAGAACATCTTCGAGGCGGTGCGCAGCTGCGCGTGGACCTCGATGCCGATGACCGTCTCGTACTCGGTTCTCGTCTGCACCGTCACGGGCCGGATTGTACCGGCGGGCGCCGCGGGGCTCTCGCGGCCGCTATGCTGCCGCCGATGCGCATCGGCGAATGGAACGAGCTGGGCCGCGCCCGGCAGCTGCTCCAGCGTCAGCTCGGCGAGCTCGGGGCCGCCGAGTTCGCGGCGCACGTCACCGTCAACGAGACCAATGGCCGGCTCCGGATCTTCGTGGCCACCGACGTCGGCCTGCTCGAGTACACGTACGCGCCGGCCGGCAACAACCCCGAGGGCGACTGGATCCTCCGCGGCTCGCTCGTGCGCTGGAGCAGCGTCAAGGCGCTCCGGCTCCAGACCGATGCGCAGATCGACGAGGAGACCCAGTCGGTCCGCTCGCTGTGGCGGCTCGTCGCCGAGGAGCCGAAGGTCGAGCTCTCGGCCAGCTCCGAGGACGACGACGATCGCGCCGTCCAGGCGCTCCTCGCCTTCGCCCGCGCCTGTCTCCAACACGCCGGCTGAGGCCGCCGCCGCAGCCGGAGACCCCTAGTCCGGGACGACGATCCCCGTCAGGTCCTCCTCCGCGGGCGGCCACTGCGGATTCATCTCGCGCGCCGTCTCGGCCAGGATCTCCGCGACCGCCAGGTCGCGGTACCACTTCCGGTCGGCCGGGATGATGAACCACGGGGCGACGTCGGTGGAGCAGCGCGCCAGCGCATCGGTGTAGGCCTCGCGGTACTCGTCCCAGCGATTGCGGGTCTCGAGGTCGCCACTCGACCACTTCCAATGCTTCTCGGGCTTCGTGAGGCGCTTCACGAGCCGCTTCTTCTGCTCCTCGCGGCTGACGTCGAGGTAGAACTTCAGGATCCGCGTCCCGTTCGCCGCCAGCCCGGCCTCGAAGTCGTTGATCTGCTCGTAGCGCCCTCGCCACACCGCGGGCGGCGCGAGCTCCATGACCCGCACGACGAGGACGTCCTCGTACTGGCTGCGGTTGAAGACGCCGATGCGGCCCCTGCCCGGCGTCGCCGCATGGATGCGCCACAGGAAGTCGTGGCGCAGCTCCTCCTCGGTCGGGACCCCGAACGAGGTGACGCGCGTGCCCTGCGGGTTGAAGGCGGAGATGACGTTCCGGATCGTGCCGTCCTTGCCGCCCGCGTCGAGCGCCTGGAGGACGACGAGGAGCGACGCCTTCGACTCGGCCCATAGCCGCTCCTGGAAGTCCGCGAGCTCCTTGCGAAGGTCGTGGACCCGCTCGCGCGCCTCCTTCTTGCCGCCCTCGAATCCGGGCGTGCCGGCCGGGTCGACGGCCGCCAGGTCGGGGCGCGTGCCGGGCGCGACGCGCAGGAGATCGGCGAAGCTCATGGGGCGGTCCTCCGTGCGGTGAGGTACAGCGATCCGAAGGGCAGCCGGATGCGACCGGCGGGGTCCCTGGGTGCGGCGTCGAGGAGGTCGCGGACGAGCGCCTCGCGGCGCTCCGGGCTCCAGCCGGCGGTCGCCCGTCCCCGGGCTCCGACCGTCAGCCATCGGCGGAACGCGTCCTCGTCGTCGAGGACGATGGCCGTGCTCGGGTCGGCGTCGGTGGCGATCTCCGTCCAGCCGGCCGCACCGGCCCAGGCGGCAAGATCGTCGCGCGTCGGGTAGTCGGCCTCGCGGCTGATCCCGTGGCGCTCGAACGCGGCGCCCAGCACGGCGAGCGGCACGGCGTCGCTCGGGCCGGGCACCGAGAGCGACAGCCGGCCGCCGGGTCGTGTCACGCGCCGCCATTCGCGGAGCGTGGCGACGGGGTCGGCGCCGAACAGGAGGGCGTGGACGGCGAGGACGGCGTCGAACGTGCCGCCGGCGAACGGGATGGCGTCGAACGAGGCCTCGACCCACTCGACCTCCGGGTGCGTGCGACGGGCGATCTCGAGCATCCCCGCGGCGGCGTCGAGGCCGGTGACCCGCCGTCCCTGGCCGCGTGCCAGCGCCGCGGCCGTGCCGGTCCCGGTCCCGAGGTCGATGACGCGCTCGTCCGGCCGGAGCTCGGCGGCGGCCACGACGCGCTCGGCGACGGGCCGCAGCGACGGCGCCATGGTGGCCGCGTAGGCATCGGCGCTCTCGGCGAAGGTCGCCGATCCCCCGTGGCGGCCGAGGGTCACGCCCGGTGGCGCGCCACGAACCGCTCGATCCGGTCGAGGGCCTCGACGATCTGCTCGTAGGCGGTCGCGTAGCAGACCCGGACGTGGCCGGCGCCGGACGGCCCGAAGGCGACGCCCGGCACGACGCCGACGCGCTCCTCGGCGAGCAGCCGCTCGGCGAACGTCGACTCGTCAAGCCCGGTCGCGCGGCTGACGTTCGGGAAGCAGTAGAACGCGCCCTTCGGCTCGAAGCAGTCGAGGCCGATGGCGTTGAAGCGATCCGTCACGTACCGGCGGCGACGGTCGTACTCGGCGTGCATCGCCTGCACGAACGGCTCGCCGGTGCGCAGCGCCTCGATGGCGGCGAACTGGGAGGGCGTCGGCGCACACATGATCCCGTACTGGTGGACCTTGGCGATGCCGGCCATGAGCTCCGCCGGGGCGGCCACGAAGCCGATGCGCCAGCCGGTCATCGCGTACGACTTGCTGAACCCCCCGAGGAGCACCGTGCGGTCCCGCATGCCCGGCAGCGAGCTGAGCGCGGTGTGCGCGTGGTCGCCGTACACGAGCCGGTCGTAGATCTCGTCGCTGTAGACGATGAGGTCGCGCTCCTCGGCGATCTCGGCGATGGCGGCCAGCTCGTCGCGGTCGAGGACGGCGCCGGTCGGGTTGTTCGGATAGCCGAGGAAGATGCCCTTCGTCCGCTCGGTCAGCGCGCCGCGGATCATGTCCGGCGTGACGCGGAAGTCCGTCGCGCCGGTCGTGCTCACGGGCACGGCCGTGCCGCCGGCGAGCTCGATGCACGGCGCGTAGGCCACGAAGCACGGCTCGTGGTAGATGACCTCGTCGCCGGGGTTGAGCGTGGCCCGCAGCGACGCGTCGACGCCCTCGGAGGCGCCGACGGTGATGACGAGCTCGGTCCGCGGGTCGTACGCGACGCCGTAGCGATCGCGGAGGTTGGCGGCGATGAGCTCGCGCAGCTCGATCATGCCGCCGTTGGCGGTGTAGTGGGTCTCGCCGGCCTCGAGGCTCTCGATCGCCGCGCGGGTGATCGGCTCCGGCGTCGTGAAGTCCGGCTCGCCGATCGTCAGGCTGATGACGTCCTTCATCTCGGCCAGCATGTCGAAGAAGCGCCGGATGCCGGACGGCGGCATGTCACGCACGCGGTCGTTGAGGAAGTCGGACGGCGTGCGTCGGACGCCGACGGCGGGCTGGCCTGTCATGTTCGGCACAGTGTACCGATGGACCGGCCTCCTGGGCCGGTCCGGGTTCGCCATTCAGTCCGCGGACGGTGGCTCCGCGACGTGCGCCTCGACGTGGTCCTCGACCCGTCGACGCGGCCCTGCGCCTTCGGCGTCGGAGGCCGATGCGGGCGCGCCCGCACGAGGCGGTCGCGCCACGAGCTCGAAGATCGGCGCCGCGGCCGATGACTCGATCCGCACGCCGGTGACCCTGACGAGGTAGTAGCGCGGCATCGTCGAGCGGTTCAGCCACGACAGCGCGGCGACGTGGGCGTCGTCCATCTCGCCCGCGACCCACACCACGATGCCGCCCTCCTGCACGGCGGCGACGCGGAGGAGGACGCCGAGGCCCTCGTCGCTGGTCGGACCGACCTCGCACGCCACGCACACCGCCTGCTGATCGGCCGAGGTGCCGAGCAGGATGTTCGTCCCGCTCGAGGCGAACTCGAACGGCGGCTTGCCGAGGACCTCGGACAGCGGATCAGGCGTGGCGGCCAGCCAGGCGGCGAGGCCACGGCCCTCCGGCCACAGCTCGCTGGCGCGGACCCGGGACAGCCGGCCGATGACGGTCGGCGCCTTCCCGGCCGCCGGCGCGGACGGTGCGGCGGAGGGTGCGGCGGGCGGCGTCACCGGCGCCTCCGGAGTCGGCGTCGCGGTGGCGGGCGGCGGCGTGTCCCGACGCCAGAAGGATCCCCCGCCAGCGGCAGCGGTGCGCGCGGCCAGGCCGCTGAGCCGCTGGGCTGGGTCGACCGGACCTGCCTGCTCGGCAGCGGTCGCTCGATGCTGGTCGGTGGGGACCGATTCGGACACGGGTGACCTCGGAGCGTTGGGTGGGTGGATCGGACGGCCGCAGTGTCCGCCGGACCCGTCGATCGCGGGAGGGGTACCTTCGGCTGCCATCGGCCGGGACCCGAGGCCGGAATCGCCCACCCTTCGCGGGAGGTCGTCGTCGCTGCTCCTGGCGGTCGTGGCGGTCCTCACCGTCGTCGCCCGCCGCATCGGCATCCGCCCTCGATCCGACGGGAACCTGCTTTTCCAACCGTCTCACCCACTGCTCGCCACAGCGAGAGCGTTTCACCGCAAGCCGGATCTGCGTGCGATGTGTCGACCCTGGCGAGAGCCGCTGAGCGTGAACGGCGCATCGGCGTGCGGCTCATGCGCGCGGGTGCTCGCTGTGGCGCGCAAAGCGCACCTGCCGAGGCACTCCGGTGAATTCCTCTCGCCCTGGCGAGCACGAGACTCCTCACCGGCCATCCTGACCCTCGGGAACCCGAACAATCCCCGGCCGATGCCCGCGGGAGCTTCTCTGCGCCCCGGCGTGCCCGCCATGCACGCCGGCGTGTGCCCGCCATGCGCGCCACAGCGAGAGCGTTTCACCGCAAGCCGGATCTGCGTGCGATGTGTCGACCCTGGCGAGAGCCGGTGAGCGTGAAGGGCGCATCGGCGTGCGGCTCATGCGCGCGGGTGCTCGCTGTGGCGCGAAAACCGCACCTGCCGAGGCACTCCGGTGAATTCCTCTCGCCCTGGCGAGCACGAGACCGAGATCCGCCCCGACCTCTAGGCTCGGGCAGTCTTCCCGGTGTGCTGTTCGGCCCCTTCGGGCAGCCGCTCCCCCGCCTCGACCCGGATCGGCAGCCGGTTCCCCGGCCACGGCAGCGGGCAGGTCGCGTAGGGCGAGAACACGCACGGCGGGTTGTACGCGCGGTTGAAGTCCACGACCACCCGTCCGTCGTCGCTCGGCGGATCGGTGTACAGGAACCGCCCGCCCCGGTACGTCTCCTTCCCGTTCGTCAGGTCGCCGAACACGAGCCACAGCTCGCCGTTCGGCCCGCCGGGCAGCGCCTGGAGCCGATGCGTCACGCCGCCGATCTCGAACACGACGTCACCCGGCGACTCCTCGTCCTCCTCGATGCCGAGCACGTCCGGCACGCGGAGCCGCCGCCCCGGCGTCGGCTCGAAGCGTCCCTCGATGCGCCAGGCGAGGTCGACCGGCCAGTGCGGGATGCCGCTGAACGTCTCGCGCGCGGGCGAGGCGAGGTTCCAGGTCCGGAGCGCCGGCGTGCCGCCACGCACGATGAGGCACTGGCGCAGGTCGCCCAGCTCGAGGATCGTCGGCTCTCCGCTCGCGTCGTCGACGAGCGGGAGTACCTCGACCGGCTCGCCGCGATGGGTCCAGGTGCCGGTCGCCGTCACCCGTCCGTCGTCGTGGACCTCGATCACCCCGGCCTCGGGCGGACCGGCCGGCAGGATGACGTCGGCGTCCGGGTCACTGCCGACGCGATTCGGCCCGGGTTTCAGCCAATGGAGGCCGGCGAGGGTGAGCCAGCCCTGTTCGCGGCGCAGCGCCTCGTAGCGCCTGTCGCGCCAGGCTTCGACCTCCTGCCGATGCGTCTCGGCGTCCATCAGCCCGCTGCCGGCAGGAAGATCAGGGTCGGCGCCGTGCCCGGCCCGAGCCGAACGTACGTGGCCGGGCCGTCGGACACCGGGTTCGTCCGCGCGGCTCGCCCGCTCGCCGTCGTCCCGTCGAGCGCCACGGCGATCGGCCCCTCGCCGAACTTCGCGAGGCAGGCGGCGGTGTAGCCCTCGGTGATCGGCTCGGCGAGGACGAGCCGGCTGCGTCCGAGCGCGACGCGCCGGCAGCGCGCGCCGAGCACCTCGTCGTCGGCCACCTCGACCCAGCGACCGTCGATCGCCGGCGCGAGGTCCGCGATGGCGCGCTCGATGTCGAGCGTGGCGAGCACGAGGCCGCGCGGCGCCTCGGTCCAATCGTCGGATGCCCGCGGAAAGAGGCCGAAGCGCGGGTCGTCGGGCCCGGGCACCTCGAGCATCTGGAGGGGCGCCTCGCGAACGGCCCACCACAGGATCCGTGGCTCGGGCCCCGGCTCCGCGTACAGCCACTGCGGGAAGGCCGGCGAGCCACCCTCGCGCAGGACGCGGTTGAGCGTGCTCTGCTCGGGGACGGCGAGGCGCACGTGGCTGATCTCGGGCATCGTGCCGAGTCTAGCGCGACGAGGGGCACTGACCTCGGAGCGGCTCATCGGCCCCGGCGTCGTCACGACGCCCCGGCCGGTCAGGCCGATGCGCTGGTCGGCGGTCGGAGGTCGGCGAATCCGGCGGCGCGCTCGTACGCATCGGCCACGCGGAGCACCGTCGGCTCGTCGAAGGCGCGGCCGATGACCTGGAAGCCGACCGGAAGGCCGTCGGACAGGCCGCACGGCAGGCTGATGCCCGGCAGGCCGGCGATGTTCACCGGCAGCGTGCAGGCGTCGTTCAGGTACATCGCCAGCGGGTCGTCGACCTTGGCGCCGATCGGGAAGGCGACCGTCGGCGAGGTCGGGGCCAGGATGGCGTCGACGTCCGACAGGACCTCGTCGAACTCGGCCTTGATGAGCGTCCGCACCTGCTGGGCCTTGACGTAGTAGGCGTCGTAGTAGCCGGCCGACAGCGCGTACGTGCCGAGCATGATCCGGCGCTTCACCTCCGCGCCGAAGCCCGACCCGCGCGTGCGCTCGTAGTTCTCCCACAGCTCCTCGGCGCCGGCCGACAGGCCGTAGCGCACGCCGTCGTAGCGGGCGAGGTTCGCCGACGCCTCGGCCGGGGCGATGATGTAGTACGTCGCCAGGCCGCGGTCGGTCGACGGCAGCGACACGTCGCGAATCTCGGCGCCGAGGTCGCGCAGCACGTCGATCGCGGCCCGCACCGCCCGCTCGACGCCGGGCTCCATGCCCTCCACGAAGAACTCGCGTGGCACGCCGAGTCGGAGGCCGCGCACGTCGCCGGTCAGCGCCGCGACGTAGTCCGGGACCGGCAGTTCGACGCTCGTCGAGTCGCGCGGATCGCGGCCGGCGATGGCCGACAGGACGAGGGCGGCATCGCGCACCGATCGCGCGAACGGCCCGGCCTGGTCGAGCGACGAGGCGAAGGCGACCATCCCGTAGCGGCTCACCCGGCCGTACGTCGGCTTCATGCCGACCGTGCCGGTCAGCGCCGCCGGCTGCCGGATCGAGCCGCCGGTATCGGTGCCCAGCGCGAAATAGGCCTCCCCCGCCGCGACGGCCGCAGCGGACCCGCCCGACGAGCCGCCCGGCACGGTGGACTCGTTCCACGGGTTGCGCGCCGGGCCGTAGGCGCTGTTCTCGTTCGAGGAGCCCATCGCGAACTCGTCGCAGTTCGTCTTGCCGACGAGGACCGCGCCGGCGCGCTCGAGCGCCTCCTGCGCCGCCGATGCGTACGGCGAGCGATAGCCCTCGAGGATGAAGCTGCCCGCCGTCGTCGGCAGGCTGCCGGGCAGCGGCTGCCCGTAGTCGTCGAGGGCGCGGGTGACGAAGATGTCCTTCAGGGCGTACGGGATGCCGAGCAGTGGCCGATCGGCGCCCTCACCTGCCCGCAGCGCGGCGTCGGCGGCATCGGCGGCCGCCACGGCCGCCCCAGGGTCGAGCGCCAGGAACGTGTTCAGGCGCTCGGCGTCGCGCTCGATCCGGGCCAGGCAGGCCTCGACCAGCTCGCGCGAGGTGACCTCGCCGGCGCGCAGCGCATCGGCCACCTCGCCGATCGTGCGGTCGGCGAGCGGCAGCGAGCTCATCGGCCCTCCTCGAGGACCGTCGGGACGCGGAGGAACGGGTCGTCGCGCAGCGGGGCGTTGGCGAGGGCGGCGTCGCGGCGCATCGGCGGCATCGGCTCGTCCTCGCGCATGACGTTCTCGAGCCCGAGCACGCTCGCGGTCGGGCCGACGGACGAGGTGTCGACCTCGCGCAGCGTCTCGATGGCGTCGAGGATCTTCGACAGCTGCGCCTGCATGCGGTCGATCTCCTCGTCGCTGAGGTGGAGGCGCGCGAGATGGGCGACGTGCTCGACGTCGGCTCGGGTGATCGAGGCCATGCGCCGATGGTAGCGCTCTGGCAGCATGGGCGCCGATGAGCGTGAGGCGGCATTCGATCCCCGGCGGCGTCCTCGAGTCGTACCCGCTGCCCGGCGGTCCCGGCGTCCCGCTCGTCGTCCTGGGCGGGGTCGAGACCGGCCTGCGGCCGCTCGCCGGCACCGAATCCGTGCTCGACCGACGATGGGCGCGCCGCACCACGGCGCGGCAGGTGACCGTCCTCGGCAGGCCGATCCCCGACGACCCCGCCGATGCCGAGCGCATCATGCACCCGCGAGTCATCGCCGACGGCGTGGCGGTCGCCCTCCGCGAGCTCGGGCTCGGGCCGGTGGCGATCGAGGCCGAGTCGGGCGGCGGGCGGATCAGCCTGTGGCTCACCGTCGACCATCCCGAGCTCGTGGATCGGCTCGTCCTCGCCGCGGTCGCCTCCGAGACTCCGCCGGGCTCCGAGATGGCGACCCGAATGCGCCGATGGATCGAGGTCAGCGAGGCTGGCGACTGGGGCACGTTCTTCGCGACGATGGCGAAGTCGATGAACCCCGGCCCGTCCCAGGAGACCGGCGCGTTCGCGGCGGCGGCGCGGCTTCAGCCGAAGCCGGCGACCCCGGAGCGGTTCATCGGCGAGCTGAAGGCGACGCTCGACCCGAGCTCGTTCGTGACCGATCGGCTCGGCGAGATCGCCGTGCCGGCGCTGATCCTGGCCGGGGAGCAGGACCAGGTCGTGCCGCTCGCGGCCACGAAGCTCGTGGCGGAGCGCATGCCGAGTGCCCGCCTCGTGACCGACCCGGACTGTGGCCACACGGTGCGCGCCTCGTTCCGCGGCTACGACGACCTCGTGGAGGCGTTCCTCGCCGAAAGCGATGCCCCAGGAGGCTGAGCCGGCCGGGCGCTGGCGCCTCCTCGCGATCCTCGCCACGGCCGTGCTCCTGGCGCTCGTGCCCTGGTTCAGCGCCGCGTCGGTTGCCCCGCTCATCGCCGCCGAGTGGCGGATCGGCGCGTTCGAGACGGCGCTCCTCACCGTCGGGGTGCAGATCGGCTTCGCCGCTGGGGCGCTGCTCGTGGCGGTCACCGGCGCCGCCGACGTCATCCCGGCCCGCTGGCTCATCGCCGGCGGGGCGCTCATCGCCGCCCTGGCGAACGCCGGCTTCGCCCTGCTGTCGTCCGATCTCGCGTCCGCCCTGCCGTTCCGCGCCCTGTCCGGCGCCGGGATCGCCGCCGTATACCCGGTCGCGATGAAGGTCCTCGCCGGCTGGTTCCGGCGCGAGCGGGGCTTCGCGGTCGGCGTCCTCATCGGCGCCATCACCCTCGGCTCGGCGCTGCCGCACCTCATCCGCGCCGTGGGCGGCACGGCGGGACTCGACTGGCGGCCGATCGTGCTGGCGGCCAGCGCCTCGGGCGTCGTGGCGGCCCTCGTCGCCGTGCGCGGCGTGCACGAGGGCCCGCTGGCCGTCCCGGCGGCACGGCTCAGCATGCGGATGGCGCGCACGGCGCTCACGGAGCCATCGGTCCGGCTCGCGAACCTCGGCTACCTCGGCCACATGTGGGAGCTGTACGCGATGTGGACCTGGGTCCCCGCCTTCGTCGCCGCCAGCCTCGCCACGGCCGGCACCGCCAGCCCGGGCGGGGCCAGCGCGCTCGGCTTCCTCGTCGTCGCCGCCGGTGCGGTCGGCTGCGTCGTCGCGGGCCGGCTGGCGGACCGGCTCGGCCGCACGACGCTCACGATCGCCGCCATGGCCCTGTCCGGGACGAGCGCGATCCTCGCCGGCCTGTTGTTCGGCGCGCCGGCCTGGCTCCTCGCCGTCGTGCTCGTCGTATGGGGCATCACCGTCGTCGCGGACTCGGCGCAGTTCTCGACGGCCATCAGCGAGCTCGCGCCGGCGGGGACCGCCGGATCGGCCCTGGCGCTCCAGACGAGCGCCGGGTTCCTCCTGACCGCGGTGACGATCGTGCTCGTCGGCAGCCTCGAGCCGGCCTCGACCACCGGCTGGACGGTCGCATTCGGGCTCCTGGCCCTCGGCCCGGCGGTCGGGATCCTCGCGATGTGGCGCCTCCGCGGCCGTCCCGACGCGGTGAAGATGGCGAGCGGGCGCCGTTAGCCGGCGTCGGTCACCTCGATATGCAGCGGGACGCCGCGCTTGACCGCATCGGCGACCGGGCAATGGTCGGCGGCCCAGACCGCGACCTCCTCCAGCCGATCCAGCCCGGCCCCGTCCGCGGACATCGAGAACCGCAGCCGAACCGACAGCGGGCCCGCCGGCGTGCTGTTGTCGAGGCCGAGGATCCCGAAGTCGTTCGACTCGCTGTCGACCTCGACCTCGCAGCGGAACCCGGTGAGGCCGAGCTGCGCCGCCCGCATCGCCGCGAGGGACAGCGCGCACGCCGCCAGCGCCGCGCGGAAATACCACCCCGGGCTCGGCTCCCTCTCCTCGCCGCCGACGCCCCGCGGCATGTCGGTGACGAGCGACTCGCCGTTCGGCCCGGACACGGTGACGCGCAGGCCGTCTTCCAGGCGGGCGACGGCGGCCGAATCGGTGTAGCGGGCGTCGTCGGGGTGCTCGCGCAGGTACGTGCTCGCGGACTCGATCGCCGCGCGGATCGCCTCGGTCATGAACCACCCTCCAACAGCTTCCGGAAGCCCTCCTCGTCGAGGATCGGGATCCCGAGCTTCTCCGCCTTGGCGAGCTTGCTGCCCGCCTTGTCGCCCGCGACGAGGTAGTCGGTCTTCGCGCTCACCGACGACGCGGCATGCCCGCCCGCGGCACGGATCGCCTCCTCGGCCTCCTCCCGGGTGAGGCCGCTCAGCGTGCCGGTGACGACGACGCTCTTCCCGCTCAGCGGGCCCTCGACCGGCTCGGTCGACGCCCCCGGCGCGGGCGCCTCCGCCTCCACGCCGGCCTCGATGAGCCGATGCAGCGTGTCCCGCGTGTGCTCGTCGTCAAAGAAGCGCCGGATGGCCTCGGCCACGACCCGGCCGATCCCGTACACGGCGGTCAGCTCCTCGACCGATGCGTCGCGCAGCCGGTCGGCCACGCGACGCGTCCACTCCGCATCGGTCTCGCCTTCGGCGCGCGGCACCTCGCGCGTCAGCCAGGCGGCGAGGTCGATGGCCGTCTGCTCGCCGACGTGGCGGATGCCGAGGGCGTTGAGGATCCGCGCCAGCGGACGTCGTCGGGCACGCTGGATGGCGGCGTGGAGGTTCTCGGCGGACTTGCGGCCCAGGCGCTCGAGGCCCTCGAGCGTCTCGACGTCGAGGCGGAAGATGTCGGCCGGCTCCCTCACGAGGTCGCGCTCGACGAGCTGAACCATGATCTTGTAGCCGAGGCCGTCGATGTCCATGCCGCCGCGCCCCGCGAAATGGAGCAGGCCGCCGATGCGCTGCGCCGGGCAATACGGGTTCGGGCAGCGCATCACGACCTCGCCCTCCTCCCGCTCGGCGGCGGTGCCGCACACCGGGCAGTGGGTTGGCATCTCCCACACCCGCTCGGAGCCGTCCCGCGCGTCGACGACGGCGCTCACGACCTCGGGGATGACGTCGCCGGCGCGCTGGAGCACGACCGTGTCGCCGATCCGCAGGTCCTTGCGCCGGATCTCGTCGATGTTGTGGAGCGTGGCGTTGCGGACCGTCGTACCGCCGACGAAGACCGGCGTGACGTGCGCGACCGGGGTCATCGCGCCGGTGCGGCCGACGTAGACCTCGATCTCCTCGAGCTTCGTCGTCACCTGCTCGGCCGGGAACTTGTACGCGGTCGCCCAGCGCGGGGCGCGGCTGACGAACCCGAGCTTCTGCTGATCGGCGAGCGAGTCGACCTTGACGACGATGCCATCGGTCTCGTAGTCGAGGTCCTTGCGCTTCTCGGACCACTCGTCGACGAAGGCGATGACCTCGTCGATGCCCTGGACCCGGCGCGTGTTCGGGTTCACTGGGAAGCCGAGGCGCCGGAGGAGCTCGAGGCTCTCCCAGTGCGTCTCCAGCCCGTGCGCCCCCACCAGCTGATAGGTCCACAGGCTGAGCCGCCGGCTGGCCGTCACGGCCGGATCCTTCTGGCGCACCGTGCCGGCGGTCGTGTTGCGCGCGTTGGCGTACAGCGGCTTCCCCTCGCGCGCGAGGCGCTCGTTGAGCTCGGCGAACGCGCCGCGCGGCATGTACACCTCGCCCCGGACCTCGAGCCGATCCGCGGGCGGGTCCTCGTGGAGCACGAGCGGGATGGCGCGCACGGTGCGCAGGTTGGGCGTGACGTCCTCGCCGGCCGTGCCGTCACCACGCGTCGCCCCGCGGACGAAGCGCCGGCCCTCGTACAGGAGGCTGACCGCCAGGCCGTCGATCTTCAGCTCGCACACGTACGTCACCGGCGGGTCGTCCGGCCCGAGGCCCAGCCCGCGGCGCACGCGGGCGTCGAACTCGCGCAACTCGTCGTGGCTGAACACGTTGCCGAGCGACAGCATCGGCGTCTCGTGGCGCACCTCCGGGAAGCCGCCCTCGACCGGTGCGCCGACGCGCTGCGTCGGCGAGTCCTCCGTCACGAGCTCCGGATGCGCCTCCTCGAGCTCGACGAGCTCCCGGAACAGGAGGTCGTACTCCCGGTCGGACATCGTCGGCTCGGCGAGCACGTGGTAGCGGTAGTTCGCCTCGTTGAGGATCGCGCGCAGCTCCGCGGCGCGGGCGGCCGGATCGTTCGCGGTCATCGGGCCGATTCTAGGGGCAGCCGATGCGACGCCCGACGCCGCTCAGGCCGGCTGCAGGGCGGGATGCGGAACGCCGGCCCAGCGCAGCACCCGCAGGGCGCGCAGCGTGGTCCAGCGGCTCGGGAAGCGCTCCGGGCCCTCCATCTCGACGTGCGTCGGTCCCTGGTGGACGTTCTCGAGCTCCCAGCGGCCCTCGTCGTCGGCCTTGGCGGCCACGATCGCGATCGCATCGGCCAGGCGCTCGTCGGGGGCGGGCTGCGCACGGCGGAAGTACTCGAGCCCGCGAAGCACGTCGTGATACCAGTACGCCGGGAACGAGACCATCGTGTAGCGCGGATCGGCCACCTCGCCGGTCGAGCGCCGGCGGTACAGGCCACGCTCGAGGAGGTATTCCTCGCCGCGCCGGCGGGCCGTCGTGACCGCCTCGGACGATCCGCCCGCCTGCTCCCACTCGAGCAGCCCCTCGAGGGCGCAGATCGTCGAGTGGAACGAGCTGACCCGCGCTCCGTACTCCGCCCAGCAGTTCCAGCCGCCGTCGGCCAGCTGCCCGGCCAGGAGCGTCTCCACGATCGCGTCGCCGGACTCGCCGAAGTACGCCGCGTTGGCGAGCGCCAGGCCGTTGATGCAGGGCTCGACCTCGCCCTCGAAATACGGCTTGTCGTTCGCCTCCCAGCGCACGTTGTCTCGCACGAGGCCGACCGCGCGCCGGACCGCCGGGTCCGAGGGATCGACGCCGAGGTCACGCAGCTGGCCGAGCACGAAATGGGTGGCGGTCCAGGCGTCGAACCACGGCTTGTCGTCGTCGGCCCACGCCGGCCGGTACGTCCCGCCGTCCCACGTTCCGCCGGCATCCTGGAGTGCCAGCAGCTCGGCGCCCCAGCCCTCGCTCGCGACGCGAGCCCGCTCGGCCGCGACCTCGTCGGATGGCGCATCGGCCAGGTCGCGGAGGACCTGCCAGCGGATGGCGGGATCGGCGTCGAGCAGCCAGTCGAGAACGTTCATGCCGCCGATGCTGGCCGACGTACCTGACATGCCGCGGCAGGAATATCAGCCGGCCGCATCGTCCTGCTCGTCCTCGTGGTCGTCGTCGTCCTCGTCGTCCTCGCCGTCCTCGTCGTCCGAGGCGCCGAACCAGGCGCGCAGGTGCGCCGCGTGCTCGGAGTAGTGGTCCGGGCCGTTCTCACGAACGATGGTCTCGACCGTCCCGCCCCACGGCGCCGGCCGGCCGAGGAGCTCGGGGTCGATCTCGGCCAGGAGCCCGGCGAAGCGCTCGAACGCCGCCGCCTCCTCGTCGAGGATCTTGCCGAACGGCCGCTCGAGCGCACGGGCCGCGACCGCGGCGTTCTGCGCATCCACGTCCCAGTCGGGCCGCACGATCGTCTCCAGGCCGTCGCCGGCCACCGCCTCGAGGCAGGTCGAGGCCCACTCGTCCCAGTGCGCGAGGTGGGCCACGAGCTGGCGGGCGTTCCAGTCCCCCACCAGGCCCGGCGCCTCGAGGAGCACCGGATCGGCGTACTCGAGGGCGGCGGAGAACTCGTCGCGCGCGGCATGCAGCTCGGCGAGGAGCGCGTCGCGGTCAGCCACGGGCGCCGCCCTCGAACGCCGCGCGGAGCGCATCGGCATGCTCGCGGTAGTGGTCCGAGGAGTCTTCGCGGATCGCCTGCTCGAGCGTCGTGCCGTCCGGCAGCCGGAGCTCGAGGAGCGCCGGAACGAGCGTCTCCAGCCGATCCAGGAGCGCGTCGACCGATGCCGCCTCGCGGCGGGCCACGACGGCCATCGGCGTCTCGCGTGCCACGCGCACGACCGTGGCGTTGATCTCGTCGGTCGGCGGGTCGCCGGCACCGAGCTCGTCGAGGCGGCCCGTCTCCGCGGCGTGGATGACCTCGGTCGCATGGCCGGCCCAGTAGCCGAGATGCGCCACGAGCTCGCGGCCGCTCCACTCGCCCAGCAGGCCGGGCGTCGTCAGCGACGCCTCCTCGACCCGGTCGAGCTCGCGCAGGAACGCGTCCCGCGCCGCGACGACCTCCGCCGCCAGCTCGTCGGGATTCGTCACCCGACGCGCTCCAGGCCGGCGTACGCGGCGATGAGGCGCTTCACGCCCTCGCCCACGAACGCGACGGTGACCTCCTCGTCGCCCTTCACGATCCGGCTGCTGACGACGATGCCGTCGCCGAAGCGCCGATGCTTCACGCGGTCGCCGGCCCGCCAGGTCGGCTCCTCCTCGGCGCCCTTCGCGTCGCCCGCGCCCGGGACCGAGAACGTGCCGCTGCCGAGGTCGACCCCACCCGCGCCCTCGTACGAGGTCGATGCCAGGCGCTCCCTGGCCGCCTCGATGTTGCGGCCGATCGGCCGGGGCGCCGGTGGCGCCGGTGGCGCGGACATGTCGGGCAGGTTGATCGGCCGCAGCGGCTCGCTGACCCGGCCGCGGATCGGCGAGCGGTAGCCGGACGGCAGCCAGTCGCCCTCGTCGTCGGTCCCCGCCCAGCGGCGCTCGCCGCCACGCCGGAACGGGGCGGCCGCGGAGCGCTCGGCGGCGAGGAGGTCCTCGGGCAGCTCGGCCAGGAAGCGCGACGGATCGGCCTGGGCGCCGACCCCGTACGTCGAGCGGTGATGGGCGTGGACGAGGTAGAGCCGATCCTTGGCCCGCGTCATCCCGACGTACGCCAGGCGCCGCTCCTCCTCGAGCTCGCGCTCGTCCTCGAGGGCGCGGCGGTGGGGCAGCAGCCCCTCCTCCATGCCGACGATGAACACGACCGGGAACTCGAGGCCCTTCGCCGCGTGGAGCGTGATGAGCGTCACCCGGTCGGGCGCCTCGGTCAGCTCGTCCTGGTCGCTGACGAGCGCCACCTCCTCGAGGAAGCGGGCGAGGCCCTCCGGCGCCGCGATCTCGTCGAACTCGGCCGCGTGGGCCCGCAGCTCGAGGACGTTCGTCCAGCGCTCCTCGCCCTCGTCGCTGCCGTCCTGGATGGCCGCCTGGAGGCCGGAGCGCTCGACCGCGGCGTCGAAGATCGCCGATGGCGGCTCGGTCGGCACCATCGCCATCAGGCCGCGCATGAGGTCGGCGAAGACGGCGAGCTGGGTGCGCGCCCGCGGGGCGAGGTTCGGGTTCTGCCCGGCGTCCTCGACCGCCTGCCACATCGACACGCCCCGGTTGTCGGCCCAGGCGGTCAGCTCCTCGACCGTCTTGGCGCCGATGCCCCGCGCCGGGACGTTGATGATCCGGGTCAGCGCGACCCGATCGGCCGGATTGCGGGCCAGGCGCAGGTAGGCGAGCGCGTCCTTCACCTCGCGCCGCTCGTAGAAGCGGACGCCGCCGACGAGCTGGTACGGGATCCCGAAGCGCATGAACGCTTCCTCGATCACGCGGCTCTGGGCGTTGATGCGGTACGTGACGGCGATGTCGCCGTACTTCAGCGTGCCGTCCTCGTCATCGGCGCGGCTGGTGAGCAGGGCGGCCATCCCGCCGCGGCGACCGGCCCCGACGAGCTTCTCCACCTGGCGCGCGACGAACTCGGCCTCCTCGTACTCGTTGTAGGCGTCGAACAGCGTGATCTGCGTCCCCTGGCCGCGATCGGTCCACAGGCGCTTCTCCTTGCGACCGGCGTTGCGGCTGACGACGGCGTGGGCGGCGTCGAGGATCGTCTGCGTCGAGCGGTAGTTCTGCTCGAGCTTCACGACCTTGGCCTTCGGGTAATCGGCCTCGAAGTCGAGGATGTTGCGCAGGTCGGCGCCGCGCCACGAGTAGATCGACTGGTCGTCGTCGCCCACCACGGCGAGGTTCTGGTGCTTCGCCGCCAGCGCCCGGCAGATGAGGTACTGCGCCCGGTTCGTGTCCTGGTACTCGTCGACCATGATCTGCTGCCAGCGCTGCTGGTATTTCGCCAGCACGTCGGGATGCTCCTCGAACAGCTGGACCGTGCGCATCAGCAGGTCGTCGAAGTCGACCGCGTCGTCCTCGGCGAGCTGGCGCTGGTAGGCCTCGTACACGCGGGCGGCGGTCTCGTCGTAGTAGTTCGCCGCCTGGCGCATGGCGGTCGAGACGTCGGCCAGCTCGTCCTTGCGCTGGCCGATCCAGGCCAGCATGCCGCTCGGCCCGAACCGCTTCTCGTCGAGGTCGAGGCGGCGCAGGACGGCCTTCACCACCGCCACCTGGTCGGCGCGGTCGTAGATCGTGAAGCCGCGGGTCAGGCCGATGGCCGTGCCGTCGCGCCGCAGGATGCGGGCGCAGATGCTGTGGAACGTGCCGATCGTCGCCTCGCGGGCCGCTTCCTCGCCGATGAGCCCGGCGATCCGCTCGCGCATCTCCCCCGCCGCCTTGTTCGTGAAGGTGACGGCCAGGATCTGCCACGGCTTGTAGCTCGTGGCGACGAGATACGCGACCCGATGGGCCAGCACGCGCGTCTTGCCGCTCCCCGCGCCGGCCAGGATGAGGAGCGGTCCGGACAGGTGGGCGACCGCCTCCCGCTGCGGCGGGTTGAGGCGGTCGAGGATCTCCTGCGCCGAGAGGCGCGAGGGGTTGCCGCCCCGATCGGCGGGGGCGGGGCTCGAGCCGGCGGGCTCGGCGGCGGGTGCGGGCGCGGTGTCGGGCATCACCTCGATTCTAGGTGCGCCCGACCTCCTGCGCAGTCGCGCCTGCCGGGCCGGTCAGCGACGCCGGCGGGTGCGGACGCGCACGGGCACCGACGCGCGTGGGGCTCGCTCGAGCATGAGCCCGACGACGAGCAGGATGAGGGCGATGGCAAGTTCCATGTCCTCCCCAATGCAACGGGCGTGCCAGCGCGCCCGGGGTACGGGCGCGGCCGTGGGCGCGCGAATCGGCCGGATGCTCGCCAGGTGGGCACGACGCCGAGCCACGAATGTCGCGGATCGAGCCCCGGCTACCGAACGTGAACCGGCTGCACCTGGACCATCGCGTTCGGCATCCCGTGCAGCGATGGCCACTCCGATGCGATGGCCAGCGCCTCCTCGAACGTGTCCGTCTCGAGGATGACGAATCCACCGAGGAGCTCCTTGGTCTCGACGTACGGCCCGTCGGTGACGACGATGCCCTCGCCCTGGCGTCCGGGACGCAGGGTCTTCGCCGTCCGCGGCTCGTCGAGCTCCTCGCCACCGACGACGTGGTCGCGATGCTTCCGGAACCACGCGACGTGGCGCTCGACATCGGCCTGCTGCTGCTCGGGCGTCCACGACTCCCAGGTCGCGACGTCGTCCGGGTGGACCCAGTTGAAGAGCACGCTGCGCATCGGTCGTTCGATCCTCGTGTTCCGGCGCCCACCTGGCGCCCATCGAACCCTACGACGAACCGATGCGCCCGCGGCTCGACAAAACGAGCGCCGGGCACGACGAAGGCCCCGGCCGAAGCCGGGGCCTTCGCATCGGTGCCTGGGAGGGACCTAGAAGTCCATCCCGCCGCCGGGCGGCATCGGCGCGGCCTTCTCCTTCTCCGGGAGATCGGTGATGGCCGTCTCCGTGGTGAGGAGCAGGCTGGCGACCGAGGCCGCGTTCTCGAGGGCCGAGCGGGTGACCTTGGCCGGGTCGATGACGCCCCAGGCGAACAGGTCGCCGAACTCGCCGCGCGCGGCGTCGTAGCCGTGGCCGGGCTCGAGCTTGCGGACCGCCTCGACGACGACCGAGCCCTCCTGGCCGGCGTTGATCGCGATCTGGCGCAGCGGCTCCTCGAGCGCGCGGCGCAGGATGTTCACGCCGATGGCCTCGTCGCCGAGGACCTCGAGCTTGTCGAGGGCCGGGATCGAGTGGATGAGGACCGAGCCGCCACCGGCGACCATGCCCTCCTCGACGCCGGCGCGAGCGGCCGACAGTGCGTCCTCGATGCGGTGCTTCTTCTCCTTCAGCTCGACCTCGGTGGCCGCGCCGACCTTGAGGACCGCGACGCCGCCGGACAGCTTGGCGAGGCGCTCCTGGAGCTTCTCGCGATCGAAGTCACTCGTCGTGTCCTCGATCTGCATCTTGATCTCGGCGATGCGGGCCTTGATCGCCTCCTCGGAGCCCTTGCCCTCGACGATCGTGGTCGTGTCCTTGTTGGCGGTGACGCGGCGGGCCTCGCCGAGGTCCTCGAGCGTCACGCTGTCGAGCTTGCGGCCGAGCTCCTCGCTGATGACCTGCGCCCCGGTCAGGACGGCGATGTCCTGGAGCATCGCCTTGCGGCGATCGCCGAAGCCCGGAGCCTTGACGGCGAGGACGTTGATCGTGCCGCGCATCTTGTTCACGACGAGCGTCGGCAGGGCCTCGCCCTCGACGTCCTCGGCGATGATCAGGAGCGGCCGGCCGACCTGGACGACCTTCTCGAGGGTCGGCAGGATGTCGGCGACGGCGCTGATCTTCTTGTCGGTGACGAGGATGAACGGGTTCTCGAGGACCGCCTCGAGCTTGCCGCCTTCGGACGCGGTCGCGAAGTAGGCGCTGATGTAGCCCCGATCGAGCTGCATGCCCTCGACGTACTCGACGTCGAGCTTCAGGCCCTGCGACTCCTCGACGGTGACGACGCCGTCCTTGCCGACCTTCTCCATGACCTCGGCGATGAGGTTGCCGATGTCGGGGTCACGGGCGCTGATGGCGGCGATGTGCGCGATGTCGTCGCGTGCCTCGACCGGCTTCGAGAGGCGCTTGATCTCCTCGATCAGGGCATCGACGCCCTTCTCGATGCCGCGCTTCAGGCCCATCGGGTTGGCGCCGGCGGTGACGTTCTTCAGGCCCTCGGTGATGATGGCCTGGGCGAGGACGATCGACGTGGTGGTGCCGTCGCCGGCGACGTCGTTCGTCTTCGTCGCGACCTCCTCGAGCAGCTGAGCACCCATGTTCTCGTACGGGTCCTCGAGCTCGATGTCGCGCGCGATGGTCACACCGTCGTTCGTGATCGTCGGTGCGCCGTACTTCTTGTCGAGGAGGGCGTACCGGCCGCGGGGGCCGAGCGTGACCTTGACGGCATCCGCCATCTTGTCGACGCCGCGCTTCAGGGAGCGGCGCGCCTCTTCCTCGAACAGCAGCTGCTTCGCCACGGTTCTCGTGTTCCTCCTTGGTGTGCGCCGCGATGAGCGCGGCGCATCGGTTTCAGACGTCCGCTACTCGATGATGGCCAGGATGTCCTTCTGCGACAGGATCAGGAGCTCCTCGTCGTCGAGCTTGAACTCCGTCCCCGCGTACTTCTGGAACAGGACCTTCTGGCCTTCCTTGACCTCCATCGGCTCGCGCTTCCCGTCATCCAGGATGCGGCCCGGGCCGACGGCCAGGATCGTGCCCTCCTGCGGCCGCTCCTTGGCCGTGTCGGGCAGGACGATCCCGCTCTTGGTCATCTCCTCGCGAGGCGTGGGCTTGACGACGAGGCGGTCGCCGAGGGGCTTGAGCCCCGTAACCGTCCCGGTGCTGACCGTTGTGGCCATGTGTGCGTGGTGCCTCCTTGCATGCGCAACCGATGCAACGTAGGTGCGGTCGACGGCGATCTCCGGGAGCGCCAATCCGTGGCCGATGCGGCCGGGGCGGACTGGCACTCAACCGCTGAGAGTGCCAGCGGCAAGGTAGCACTCGCCGCGCGCGAGTGTCAACCGATTCGGCGCATGCGCGGTCAGTGAACGAGCCCCGGCCTGCTGGCCGGGGCTCGTGGATCGCTGTCTCGGTCGAGAGCGTCGCTCAGGCGAGGTCGACGAGGCGCCAGGAGCTGGGCGCGGGAGCCGATTCCCCGCCGGCGTCGGCCGGCTCCGAGGCGCCGCCGCCGCCGCCACCGCCGCCACCGTTCGTGTCGCCGCCGTTGCCGCCGTCCCCGCCCGGGTTGAGGACGAGGAAGTAGACGAGCGCGATGATCACGATGATCGCGACGATGATCCCGAGGATGAAGCCGGCGCTGCTGCTGCCTGCCGGCTCACCGCCGCCGTCGCTCGGCGTGTTGACGTTGACCTGGCCCATACCTGCGGACCCTCCCGATTCATGTTCCGATGCGCGGACGGTCCGCGCTTCCCCGTCCCACCGAAAGCAATAGGCATGCCAGAAGGCCGAGCGCCGACCAATCGCTCAGCCGAAGAGAGACCGATACGCCTGGCCGATCGGCCCCACCAGCGCTTCGGGCGCCGTTCCGCGCAGGCGCGCCAGCTCGGTGGTGACGCGGAGCACCGTCGTCGGGTCGTTGCGGGCCTCCCGGTCCGGCCCGAGGTACGGCGCGTCGGTCTCGACCAGGAACGTGCCCTCCGGGATCGTGGCGGCCGCCTCGCGCGGGCCGGCGGCGGAGCGGAACGCGACCGGGAAAGCGAACGAGACGAGGTGGCCCTTCGTCGTCAGGGCGGCCGCCATGGCCGCGTCGCCGGAGAAGGCGTGGAGCACGGCACGGCCGGGATGGGCGAGCAGCGCGGCGGTGACGTCGGCGTGCGCCTCGCGGTCGTGGACGAGGGCCGGCAGGCCGAGCCGGGCGGCGAGCCCGAGCTGGCGCGCGAACGCGTCGCGCTGCACGTCGGGCGGCGACAGGTTGCGGTGGTAGTCGAGGCCGATCTCCCCCACCGCTCGCGTGCGCGGGTCGGCGGCGAGCGCCTCGAGCCGGAGCCAGGCCGCTTCGTCCATGCCGGACGCGTCGTGCGGATGGACGCCGACCGCGGCGTGGACGAGGTCCGGGTGGCGCTCGGCGAGCGCAAGGGCCGCCTCGGACGACGGCACGTCCCAGCCCGGCACGAGGATGCGCACCAGGCCCGCCGCTCGGGCGCGCTCGAGGACCGCCTCGACGTCGCCATCGAAGCGGGCATGCTGAAGATGGGCGTGCGAGTCGACGATCCCGGGCAGGCGCTCCGGCGACCGCCGACGGCTCAGACGAGGGCCTCCGCGTCGACGCGCGGGAAGATCGGCTCCGGGGTGCCGGTCCGCCAGTCAGCCGGTCCCCCACCCCACGCCGCGAGGACGTCGAGGCCCGGCCCGCCGGCGCCGCGCTCGTCGTACGGGACGGGCACGCCGAGCTGCTCGTGGATCCGGCGCGCGCCGCGCGGCGCCACCGGGGCGAGGAGATGCCCGACGATGCGGCACGCCTCGGCCATGACGGCCAGCACCTGGCCGACGCGCTCGGTGTCGCCCTGCTTGTTCAGGCTCCACGGCGCCTGCCCCTCGGCGTAGCCGTTGGCGGCATGGGCGAGCGTCATCATCGACGCCAGCGCGTCGTCGAGGTGGTACCGGTCCATCGCCGCGCGGTACGCGGCAACGGCCCGCTCGGCGGTGGCGCGGATCTCGAGGTCGGCGGTCCGGGTCGCATCGGTCACGGCCGGCAGACGGCCGTCGAGGTAGCGGTTCGTCATGCTCACCGTGCGGTTCACGAGGTTGCCGAGGTCGTTGGCGAGGTCCGCGTTGTAGCGGCGCACGAACGCCTCGGTCGAGACGTCGGCGTCGCGGTCGAACGGCACCTCGCGCAGGACCATGTACCGCACGCCGTCGACGCCGAAGGCCGCCGCCGTGTCGTCGGGGTCGCGCACGTTGCCCGTCGTCTTGCTCATCCGCGCCCCGCGGTCGAGCATGAAGCCGTGGGCGAAGACCTGCTTCGGCAGCTCCAGGCCGGCGCTCATGAGCATCGCCGGCCAGTACAGGCAGTGGAAGCGGGTGATGTTCTTGCCGATGACGTGGAGGTCGGCCGGCCACCATCGGCGCATCATCTCCTCGTCGTCGGGGAAGCCGGCGCCGGTGAGGTAGTTCGTCAGGGCGTCGAACCAGACGTAGATGCGATGCGACGGGTCGCCCGGGAACGGGATGCCCCAGCTCGTGCCGGATCGGCTGATGCTGAAGTCGCGCAGCCCCTCCCTGAGCCAGCCGAGGACCTCGTTGCGGAAGTGCTCGGGCTCGCAGAACGTCGGGTTCTCCTCGTACAGCCGCTCGAGCCGCTCCTGGTAGGCCGACAGGCGGAAGAAGTAGTTCGCCTCCTCGAGCCACTGGGGCTCGAGGGTCGGGTGGTCCGGACACCGGCCGTCGACCAGCTGCTGGTCGGTCTTGAACTCGTTGCAGCCGGTGCAGTACCAGCCGGAGTACACGCCCTGGTAGACGTCGCCGTTCTCCTGCGCCCGCCGGACCATCTCGACCGATGCCCTGGCGTGGTCGGGATCGGTGGTGCGGATGAAGCGGTCGAAGCTGATGTCGTAGCGCTCGAACGTCGCCTTCCAGGTCGCCGCCCACGGGTCGATGAGCGCGTGCGGGTCGATGCCCTTCTCGCGCGCGTCGCGCTCGACGTTGGCCGAGTGCTCGTCGAGGCCGGTGAGGAAGCGGACGTCCTTGCCGAGCAGGCGCTGGTAGCGCGCGATGACATCGGCGCCGATGGCCTCGAACATCGAGTGCAGCGCCGGCTTCGCCGACGGATAGAAGATCGCGGTCGTCAGGTAGAACCGCTCGGGCGCGCCCATTCAGTGGCTGCGGCCCTTCGGCCAGTACAGCTCCTTGCGCACCTGCTCCGGCGGGAAGCCGCGGGCGGCCGCGATCTCCTCGACGGCGGTGATCATGTCGGGGTTGCCGCACAGGTAGATCGTCGTGTTCTCGGCCGTCAGCCCGTGCTCGTCGAGCTGTGACTCGACGATCGCCTCGACGCGCCCGGTGCAGCCGGTCCAGCTCGGGCACTGCTGCGGGCGGCTGATGGTGGCGACGTAGCGCAGCGGGAACCCGCCGCTCGACTCTAGCTCGGTGAGGTGCTCGCGCCAGGCGAGGTCGTAGTCGTAGCTCACGCCGTGGAGCAGGACGATGTCCCGCGTCTGCCCGCGGTCGCGGAGCGTCTCGATCATGCCGATGAACGGCGCGAGGCCGGTGCCGGAGGCGACGAACAGGGCGCGGCGGCCGTCGTCCTGGAGCAGGAACCTGCCCTTCGGCCCCTTGATGTTGATCGGGTCGCCCACCGTGCGCTGCCAGAGCAGCGGCGTGAAGCCGCCCTCGTTGACGAGTCGGATGAAGAACTCGTACTCGGACAGGTCGTCGGCCGACGACGAGATGCTCATCGGTCGCTGGACGAGCTTGCCGGCGGGCCCCATGAGGCCGAGCGTGGCGTACTGGCCGGCCTCGAACGGGAAGGGCTCCTCGAGGGCCTCGACGCCGACGATGGCCAGTCCCGGCGCGATCTCCTCCCATCGGCTCAGCCGTCCGTTGTACGGGTACTCCTCGCTCATCCTTCCTCGGGGGTTTCGCGCGGCGGGAATCGGGCGGGTGGTGCCGCGGGGCGCCCAGTATAGACGCGCCATCCGGCACGCTCGCCCACGGTTGCGGCGTTCGGGGCGGCTAGCTGTAATCCCTCGCGAGGTTGGTGACACTCAAGACGTGTTCATCAGCTGCTGCAGCCTGACCAGCGGAGGGCTCCCGTTGAGCGCCAGGTGAGGGCGCTCGCGATTGTAGTGGTCGATCCAGGCAGCCAGTCCCCACCAGCGCTGCTCGGCAGAGTGGAAGACCTCCAGGTAGAGGCACTCGCGCAAGGCCGAGCCGATCCAGCGCTCGACCTTGCCATTGGTCTGGGGACGGTAGGGGCGGGTGCGGATGAGGCGGATGCCGGCCCAGCGCGCCACCCGCGCAAAGGCCAGCGAGCGGTAACCGGGACCGTTGTCGGTAAGGATGCGCTCGACCGTGACGCCCCGCTCGCGGAACCAGCGCAGGGCGCGGACGGTGAACGCCGCGGTGGTGCCGGCCCGCTCGTCGGGCAGCAGCTCGGCGTAGACCAGGCGGCTGGCGTCGTCGAGCGCCACGTGCAGCACCTCCCAGCCGGCGCCACGCACCCGGCTGCGGCGGTCGCCGTGGGCGCGGTGGCCAGCGTGGTCGACGATGCGCCCGAGCTTCTTGGTGTCGAGATGCAGCAGGCCGCCGGGGACCGCGTACTCGTAGCGGATGACCGGCAGCCTGATCGGCTTCGGGCGCGATAGGCCACAGCGGCGGATGGCGCGATGCACGCTGGCCCGGGCCAGGCCGAGGTAGGCGGCGATGCGATCCGGTCCCCAGCCGGTGGTGATGCGCAGGCCGGCGATGAGGCGCTCGGTCTCGGCGCTCAGCCGCTGCGGGCTGGTCAGCGGACGGCTCGAGCGGTCGACGAGCCCGGCCTGGCGTCCTGCCTGCCAGCGCGGGCGCCAGCGGTAGTAGCAGCGTCGACTGATGTTGAAGGCCAGGCAGGCAGCGACGACGGTCATGCCGGCTTCGACCGCGGCAAAGACCTCGGCCCGGCCACGTGGCGTGAGCCGGGCATTGGGGTGACAATGGACCACGGGAGCCCTCCGCTGATTGAAGGTTCAGACACCCCTCAACCTAGCGGGTCAGGGCTCCCTTTCTGTCACCAACCTCGCGAGAGAACAGAGCTAGCGGACGAGCCGCCGGCTGGCGAAGCGCCGCGTCCCCGGTGCCGTGTCCGCGCCGCACTCGACGCACAGCTCGGCGGAGCCGTTCGTCACTCCGCCTCCGCTGTGGCGGCCGTCGACTCCTTCGACGATGGGCTCAGCGCGAAGAACGCCAGCACCGCCGGCCAGTCGACCAGGCCGAGGGACAGGAGCGCGACGCCGACGAACGCGATCCGTCCGATCGCGTAGACCGCCATCACGGCCGGATCCCCGAGGACCTCCGTGTTCGGGGCGTCCCCCGCGGTCCCGAACCGCCCGTCACCGATGAGGATCGCTGCGCCGATGAACCAGGCTGCACTGGCGAGTGCGAAGAACGACCGCATCGCGGCACCTCCATCGGGTCCTCCGGACCCGCGCTACGGGCCGCCATGTTCGGCCCGCCGAAGTCCGCGGTCAATGGTCAGCCCCTTCGCTCGCCCTCGACGCGCTGGCGGTGCAGGTCGGTCGTGTTCAGCCCGAGGGCACGGGCCACCGCGTCGTCGAGGGCCTACGCGTTCCGGTTCTTCGTGACCGAGCGCGCGATGGCGTGGCAGTTCGACCACCGGGTCGAGTGGAATCGCCGGTTCGAGCCGGCGACCTGAACGCTGATCGGGCGAGCGGGGCCGGGGGGACAAGCCCCGCCGCCCGACGGTGTCACATCGCGACGACGGCCTCGAGGTCCGACTCGGCGGCCGCGCCATTGGCGGCCGGCTCGCCGTCGCCGGCCTCGGCGATGGTCTGCGCCTCCTTGGCGTACTCCTTCTTCGTCCGCCCCGACAGCATCTCGAGCGACGCGACGACGACCTCGGTCTTCCAGTGCCGCTTGCCGGCGTCGTCATCCCACTGACGCGTCTGGAGCCGGCCCTCGACGTCGACGAGCTGGCCCTTCGACAGGAACTGGCCGCAGATCTCCGCCAGCCGATCCCACGCCACGCAGGGGTGGTACTCCGTCCGCTCGCCGCCGCCCCCGCGGAACTCGTTCGTCGCGATCGTGAAGGTCGCGACGTGCTTGCCCGACGGCAGCGACCGCAGCTCCGGGTCGCGGGTCAGCCGGCCGACGAGCATCACCTTGTTCATACCGATGGCTCCTTCCATCCGCTCTGCAGCGCACCGGGGGCGAGGACGGCCGCTGAGGTCACCGGACGGTAGCCGACGACCGCTTACCGGCCGCTTAGGTCTCGCTTATCGGAGCCGATCAGCCTCGGCGCGACCCGGGACGGCGGCGGGGATAGAGATGGTCGATGCCCGGCGTGCGAAGCGAGACCTTGGCGACCGGCGCGAGCTGGCGCTTGAACTCCATGCGGGCCACGCGCTGCCGGACCCACTCGACGAGCGCGCGGTCGAGGCCGGCGCGCACGCATCGCTCGACGCTCCAGCGGCGGTCGACGAGGGCGTAGAGCGCGCGATCGAGGTCGGCGTACGTGCGCCCGAGCTCGCCCTCGTCGGTCTGGCCCGGCCACAGGTCGGCCGATGGCGGCTTGGCGACGATCTCGTCGGGCACGCCGAGCGCCCGCGCGACGTCGCGCAGCTGCGACTTGTAGAGGTCGCCGATCGGCTGGAGCGCGGCCGCCATGTCGCCGTGGAGCGTCCCGTACCCCAGCAGCCCCTCGGTCTTGTTCGAGGTGCCGATGACGAGCGCATCGAACGCCGCCGATCGGTCGTAGAGCACGATCATCCGCTGCCGCGCCATGACGTTGCCGCGCCGGACGTTGGCGGCGTGCGGATCGGCGTCGTCGACGAGAGCCAGCATCGGCTCGACCATCGGGGTGATGTCGACCCGCTCGGTGCGGCAGCCGAGCTCGGTCACCACGCGCAGCGCATCGGTCTCCGAGGCCTCCGACGAGGTCCGGTACGGCATCCGGATGGCGAGGAGGTTGTCGGCGCCGATCGCCCGCGCCGCGAGATAGGCGACGGTCGCGGAATCCACCCCACCGGAGAGGCCGATGACCAGGCGCTCGAAGCCGGCCTGCTCGAGCTGGCTGCGGATGAAGGCGACGATGACGTCGACCGTCTGGGCCGGGTCGATCTCCGGCAGCGGCGCCGCCTGGCGCGTGGCGTCCTGCGTCATGCCCGGCGTGCGGCCGTCACGCGTCGGAGTCCGGGGTGCCGTCCAGGCCGGCCCGTTCGGCGATGATCCGGTCGAGCTCGCGGCGGACGAGCTCGAGCCGCTCGTCGGCGAGGAGCGGCATCCCGTAGCGCTGCATGCGCAGGTCGTCGCCGTCGAGCGTGCCGACCACGAGGGCCTCCTCCCAGAGCGGCGCCTGCACGACGGTCGAGCCATCGGCGCCGATGACCCGCGAGCCGCCCCAGAACGTCAGCCCCTCCTCGTTCCCGACGCGGTTGCAGAAGGCGATGCCGACCGTGCCGAGCAGCGCGTACGTGTCCTGCATCTTGTGCCAGCCGCCGATGGCCGCCATCCCCGCCGCGCTGCCGGGTGCCCGGGACGGGCCGGCGGCGACGTTGACGAGGAGCGACGCGCCGTCCTGGGCCTGGAGCATCGGCAGCGACGGGTGCCAGAAGTCCTCGCACACGCTGAGGCCGATGCGGCCGATCGGCGCGCCGACGTCCACCGTCCGGATCCGGTCCCCCGGCCGCGTGAAGCGCCCCTCGTCGAACAGCCCGTACGTCGGCAGGTACACCTTGCGATGGAGCGCCACGAGCTCGCCGTCGCGCAGCAGCGCCACCGAGTTGCAGTACCGATGCTCCGCCGTCTCCTCGACGAAGCCGACGGCGACGAGCACGCCGGACGCCTCGCGACCGAGGGCGAGGAGACGCGGGTCATCGGCCGCCATGGACACCTCGGGCACGAGGTCCTGGAGCAGGTAGCCGGTCAGCGCGAGCTCGGGCAGGACGACGAGCGTGGCGCCCTCGGTCGCCGCGGCGCGGATCCGCTCGGCAACGAGCTCGAGGTTGGCCTCGACGTCGCCGAGGCGAGGAGCAACCTGGGCGAGCGCGATGCGGTACTCCACGGCGGCCCTAGAGATGGCGCTCGTCGAGGATCGTGTCGGGGTTGTCGCCGAAGAACCCGCCGGAGTCGTCCGGCGGCCGGGTGTCGCTCGGCGCGACGACCTCCTCCTCGGACACGTCCCGGGCGTCGGAGTGGCGGGCGGCCGCCTCGATGAGCTGGTCGCGCCGCTCCGCGCCGGCGAGCTCCTCGGCGAAATGGCAGGCGACCTGGTGACCGGGGACGAGCCGCCGCAGCTCCGGCGCCTCTTCCGCGCAGCGCTCGGGGTTGCCGAGCTCGCGTCGCAGCCAGCAGCGGGTGTGGAAGCGGCAGCCCGACGGCGGGTTCGCCGGCGAGGGGACGTCGCCGGTGAGGATCATCCGCCGCCGGCGACGCTCGACGCGCGGGTCTGGGATCGGTACGGCGCTGACGAGGGCCACGGTGTACGGGTGGAGCGGCCGGTCGTACAGCTCGCGCGACGCCGACAGCTCGACCACCTCGCCGAGGTACATGACCGCGATCCGGTCGCTGATATGCCGGACCACCGACAGGTCGTGCGCGATGAACAGGTAGGTGAGGTTGAACTCGCGCTGGAGCTGCGCCAGGAGGTTGACGATCTGGGCCTGGATCGAGACGTCGAGCGCGGAGACGGCCTCGTCGGCGGCGATGAACTCCGGCTGGACTGCGAGGGCGCGGGCGATCCCGGCGCGCTGCCGCTGGCCGCCGCTGAACTCGTGCGGGTAGCGGTTGATCGCGTTCTTCGGCAGGCCGACGATCTCGACGAGCTCCCGGGCGCGGCGCATCGCCTCGCCACCGGACGCCAGGCCATGGACCCTGAGCGGCTCCGCCAGCATCGAGCCGATCGTCATCCGCGGGTTCAGCGACGCGTACGGGTCCTGGAAGATCATCTGCATCCGCCGCCGCATGCGGCGCAGCCGGTCACCGCTCAGCGCGGTGACGTCCTCGCCGTCGAACAGGATCCGGCCGCCGGTCGGCTCGATGAGCCGGATGACGGTGCGCGCGAACGTCGACTTGCCGCAGCCCGACTCCCCCACCAGGCCGAGCGTCTCGCCGCGGCGGACCTCCAGGGAGACCCCGTCCACCGCCCGGACCGCCCCCACGCGGCGCTCGATGATCAGGCCCTCGGTGATCGGGAAGTGGACCTCGAGCTTCTCGGTGCGCAGGAGCGGCTCGGCGGCCGGCTCCGGTGCCGGCGCGGTGGCGGAAGCGGTCGGCGGGGCCGTCATCGGCGCCGTCACGAGGCGACCTCGGCCTCGAAGCCGGATGGCACCAGGCGCTCACCCTCGGCCGGATACCAGCAGGCCACGAGGTGGTCGTCGGGCGCCGACGGCGCGGGGGCCAGCGGCGGCATCTCGACCCGGCAGCGCTCGCCCGCGTTGAAGCAGCGGTCGACGAACGGGCAGCCGGGGATCTCGCGCGACAGGTCGGGCGGATGGCCCTGGATCGGCACGAGCTCGCCGCGATCCTCGTCGAGGCGCGGGATCGACTGGAGCAGGCCGACGGTGTACGGATGGCGCGGCCGGCCGTAGAGCTCGTCGGTCGCCGCGCGCTCGACGATATGCCCGGCGTACATGACGTTGATGCGCTGGGCCATGCCGGCCACGACGCCGAGGTCGTGGGTGATGAGGATGAGCGCCGTGCCGCGCTCCTTCACGGCGGTGCGCATGAGGTCGAGGATCTGGGCCTGGATCGTCACGTCCAGCGCCGTCGTCGGCTCGTCGGCGATGAGCAGCTGCGGGTCGCAGGCGAGGGCCATGGCGATCATCACCCGCTGCCGCATGCCGCCCGAGAACTGGTGCGGGTAGTCGCGCAGGCGGCGCTTCGCGGCCGGGATGCCGACCATCTCGAGCAGCTCGACGGCCCGATCGGCGGCGGCGCGCCGGTTGAGCCTGCGATGCGTCTCGAGCACCTCGGTCAGCTGGCGCTCGATCGTCAGGACCGGGTTGAGCGAGGTCATCGGGTCCTGGAAGATCATCGCCATCCGGTTGCCGCGCATCTGGCGCACCTGCTCCTCGGACAGCTCGAGGATCGGGTCGCCCTGGAACGTGATGCGGCCGGCGGTGATCCGCGCGGCGGGCTTCGGCAGCAGGCGCATGAGCGCCAGCGAGCTCACCGACTTGCCGCAGCCGGACTCGCCCACGACGCCGAGCGTCTCCCCCTCCTCGAGCGTGTAGCCGATGCCGTTCACCGCGTGGACGGTCCGATCGCCGGAGCCGAACACGACGTGGAGGTTCTCGACCTCGAGCAGCGGCGGCGCCTCGGGCGCCACGATCGGGCGGGCGGTCATCGGCGCAGCCTCGGATCGAGCGCCTCGCGCAGGCCGTCGCCGAGGAGGTTGAAGCCGAGCACCGACAGCACGATGGCGATGCCGGGGAAGAACGCGAGCCACACGGCCTGGTTGAGGTAGCGGTACGTGTCGGACAGCATCGTCCCCCACTCCGGCGTGCTCGGATCCGGCGGGCCGAGGCCGAGGAAGCCGAGGGCGGCGGCGTCGACCACGGCCGTCGCCAGCGCGAGGGTGGCCTGCACGATGAGCGGGCCCACGGCGTTCGGCAGCATGTGCTTCAGGAGGATCGTCGGCCCGCCGACGCCGACCGAGCGGGCCGCGACGACGTAATCGGCCTCGCGCAGGCCGAGGAGGCTGCCGCGTAGCAGCCGCGCGAAGATCGGCACGTTGACGACCGCGATGGCGATCGCGATCTGCACCACGCCGCGGCCGAGGAAGCTGACGACCACGATCGCGAACAGCAGGCCGGGAATGGCGAGCATGATGTCGACGCCACGCATGATCACGGAGTCGACCCAGCCCCGGAAGTAGCCCGCCAGGGCCCCGAAGAAGGCGCCGATGGAGACGCCGATGGCGACCGACAGGACCGCGATGCCGAGCGTCAGGCGCGACCCGAACACGATGCGCGAGAAGACGTCCTGGCCCTGCACGTTCGTCCCGAACCAGTGCTCCGCCGAGGGCGGCAGGTAGCTGTCGGCGAGGTTGCCGCGGGTCGGGTCGAACGGCGCGAGGAACGGCGCGAAGATCGCCATGAGCACGAAGACGATGACGATCGTGCCGCCGATGATCGCCGCCGGGCTGCGCCGCATGCGGCGGAACGCGTCGCGCCACAGGCCGACCGCCTGATCCTCGGTCGCCGGTCCGAACGTCGCCTCGGCGGTGGTCATGCGTACCGGATCCTCGGGTTCAGAAACGCGTAGCTCACGTCCACGATGAGGTTCACGAGGATGAAGATCAACGCCAGCAGCATGACGCCGCTCTGGATGACCTGGTAGTCGCTGTTGACGACGGCGTCATAGATCCATTTCCCGACCCCGGCCCAGCCGAAGATCGTCTCGGTCAGGATCGCCCCGCCGAGCAGCAGGCCGGTCTGGAGGCCGATGACCGTCACCACCGGCAGCATCGCGTTGCGCAGCACGTGCCGGCTGTCGACGTCGCTCTGGGGCAGCCCCTTCGCGTACGCGGTGCGGACGTAGTCCTCGTTGAGGACGTCGACGACGCTCGCCCGGGTGATGCGCATGATGATGGCGAGCGGGATCGTCCCGAGCGCGATGCCGGGCAGCACGAGATGGCGTAACGCGTCGACCATCCCGCCCCATTCGCCGGCCAGCGCCGCGTCGATGGTCATGAAGTTCGTCACCCGCGGGATCGAGTACTCGATGAGGTCGATCCGCCCCGAGTCGGGCAGGATCGGGAACTGGATGGCGAAGGCCCACTTGAGCATGAGGCCGAGGAAGAAGATCGGAATGCTGATCCCGACCAGCGACACGACGTTCCCGACCTGGTCGACCCAGGTGCCGCGCCGTTTCGCGGTGAGCAGGCCGAGCGGGATGCCGAGGATCAGGGCGAACGTCATCGCCGCGATGGCGAGCTCGATCGTGGCCGGGAAGCGCTGAAGGAAGTCGTCGGTGACGTTCCGGTTGGTGATGAAGCTCTCGCCGAGGTCGAGGCGCGCGAACCCGGAGATGTACTCCCAGTACTGGACCCACAGCGGCTGATCCAGCCCGAGCGCCTCGCGCACGCGCGCGAGCCCCTGCGGGGTGGCGCGCTCGCCGAGGATGGCGCTCGCCGGATCGCCGGGGAGCATCCTGGCGAGGACGAAGACGATCGCCGTCAGCCCGAGCAGGATCGGAATGAGGAGCAGCAGCCGCCTCAGGATGAACTTGCCCACGTCGCTCCCGGTATCAAACCCCTCGCCCGTTCCGGGCGTCGAATGGTGAGAGAGGGCCCCGGCATCGGCCGAGGCCCTCTCAGTCTACGCGAGGGTCAGCGAGCGACTACTCGTCGCTGAGCCACACCGTCTTGAAGCTCTCCGAACCGGTCGGGTTCGGCTCGTAGCCCTGGACCGCACTGGTGAAGGCAAGCGCCGTGTCACCGTGGACCAGGGTCACGAAGCAGACGTTCTCGTGGATCAGGGCCGCGGCCTCGCCCCACGCTTCGCCACGAGCCTCGGGCTCGACCTCGGCTTCGGCGGCGTTGATCGCGTCCTCGAGGCCATCGACGTCGCAGCCGAACTGCGCCGCGGGCGCGCCCTGGCTGTAGCCGAAGTGGATCCCGTAGAAGTTCCCGGGATCGTCCCAGTCACCGGTCCAGCCGAGGAAGTGCATGTCGTAGTAGCCGTTCTGAGCGTCGAACAGGTAGCCGGGGCTATCCCAGATGTCGCTCTGCGAGTTCACGACGAACCCGGCATCCTCGAGCATCTGCTTGATGGCCTCGTGCAGTCCGCGCGGATCCGGCATGTACGGACGCGTGACCTCGGTCGGGTACCAGAAGTTGATCGTCGCCGGATTGTCCGGCCCGTAGCCGGCCTCCTCCAGCAGCGCTGCCGCGCCCTCGGGGTCGAACGCGACCTCCGGGACGGCGGCGCCGACCACATCGGCCCACTGGCTGGTCTCGGGCATGAACGTGTGCGCCACGGAGCCGCGACCGCCGTAGAACGGACCGATCAGGGCCTCGCGGTCGATCGCCATGGCCACGGCCTGGCGGACGGCCAGCTCCTGGAGCGGCGACGGCTCGTCGCCGTAGATCTCCTCGAGATCCGACCGGGCCGCATCACCCTGGAGGTTCGCGACCGTCTCGCGCGCCGTCGGGGTGAGCCCGAGATAGAGCGTGTTGAACGAGAGCCGCTCGACGAGCTGGAAGCCCTCGCTCTCGACCGTCTCGTAGTCGGACGGGTTCACCAGGTCGATGCCCTGGACGCTGCCGCCCTGGAGGGCCTGCAGCCGAGCGGCGCCATCCGCGTTCGGGACGATGATGACCCGATCGAGGTAGGCCGGCTCATCCCAGTAGTCCTCGTTGCGGACGAGGGTCGCGCTCTCGTCGGGGATGTACTCCTCGAGGATGAACGGACCGGTGCCGCCCTGGACGACGTCGGTGCCGAGCGTGCTGGCCGCATCGCCGGCATTCGTCGACTCGAGGATCGCCGGGCTCACGATCCCGAAGCACGGGAGCGCGAGGCCATACAGGAAGTTCGGGTTCGGCTCACGGAGCGTCACCGTGACGGTGAACTCGTCGGTCGCCTCGATGCTCTGCATGAGGTTGTCCGGGCCGAAGCCGTCGAACACCGCGTCGTAGTAGTACGCGTCCGCCTGGAGCTCGGCCGGCAGGTTCTGCCAGCGCTCGAAGTTCGCGACGACGGCATCGGCGTTGAGCGGGGTGCCGTCGTGGAACGTCGCGTTCTCACGCAGATGGAAGACGTACTCGGTACCGTCCGGCTCGCCCTCCCAGCTCTCGGCGAGCACGCCCACGAGCTCGCTGGTCGAGCCCGGCGCCAGGTCGACGAGCGTCTCGTAAGCCTGCTGCAGGACGCGGAACGACTCGCCGTCGCTCGTCAGGACCGGGTCGAGGCTCGACGCCAGGCGAGAGCCGGCGAAGACGAGCGTGCCACCCGCCTGCGGTTCACCACCGCCCGATGAGGGCTCCGGGGCCTCCGACTCCGCGCCGGTCGACTCGCCCGCATCGGACGTGTCCGGCTCGGTGCTCGCTCCGCCGTCGCCGCACGCGGCGAGGACGAGGGCGAGGATCGCGAAGAGGGAGACCAATCTCCAGGTTCGCATCCACACTCCTCCAGTTAGGAATTCGCTGGATTGGACATCACTAGTGGATCAACGCTCCGGCGCGGTGCCCGGCTCGCGCCGGAGTCCGGAGGTGATCCGAACGGTGCGCTAGTCTCGCACACTCTGTCGAGCACTAGGTAGGTTCCCCGGCCTCGGGGATGGCGGACTCCGCGGGCTGCGCCTCGTTCGCATCGGGCTCGACGTCCTGGTCGACGAGCGCCGGCTCGTGGGCGAGCGGTGGCGGCGTGACCGTGGCCGGGGCCGGCTCCTCCGGCGCGCTGCCGGGATCGTCGTCCGGCGGGGCGGTGAGGATGGCGACCAGGTTGCTGGCGTCGACATTGAGGACGATGCCCTCCGGGTCGGGCTGCGCGTTGAGCACCATCTGCTGCTGCTCGGCCGCCTCGTTGTTCCCGCCACCGGCAAGGCGCGGCAGCCGATCCCAGGCCGAGGGAACGCCCACCGTGTCGGTGATCGGGGCGGGGCTCGGCACGTCCGCGCTGGGGCCGATGAGCGTGACGACCTGGGTGTTCAGGGCGAGCACGAGCGCGAGGCCGGTGCCGGCCATGGCGCTGAGCGTCCGCGCCGCGCCGAGGGCGTCACCCGACCGGCGCCACGGCCACGGCAGGCGCGACCGCTCGGGCTGCTGGGCGAGCACGAGCACCTGGTTCCAGACCGTCGACGGCGGCTCGACGCCCTCGACTCGCGCGGCGAGCGCGGCCCGCAGCTGGCGGATGAGCTCGCGGTCGCAGCCGACCTCGTCGCGGCATTCGCGGCAGCTCGACAGGTGGTCGATATGGAGCTCGGAGTCGGGTCCGAACTCGCCGAAGCGGGTCATGTCGAGGATCGCGCGGCGCGATCGGGCGCAGCTCATCGCGGGATCCGGACGGCGTTCGGCCCGGAGACCGCCACGCGCCGCTCCTCGGGGAGCCGGACGCGGAGCGCCTTGAGGGCGTAGTGGAGGCGGGACTTCATCGTCCCGACGTTGCAGTCGGCGATCTCGGCCGCCTCGGCCAGGGAGTAGCCGTGGAGGTAGTACAGGATGATCGCCGTCTGCTGCTTCGGCGGAAGCGCGTCGATGCCGCGCTGGAGGACGTCGAGCACCTCGCGCGACTCGACGACCTGGTCGGGCCGCGCGGCGAGGTCGACGACGAGGTTGGTGATCAGGCTCGTGATCGGCTCGGCGAGCGTCTTGCGCCGGCTGACGCGGCTGTAGCACAGGTTGATCGTCACGCGCTGGAGCCACGGGAGCGGCGACCGTGACGGGTCGAGCCGCTCCCGGACGCGGTACGCCTTGACGAAGCAGTCCTGGAGCACCTCCTCCGCCAGGAACGGATCGCGCGTGATCGCAAGCGCGGTCTGGTAGACGGGGCGCTTGAAGGTATTGAAGAACTCCTCGAACGCGTCAAGGTCCCCGGACTGCATGCGCTCGACGAGATCGTTCGGCTGCTTGTGTTCCACGGGCACCTGTGCCGATCGGCCGCGGTTGGGGTTTGTGATAGTACCCCTGCGCGTCGAGATAGGTTCAGACCGCGCAGGCGCGTCCGAGACAGGACGAGCCGATGCGCCCCTCGGTTCCCGACGTGATCGCTCCTTCACCCACCGGTTCGTACGCGGCACGTTGCGCCCGTCAGGCGCCCTCGGCGGCCCCGTCGTCGAACGCGTGGCGCAGGTCCGGCCGCCGGGCGGCGGCCGCCTCGTCGAGCCTGCCGACGGGCGTGGTCGTCGGCGCGCGCTTGATCGACTCCGGATCGGTGGCGGCGCGCGCGGCGATGTCGCGCATGACGTCGACGAATCGGTCGAGCGTCTCCAGGCTTTCGGTCTCGGTCGGCTCGACCATCATCGCCTCCTCGACGATGAGCGGGAAATAGATCGTCGGCGGATGGATGCCCTCGTCGAGGATGGCCTTGGCGATGTCGAGCGTCGTGACCCCGTGCTCCCGCTTCTGACGCCGGCCGCTGAACACGACCTCGTGCTTGCTCAGGCGGTCGTACGGCAGGTCGTACACGTCGTGGAGCTTCACGCGCAGGTAGTTCGCGGCCAGGACGGCGTCCTCGCTCACCGCGCGCAGGCCGGCGTCGCCGTTCGAGCGGATGTACGTGTAGGCGCGCACGAACATCCCGAAGTTGCCGTAGCAGCTGCGCACCTTGCCGATGCTCTTCGGGCGGTCCTCGTCGAGCGCGAAGCGCGCGCCCGGCGTCGAGCGGCCGGCCCACGCGTTTGCGCGGAGCTCGTCGGGGTCGCCATCCACGAGCACCGGCATCGGTGCCGGCAGGTACGGCTCGAGCCGCTCGCTGACGCCCACCGGCCCGGCGCCCGGACCGCCGCCGCCGTGCGGCGTGCTGAAGGTCTTGTGCAGGTTGAAGTGCATGACGTCGAAGCCCGCCTCGCCGGCCCGGAAGCGGCCGAGGATGGCGTTGAGGTTCGCGCCGTCCATGTAGGCGATCGCGCCGGCCTCGTGGACCGCGGCCACGACCTGGTCGATCTGGTCCTCGAAGATGCCGAGGGTCGACGGGTTCGTGATCATCAGCGCCGCGACATCCGGACCGAGGGCCGCGCGGAGCGCGTCGAGGTCGATCCCGCCCCGCTCGTTCGACCGGATCGTGACCGTTTGATAGCCGACCATCGTCGCCGTCGCCGGGTTCGTGCCGTGGGCCGAGTCCGGCACGAGGACCTTCGTGCGCCGCTCGCCCTCGCCCCGGTCGCGGTGGTAGGCGCGCGTCATGAGCATGCCGGTCAGCTCGCCGTGGGCGCCGGCGGCCGGCTGGAGCGAGACCGCCGAGAAGCCGCTGATCTCCTTCAGCAGCTCGGCCAGGAGCCACATCACCTCGAGCGAGCCCTGCGCGAGCTCGGGCGGGTCCAGCGGGTGCGACTCGGCGAAGCCCGGCAGCCCGGCGGCCCACTCGTTGACCTTGGGGTTGTACTTCATCGTGCACGACCCGAGCGGGTAGAACCCGAGGTCGATGGCGTGGTTGAGGTGCGCGAGCCGGTTGAAATGCCGCAGCAGCTCGAGCTCGCTCACCTCCGGCAGCCGCGGGGCGGACGACCGCAGCGCCGATGTGGGCAGCTCCGGCTGCGACGCCGCGGCCTCACGCGCCGCCGAGGACGGCTGCGGGAACCGCACGCCGCGGCGGCCGGGGCGCGAGCGCTCG
>DATAJO010000020.1:0-31491 GCA_036262075.1 Candidatus Limnocylindria bacterium
GCTCGACCAGGATCAGCCGACCACGCGGCGTGAGCCGCGCGTTAGCATGAGACACGAGGGCCCCTCCTCCATTCTGGCTACCTAATCAGCAGCCGGAGGATACGGGCCCTCACCCCGTCAACAACCTGATTGAGAACTAGAACTAGCGGGCAGGGCGCCGACGCCCTTGTCGCGCCACACGCGCCAACGCCCACGGACCCCCGGCTGGACATATATCGGCCGCGGATATAGAGTGCCTCCGTCACGGATATAGTCGGAGGCACGGTGAAGACCAGGTCCAGCGCTCCCCTCACGCCCGCGGTGCTCCATATCCTCCTGGCCCTCTCGACCGAGGAGCGGCACGGCTACGGGATCATGAAGCAGGTCGAGCGCGAGTCGGGCGGCAAGCTGCGGATGGGGCCCGGCACGCTGTACGGCTCGATCCGCCGCATGATCGAGGCGGGGCTCATCCGCGAGAGCGACAAGCGCCCCGATCCCGCGCTCGACGACGAGCGGCGCATCTACTACGCCATCACCGGGGAGGGCCGGCGGGCGCTGGAGGCGGAGCTCGAGCGGTACCGCGAGGTCGTCGCCGTGGCCGCCGACAAGCGGATCGCGCCGAACGCGACGGTGGCCGATGGCATCTGACCGATCGATCCATCGCTACCGGCGCTGGTACGCACGGCTCCTCCGCCTCTACCCGCGGCCGTTCAGGCAGCGCTTCGCGGAGCCGATGACCCAGACCTTCACCGATCTCGCGCGCGAGCGGGAGCGCGAGGCGCCGGGGCGCGGCAGCCTCATTGGCTTCGTCGTTGCGACCTTCGCCGAGACCGCGACCGCCATCGTCAGGGAGAACCTCAGGCACATGCTCGTCCAGGCCAACGCCATCGTCCGGTGGCTGCTCATCACGGCGGCCGTCCTCGCCATCCCGGCCATCGCCATGGCGCTCGCCTTCGGCGACGTCCGGTGGGGGCCGATGGACTTCATCATCGCCGGGGTCATCGTCCTCGGCTTCGGGCTGCTCTACGAATACGCCAGTGGCGATCGGGGACCGTCCTGCATCGGGCGGCGATCGGCATCGCGGCCCTCGCCAGCCTCGGGCTCGTGTGGGTCAACCTCGCCGTGGGGATGATGGACGTCGAGAGCGGCAACCTGCTCTACGTGCTCGTCCTGTTCGTCGCCGTCGTCGGCGTGGCCATCGGCCGGTTCGAGCCGCGCCACGCGTCCATCGCGATGGTCGCGACCGCGGCGACGCACGCGGCCGTGGCGGTCATCGGCCAGGTGGCGGGACTCGGGCCGACCCTGCCGGCCGATGCATTCTGGATCCTCGGCTGGGTCGCATCGGCCCTGCTGTTCCGGCAGGCGGCGCTGCGGTCGTCACCGGCGACGTAGCCCCGCCGCGCGACGCCCGCGGCCTAGCGGACGACGCGGTACTTCAGGTGCGTGACGCCGGGGCCGGCGACTGTCCGCTCGAGGTCGAGCTTCACGTCGGGACCGACGCCCTCGAACAGGCGCCGCCCACCGCCGAGCACGACCGGCACGACGTGGAGCTCGAGGATGTCGAGCAGCCCGGCGGCGAGGTACTGGTTGATCGCGTCCGCGCCGCCGCCGACGAACACGTCCTTCTCCCCCGCCGCCTCGCGCGCTCGCTCGAGCGCCGCCTCGATACCATCGGTCACGAACGTGAACGTCGTGTCCGCCAGGGTGAGCGGCTCGCGCGGATGGTGCGTGAGCACGAACACCGGCTTGTGGAACGGCGGGTTCTCGCCCCACCAGCCGCGCCACGGGTCGTCGCCCCACGGGCCGCGGCTCGGCGCGCCGAACTTGCCACGGCCCATGATCTCGGCGCCGACGTTGGCGAACGCCTCCTCGGCGATCGGCGTGCTCTCGTTCACCTCGCCGCCATCCCAGCCGGCCTGGTCGCGCCAGGCCTTCAGGGCGATCAGCCAGTCGTGCAGCCGCTCGCCGTTCTCACCGAGCGGGTTGTCCATGCTCTCGTTCGGGCCGGCGACGTAGCCGTCGACCGACACCGAGATATGCGCGCGTACGTTGCTCATGTCACTCATGACGGTACGCCGGGACGCAACTCATCGGCTGCCACGAACTCCCCGAAGAAATGGCCGCGCACGATGTCGTCATGCGTCCTCACCAGCCGATAGCCGGCATCGGCCATCTCCTGCTGGAGCCGCCGCGGCGACGAGCCGTGCGGGAGCCATCGGCCGAGCAGGCCTTCCTGGCGCGCCTCGAGGATGACGACCCGACCGCCGGGCCGGAGGTGGCGGCGCGCATCGGCGAAGTAGGCGGCCGGATGCGGCAGATGGTGGTACGTCGCCGACACGAAGAGGAGATCAACCGGCTCCGGCAGGTCGAGCCGATCGCGGCGCACGCGGACCGGCCGCAGATTCCGCAGGACGCGAGCTTCTGACGAGGCCATGAGCTCGTCGAGCGTCGACGGGCTGGCATCGGCGGCGTAGACGACGCCATTCGGGGCGACCGCGCGCGCGAGGCGCACGGTGAAGTGCCCGTAGCCCGGCCCGAGGTCGGCGACGAGCATGCCGGGACGGACGGCGAGCGCGGCGACGACCGCATCGGGGTCACGGAGCCGATCGGCACGCGTGCCGCCGGCGCACAGCAGGCGGCGGACGAAGCCGGGAAGGCGGTTGGGATTCACGCTTCGGAGACGGTCACGACGACCTTCCCGCGCGCGTGGCCGTCCTCGACCCAACGGAGCGCCTCGACGACCTCTTCGAGCGGATAGGTCCGGTCGATCCGTGGCGCGACCTCGCCGGAGGCGATGAGCTCCGTGAGGCGGTCGACGTCCGGCGGGTGCATCGGCTTCCACCACAGCATGAGCCCGGACCATCGGTCGCCGAAGCGCGACATCACGAGGCTGCCGCCGAGCGCAGCGGCCATCGTGCCGGTGTCACCGCCCATGGTCAGGTACACGCCGTTGGGGGCGAGCGCCCGTCGGACGGCGCGGATCGGGTGATGCGCGTCGACCGCGATGATCCAGTCGTACCGCGCGCCCGCCTTCGTGTAGTCGACCGTGCGGTAGTCGATGACGTGGTCGGCCCCGAGCGAGCGGACGAAGTCGAGCTTGCCGCCGCTGGCGACGCCGGTGACCTCGGCGCCGAGCGCCCTGGCGATCTGGACCGCGTACGGACCGACGTTGCCCGATGCGCCGTCGATGAGGACCTTCGCTCCGGGCTCGAACGTTCGACCGCTTCGCATGCGCATCGCCTGGAGCGCGAGGATCGCCGAATGCGGCAGGGCGGCGGCCTCCTCGAACGACAGCCCCGGCGGGATCGGCTGGACGCCCTTCTCGCGGGCGGAGACGTACTCCGCGAACGCGCCGCCGAAGCGGCCGGAGGCGAACATGTCGGTCATCACCGCGTCGCCGGGCCTGAAGCGCGTCACCTCGGGCCCGACCGCCTCGATGATCCCGGCGGCGTCGATGCCGATCTCCGGGTTGCGCGGACCCCGGAGCCCGAGGAACGCGCGCATGAACCGGGGCTTCGGCTTGAGCATGTCGAGGTCGGCACGGTTGACCGATGCGGCCCGGACCCGGATCAGCACCTCGTCGCGGCGCGGTGAGGGCCGCTCGATCTCCTCCACGCGAACGACGTCGGGGGCACCGTAGGCGGTCGCCCGGGCGGCCTTCACGACGTGCTTCTCAGCCCGACGCAGTCGAGGTCCCAGAACACCCGCGAGTAGACGAGCGTTCCGGTCATCCACGGCTCCCAGGACGGCAGCCGCACGACCTGGAAGGCCGCGGGCGGAATGCGTAGGGACGGACGGCGAAAGCCGATCGGCTCGCCCGGCTCGAAGCCGAAGCGCCCGTAGAACCCCGGCGCACCCTCGAGGAACACGAGCGGCTCAGGGCGGTTTGCGCGGACGTCCTCCAGGCCGTGGCGAATCAGCGCGGACCCGATGCCGCGGCCCTGGTGCTCGGACGCGACCGAGACCGGACTCAGGACGAGGACGTCGACGAGGCGGGGCTCGGCGTCGAGCAGGCTGCGCGTGAACAGGACCTGGCCGACGATCTCGCCTTCGAGCTCGGCGACGAACGAGAGGCCCGGTATCCAGTCGGGCGACGCGCGGAGGGCGTCGACGAGCTCACCGACGACCGGCTCGCCCGCGAACGCGTCCTCCACAACGCGGCGCACCTCCGTTTCCTCCCCTGCACGCTCGGGCCGGAGCATGAGGGCGCCGGTCGCCGCGGCCGGATCGGTGGTCATGGCGCCGATGGTACGCCGGGCGGTCAGCCGGTCATGCGGGCGAGCGCGAGGTCGGCTGCCTCCCGGGTGTACTGCACAAGCACGTCGGTTGGGATGTCGTCGCCCGGCCGGTACGTCACGTAGCGCACCTTGCGCAGGTCGAGATGCGCGCCCTGGAGGACGCCGTCCGGGTCGGCCATCAGGATCCCGTACTCGAAGCCGAGGTGGACATGCTCCGGCTCGGGCGCCACGAACGCGAAATACCGCGTGCGGCGACCGACCGACACGTCGTAGCCGATGAGCCGCCAGCCGATCCGCACGCGCTCGATGGCATCGGGCACTGCCTCGCGGACAACCTCCCGCAACCGATCGGCGATGGCGGCGATGTCGTCGGCGTAGCCGGACAGGAACAGCTCCGTCGGGATCGGCTCGGCGGTCAGCATCCTGCGCTCAGTCTGCGCCGGCGGCGGCGGCGAGGGCAGCCTCCGCATCGGCCTCCGCATCGGCCTCCACCGTGGCCGGCTCCTCGCGCTTCGGCACCCGCCACAGCGCCACGACGGCGATGATCGCGGTCAGGACCGCGCCGATGGCCGACACGACGGCCACGAAATGGAGCGCGTCGAGGAAGGCGACCTGCGCCACCGCCACGAGCGCCGCGCCGATCTCCGCCGGGAGCGTCTCCGCGATGGCCAGGGCACCGCCGAGCGTGTCGCGGGCCGCATCGGCCGCCGCGGCGGGCACGTCCGGCGGGATGCGGTCGGCGACTTCGGCCCGGTAGACCGCGGTGCCGATGCTGCCGAGGATCGCGATCCCGAGCGCACCGCCCAGCTCGCCGCCCGTCTCGGACATGCCGGTCGCCGCCCCGGCCTGCTCCGGCGGCGCGCTGCCGACGATCAGCTCGGTGGCGAGCGTGATGACCGGCGCCAGGCCGATCGAGATGATCACCGACGCGGCGGCGATGAGGACGAGCCCACCGGCGCCCGACAGCGGCAGGAAGGCGAGGAGCAGCGTCCCACCGGCGGCGATGAGCATGCCGGTGCCCATGACGACCTTCGGCGCCACGCGGTGGATGATCCGCGGCGCCACGGTGGAGCCGACGATGAAGCCGGCGGCCGACGGCAGCGACCACAGCGCGGCCTCGAGCGGCGACAGCCCGAGGACGAGCTGGAGGTACTGCGCGATGAACAGGAAGTAGCCGACGACGACGAAGATGCCGAGCAGGTACGACGCCAGCGAGGCGCTGAAGGCGCGGATCCGGAACAGGCGCACGTCGATCATCGGCGACTCGATCTGCAGCTGGCGCCGCACGAACACCCAGCCGATGACGACGCCGGCGAGGATCGCCGCGATCGGCGGTGCCGACACGCCGTCCTGCGCGATCTGCTTCAGGCCGAAGACGAGGCCGAGGATCGCGACGAGCGACATCGCGGCGCTGAGGAGGTCGAGGCGCCGCGCGTTCGGGTCGCGATACTCGGGCAGCGTGCGCGGACCGAGGACGAGCAGCAGCGCCATGACCGGCACGCCGATGAGGAAGACCGAGCCCCACCAGAAGAACTCGAGCAGGATCCCGCCGAGCACCGGGCCGATCGCGCCGCCGGCCGAGTACGCGGCGATCCACACCCCGATCGCCGTCGAGCGCTGCTTCGGGTCGAGGAACATCGTGAAGATGAGCGACAGCGTCGACGGAGCCACGGTCGCGCCGGCGATGCCCATGATCGCCCGGCTGGCGATGAGCATCTGCGGCGACGTCGAGAACGCCGCCAGCAGCGACGCGAGCGCGAACCCCGCGGCGCCGCCGAGCAGCAGCCTCCGCCGCCCGATGCGGTCGCCGAGCGTGCCCATCGTGATGAGCAGGCCGGCGACGAGGAAGCCGTAGATGTCGATCATCCACAGCAGCTCGACGCTCGACGGCTGGAGCTCGGCGCTGATCCGCGGGATCGCGAGGTTGAGGACCGTGAGGTCCATCGAATAGACGAGCGCCGCGAGGGTGATCACCCCCAGCCCGATCCACTCGCGCCGCGTCGCTCGCGCGGGAATCGTCGATTCGGTCGTCATGTCGGTCACGTCGTCACGGCTCCTGGGTGATGTGCTCTGAGCGATCTGCCATTCAGACCGATCGACCGTCGGGAGCTCATCGGTCGCCGGTGTGCCAGGCGCGGCGGACGAACGCCTCGAGCGGCGCCGGATACGTGGCGCCCACCGCGTCGCAGGCCGGTGGGCCCACCTCGCGCAGCACGTCGAGCAGCGCGCTGCCCGCGGCGCGCAGCGCATCGGCGTCCAGCGTGGGGACCGTGCGGTCGAGGCCGCTCGGCGGGCCGCCATCCGGCTCGTCGAGGACCGAGGTGAGGCCGAACGACGGGTACCCGATGCCCCGCGACACGGCCCACAGCCGCCAGACCTGCGTCCGCCCGGCGTGGAGCTGCTCGAGCGCCTCCCACAGCGAGCCGCGGCGCAGGTACTTGTCCATGTTCAGCAGCGCCACGCATGTCTCGAACGCCCACTCGCGCACCTCGTCGGGGGTCGCGCGCTCGAGGCGCGGCGACATCGGCTTCGCGAGGCGACCGTCCGGGTCGTAGAGCGCGACGCTGTTGGGGGCCAGCCCCTCACGACGCGATGCCGGCATGGCCACGAGGTCGAGCTGCGTGCCGTCCGCGAACTGGACGAACCAGCGCCGATGCGGCGCGCCGGCCCAGGCCGCCATCTCGTGCTCGAGCACGTCGACCGGCTCCCCCATCGCCCGGAGCGCCGGGCCGATGTCGGCGACGGCATCGGGCCAGGCGTCATCGTCGACGCCCACGCCCAGGTCGAGGTCGGACAGCTCGTCGCCGGCGCCGCGGGCCACGGAGCAGCACAGCTCGACGAAGCGGATGCGCTCGTCGGCAGCGGCATGCGCCAGCAGCGCGCGCAGCAGGCGCTCGTGGCGCGGCAGGTCCAGGCTCGCGATCCAGCGGTCGACATCGGGACGAATCGGCTCGTTCAAGGCGACGAGGGTAGCGCGGAGGGGTATCGTGCGCCCATGAACCGACCGCTCATCGACCCGACGGTCCCGCCATCGGGTCCGGGCTGCGTCGAGTGCCTCGCCACCGATGACGGCTGGTGGTTCCACCTGCGCCGATGCGCCGCCTGCGGCCATATCGGCTGCTGCGACTCCTCGCCCTCGCAGCACGCCCGGCATCACGCCGCCGATGCGGGCCACCCGATCGCGACGAGCTACGAGCCCGGCGAGGAGTGGTTCTGGAACTTCGCCACCGAGCAACAGGTCTTCGGCCCCGACCTCGCGCCTCCTCGGCACCACCCGGAAGACCAGCCGGTCCCCGGTCCCGCCGGACGCGTCCCGCCGAACTGGGAGTACCTGCTCAACGAGTAGGCCAGCCTCAGGCGTGGGACTTCGTTCCCCGCTTCGCCAGCCGGTCGTGGCCGGCGGCGATGAGCGGCATGAGCGTCTCGCGAACCGTGTCGTGGCTCGGGTTGAGGACCGCGATCCATCGCTGCTTCGCGTACACCGGGTGCGGGATGACGGTGTCGAGGGCGGCGTAATCGAGGGTGGCGCCACGCGCATCGGTCTGTTCGCCGACGAGGCGCTTGAACGTCGCCGGGTCGACGCCGACGTTCACCCGATACACGCCGTCGCGCGCGAGGTTCGATGGCGCGCCAATGTCGTGCTCATCGGTCCAGACGACGGTGGCGAAGTTCGGCCAGTGGGATTCGTCGAGGGAGAAGAACGCGGCGCTGTCGATCTCGGCCACGACGGCGTCCGGGAACGCGTCGCGGAGCAGGCTGATGATCTCGTCCTTTGTCGGGCCGTCAGGCAGGTCTGGGGAGCTCATGCGCCGAGCGTAGCGAGTGGATGTCAAGCCTCCGGGCCGACCGAACCGGCCAGATTCCCGCTCGGTGAGCGGCTAATCCCGTCGGCTGGCCGCGAACAGGCCAGATTCCCGCTCAGTGAGCACTAATCCCGTCGGCTGGCCGCGAACAGGCCAAATTCCCACCAGGTGAGCACCACGGGCCGATTTGGCGCATTCGGCGCGCCGTGGAGCCCGTAACGCTCACTGAGTGGGCATTTGGTCGTTTCGATGTCTAGTGTCGCGCCCGCCACCCGAGGACGACGTACGTGCCGATGCCCGACGCCATGGCGATGTACCAGACGAGCGCGTTGCCCGAGCCGAAGAGCCACACCGCCGCCAGGACGGACGCCACGTAGGCGAGGACGAAGACGGCGGCCGCGATCGCGACTCGCCCCATGACCGTGGACATGTGCCGGTACCTCATGTGCAGCCGATCGCGTCCCAGACGACCGCGGCAGCGCGGGTTGTTGCCACGGCCTCGGCCGGTTTCCGATGCCGTGAGGGCGGCATCTCGTCGTACGCCCCGGGTGACTCGCGTTAGCCGGCTCCGCGAGCCACTCCGTGCCGACGCCACGCTCCCCCGCACGGAACCCTTGACACACTCACACATACAACCGTATGGTTGTACCAATGCAGACGCTTCCCGACTTCGATCGATTGTTCGGCGCCCTGGCTGATGCCACGCGGCGCGACATCGTGCGCCGCGCGATCGACGGGGACGAGGGCGTGGCCGAGCTGGCCGCCCACTACCCGATGAGCTTCGCGGCCGTCCAGAAGCACGTCGCGATTCTCGAGCGCGCGGGGCTCGTCACGAAGCAGCGCACCGGACGCCGGAAGGTCGTCCGCACCAACCTCACCGGACTCGCCATGGCCCGCGGGCTGCTGGACCAGTACGAGGAGATGTGGCGGGGACGCATCGGCCGGATGACCGATCTCGTAGAGAACGCACAGGAGACCGATTGACCGATGACTGTCACCGCCGTCCGCAAGGACCCCACCTCGCTGAGCATGACCCTGGAGGCCGAGTTCCCCGCCTCCCCCGACCGGGTGTGGCAGCTGTGGGCCGATCCGCGCCAGCTCGAGCGCTGGTGGGGTCCGCCGACGTACCCCGCGACGTTCACCCGCCACGATCTCACGCCCGGCAGCCGGGTCGAGTACCACATGACCGGCCCCGAGGGCGATCAGCCGCGCGGCTACTGGGACATCCTCGAGACCGACCCGCCTCGGCGCCTCGTGTTCCGCGACGGCTTCGCCACAGATGACGGCTCCCCGAACGACGACTTCCCGCGGACCGAGACGGTCGTCACGATCGAGGAGGTCGGCGACGGTCGGACCCGCATGGTCCTCGCCAGCACCTTCCCGAGCACCGAGGCGATGGAGCAGCTGCTCGCCATGGGCATGGAGCAGGGCATCACCGAGGCCGTCGGCCAGATCGACGCCATCCTCGCCGAAGACGAATCCGGATCCCAGGTGGCGATCGCATGACCGGCGAGCTCGTCGTCGACTTCATCACCTCGCTCGACGGCTACGCCTCGGCCGAGGGATGGCCGGGATGGTGGGGCATCGAGTCACCGGAGTACCTCGCCTGGATAGGCGAGCGACCGGACCGGGACCACACCCTCCTCATGGGCGCGCGGACGTATCGGCTCATGCACTCGTTCGCCGCCCAGCCGGAGCTATCGAACCCGAACGCCACCGAGGAGGAGACCGCTGCCACCACCGGCCTGACGGCGATGCCGAAGATCGTCATCTCGAACTCGCTCCCCGAGCCGCTCGAGTGGGCGAACTCCACGCTCGTCCGGGGCGATGCCGCCGAGGAGGTGGCACGGCTGAAGCGCGGGGGCGTGAACCTGAGCACCATCGGCAGCCTGTCGCTGTGCCGCTCGCTGCTCCAGGCCGGCCTCGTCGACCGCTACCGGGTCGTCATCTTCCCGGTCATCACCGGCGCGACCGGTCGTGAGCGGATCTACGACGGCTACCCCGACGTCGGCCTGGAGATGGTCGACCACCGCACGTTCGACAACCGCGTCCAGCTCGTCGAATACCGGCCGACGCTGCTCGACGGGCCTCCCCGGCCCGGGCCGGAACGAACCTACGACTGACCGATGAGTCCATCGCTCGCCCGCCGTCCACGTAGCAAGCCCTGACAGGAGACCGAGACCGTGACCGTCACCCAGCCGACCACCACCCACACCCTCGAGGTGCCGGGCGCCACGCTGACCTACGACGTCCGCCCGAACCCGGCGAGTACCGAGCCGCCCCTGTTCCTCATCGGCTCACCGATGGCGGCCCCCGGCTTCGCCACGCTCCTCACCCATTTCCCGGACCGCACGATCGTCACGTACGACCCGCGCGGCTCGGAGCGCAGCGTCCTCCACGACCCGGCGTCGCGCGTCGGGCCGGAGGAGCATTCCGACGACCTCCATCGGGTCATCGAGGCCGTCGGCGGGCCGGTCGACGTCTTCGCCAGCAGCGGCGGCGCCGTGAACCTCCTGGCGCTCGTCGCCACGCATCCTACGGACGTCCGCATCGGCGTCGCGCACGAGCCGCCGCTCGCGTCGATCGTCCCCGACCGTGAGCATGCCCTCGCGGCCTCCCGCGCCGTCCACGAGACGTACATGCGCGGCGGGTTCAACGCTGGGATGGCGCATTTCATCGCCGTCGTCAGCCACCGCGGTCCCTTCACGGCCGAGATCGCCGCCCAGCCGGGGCCCGACCCGCAGATGTTCGGCATGCCGGCCGCTGACGACGGCACGCGCGACGACGCGATGCTCGGCCCGAACAAGGCGATCCTCACCGTCACGAGCTACGAGCCCGATGTCGAGGCCCTGCGATCGGCGCCGACGCGGCTCGTCGTCGCCGTGGGCGAGGAGTCGGAAGGCGAGCTGGCCCGTCGTGGCGGCGAGGCGATCGCCGAGCGCCTGGGGCAGGAGCCCGTGGTCTTCCCGAGCGGCCACGGCGGCTTCCTCGGCGGCGAATACGGCCAGATGGGCGCGCCCGACGCATTCGCCGCGCGCCTGCGCGAAGTGCTGGCGCAGAATGCCTGATCGATGGGCAGGCTGATCTACATGTTCAACGTCACGGCCGACGGATACGTCGAGACGCCCGATCGCGGCCTCGACTGGGCGGTCGTCGACGAGGAGATCCACGCGTGGTTCAACGAGGAGACGCGAACGCTCGACGCCACGCTCTACGGGCGGCGCGTGTACGAGGTCATGGCCGCCTACTGGCCGACCGGCGAGGAGAACCCGGAGTCGACCGAGACGATGCGCGAGTTCGCGCGCATCTGGAACCCGATGCCGAAGGTCGTGTTCTCGACGACGCTCGACCGGGTCGACCACAACTCGCGGCTCGTGCGGGGTGACGTCGGCGAGATCTACCGCGAGCTGCGCAAGGAGTTCGACGGCGACATCGGCGTCGCGGGCCCGAACCTCGCCGGCCAGTTCGTCCAGCGCGGGCTCGTCGACCTCTTCAAGCTCGTCGTCCACCCGGTCGCGATCGGCGCGGGGACGCCGTACTGGCCGCCGCTCGAGTCGCCGATCCCGCTGCGCCTCGTGGATCGGCACGAGTTCGGCCTCGGAGTCGTCGTCCTGACCTACGCCCGCGGCTGACTCGCTGCCTCGGGCCGCCCGGGTCAGGCACGCGTCGTGCGGTGAATCGGTGTCGGCATCACAGTCCACCGTCCACCGAGGAGATTCACCGATGGAGACGACGACCACCAGCCGGCCACCCGCCGGCAGCTCCAGCACCGAGCTTTCGAACGGCCGGCGCGCCGACCCGACGCTGGCGCGGCTCGGCAAGGAGGTCCAGCCCTTCGACGCGATGCGCAGCCTGCCGATCGGCCTCGACGAGAAGGTCCGCCGCGAGAGCTGCACGGTCCTGAACGAGGTCCTGGCCGACTCGACGATCCTCTACGCGCTCTACAAGAAGGCGCACTGGAACGTCTCGGGCCCGACCTTCTATCAGCTCCATCTCCTGTTCGACAAGCACGCCGAGGAGCAGCTCGAGCTCATCGACCTGCTGGCGGAGCGCGTCCAGGCACTCGGCGGCATCGCCGTCGGTGACCCGCGCCACGCGGCCGAGCTGACGACGATCGAGCGCGCGCCCGACGGCGCCGAGGACGTGCCGGCCCAGATCACCCGGCTCCTCAACGCCCACGAGACGATCATCGGTAAGGTGCGTGCCGGCATCGAGACGACCGAGAAGTCGAAGGACTGGGGCTCGAACGACCTGCTCATGGGCGACGTCCTGCGGCGCCACGAGCTCCAGGTCTGGTTCATCGGCGAGCACCTCGTCGACGTCCCGCTGGTCGAGTCCTGACCACCGCCCGGTGGGAGCCGGCAGCCGCCGCCCGCGGGGGCTCGCCGGCCGCCTCGGACGGCGACGGGCTGACGACCCGGTGGTGGACGAGCTCGACGAGGACGAAGGCGGGCGCCGCCATGACGAGCGTGGTCGCGTACGTGCGGACCCAATCGGCCGGGTCGAAGGGCTGGTCGGGGAACGCACCGGCGATCCCGAGGAGGACGAGCAGGCCGGCCCATACGACGCCGATGGCGATCTGCTCGAGGTTGCCGGGCTCGTGGCGCCAGAGCGGTCCGGCATGGCGCGGACGGTCGGCGACGACCACCGGGGGCACGCTGGACGATCGGGCGGTCCGTCCGGCCACGGCGGGCGCCGGTGCAGGCGCGGTGCCGAACGAGTCGCATTTCGCGATGCCGCCTATCATCGGCGCATGGGACGAGCAGCCATGACGGCAGGTCAGACCGTCGTCATTCCGCCACCGGAGTACCAGCCGGGCGTCTGCAATATCGGTCCCGACGAGATCCGGCGGCGGCGGAACGTCGGCCATGTCGGCCTGGTCGCAACGCTCGGGCTGCTCGCGGCGCTGCTCTGGCTGGACGCCCCGCCGTTGGCCCGCCTCCTGGTTGCGCTGCCCGCCACGATCTCGGCCTCGGGCTACCTCCAGGCGGCACTGCGGTTCTGCGCCGGGTACGGCAGCCGCGGGCTCCTCAATTTCGGTCCCGCCGGCCGGCCGCAGTCCGTGCCCGACGAGGCGGCCGCGGCCGCCGATCGGCGCAGGGCGCGCCAGATCAGCCTCGGGTCGTTCGCCATCGGCGCCGCGGTGGCGATCGTCGCGTACCTCCTCCCCCTCTGACCGGCTGATCGACCGCGGTCGTTCCCTTCCCGGACCGCGGGCCGGTTGCGTGGCTCCTCGGCCGGCTCCCCGGCCTCTGCTCGCCAGGGCTTTGCTCGCCAGGGCGATTGCTCGCAGGGCTTTGCTGCCAGGCGTTTGCTCGCCAGGGCGAGAGGAATTCACCGGAGTGCCTCGGCAGGTGCGCTTTTCGCGCCACAGCGAGCACCCGCGCGCATGAGCCGCACGGCGATGCGCCGTTCACGCTCACCGGCTCTCGCCAGGGTCGACACATCGCACGCGGATCCGGCTTCCGGTGAAAACCTCTCGCTGTGGCGCGATGGCGAGCACGCCGGCGCGCATCGGAGCTCCCGCGGGCATCGGAGCTCCCGCGGGCATCGGCCGGGGGATTGTTCGGGTTCCCGAGGGTCAGGATGGCCGGTGAGGAGTCTCGTGCTCGCCAGGGCGAGAGGAATTCACCGGAGTGCCTCGGCACGTGCGGTTTTCGCGCCACACCGAGCACCCGCGCGCATGAGCCGCACGCCGATGCGCCGTTCACGCTCACCGGCTCTCGCCAGGGTCGACACATCGCACGCAGATCAGGCTTCCGGTGAAAAGCTCTCGCTGTGGCGCGCATGGCGGGCGCACGCCGGCGCGCATGGCGAGCACGCCGGCGCGCGGACACGCCGGCGCGCATGGCGGGACACGCCCGCGCGCATAACGGGTCATCAGCCTGGTCACCCATTCCTGCCTCAACCTGTCGGGAATACCGGGCAGACTCGTGGCCATGCAGGTCATCGACTGGCTCATGGACTCCGACCCTGCCATTCGCTGGCAGGCCATGCGCGACCTCCTCGATGCGCCATCGGAGGAGGTGACCGCGGAGCGGGCGCGTGTCGCGCGCGAGGGCTGGGGCGCCCGCATCCTCGCGCTGCAGGACGTCGACGGCCGATGGAGCGGCGGCACGTTCTTCCCCGAGTGGGTCTCGACGACCGATGCGCTCCACACGCTCTACCAGTTCGGCGTCGAGCCGGACAGCCCGGAGGCGCAGCGCGCGATCGCACCCGTACACGAGGCGGCGCGCTGGGAGTACGACAGCAACCTCCGCTTCTGGGAGGGTGAGGTCGAGCCGTGCATCAACGGACGGGTCGTCGCCATCGGCGCGTACTTCGGCCAGGACGTCGCGGGCGTCGTGGATCGGCTGCTTGGCGATCAGATGGCCGATGGGGGCTGGAACTGCGAGCAGGAGAACGGCTCGACGCGCGGATCGTTCGACTCGACGATCAACGTCCTCGAGGGGCTGCTGGAATACGAGCGCGCTGCCGGCGCCGACGGTGTGGTCACCGAGGCCCGCCATCGTGGCGAGGAGTACCTCCTCGAGCGCGGGCTGCTGCGGCGGAAGTCGGACCGCGCGATCGGCCAGGAGCGCTGGCTGACCATCGGCTTTCCGACGAAGTGGTACTACGACGTGGCGCGCGTGCTCGACTACTTCCGCGCCGCCCGCCCGAAGGCCGACCCGCGGATGGACGAGGCGCTCGACATCCTCCAGTCGAAGCGTGATGCTGCGGGGCGGTGGCCGCTCGAGCAGCGCCATCACGACCGCCTGCTCGTCGACTTCGGCGACGTCGAGGGCCAGCCGAGCCGATGGCTCACGCTGCGCGCCGCCCGCGTCATGCGCTGGGCGGGCCGCTGGGAGGCCGCGAACGGATGACCGGTGATATCCGGGTCGTCCCGGCCAACGAGGTCCCGTGGGACGACCTCCAGTCCGTGTTCGGCACGCGCGGCCCGGCGGCGAACTGCTGGTGCCAGCGCTACAAGCTCGCGCCGCGCGAGGCGTTCTCGAAGTTCCCCGCCTCGGAGCGTGCCGAGCGGCTCCGCGAGCAGAGCCATCCCAGCGAGCCGGACGCGCCGGCGACCGCGGGCCTCGTCGCCTACCTCGATGGCGAGCCGGCCGGCTGGTGCGCCGTCGAGCGGCGAACCGCCTACCCGGCGCTCCTGCGCGTGTACCGCACGCCGTGGGACGGTCGCACCGAGGACAAGGCCGACGGCTCGGTGTGGGCTGTGACCTGCGTCCTCGTCCGCGCCGGCTACCGCAAGCGCGGCATCGCCTACGCGCTCGCCGCGGCGGCCGTCGACCACGCGCGCTCGCGGGGCGCCCGTGCCCTCGAGGCCTACCCGATGCGGAAGGAGGCCGGCGAGATCACGTGGGACGAGATCCACGTCGGCGCCGAGACGATCTTCGCCGCCGCCGGCATGAGCGAGGTAAGCCGGCCCGGCATCCGCCGCGCTGTCATGCGCATCGACTTCTGAGAACCGACTTCCGAGGACTGCTCACTAGGAGACCCAATGGCATCCCCTCCCGCACCGATCATCCTCGTCCCGGGCTTCTGGCTCGGGGCCTGGGCCTGGGACCAGGTCGTCGACCTCCTCCGGGCCGATGGGCATGACGTCACGGCCATCACGCTCCCCGGCCTCGAGTCGCGCGACGCCGATCGCTCGTCGATCACGTTCGAGGACCACGTCAACGCCATCGTCGGCGCCGTCGAGGCCGCTCCCGCCCCGCCGGTCCTCGCCGTCCACAGCGCCTCGGGCTTCAGCGGGTACGCCGCCAGCGACCGGGCGGCCGAGAAGATCGCGGCCATGGTCTACGTCGACACGGCGCCGGGCATCCCGCCGCTCGACCCGAACTTCGACGAGGACGAGAAGCCGATGAACTGGGACGAGATCGTCGAGGAGGAGAACCTCGACGGATTGAGCGAGGCGCAGAAGGCCACGTTCCGGGAGCGCGCCGTGCAGGTGCCCGGTGGCGTTCTGCGGGGGCGCTACGAGTTCACGAACGACGCCCGGCGTACCATACCCAGCACGTTCATCTGCACCGCCTTCACCGCGGAGCAGTACCGGCAGTACGCGTCCGGCGAGAACCCGCCCTCGTTCCTGGCCGGCATTCCCGAGCTGCGCAACGCTACCTGGATCGACCTGCCGACCAGCCACTGGCCGATGTGGTCGAAGCCGCAGGAGCTCGCCCAGATCATCGGGGACGTGGCCCACGCCCATCCCCGCCTCACCGCCTGACACCCCGCCCCACCACGGAGGAGCCATTCCATGTACCGCATCGAAGCCATCACGCTGCCCGTCAGCGACGTCGACCGCGCCCGGGACTTCTACCAGCAGGCGGGGTTCACCCTCGACCTCGACGCCGAGATCGGCCCGGGCATGCGGGTCGTCCAGCTCACCCCGCCTGGATCGGACTGCTCGATCACGTTCGGCACCGGCCTGCCGCAGTCGACGCCCGGCTCGTACGTGAACACCTACCTCGTCGTGCCGGACATCGAGAAGGCGCACGCCGAGCTGCGCGAGCGCGGCATCGAGATCAGCGACATCTGGCACATGGGTCCATCGGGCCAGACGCCCGGCCTGCACCCGAACCGCGGCGACTACGAGTCGTACGCCGACTTCACCGATCCCGACGGCAACGGCTGGCTGCTCCAGGAGGTTCCGAGCCGGGGGAAGGCGACCTAGGTTCGCGCGACTCCGGCGACACTGCGGAGGTCGGTCACCTCGCCGCGGCGCAGGTAGCGCACGCGATCGTCGAGGCCGGCCTCGCGCACCGCCGCGACGAAGTCCTCGAGCGGCGACGTGAACGCCTCGTAGTCGTCGTAGTGGATCGGGATCGCGAGCCGCGGCTTCACGATCTGGAGCAGCTCGACCCCCTGCTCCGCGTCCATCGTGACGGTGACGCCCATGACCCGGGTGCCGCCAAGATGGACGAGGGCGAGGTCGATCTCCGGATGGCGCTCGGGAATCTCGCGCAGGCGGTCGAACACGAGCGTGTCGCCGGTGATGTAGAGCCGGAAGCCACCGGGCTCATCGGTGAAGTCGATCAGGCTGCCCATGACGTCGGGCAGCGCGATCGAGAGCGGGCCCGGCGCGTGCTGGCCCGGCAGCGCCGTGACCAGCATCGCCGCCGAGAAGCCGATGCGTCTCCCACGTGTCGAGCGGGGTGGCGTGCCGGAATCCCTTCTCCATCAGCGCCTCGGCGGCCGTCGGCGGCGCGACGAATCGGCACGGCATGGTCGAGGCGCTCCTCCGCGACCTGGTCGAAATGGTCGCCGTGGAGGTGCGACAGGACGACGAGGTCGAGCGCCGGCAGCTCGTCGATCTCCATCGCCGGATCGGTGAGCCTCGTCGTCCGGAGGCCGTATCCGAGGTCCGCCTTCTCGCCGCGGTGGAGGAAGTTCGGGTCGGTCAGGATCGTGAACCCGGCATGCTCGATGAGGACGGTCGCATTGCCGATGAATCGCAGCGTGCCGGTCATGGCGGTATCGGTCCCCCTCGTGCAGTGACGGTGTGTGCTGACGGGTTCGGGCGCAGGGTGCGTGCCAGCGCCTCGGCGATCTCGGCCGGCGCCGATGAGATTCGGCCTCACCATCGGTCAGAACCGGCAGCCACACGATCGAACGGGAGCGCAACGACATGACCACCGACACCGCGAAGGCGACCGACGCGCGGGGCGCGTATGCCGACGTCAACGGCCTCCACATGTACTACGAGGTCCACGGCTCGGGCCGCCCGCTCATCCTCATCCACGGGGGCCTGGCCTCGAGCCAGACGTTCGGCCCGGTCCTGTCGATGCTGGCCGCCGAACACCAGGTCATCACGCCCGATCTCCAGGGCCACGGCCGGACGGCGGACATCGACCGTCCGATCGACGTGCGCCTCATGGCCGATGACATCGCCGCGCTCATCGACCACCTCGGCCTCGATCGGCCCGACATGGTGGGCTACTCGCTCGGTGGTGGCGTCGCGTTCTGGACCGCGGTGAAGCACCCGGACAGGATCCGCCGCCTCGTGATGCTGTCGGCGAACATGACGCGATCGGCGATCTATCCGGAGATGCTCGCGCAGCAGGCGCAGGTCAGCTCGGCGGCCGTCGAGTTCCTGAAGGACACGCCGATGTACCAGCACTACGTCGAGATCGCGCCGCGCCCGGAGGACTTCGGGACGCTGCTCGACAAGATCGGCTCGGCGATGGCGCAGGACTTCGACTTCTCCGAGGAGGCTCGCAACCTTCGCGTCCCCACCCTCGTCGCCTGCGCCGATGCCGACATGGCGCCACCGTCGCACTACGTCGAGGTCTTCAAGCTCCTCGACGGCGGCCTGCGCGATGGCGGCTGGGCCGGTGAGGGGCGCCCGAACGGCGGGCACGCGCTCGCCATCCTGCCCGGGCTGACCCACTACGACGTGGGCGCCTCGCCGCTGTTCGCGACCGTCACCCTCGATTTCCTCGGTCGGGACGGCTAAGGGCGCATCGGCGGAGGAGGCGCCTCAGGCCGGTTCGCCGAGCGTCGCGAGGTCGCCCTCGATCACCTGGCGCTCGCCAGGGTCCTCGGCTAGAGTCTCGACCCACCCGAGAGTCAAGCCCCTGCGCGGAGGCGTAGGCTGAGCGCATGCTGAGCATCGGCTCCGTGGTCATCCGCGTCGACGACCTGCCGCGGCAGGTCGCGTTCTGGTCGGCGGCCCTCGACTACGTCCCGCGCGGCGAGCACGACAGCGACGACTTCGTCCTGCTCCGCCCGCGTGCGGGCCGATCCGGCCCGAACGTGTCGCTCGATCGCGCCGGCGCGCCTCGCTCGATCCCGCCGAAGATCCACCTCGACCTGTACGCGGCCGACCAGGCGGCCGAGGTGCAAAGGCTCATCGGCCTCGGGGCGCGTGAGGTCCATTGGGACAAGCGTCCGGCCGATGCGGACTACGTCATCCTCGAGGACCCCGAGGGCAACCGCTTCTGCGTGATCGACGCAGGCTAGGTTCGCCGATCGCGGTAGAGCGTGAGGCCCACGATCCGCGAGATCACGAGCGCGACGTACATGAGCCCCACGACCTGCTCGATCATGACCAGCGCCCGGGCATGCGACAGGACCGGCAGCACATCGGACAGGCCGGTGCTCGTCAGCGTCGTGAACGACAGGTACAGGAGCTCCATCCACGACCGCTCGGCGCCGGGGTCGAGCGTCGCGGTGAACGAGCCGGGCCAGATGATCTGGATCGCGACGTAGAGATAGGCGAAGGCCCAGGCGACGACGGTGAAGGTCGCGCCGGTGGCGAGGAGCTCATCGGACGTCACGCGGCGGTCGTTGAACATGTAACTGATCAGCCCGTACGTCGTGTACAGGTAGAACGCCGCGTGGAGCAGCGACGAGGTGAGGACGACCGCCGCGTTGTCGGGCTGGAACGCCTCGAGGATGGTGAAGACGAAGACCGGCAGGACGAGCAGGGCCGCGACCCACGTCCACGCCGGCGTCGCGCGGACGGCGCGAACGGCGAGGACGAGCACCCCGAGGGCGAAGATCGAGAGGGCGCTGCGCCCGATGACCGACTCCTCGAGGAACGGGTAGAGCAGCACGCCGAGGAGCTGGACGACGAGGAGCACCCCCGACGGGTGCGACCAGGCAGCGCGGATCCACGTCGTCATCGGCGCCACTCTAGCCAGCGGCGCCGCGCCAGGGCGGCCTCGCGGCGCCGTGCGAGGGCGGCCCCCCACGCGGGCGCGCGAGGCCCATCGGCTTCAGGCCGATGCGTCAGCGGCCGGCGCCGACCGGCTGCCGCTCGCCGAGCCTGCTGAGCTCGGGCTCGAGCTCCCTGCGATAGAAGTCGAAGAAGCCGGCCTGGTCCGGCCCGACCTGGTGGAAGTAGATGTGATCGACGCCGGCCTCGACCATTGCGCGGACCGACTCGATCCATTTGTCCGGCGACGGCCCGACGGGGAGCTTCTCGGCCAGCATCTCGGGGGTGACGTTGCTGGCGGCCTGCTCGAAGTGCATGGGCAGCGGCAGCTCCTGGGAGAGGTCGCCGGTGATCCCGGCGTTCGGCCACACCCGGTGCAGCGTGCGGGCGCCCTCGTCCTCTGAGGCGGCCCAGCAGCCGGTGACCTGCCCGTAGATCGGCTTGTCCGCGCCTCCGGCGCTGCGGAAGGCGTCGATCACCTCCTTCTGCGGCGCGGTGACGACGAGCCCGTCCCCGACCTCGCCGGCCGCCGTGGCGGACTCCGGACCGGAGGCGGCGACCATGATGCGCGGCGGCTGCGCCGGGAGCGTGTAGATGCGGGCGTTCTCGACGACGTACTGCTCGCCGCGATGCGAGAACAGCTTCCCCCGCCACAGGCCGCGCATGATGTCGATCGACTCGATCAGCATCTCGCGCCGCTCCGCGTACGGCGGCCAGTGGTCGCCGAGGATGTGCTCGTTGAGGTTCTCCCCGGTGCCGACGCCGAGGGAGAAGCGTCCCTCGAACAGGTCGGCGGTGGTCGCGGCGGCCTGGGCGATGATCGCCGGATGGATGCGGATCATCGGGCAGGTGACGCCGGTCGCGACCTCGAGTCGCGACGTCTCGCGCGCGATGCCGCCGAGGACCGTCCACACGAACGGCGAGTGGCCTTGGGCGTCGACCCACGGGTGGTAGTGGTCCGAGATCATCGCGAAGGCGAAGCCCGACTCCTCGGCGGTGGCCGCGTTGCGGACGAGATCCGCCGGACGGTGCTCCTCGCTGCTGAGCGCGTAGCCGAACCGAAGGCCCATCGGTGAGTCCCCTTCTCGTGTCCTTCTCGTTGCCTGGTCAGGTGGTGCCGCCAAGAGGGATTGCAGATCGGGTTCCGTGGGCCTCGCTACGCTGTCGGCCGATGCCCGACACCCACGTCGACCGACTGCTCGACCACCTGACCGATGGCGACGCCGGCGCGCTGCCCGAGCTGCGCGCCTGGCTGACCGGCTCGCGTCGGTTTCGCGCATTCGCCGATGCGCACCGGGACAAGGTCCGCAAGAAGGTGCGCGCCGCCCGCGACGCCGACGCGCGGCTCGACCTGCGGGCCGAGCTCGCGGCCGCCCATTCCCTCCTCGCCGATCGGCGCATCGACCTCGCCTACGAGGCCTTCGGCGCCACCGCCGGCGGTCCCGACTTCACGGTCGCCTTCCGAAGCCACCCCGCGCTGACGGTGGAGGTGACCCGATGGCGCGGCGAGCCTGCCGCGCTCGAGCGGCAGCTCCTCGCCAAGCTGCGCCAGCTGCCGACCGGTATCGCGAACGCCGTCCTCGTCGTCGCCGATGACCTCGCCGCGCCACCTGACGTCGCGTCGGTGGCCGACCGATGGCGTGACCGGGCCGATGCCGGCGACGAGTCGTTCTTCCGGCGCCACGGCCTCGAGGGCGTGCGACCCTTCCGCGCCCGGCTGGGCCGGCTCGGCGGCGTGGTGCTCTGGTCGGGCGCGGCGGGTGGTGCGGCCGCGCCGCGCGTGATCCTGTGGCGGAATCCCGCGGCCCGCATCGTCCTGCCCGATGCGGCCGTGCGAGCCATCCTCGTCGCCCTGGAGGCCTAGGGCCCGTGGGCGGCCCAGATCGCCTCGCGCAGCGTCATGCCCGAGTGGTGGAGCGCGGCGGCGAGCTCGCGACCGACGAAGCGGTAGTGCCACGGCTCGTAGTCGTAGCAGCTCACGTCGAACGAGCCGCGCGGGTAGCTCATGACGAAGCCGTAGCGCCAGGCGTTGGCGGCCATCCAGGCGCCCGCCTTCGTCGACGCCCAGTCGCCGTACTGCCACGGATCGCTGCCACCGAGCGAGGTGAAGTCGATCGTCGTGCCGAGCTGGTGCTCGCTGTGGCCGGGTCGGGCGGCCGTGCGGAGCGCCTTCTCGTAGCCGCCGACCGCGACCCAGTGCTGGAACGTCGCGATCTGCGCGTCGTAGCTGCGATACGCGCTCGTCACCTGGAGCGGGGCGCCGGCCGCCCGGGCCGCGGCCGCCATGGCGGCGAGGTCCGGGACGATGTGCGCGCGCACGGTGCGGCCGCCGTTGAGGCCGGCGTTCGCCGTGCTCACCCGGTCGCCGGGCGCGTACGACGCGGGCAGCCGGTAGATCGTGTCGAGCAGCGTCGTCTCCCACTGGTCGTACCCACCGCGCGACGAAAGCACGTCCTGGTAGGTGCAGGCCGGCGGGCGTGGCGCCCGGCCCGCCGCGGTGCCGACCGCCTCGTCGACCTTCACCCACCATCCCGTGAGCGGGCCGCTGACCATGTGCGCGTAGCGCAGGCCGTTGAAGCGTGCCGACCGATCGGCGCGGCCACGGCGATCCGGGATCGTCCCGTACGTGTCCTCGTGCTGCGCGGTCGTGCCATCGGCACTGAAGCTCACGCCACGCCAGCGGCGCGGGCCGTCGAACATGATCGGGATCGGCTCGGCGAACACGACCTCCTCGCTCAGGCCGGGCGTGCCGATCGGCGAGGCGAACACCGACCGATACAGGAAGGCGGCCATCTGCTCGCGCGTCACCGCCTGGGCCGGGCAGGCGCGCCCGACCGCACAGGCGCCGCCGATGCCGGCGAAGGCGATGCGGTCGAGGTTGGCCTCGTGGATCGAGCCGTCGTCATCGGCGAAGTGGTCGCTGCCGGCGCCGTACGCCAGGCCGTTGGCACGGACGAGGAACGTCGCCATCTCGGCGCGCGTCACGGCGCGCGACGGGCAATACCGTCCCGCGGCGCAACCGCCGGTGATGCCGGCCGCCACGAGGCGCTCGATATTCGCCTCGTGCATCGAGCCGTCGTCGTCGGTGAACGGGTCGGTCTCCGGCCGCTCGGTCCAGCCGTGGAGCCGGACGAGGAAGCTCGCCATCTCGGCGCGGGTCACCGGCTTGCGCGGGCAGAACCGGCCGTCGCCGCAGCCGCCGGTGATGCCCTCCGCCACGAGCCACTCGATCTGAGCGCGGAACGGCGACGCGTCGATATCGGTGAACGAGGCCGCGCTAACGCCGGACGGGCTGACCGCCACCGAGCCGATGGCGACGAGCGCCGCGATGAGCACGGCGAGCGGCCGGGGCATGCGGAATCGGCGCGGATGTGAGCTCGGGAACGTCACGCTCCCATGATGACCGGGGCGGGGCCCGGCGCGCATCGGACGGGAGTCGCAGCCCCATTCGGTACGATTCGCCGATGCTGTACGACTATCGGACCGCGACCCCGGCAACCGTGACCGCCGAGACCGAGGCGGCCATCGCCGCCGCGGACGCGCTCGTCGAGGGGGCGATCGGCTCTGCGCCCTCACCGTCGTTCCAGGAGACGCTCCTGCCGCTCGAGGCCGCCGGCGCCGAGCTCGTGCGCGCCTATGGACGCGGCGCGTTCCTCGGCCAGTCCCATCCCGAGCCCGCCGTGCGCGACGCCGGCCTCGCCGCCGAGGAGCGGCTGAACAAGTGGCGCGTCGGCCTCGTCTTCAACCGCCCGCTGTACGAGGCCGTCCGGGCCTTCGCCGACACCGACGAGGCACGAAGCCTCACCGGCGAGCGCGCCCGCCTCCTCGAGCACTGGCTGCGCGACTTCCGCCGTGCCGGCCACGAGCTGTCCGACGAGGCGCGCGCCACGCTGTCCGAGCTCCGCAACCGGCTCGTCGAGCTCGAGGTCGCGTTCCAGCGCAATATCAACGACTACCGCGACGGCATCGACGTCACGCGTGAGCAGCTCGACGGGCTCCCGGACTCCTATGTCGAGCGCCTCTCACCGGGCACGACGGCCGGGACGTATCGGGTCAGCCTCGACTACCCCGAGGTCAACCCGTTCCTCGAGCAGGCAACCCACCGCGAGCTGCGGCAGGTGCTCTTCGGCAAGCACTGGAGCCGCGCCGTGGCGCTGAACCGCCCGCTGCTCGAGGAGGCGCTCGACGTGCGGCGCCGGATCGCCGAGCTCATCGGTGCGCCGAGCTGGGCGCACCACGCCATGGAGGTGAAGATGGCGCGCGACCCCGACCGGGTGGCCGCCATGTACGACGAGATCGTGCCGGCCGTGAGGGCGACCGTGCCCCACGAGCTCGAGGTCCTCGCCGCCCGGATGCGGGCCGACGGCCACGAGGGGCCGATCCAGCCGTGGGACTGGCGCTTCTACGACGAGCAGCTGCGGCGCACCGAGTACGGCGTCGACACCGATCGAGTCAGCGAGTACTTCCCGCTCGAGCGGGTCATCGACGGCATGTTCGCGCTCACCGCCGAGGTCTTCGGGCTCGAGTACCGCGAGGTGCCCGATACCCAGGCATGGCACGAGTCGGTGCGGCTGTACGAGATCCGCGACCGCGCCAGCGGCGAGCTGCTCGCCCACTTCTACGCCGACCTGCACCCGCGCGACGGGAAGTTCAGCCACGCCGCCGCCTTCCCGCTCGTCGTCGGCCACCGCGCCGCCGACGGCAGCCGCGTGACGCCGGTGACGGCGATCCTCGCCAACCTCACGCCGCCATCGGCGGATCGGCCGGCGCTCCTGCGCCACCGGGAGGTCGAGACGCTGTTCCACGAGTTCGGCCACGTGCTCCACATGAGCCTCAGCCAGGCAGAGTTCCCGCGCTTCAGCGGCGCGGAGACCGAGTGGGACTTCGTGGAGGCGCCGAGCCAGATCATGGAGCACTGGACGTGGGAGCCATCGGTCCTTCGGCGCTTCGCGCGCCATCACGCCACCGACGAGCCGATCCCCGACGACCTCGTCGCGGCCATGAACCGCGCCCGCTGGGTCGACGTCGGCCTGACGATCGCGACCCAGCTCTTCTACGGCACGACCGACCTCGCGCTCCACGCCTCGTCGCAGGTGCCCGACGTCGAGGCCACGCTGCGCCGGACGTACGAGGTGACCGGCATGCCGTATCCGGAGGGCACGTTCTTCCTGTCGGGCTTCGGGCATCTCCTCGGTGGCTACGACGCCGGCTACTACGGCTACCTGTGGGCGGAGGTCATCGGCGACGACATGTTCGGCCGCTTCACCCGCGAGGGCGTGACCTCCCCGGCGGTCGGGGCGGAGTACCGGCGCGAGATCCTCGAGCCGAACGGCACGCGCGACGCCGACGATCTCGTGCGCGCCTTCCTCGGGCGCGAGCCATCGGCCGATGCGTTCCTCGCCATGCGCGGCATGTCGCGTGTCCCGAGCGCCTGAGCATGGGACGGTCGGCGAAACGATCGTCCACTCGACGCCGTCCGAGACGCCGCGGACGATGAGCCCGCACCAGAACCCGAATCCGCGACCCTGGAGACCGATGACCCGATCCCGAATCGCCCTGCCGCTCGCGACGCTGCTCCTGCTCGCGGCGTGCTCGTCCACCGCCACGACCTCGCCCTCGGAGGAGCCCGACGGCCCGAGCGCCGCACCGTCCGAGGCGACGCCGTCCGCGAGCGCCACCGAGGAGCCATCGCCGTCTGCTACGGCCTCCGAGGAGGCATCGGAGTCGCCGGCCGAGACGCCACCGCCCATCGGTGGTGGGTTCGAGATCGCGGCCAACCCGCAGGCCGACTCGCTGTTCCTGAACCGTGACGAGTGCGAGAACCGCCGCGACGGCTACCGCCTCGAGTTCCCGGACGACTGGTACACGAACACCGAGTACCGCGACTTCCCGCCCTGCGTCTGGTTCTCCCCGACCTTCTACGAGACCAATGGCGACGAGGTTCCCGCCGAGATCGCGATCACCGTCGAGTGGTTCCCCGGCGACGTCGGGCGCCACGACGCGGACGTCGTGTCGACCGAGGAGGGCGAGGTCGGCGGCCAGGCCGCGATCCGGACCGAGTGGAGCGACGACACCTACTGGTACGTCATCCAGCTCGGGCCGACCCTCGAGGAGGGCCCGAACCTCCTGTTCGCCACGTCGGCCGAGATGGGCGGGGACTACGAGCTGAACAAGGCGGTCCTCGACCGCATGCTGACCACGATCGAGTTCATCGGCACGACGCAGTAGGCCGGCCGCCGGCGGCGCGCCTCGGGCGCGGCTAGTAGTAGTCGGAGCAGCTCAGGAAATAGCCGCAGCCGCGGCAGATGAGCTTGCACTTGCGCTCCTCCATCTCGGCGCCGCAGTTCAGGCAGGTGCGCATGAGCCGATCCGGATCGGGCTGCTTCGGCAGCGCCGGCGGTGCCGCCGCCCGCCGTTCGGGCGCGGCTGGAGGCGTGGTCGTCATCGGCGAGGACGATAGCCGGTTCGGCGCGCGGCTTGCATCGGTCTGGCGCAGGAGGTGGACCGATGGACCAGGACCGAACCCGCGACAGCATCGAGCAGGTCGAGGATGCGCAGCACCTGCCGAACCCGATCACCGACGACGACGCCACGCTCGGCGAGGTCGGTGACGCGGCCGTGCCCCAGGGCGAGGAGCCGGAGCGCGACAAGGACGACGCCGAGGGCCCCGCGCCGCACGTCACCCAGATGCCGCGCTGAGTCGGGAGGACGCACCGGCGGCCGCTTCGGCTGACTAGCATGGCGGCGTGACCGATACCGACCTCGACCGGCTCGCCGCCGACTACTGGGACGCCTTCCTCCAGCGCCACCCGACGTACGCCACCGCCATCGGCGATCGGCGCTTCGACGCGCTGCTCCCCGACGATTCGCCGCGGGGCCGCGCCGCGTGGTCGGCGGCCCTCGAGAGGTTCCAGCAGCGCCTGGACGCACTCGGCGACGACGCCGATCCGGTGACGCGCGCCGCGCTCGCCGAATCGCTCAACGCCGATCGGGCGCAGCTCGAGGCCGATCTCGGCGCGTTCACGGTCGACCCGATGGACGGGCCGCAGGTCGACCTCCTCAACATCCCCTCGTACCACTCGGTTCGCACGCCGGCCGAAGCCGATGCGCTCCTCGCGCGCTGGCGCGCGATGCCGCCGTACATCGACACGGCCGCGCAGCGGCTCCGCGAAGGCGCGGGCCGGGGCCGCACGGGCGTGGCGACGCTCGTCGCCAAGTCGATCGAGCAGCTCGACGACCTGCTCGCCCGTCCCGACGCCGACTGGCCGCTCATGGCGCCCGCCGCGGAGGCTCACGCCATCGGCGACGACCTGCTCGCCGTGGTGCGCGACGAGATCCGGCCCGCCTTCGCCCGCTACCGGGCGCTCCTCGCCGACGAGCTCGCCCCCGTCGCCCGTCCGGACGATCGGCCCGGACTCGTCCACCTCCCCCGCGGCGAGCGCGCGTACCGCGCCGTCGCCCGCGCCCATACCTCGCTCGATACGGCCCCGGAGGAGATCCACGCCATCGGCCTGCGCGAGATCGAGCGCATCGACGCGGAGTTCATCGAGCTCGGCGGCCGCCTGCTCGGCACCGATGGCCTCGACGCGACGCTCCGGGCGTTGCGCTCGGATCCAGCGCTCCATTTCTCGACCGCCGACGAGATCGTGGCCGTGGCCGAGGCCTCGCTGGCGCGCGCGAACGCGGCGATCCCCGACTGGTTCGGGCGCCTGCCGCAGGCGCCATGCGAGGTCGTGGTCATCCCGCCGCACGAGGAGAAGCACACGACGATCGCGTACTACCGCGATCCGGCGGCCGACGGCTCGCGGCCGGGCCAGTACTACATCAACACCTACGCCCCCGAGACGCGGCCGCGGTACGAGGCCGAGGTGCTCGCCTTCCACGAGTCGGTCCCCGGGCACCACCTCCAGCTCGCGATCGCGCAGGAGCTGACCGAGCTGCCGGCGTTCCGGCGCTTCAACGGCACGACCGCGTTCATCGAGGGCTGGGGCCTGTACACCGAGCGCCTGTCGGAGGAGATGGGCCTGCTGTCCGGCGACCTCGACCGCTTCGGCGTCCTCTCGTTCGACGCCTGGCGCGCCTCGCGGCTGGTGGTCGATACCGGCATCCACGCCCTCGGCTGGACGCGCCAGCAGGCGATCGACTTCATGACGGACCACACCGCGCTCGGCGAGAACAACATCGCCAACGAGGTGGACCGATACATCGCCTGGCCCGGCCAGGCGCTGGCCTACAAGCTCGGCCAGCTCGAGCTGCTCCGGCTGCGCGCCGAGGCGCGCGAGCGGCTCGGCGATCGGTTCGACATCCGGGCCTTCCACGACGCGGTCCTCGGCGGTGGCGCCCTGCCGTTGCCCGCCCTGCGCACGGCGGTCGAGCAGCAGCTTCCGGGAGCCTAGAGACCGATGGAGCGGCGCGATCCGTTCCGCATCCTCCAGGTCCAGCCCGACGCGGACCCGGACGTCGTCGCCGCCGCGTACCGCGTGCTGGCCCGCAAGGTCCACCCGGACGCCGCCACGCCGATGGACGAGGCCGAGGAGCGCCGGATGATCGACCTCAACTGGGCGTACGCCATCGTGCGCGATCCGGTGAAGCGCGCGAGATGGGAGTCGGATCGCCGGCGCGCTCCCCCACCGACCCCGGCCGAGGCGGCGACCCACGGCGCGCCACGCGGACCGCTCGACGCCGATGGCGCCGGCATGCGCCTCGATTTCGGCCGCTACGAGGGCTGGACGCTCGGCGAGGTCGTCCGTCGCGACCCCGACTACCTCGACTGGCTGCGCCGCCACGCGTCCGGCGCCCGCTACCGCGACGCGATCGACGTGCTCCTCCGCAGGCACCGCACCCGACGCTGAGCGCCCGCGTTGCGCTCGCCGGCGCCGATCGTACGGGCGCCATCGCACGCAAAGTACGACCCACAGCGCGTCCCGGACATGCGAAGGTCTGCCGGTCATCGTCTGCGCGCATCGCGCACGTCCAACTCACCGTGGTGCGCTGCCCACCGCGCCATCGAGGTGAACATCCACATGCGACGACTTCGCAACTCCTGGATCGCCGCCATCGTGAGCGGTGCCGTCCTCGTCACCCTCACCGTGGCCACCGCGCTCGGCGCCCGGCCGGACGCCGAGGACGGCAACCGGGGCCAGGCGGTCTCGTCCTTCGTCCACGAGCTCATCTTCGGCCCCGCCGAGGAGTCGGCCGATCCGACCGAGTCCGAGGAGGCCACCGAGTCCGAGGAGGCCACCGAGTCCCAGGAGGCCACCGAGTCCGAGGAGGCCGCTCTCGATGAGGAGGACGAGGAGGACGGCGCCAACGAGCACGGCCAGTGCGTCTCCGAGGCCGCCCACGACTGGGAGGGCTTCGAGGAGTCCGACCACCGCAATCACGGCAGCTGGGTCAGCGAGCACGCCCGCTACATCTGCTGGGGCCTCGAGCCGCCCGACGACGAGGATGCCGACGAGGAGGAAGCCTCCACCGAGGAGGCTGACGCCGACGAGGACGAGGCCGATGAAGCCCGCCACGAGGGCCGAGGCCACGGCAAGCCGCCGTGGGCCGGCGGCAACGGCAAGGGCAATGGCAATGGCCACGGGAACGGCAAGGGTCACGGCCGCCCGTAGGACCTGCCGAGCTCCATAGATACCCGATGAGCCCGGGCAACCGCCCGGGCTCATCGGCTTCTGTCAGTCCCCGCCTTCGGTCTCGGTCATGCCCGTCCCAAGGCAGGCGGCATGCCATCCCACCGCGCACGAGGCGGCGTGTGGAGCACCGGGAAGCGGGTCATACGACCCGCCTCCCGGGATGAGCGCTACTTGAACTTGAAGTAGGCGTCGTGGGTGCTGCCGTCGTTCAACGTCAGCGTCATGATCCGGCACTCACCGGCGTACGACTTCGGCGTCTTCCAGTTGAAGTGCCACTTCCCGTCGCCGTTGTACTGCAGTCCCGAGTTCGTCGTGTACGTCTCGATCTCATCGATACCGATCGTTCCCAGCGATCCGCAGTACACCGTTCGCGACGTGAGCGCGACGAAGCTCGACGGATCAGACACCGGCACGCCGTCGCGCGTGAGGCGCCACTTCACCGGAATGGCCTGTCCGGCCTTCGCGTTGTTGAGCGTCGAGGGATTCTCGATCGGGGCGAAGAATCCTTCGAAGACGTACGGGCTGCTCGGATTCACCACCGAGAAGGTCGTGCTTGCGGGCGGTGCCTGAACATTGCCGGCCACGTCCGTGGCACGCGAGAGCAGTGTGTAGCTACCGGCGGCAGGGAAGCTCGAGAACGGAATCAGGCGATTCCAGGTCGTCGATCCCGTGGTGGCGTGCCAGATCGGCGTGCTGCTGGAGAAGTCGTTTCCCGTGCCGGTCCAATAGTCCCCCGCCGCGTTGCGCAATGCGACCGCGACGCTCTCCACGCCGGCGAGTCCGGAATCCGACCAGGTGCCGCAGGCATCACCCACGAAGGCGGTGCTGCAGCCCGCATTCCACTGGAATGCGTCGTAGCTCCCCGGCATCGGGAACGTGATCGCGCTGCTCGGAGCCAGTGCGTCGATCGTCACGGTCAGCGACCCGGACGGCCCACTCTGATTGCCGGCGGCATCCGTCGCCCGCGCCGAGATGGAGTGCGTCCCGTTGGAGAGCATCCCGGACGTGAAGCTCCAATTGCCGGCGGCATCCGTCGCCGTGGTCCCGAGAGGCGTCGCGCCGTCGAACACCGTCACGATGCTCAGGTCCTCGGCGGTGCCGTTGAACGTCGGGGTCTGGTCGTTCGTGACGTTGTCCGTCGACGAGCTGCCCGAATCACTTGCGGCGTCCAGATCAGGCGTCGACGGCGCCGCCGGCGCGGTGCGGTCGACGGTGACCGTCGGGCCGCTGGTCAGGGCGTTGCCGTTGCCGGCCGTGTCGGTCACGCCGGCGGCGCTGAGGCTCAGGATGACCGTGCCCTCGCCGCAGCCGGTGAGCGTCACGGTGTAGGTGTCACCCAGGCCACTCATCGCGCCGACGAGGCAGCCGGAGGCCGTGCCGCCGACGCTGAAGTCAGTGGCGTTCAGGCCGAAGACGTTCTCGTCGAAGGTGACGTCGAAGACCAGATCGTTGGCCTTGGTGATGTTGTCGCTGCTCGAGGCGCCGGTGTCGGAGCCGGACTGCAGGTCGATGGTGGCCGCGGGCGCGGTGCGATCGATGAGCACCTCGGGACCGTCGGTGTCAGCCTCGGGGCCGGTGTTGCCGGCCGTGTCGCTGGCGCCGTCGGCGGCGAAGGTGACCGTGACGCTGCCCTCGTCGCAGTCGATGACGGTCAGCGTGTAGCTGTCGCCGGTGCCGGACAGGTCGTCGAGCATGCAGCCGGTGGCCGTGCCGGCCAGGCTGAAGTCTCCCAGCGTCACGCCGCTGACCGGCTCATCGAAGTCGACGTCGAACACCAGGCTGGCGGCCTTGGTGATGTCGTCATCGTCGGCGATGCCGGTGTCGGAGTCGGCCTGCAGGTCGATGGTGACCTCGGGAGGCGTCGTGTCATACGTGACGGTGTTGTCGGTGCTGGTGCTGGCGAGATTGAGGTTGCCAGCGGCATCCGAGGCGCCGTTGGCGCCGACCGTGGCGATGACGGTGCCGTCGCCGGTCATGCCGCTGACCGCGACGTTGTAGGTCGTGCTGCCGCCGGTGACGGTGGCGGTCGTCGCGCCGGCCGTGCCGGACAGGGTTACGTCTGAAGCGGTGAAGCCGCTGACCGGCTCGCTGAAGACGACCGTGAAGTTGATCGGGCTGGCGTTGGTCGGATCAGCCTGGCCGCTGGCCTGGTTGATGGTGACCGTGGGCGCGGTGGTGTC
>DATAJO010000021.1:0-115281 GCA_036262075.1 Candidatus Limnocylindria bacterium
GTGAACTCGACACAGAAGTCCTCGCCGGCCGGCACCTCGATCGTATCGAGGTCGAAGGCGAACTCCGGGACGGCCTGGAGCTGGATGGTCGTCGAGCAGTCACCGGCGCCCGGCCCGGGCGGCTCCTCGCCGGCGGCGAGCGCCGCGACCCAGGCGTCGAAGTCCTCCCGCGACATGGCCTCGACGACGAAGGTCATCGTGGCGTGCGAAGTCCCGCAGAACTCGGCGCACTGGCCGGCGTACGTGCCCGGCTCGGTGACGGTGAACTCGAGCTCGTTCGTGTCGCCCGGGATGAGGTCGCGCTTGAGGAGGAAGTCCGGGACGTAGAAGGCGTGGTTGACGTCGTCCGACTCGAGGAGGAGCCGCACCGGCTCCCCGACTGGAACGGCGAGCACGGCCGGCTCGTTGCCCTGCGGCCCGCTCACGGCCTCGTCGCTGTAGTGGAAGCGCCAGTTCCACTGGAAGCCCTGGACGCGGATCTCGACGCCGGGCTGCTCGGCCCGCGCCTCGACCGTGCCGAGCGTCGCCAGGCTGGCGCCGAACAGGATGAACACGATGACGGTCGGGATGAGCGTCCAGACGATCTCGACCGCGGTGTTGCCGTGGTGCTGCTCCGGCAGGACGTCGTCGCCGGGCTTGCGGCGGTAGCGAAGGATCGCGTAGACGATGAAGCCCTCGACCCCGAAGAAGACGATGGCCGCCAGCCCCAGGACGATGAGGTACAGGTTGAAGACGTCCTTGCCGGCCTCGGTCGCGGGCTCGGGCGGCAGCAGGCAGCCGCTCGCGAGGAGCGCGACGAGGAGCAGTGGGACGCCGACGCGGAGCATCGTCCGCCGAGGTCGGGCCGCCGAGTGTTGCATGGGTCGGTTTCGGGGCTCCCTGGTTGGGTCGATCAGAGGAGTCACGGCACGCACGGCACCGCCGGCTGAAGGCGGTGGCACCGAAGGGCATTGTAGCGAAGGCAGGCGGTCCGGGTCGGATCACCGGACAAGGAGGCGCCCCGGGCCGGCAAGGTCGGCCCGGGGCGTCGTCAGCGCCGCGCGAGATGAGCCCTCAGGCGCCCGGGGCGAGCTCCGGGCAGGTCACGTCCTCGTGCGGCAGGAGCGGCCGGGCGAGGACCCGATACCGGTTCGTGCCGTCGGAGGTCCACAGCGTGTTCTCGTTCGCCAGCGACAGCTCGGCATACCAGGCGGCCCCGAGCTCACCGTCGACGGCGGCACAGCGGGTGCCGGGACCGAGGAACTCCCCCGCCTCCTCGCCGATGGCGGCCGGGTCGTCGTCGGTCGGCCACTCCCGGACCATGCCGGGCAGGTCGCCGCCCTCGATGGGCTGACCGCTCACGTCGGTGACGTACAGCCGGAACGCCGTCGGCTCGTACGGCTGCCAGCCCTCGGCCTCCCACAGCTCGGCCGGCAGGAACGTGTCGACCAGGAGCAGGCTCTCGGACAGCCGGCTGAGCGCCACGTGGGCCGCCTCCTCGGCGGGGTCGAGGTTCGGGACCTGCATGTCGGGGCCGAGCATGCCGAGGGCGTAGATGATCACCGTGCTGTCGATGCCGCCGGCGTGGAGCTCGAACACCGTGTCCGAGGCATCGGCCACCATCTGCTGCATGCCGCGCAGCTCGAGGTCGCCGGTGAACAGGTCGGTGTCCTCGATCGCCGCCAGCAGGGCCTGGATGCCCTCCTCGGTGAGTGTCCGCTCCTGGAGCGCCGGCAGCGCCGGCCCGGGGAACTCGAGCGTCATGGCGCCCTGGACGATGACCCGGCCGTCGCCGAGGAGCACGAAGCTCGGGAGCTGGCGCACCGAGAACTCCACCGGTACGAAGCCGCCCTGCGAGGACACGACGAGGATCGCCTCGTCGGCGCCCGTCGGGTGATCGATCTCGCCTCCGCCGCCCCCACCGTCGCCGTCATCGCTCGCCGATGACGGCGGATCGCTCTCGCCGTCGTCGGGGGACGACGAGGGCGGTGGCGAGCCGCCGGCGGCGGCACAGGCCGACAGGACGAGGGACAGCACGAAGAGGAGCGCGGCGATGCGTTTCATGGCCGCATGGACGCGCCAATCGGCGCATCGGTTCCGCAGTTCACGCGCAGGTTCTCGCGCTGATTGCGCGAGCAGTCCGTCAGGCGAGCGGCAGGCGCAGGAGCGCGTCGGCCGCGACGGCGGCGAAGAGCAGGGTCAGGTAGCTGATCGAGTAGCGGAAGAGGCGGATCGCGGCGCGCCCGTCGGCCGCATCGGCGAGGAGCCGGAACGCGGCGATCACGTAGGCCACACCCAGCCCGACGGCCGCGACGAGGTAGATCCAGCCCATGCCGGCCACCGGCAGGAGGAGCAGGCTGACCGCCACGAGCGCGATCGTGTAGAGCACGATCTGGCGCGCCGTCTCGGCCTCGCCGCGCACGACCGGAAGCATCGGTACGCGAGCCGCCGCGTAGTCGCCGCGGTAGCGCAGGGCGAGCGCCCAGAAGTGCGGCGGCGTCCAGTAGAAGACGATGGCGAACAGGACGAGCGCCGGCAGCCCGATCTCGCCGGTCACCGCCGCCCAGGCGACGAGCACCGGGACGCAGCCCGCCGCCCCGCCGATGACGATGTTCTGCGGCGTCGTGCGCTTCAGCCACAGGGTGTAGACGAAGACGTAGAACGCCGTGGCCGACAGCGCGAGCACGGCCGACAGGAGGTTGACGGTCAGCGTCAGCCAGGCGAACGCCGCCACCGACAGGCCGATGCCGAACGCGAGCGCGCGTTCGGGGGTGACCGCGTGCCGCGGGAGGGGCCGGTGCCGGGTCCGGCGCATGATGTCGTCGATATCGCGGTCGACGTACATGTTGATCGCGTTCGCGCCGCCCGCCGCGAGCGTGCCGCCGATGATCACGGCCGCCACGAGCCACAGCGACGGCACGCCGCCATGGGCGAGGACCATGGTCGGCACGGTGGTGACGAGCAGGAGCTCGATGATCCGCGGCTTCGTGAGCGCGACATAGGCGCGGACCGTGTCGCCGGTGCCGCCGCTCGCCGACGTGCGCGGGCTGCGGACGCCGAAGCGCAGCTCGTTCCGGCGCAGGCGGCGGGTGGCGAGGAGGTGCCAGACCGACAGCGCCCACATCCCGGCGCCGACGGCGAGGTGCGGCACGACCGAGAAGGCCGACAGGCGGGTGATGACGTTGAAGCCGCCGAGCGCGATCTGGACCACGACGAGGACGACGAGCCACAGCGCCAGGCGCCGCGGCAGCGGCGCATCGGTCGATCGGAAGGTGGCGACCGCGGTCCAGGCCACCAGGCCCGCCACGACGAGGCTCATGACCCGATGCGCGAGATGGATCAGCTGCTGCTCCCCGACCACCGAGGGGACGACCGCGCCGTTCATGAGCGGGAAGTCGGCGTAGGCGAGGGCGGCGTGCGTGCCGGTGACCCACGAGCCGAGGAGCATCTGGGCGTAGATCGCGAGCGCCGTGACCGCCACGAGGCGCGTGAGCCGCGGCCGGGCGTGCGTCGCGGGCATCGGCCCGTTCGCCGAGCGCTCGGCGATGAAGATCGTGGCGGCCAGGACGACGAGCGCCATGCCGAGGTGCGCGGACACGAGCTCGGCGGCGAGGCCCTCGAGGACGACCGCCGCGCCGAGCAGCGACTGGAGGATGACGAGGACGCCGGCGACCACGGCGGCGACGAGCAGCGGCCGGTCGTGGCGTCGTGCGGTGAAGACGGTGATCAGCCCGACGGCGCCGACGAGCGGACCGACGAAGACGGCGGCCACGAGCCGATGGGTGTGCTCGATCCAGGCGTGGAGGTTGGCCGGCGGCACCCAGTCGCCGAAGCACAGCGGCCAATCCGGGCAGCCGAGGCCGGAGTCGGTTGCGCGTACGAGGCCGCCGACCGAGATGAGGACGAACGTGGCGACGGCAGCCGCAACCGTCAGCTTGGCGAAACGGGTCAACAGATGAGTTCCTCTCACCGCTCGCGGGGCATGCCGAGCGGGCGCCGCCATGATACCGAACCGCTCCCGCGAGGTCGGATTCGCAGGCCGCCTGCCGCGGGCGCGTAGGATTGGCGGCCGATGAGCGACGGGCGAGTGGTCCAGGTCAACGTCTCGGCGGGCGGCGTACCGAAGCTGCCCGTCGCCTCCGCGCGCGTGACGGGCGCCGGCGTCGAGGGCGACCGGCAGCGCGAGCTCACCGTCCATGGCGGCCCGCACCGTGCCGTCTCGATCCTCGGGGTCGAGGCGATCGCCCGGGTCGCGGCCGAGGGGCACCCGATCGGGCCCGGCACGACCGGTGAGAACCTCACCGTCGCCGGCTTCGACGTGTCGCTCCTGCCGGTCGGGACGCGGCTCCACGTCGGCGACGAGCTGGTGCTCGAGATCTCCGGCCGGGCGGAGCCGTGCCGCACGATCCGGGGCTCGTTCCGTGGCGGCCGCTACGGACGGCTCGGCGCCACGGCGCACCCGGCCGACAGCCGGATGTACGCGCGGGTCGTCGCCGAGGGCACCGTCCTTCCCGGCGACCCGATCCGCCTCGAGCGGCCGGTCGACGATCGTGCCGAGCGCCACGCCATGGCCGCGCGGCTGGACGCGACCGAGAACCACGCGGCCGTCGCGGTCTGGGAGGCCGCGGCGGCGACCGGCAGCGAGGTGGCGATCATCGACGACGGCGACGTCGCCGTGGCGGCCAGCGCCGCCCTTCCGAGCTCGATCTTCAATATCGGCCTCGGGTTCGCCCACCTGCCGAACCTCGTCGACATGGCGGTCGACCACTTCGGCCGGAACGGCGTCACCGGCTGGGTCTGGCTCGAGGAGGCACCCTGGGCCGATGCGATCGTCGACAGCACCGCCAGCCTGCTGGCGCACCCGCTCGGCGATGATCCGGCGCTCGAGCTGCCCGCGGGCGTGACCGTGCGCGAGCTCGGCCGCGACGAACCCGGGCCGTGGGGCGAGGTGATCGCCGCCGGGGCCGGCGTGCCCGACGCGGTCGGCGCCGCCTTCCGGGCGCTCGAGCCGACGCTGGCGCGGCACGCCCACCACCATCGGTTCGTGGCCGAGCGCGACGGCCGGCCGGTCGGCGCGTCGTCGCTCCACGTCCACCGCCACGCGGCCTGGCTGCGGGCGGCGGTCGTCCTGCCGGAGGCGCGCGGGCTCGGGATCCAGCGCGCGCTCATCGCGGCGCGCCTCGCCCGTGCGCGAGGGCTGGGCTGCGACCTGGCCGGCTCGCTGGCCGATGCGGGCAGCGTGTCGGCGGGCAACCTCCAGCGGCTCGGCTTCCGGGAGATCGCGACCCGCTACCGCTACCGGGTCGAGCCGGCCGCGCGCCCGGCCTGACGCACCCGTCGATCGGCGGCGCGCGCCTGCGGCGCGTGGCGCACGACGGACGGCAGGAGCGGCAGCAGGCGCCGGCTGGCGGCCGCGATACGCCGGACGCCACGCTCCCGGGCGGCCGACCAGCCGATGCCGTACTCGCGGCGCAGGCGGGACGGCAGCGTCGCCATCGACACGAGGTGCGCCGCGTCCCACGCGATGCGGGGCGGGAAGCGGGTCGGGTACAGGACGGTGCGCGCGATCTCGCGAGCCTGGGGCGTGACCCGGATCGGCCCGTCGGTCAGCATGCGGTCCATCCAGGCGCGGAGCTCGCCGATCGTGGGCGGCACCAGATCGGGCGGCACGCCGAGCCGGATGGCGACGGCCGCGCTCTCCTCGTGGTAGCGCTGCGCATCGGCCTCGGACAGCGGCGCGACGAAGCGGTCGTGGACGCGGAGTGCGGTGTCGACCAGCGTGGCGTGGACCCACAGCAGCGCCTCGGGCTCGAGCGCCGAGTAGGGCTCGCCGTCAGGCCGCCGACCGCGGACGGCGGCGTGGATGGCGTTCACCCGGCGGATCGTGGCCTCGGCCTCGGACCGCGTGCCGAACACGACGTCGAAGCTGCTGGTCAGGGTCCGCATCAGGCGCCCGAACGGATCGGTGGCGTACGTCGAGTGCTCGGCGACGCCGGCCGCGACCGAGGGATGCGCCGCCTGCATGAGGAGCGCGCAGGATCCGCCGGCGAGCACGACGAGCTCGCGGTCGACGCGCCACGAGACGCTGTCGGGCCCGAACAGGCCGGCCGCATCGGCCAGCGGGTCAATGGTGACGGCGCCGGAAGCGGGGGCGCCGACGACGGCGCCGGAGGTCATCGGTACAGCGTGGCCGGCGTCCCGCGCGGATGGCGCGGCTCGTGGAAGGCCGCCCGGAACACGAAGCCCGCGAGCACCCCGGCCACGAAGCCGCCGATATGGGCCATGTACGCCACGCCGCCCGCCTGGGCGCTGCCGAGCGTGCCGAAGCCGCTCACCAACTGGAGGACCGCCCACAGGCCGATGACGACGATGGCCGGGACCCAGACCGGGAATCGCAGGAGGAGGACGAGCACCCGGTTCGTCGGGAACAGGACGAGGTACGCGCCGAGCACGCCGGCGATCGCGCCCGAGGCGCCGAGCGTCGGGATCTTCGAGGAGGGATCGACGAGGATCTGGGCGAACGACGCGACGATGCCGGCGGCGATATAGAAGACGATGAATAGGCCGTGGCCGACGCGATGCTCGACGTTGTCGCCGAAGATCCACAGGAACAGCATGTTGCCGCCCAGGTGAAGCAGGCCGCCGTGCATGAACATGCTCGTCAGCAGGGTGAGCCAGATCGGGCTCGGTCCCGGCTCCTGCGGGATGAGGACCTGCTGGCCACCGACGTCGATCGGCGTCGGACCGACGAGGTCGACGCCGTTCGTGATCTCGAACGGAACGGCGGCCCAGCCGTACGTGAACGCGGCGCCCTCGACGGAGGCGCCCGCCCCCTGGAGCACGAAGAACACGAACACGTTGAGCGCGATGATGGCCAGGCTGACGAACGCCGGTCCGTGGCCGCGCTCGTTCTCGTCGCTGAGCGGAAGCATCGAGGGGCATTAGAACACGCCCGGGGCCATAATCGACGGCATGGCCGTCGACGTCCGCCCCTTCGACACCGATGCCCGCGCCTTCTTCGAGGCGGGTGAGCTCGCCTTCGCCGAGCGCCCGCGCGACGAGGACTTCGAGGCCTTCGAGGCGCTGTTCGAGCCCGACCGGGCCATCGCCGCGTACGACGGTGACCGGATCGTGGGGACCGCCGGCGCGTTCGGCTACGCGCTGACCGTCCCCGGCGGCGTCCTGCCGGCGTCGGGCGTCACGATCGTCGGCGTCCATCCCACCCATCGGCGCCAGGGCATCCTGCGGCGGATGATGCGGCTCCAGCTCGACGGCATCCACGAGCGCGGCGAGCCGCTCGCCATCCTGTGGGCCAGCGAGAGCAGCATCTACCAGCGCTTCGGCTACGGCATGGCCACGCTGGCCGCGAAGATCGACGTCGCCCGCGAGCGGAACGCGTTCCGCAGGCCGCACGTGCCGGCCGGGACGATCCGCTTCGTGGACGACGACGAGGCCGCGCGCCTCTTCCCGCCGATCTACGACGCGGTCCGCCCGACGCGACCCGGCTTCTTCGACCGCAGCGACACGTACTGGCGCGAGGGCTTCCTGCGCGACCCGGAGCATGGGCGGCAGGGCATGAGCGCCGCGTTCCACGTCGTCCACGAGACGGGCGGCGTGCCGGACGGCTACGCGCGCTACCGGGTGAAGGAGCAGTGGGAGGACGTCGGCTTCACGTCGGCCGTCATCGTCGTCGAGAAGATGGCGACCAACCCGTCGGCCGATCTCGACCTGTGGCGCTTCGTGCTCGACATCGACCTCATGGCCCGTACCGAGTACTGGAACATCGCCGCCGATGACCCGATCCTCCTCGCCGCGCTCGAGCCGCGGCGCCTCCGGTACGCCGCCAGCGACGGCATCTGGCTCCGCATCGTCGAGGTCGGAAGCGCCCTGGCCGGCCGACGCTACGCGGCCGACGGACGCCTGGTCATCGAGCTCGCCGACGAGTTCTGCCCCTGGAACGACGGCCGCTGGGCGCTGAGCGTGGAGGACGGCGTGCCGATCGTCGAGCGCACCTCCGACGCCGCCGACCTCGCGGCCGACACGACCGATCTCGCCGCCGCCTACCTCGGGGCGTTCACGTTCCGCGCCCTCGCCGACGCGGCCCGGGTGCGCGAGCTCCACCCGGGCGCCATCGCCCGGGCCGACGCGCTGTTCCGGACGGAGCGCGCGCCGTGGTGCCCGCGGGTCTTCTGATCGATCTCAGCCGTGGCCGACGGCCGCGGGTGACGTCGCCGCATCCTCACCGGGACGCGGGTTGCGCAGACCGATCCCGTTGATCGCGGCACCGACGAGGAGGAGGCCGGCCGAGACGAGCATCGCCAGGTGGAACGCATCGGTGCTCGCCTGGCGCGCCGCTTCCGCCACCTCGGGGTCGACGTCCGGCCCGGGCTGCGACAGCGGCTGGATCTGCTCCCGGACCTCGCGGTCGTTGACGTCGACGCCCGGGGCGAGGCTCGCCAGCGTGGGATAGAACGTCGCGGTGATGGCGATGAACAGCACCGCGTTCACGAGGGGCGATCCGACCCGGCTGACCGCGTTATTGATCGCCGAGCCGAGACCCGCGTTGCGGACCGGGACGGAGCTCATGAGCGCCGTCGTGAGCGGCGCGACGAGGATGGAGATGCCGATGCCGAACACGAGGATCGGCAGCAGGATGTCGACGATCGTGTCGACCGGCGGGACGAACGAGGCCAGGTCGTCGGGCGTCGCCTGCCACGGGGTCGAGTCGGCGGGCACGCGCGCCAGCCACAGGAGCCCGGCGGCCATGAGGATCGGCCCGACGGTCAGGAACAGCCGCGGCCCGAGCCGCGCGGCGAGCTGCCCGGCCGGCGTCGAGAGGAACGTGAGGAGCAGCGCGACCGGGATGCCGATCGCCCCCGACGCGATCGGCGAGTAGCCGAGCGTGCCCTGCAGGAACAGGTTCTGGAAGGCGAGGAAGACGTACAGCGCGCCGTAGATGACGAACGTCGACAGGTTGACGACGGTGAAGTTCCGCGACCGGAACAGCGCCGGCGGCACGAGCGGGTTGGGGCGCACGAGCATGAGGATCGGCGTGGCCACGATGCCGATGATCCCGACGACGAGCGCGGCCCATGCGATCGGGTCCTGCCACGCCTGCTCCTGGCCACGGGTCGCGCCGAAGGCCAGGCCGCCCACGCCGAGGACGATGACGGCGGCCCCGAGCCAGTCGAAGCTGCGGCTGGCCTCCGCGTCGCGCGTCTCCTCCACCCGCGACGTGGCCCACACGGCCAGCAGGACGAGCGGCACGTTGATGAGGAACGCGGCGCGCCAGGTGACGGCCTGGACGAGGAAGCCGCCGAGGACCGGACCGATGATGTTCGTCGCCGACGTGCCCGCTGCCCACAGGCCGATCGCCCGGCCCCGCTCCTCGCCCTCGAACGTGGCGGTGATGATCGACAGCGAGCCCGGCACGAGGACGGCGCCGAAGGCGCCCTGGACGATGCGGGCGAGGATGAGCAGCTCGAGGTTGGGCGCGAGGCCGCAGGCGACCGAGGCGACGCCGAAGCCAATGAGGCCGATCCGGAACATCCGGCGCCGGCCGTAGGCGTCGTTCAGCGCGCCGGCCAGGATGAGCAGCGCCGACAGGACGGCGAAATACGCGCTGTTGACGTACGTCAGCCCCTCGAGGCGGCCGACGAACGAGGCCGGCAGCTCGTCGCCGATATGGTCGAGCGCGACGTTCACGATCGTCCCGTCGAGGAACACGATCGACGAGCCCAGGATCGTGGCGAGCAGCGTCGCGGTGCGTCGGCTCATTCGGCGCATCCTACCGCTCGCCGCCTCCGCGGCAATGCGTCCACACGCGCGATGCCGTGACCGGTGCCACCGTCTAGGCGAGCGCCTGCCTGCCGCCTATACTCCCGCCCGATGCCACCGCCGCGCAGTGCCCCGCGGTCCGGGCGCCCCTCGACGCGCCCCGTCCTCGCCACGCTCGTCGCCATGTGGCTCGTCGTCATCGGCGGTGCGCTGGCGCCATCGCGGGTCGCCGCCGTCGAGCAGGAGATCGCGTCGGTCGGTCCGCTGACCCGGATCATCGTGAGCGCGGATCTCAACTGCCAGGTCGCCCACGAGGCCGACCTGAGCTTCGAGTTCTTCGGCGGCGAGACCGGCGGCTGCGGAACGTTCCTCGCCGTCGACGGCAGCCTCTTCGGCCCCGCATTCGTCCCGGCCGGCAGCGGGCTCGGCGGCCTGACGCCGTGGACGCCGGTCAGCCAATCGGCGGTGGGCGGCAGCGGCTCGTCGGGCGACCCGTACCGCATCGTCACCGTGGTCGAGGCCGGGGGCACCGGTATCCGGGTCGAGCAGACCGACTCGTACGTCATCGGCGAGGAGTCGTACCGAACCGACATCCGGGTCGAGAGCACCGCGGGCGGGGTGGACGCCGTCCTCTACCGCGCCGCCGACTGCTTCCTCCAGGAGTCGGACGTTGGGGTCGGGCGGGTCGACGACGGTGCCCCGGCATGCGTGATCTCGCACGAGGACGACGCACGCATCGAGCAGTGGCTGCCGCTGACCGGTGGCAGCCGCTACGCCGTGGGGGTCTACAGCCAGGTCTGGGCGCAGGTCGGCAGCCAGCAGCCGTTCGACGACCGATGCGACTGCGACACCCCTGTCGACAACGGCGCCGGCCTGAGCTGGGATGTCCGGCTGCCGGCCGGCGGCTCGACGACGATCTCGCACCTCACGTTCTTCTCGCCCGAGGGCATTCGCGGGTCGACCGCGTCGTTCGCGGGCTCGATCCCCGGCCCGGGCGATATCTCGTTCGACCCGCTCGTCCTCGCCTCCTCCGCCGCGCTGGCGGCCGGCCTCGTGTTCGTCGTGCCGTTCCCGTCGGCGCTGTTCAACTCGACGCTCGAGCAGCACTACGAGGAGGTGACCGGCTGGGCCCGGCGTGTCTCGGGCCGGATCGGGCGGGTCGTCGGCGCGCTCGGCGCGTGGACCTGGGCCCGGATCCGCCGGCGCCCCGCGGGCGAGAGGCAGACGACGGCCTCGGACGGGCAGCCGGCGCCGGAACGGTCGTTCTGGAAGACTCCGCTCGGGGCGGCCGCGTTCATTGCCATCAGCGCCTTCGTGTACAGCCTGCTCGACCCGACGCTCGGCCTCGACACGCGCTCGCTCCAGGCGTTCCTCGGCCTCGCGCTCGGCCTGGTGCTGACCATCGCGACGATCGTCATCCCGACCTGGCTGGTCGGCCGCCAGCACGGCATCGGCATCCAGGTCGAGGCCCTGCCGGGCACGATCGCCGTCGCGGTCATCTGCGTCATCGTCAGCCGCGTCGCCGACTTTCAGCCCGGATACGTGTACGGGCTCATCCTCGGCATCGGCTTCGCCGAGCAGGTCGCCCGCAGCCGGCAGGGGCGGGTCGAGGGCATCGCCGCGGCGGTCGGGCTGGCTGCCAGCATCGTGAGCTGGCTGCTCCTCCCGGGCGTCCGCGAGGGTGGGAACCTGGTCCTCGAGGCGGCGCTCGCCACCGTGGTCGTCGCCGGGCTCGAGGGCGCGGTGTTCGCCATGCTGCCGGTCCGCTTCCTGCCGGGCGAGCGGGTTCGAGCCTGGAACCCGAAGGCCTGGATGGCGATCCTCGGCATCGCGGCCTTCGCCTTCTTCCACATCCTCATCAACCCGACGTCCGGCTACCTGGCCGATTCCGAGCGCACCTCGATGGTCACGGTCATCGGCCTGTTCCTCGTCTTCGGCATCGGGTCGGTCCTGTTCTGGGCGTACTTCCGCTTCCTCCACCGCGCGCAGGGGCATCCTCCTCCCGCGACCCAGCCGCCCACGGAGGCTCCCCAGCAGGGGTGAGCGCGCAGGCCCGCGGGCTCTAGGCGATCGGGTCGAAGCGGGCGGTGAAATGGCGCAGCGCCCGCGGCTGCTCGACGATCCGCATGCCGCGCAGCTCCGACGCCCTCGAGGCGACGTGCTGGATGACCTCGATGACGTAGTCGACGTGTGACTGCGTGTAGACCCGGCGTGGGATGGCGAGGCGGACGAGCTCCATCCGAGCCGGCGTCTCCGTGCCGTCGGGGTGCTGGCCGAACATCACCGTGCCGATCTCGCAGCCGCGGATGCCGCCCTCGCGGTACAGCGCGCAGGCGAGCGCCTGTCCGGGGTACTCGAGCGGCGGGATATGCGGCAGCAGCGCCGCGGCGTCGAGGTACACGGCGTGCCCGCCGATGGGCCGGACACACGGCACGCCCGACGCGACGAGCGCCTCACCGAGGTAGGCGGTGGAGCGGATCCGGTAACGGAGGTAGTCCTCGTCGACCACCTCCTTGAGTCCGGCGGCCATGGCTTCGAGATCGCGGCCGGCGAGGCCGCCGTAGGTGACGAAGCCCTCGGTCAGGATGAGCATGGTGCGGCACTGCTCGGCCCACTCGTCCGAGCTCATCGCCAGCCAGCCGCCGATGTTCGCCAGCGCGTCCTTCTTGCCGCTCATCGTCATCCCATCGGCCAGCGACGCCATCTCGCGCACGATGTCGGGCACCGGGACGTCGGCGTAGCCGTCCTCCCGCTGCTTGATGAACCAGGCGTTCTCGGCAAAGCGGCAGGCGTCGAGGAAGAGCGGCAGGCCGTATCGGTCGCACACCGCGCGCACCGCGCGGAGGTTCTCGAGCGACACCGGCTGACCGCCGCCGGAGTTGTTCGTCACGGTCACGAAGACGACCGGCACGTTCTCGGCGCCGCGCTCGCGAATCAGCGCGTCGAGCGCATCGGTGTCCATGTTGCCCTTGAACGGGTGGATCGCCGACGGCTGCCGGCCCTCGGCGATGACGAGGTCGACCGCCTCCGCGCCGGTGAACTCGACGTTCGCCCGGGTCGTGTCGAAATGCGTGTTCGACGGAATGACCTTTCCCGGGCCGCCGATGACGCTGAACAGGATCTTCTCGGCGGCGCGGCCCTGGTGGGTCGGGATGACGTGGCGGAACGGGAACAGCTCCTGGACGGCCGCGAGGAACCGGTACCACGATGGTGAGCCGGCGTACGACTCGTCGCCGCGCTGGATGCCGGCCCACTGCTCGGCGCTCATCGCGCCCGTGCCGGAGTCGGTGAGCAGGTCGATGAGGACGTCGTCGGCGTGGAGATTGAACAGGTTCCAGCCCGCCTCGCGGAGCTTCGCCTCGCGTTCGGCGACGGTCGACATCCGGATCGGCTCGACGCTCTTGATCCGGAAGGGCTCGATGATCGTCCGCCATCGGTCCATGCGCGGCCGATGGTACTGGGTGGCGCCGGTGCGCTGCGGCAATGCATGATGCGCCGAATGGGACGCTTCCTCGCGCTCTCCGGATGGCTGGCGTGGCAGGTGCGCCGCCCGTTCCGCGCAACGCCGATCCGCCGGCTGACGGCACTGCCGGCCTTCGTCCTGGCGGCCGCCCTCCTCGCCGTCGGCGCGCTGCCCGTCGTCCTGCCGCTGCTCGACCCGCAGCCGACCGATATCGACGTCCCGGCCGTGTTCGACGGCATGGTGACCGAGCCCGGCACGTGGGTTCGCCTCGACGGGCGCGCGTTCCCGCTCGACGGATCGCCGACCGGCGAGCCGGGAAGCTACGCCCTCCTCGTCGATGCCGACCGGCTGCTGCGCGCCGTCGTCGTGCGGGCTCCCGGGCCGTTCGGCAACGTGGCGCCCGAGGACGTGACGGTCCGGGTCTACACCGGGCGCCTGGCCGAGGCGGCGCCCGTCGTCGACACCGAGGCGCTGCCGATCGAGGCCACCGAGGCGGGCACACCGCCGCAGGTCGTCGCCGACCGGATCATCGAGCTCGACGCGGTCGCCAAGCCGCAGCGCTCCATCCCCTGGTTCCTCGGCATCCCGCCTGCGCTCCTGGCACTCATGCTCGTCGTCGGCACCCGCGCAGGCTACCCGGTGTTCGTCGAGACGAAGGAGATCGACGTTCTCGCCTCACCGCTCGGGGTGGGTGAACGGCTGCCGGCGGCCTGGGGCGGACGGATCGGGGACGCGCGCTCGGACCTCGCCGATCCGCTGGCCGCCCTGCTCATCGTGCGGCGCGGGCCGACCGGTAACGTCCTCACCGCCCAGCCATTGGCCGACGAGGGGCCGGCGCCGCCACCGGTGCCGATCGGCGGCGGCTGGACCCAGGGCCGCACCGGCTACGTCCACGCCTTGCGCGAGACGGTGCCGGCGCTCGCCGTCCGTTCCGAGCTCGTCGACGCCATCTTCCTGTTCGCGCGTACCGCCGAGCGCGACCGCGCAGCGGCGCTCGTCACCGTCAACCGATGAGCATCGCCACGATCACGACGAGGTAGGCGAGGAGCAGCAGCCCGCCGACGACGAGGTTGAGGTTCACGTTCGTGCCCATGACCGCCATGAGCGTGTACGGGCTGTCGTAGTGGACCTTCAGGCCGGCGTGGACGCGGAGCGCGATCGGCACGGCGGCCAGCGCGATGAGCGCGGTCCACGGGAAGACGCCGAAGACCACCCCGAGGACGACGATGGCGAACGCGACGATCGCGGCGACGAGGTAACCGGTCCGGACGGTGGCCGGCGGCAGCCGCACGGGCAGCGTCCGCTTCCCCGCCACGGCATCCGAGCGCCGGTCCGGGATCTCGTTCACGTACAGGATGAGCGCGATGAGGATCCCCGGCACGAACGACAGGAGCAACGGCTCCAACGCCAGCCGCCCGGTCTGCACGACGTACGCGCCGAGCAGCATGATCGGGCCGAAGCCGATGGCGACCGCGATCTCGCCCAGCCCGCGGTACACGAGCTTGAGCGGCGGCGCGGTATACGCCACACCCACGACGATGCCGGCGATGCCGATCCACAGCAACGTCAGCGACCCCGTCACGGCGACGAGGAACAGGCCGATGGCCGCGGCGGCGCCGAACAGCGCGATCGCCGTCCACATCAGGCCCCGGATCGTGACGAGATCGTAGACCGCGACGCGCGACCCGCCCGAGTACATCGTCGGGGTCGTGTTCGCCTCGTCGGCGCCGGACAGGGTGTCGAAGATGTCGTTCGTGACGTTGATGCCGAGGTGCGCCAGCGAGCCGCCGATGAGCGTCAGCAGCGCCGTCCACCACGTGAAGTGGCCATCGGACGCGGCCACGGCGATGCCGAGCAGCACCGGGACGGCCGTCGCCGACAGGAACGGCAGGCGCGTCGTGCGCAGCGCGAGCCAGAACGGAGCGAGCCGCGGCTTGATCGGGCGGCCCTTCTCCTCGGACAGCTTCGCGAGGTAGCGGCGCGACTGCGGCACCGAGCGCTCGGAGTACTCGAAGAACGGGACCTCGTGCTCGTCCCAGCCCCACGCCCGCGTCGGGCGGAGGGCTGTGCCGTCGAAGCGGCCCCAGAGCTGGAGGTAGCGGCGCTCGTCGTAGCCGACGCCCGGCTGCGGGTGGATATGGCTGCCGGTGACACTGACCTCGCGGTCGGTGGGGATCGGCATGCCGGTCGGCTGGATGAGCCGGATGACGAAGGCGTCCGCGTCGGCCTCGAAGGAGGTCGCGACCGAGGTCGGGTAGCCGTCGTCGTCGACCCAGCTGACGACGACGTGCGGGTACTGGACCAGGCGCTCGAAGTCGGCGGCCGTCGGCTCGTGGGCCGGCACGGAGCCGGAACGCATCGGTCCGGTGGCTGAAGCGGTCATCAGGCCGCCTCCGCCCGTGGCGCATCGGTCCGGACCGGGGGCCGGGTGGTGTCGCCGCCCTCCCAGTACAGGCACCGCTCCGGGGTGATCTCGATCACCGCGCGCTCGAAGAACAGCGGCAGCGCCACGCGGGCCTTGAGGAAGTCGTTGATGGCCGGCTCCTTGGCCCGCCACAGGTCAAGGATGAGCCGCTCCCATTCGGAATGCGGGTCGTCGTCGATGACCCGCGCCGTCCCCTGGATCGTGGCGCGGTCAGGATTGCCCTTCATCGCCACCGGGTCGGACAGGGCGAGCGCGACGTGCGGGTCGCGCTTGATGTGCTCGAGCTTCTTGCTGAACAGCGTCGACGAATGGAGGTAGATGTGCTCGCCGTCGTAGAGCGGGATGAGCGGGTGGGTGATCGGCCGTCCGTTGCGCCCCACGACGGTCAGCTCACCGACGAGCGCGACCTCGAGGAGTCGCTCGACCGGTTCGGGAAGCCATCCCATCGGGATCTCCTGCAGCGTTCTGCTAAACGTGGTACCTGACCTTAGCACATTTCGAATGCCCTGGTGCGGACGCGGCATGGCCGATGCATGGGATGGCGCATGACGATCCTGCCGCCGCCACCCGACGACGAGCGTCCCCCGCCGGTCCCCGAGACCGATCCCACGCCGATGCCGCCGGGCACGCCCGACGAGCCCGAGCAGAAGGCGCCCGGCACCGACGATCACCCCGTTGGCGCGCCACGCGACGAGCCCGACCCGGAAGCCTGACGGCAACGGAGCCCGGCCAAACCGGCCGGGCTCCGTCACACGTTCGGCGTGATCCCGCCGCTCAGCGGCGGCGGGGCTGGAACGCCACGCGCATCACCGATGGGTCGTGGTCGCTGGTCTGGACCGCGAACTCGGCGTTGACGCGCACGACGTCGTACGTCGGGTCGCGTGACAGGATCGAGCCGCTCACCAGGATCTGGTCGAGGACCTGGCTGTTGCCGTCGAACACGTACGAGTAGCGCTCGTTCTCGGGCAGGAGCTCGAACAGGCTGGTAAGGATCGGGTCCTCGCCCGTCAGCGTCGTCGGGCCGCTGCCGTCGGCATCGGCGCCGCCGGGGACCGCGACGCGCTCGCCGCTGAGGATCTGGACCGTCTCGCTGAAGTCGAAGTCGTTGATGTCCCCGAGGACGATGACGTTGGCGTCCTCGTCCACGGCGAGGATCTCGTCGACGAAGTCGTTGACCGCCTGGGCCTGGGCATGCCGCCAGCCGTCCTCCGGCTCGCCCGACTCGAACTCGGTCAGCCGGAACGGCGGCTGGAAATGGCCGAACAGCGGCCGGTCGTCGCCCTTCGAGCTGAAGTGGTTGACGACCAGGAACAGCGTCTCCCCGCGCCAGCGGAATTCGCCGGCGAGCGACTTCCGCGTGTCGAAGAAGGCATCGTCGCCGCCGAGCTCCGCGTCGAGGACGCGACCGGGGCTGACGGTGAGCTGCGCCCACTTGCCGTTCGGGGTCGGCACGACGTCGGTGTCGGTCACCGCGTCACCGCCCGGCCGGTCGACGAACTCGAGGCCGCGGTCGGTCCGGAACAGGAAGCCGACCCGGATGTTCGCGCCCGGCGCGCCGCCATCGGCGTTGTTCACCGGGTCGATCGACCGGAACTCGTACTCCGGGCCGCCGGCGGCGACGATGGCGTCGATGAGGCGCGCCCAGCCGGCATCGGCGGACACGGTGCCGTCGTTCGCCGGGCCGGAGTCATCCTGCATCTCCTCGATGCCGATGAGGTCCGGCGCGCGCAGGTTGTTCACGATCTGGCCGGCCAGCTCGTCGAACTTCGCCTGGTCGTTGACGACCGACAGGTTCTCCACGTTGAACGTCGCGACCGCCAGGTCACGCGGTCCCTGCGGCGTCGTCACCTCGCGGGTCAGGCCGTTGTCGACCCGGCCCGGGTTGGCGGTGACGAGCAGCTTGTAGTTCCCGAAGCCGTAGTCGAGGACGCCGACCGGATCGGCGAGGAACTCGTCGCCGGTGTTCACCATCGGCGTCGCGGCCAGCGCGTCGTCGAGGATGACCCGCTCGGGGTTGAAGTCGGCCGGCTGGTAGTTGCCGTCACGCTCCGGGTCGCGGACGAGGATGCCGCCGCGCGGCGTGCGCAGGCCCGCATCGGCCTGGAGCTGGCTGATGACCGCGATCTCGCCGAAGCTGTTGCGCGGCCCGACCGCGACCGCATCGGCCACGAGGAGACGCATGCCCTCGAGGCTCTCCCAGAAGTCGATGCCGTCGTTCTCCGGGTCGTAGACCGCGTTCGATGCCTCGACCGAGGTGGTCGAGTCGTCGTCGATGGCGAGGGTCGGCGGGAGCCGATCGACGCCGATGATCGTCGTCGGCAGCTCGTTGCCGGTGGACAGGACCGTGACCGTGGGCGACACGATCTCGGTGGTGGTCAGGTTCTCGAAGCCGCCCGAGCCGCCGGGGCGGAACTCGTCGACCGTGCCGTCGACCCGCACGTGCGCGCCGACCGGCGCCGTGGCGCCGAAGACGAGGATGCCGTCCGACGTGGCGTCGTTGCCGTCACCGACCGGATCGGTCATCCAGAAGCTGCTGCTGCGGCTGACGGTGACGATGCCCTCGACGCCGAAGACCTGCTCGCCGTCGAGCGGCGAGAGGTGGGACTCGCCCTGGATCTCGGGGATCGTCGACGGGGCGCCGGCCACGGTGAGCGAGATCGTCGCCGTGCCGCTGCGCTCCTCGGCATCGGTGATCGTGGCGGTGATGACCTTGCCGCCCGCCTCGACCGCCCCGACGGTGGCGAGCCAGGTGAAGACGTTGTCGCCCGCCGTCGCGTCGCCGTTCGCGCCGTCGTCGAAGAACGCCTGGGTGGCGCTGCCGCCGATCGGGCCGAGGTCGGCCGTCACGGCGAGCTCCGTGCTGTCAGGGTTCGTGCCCGGCGTGACCGTCACGGTGAGGAGCGTCGTCGCACCGACCATGACGCTCGCCGGATCGGCCGCGCCCGTGCCCGACGGGTCCGTCCGCACAGGCACGTCGCTCACGGTATGGCTGCCGAGCCCGTTGAAGGTGTTGGTCGCGAAGCCGTCCCATTCGACGCTGGGATCGAAGGCGTCGTTCCCGATCGGATCACCATCCGTGACGGTCGGCTTGCGGCGCAGGGTGTTATCGAGGGTTGACGTGAGTCCGCTTCCCCACTCGTCTCCCGGGTCGAAGCCCACCTGGCCGATGACGTCGAGGACGGTCGTGCCCTTACGCAGCACGAGGGCATCATCACCGTTGAACAGGCCGGCAGAGCTCGTCTGGTCCGCCACCGCCAGGACATCCGCCGCAGCCGATGCATGGGCCAGGACGAAGACGTCGCCATCGGCGACTGTGCCGGAGAGGTTGATGGTGAGGCCGGCCGTCGAGTTGCCGTTCGAGAACTGCTGGATGTTGTACCCGGCGGCCCCGAGATCGACGCTCGCCCCCGTGCCGTTGTAGATCTCGAGCGCCTTGTTGTTGCTCGAGCCCTCGACGTACTCGCTGAAGAACAGGTCGGCCGATGCCGCCCCGACGCGTGCGGGCGCCACGAGCGGCATGGCGAGTCCGAGGACGAGCGCGGCGGTCAAGAGGAGCGCGAATGGCCGATGGAGGGGCAACGCGTGGGTGGCGAACACGGCGGGTGAGCCTCCTGTGGTGCGTCCGAGCCGGGGCAGCGGGGACGGAGCGCAGGGCTGATCGTCTTGTCGGTACACCCTACCGGACGGAGGCGGTTACGCAATGGCGGATTCGGACATCGCGGGATGGACAATGGGCACCCGTCGCGCACCGCACCCGATGCCACCGGACCCCGCCACACGGGCGGTCGCGCGGCCGTGAAGCGGCCGTGAACGCGTCCTAGGCGCGGAGGCCATCGGCCAGCCGGCAGGCGATTCGCGCAGCCGCCAGCGCGGTGCGCCCGTCCGGGTCGAGCGCGGGGACGAGCTCGGTGATGGCGGCTCCCGCCAGGCGCGGACCGATGCCGGCGAGGAGCGCATCGGCCTCTCGCCAGCCGATGCCGCCGGGCGCCTGTGCCGACACGCCGGGCGCGACCGCCGGATCGAGGCCGTCGAGGTCGAAGCTCACGAAGATCGCGGCCTCCGCCGGCAGCTGGTCGAGCAGCCAGGCCACGCCCCGCTCGTCGAGCTCGCGTGCCGTGACGAGCAGGTTGCCGGCTCGTCTGGCGTCGTCGACGTCCGACGCTCGCGCGCTCCCAACGCCGCGCAGCCCGACCTGGACGATGCGCGCCACGTGCTCCATCTCGGACGCGCGGCGCATCGGCGAGGAGTAGCCCTCCCGCACGCCCTGCACCTCGTCGCGGAAGTCGAGATGGGCGTCGACGTGGAGGACGGTGATCGGGCCGCGGCCGGCCCAGGCCCGGAGGATGGGAATCGGCACCGAGTCATCGCCGCCGATGCAGATCGGCACCGCGCCCGCCTCGAGCAGCGCGCGCACCGCCTCGGTCGCGAGCGCCGATGCGGTGGCCCCGTCGATCGGGTCACCGGGGACGTCGCCGGCGTCGACGATCCGCACCCCGTCGGTGGGGAGGAACGGGCGGCCGACGTCGAAGTCCCAGTGGCCGCGGAAGCGGGCGAGCCGCCGCGAGCGGTCGCGGACCGCCTTCGGTGCCTCGGCGCAGCCGGCCGTCATGCCGGGCTCGGGATACGCCACCCCGTACGGGACGCCGAGGATCGCCACGTCGGCCTCGGCCGTCGCGGGGTCGTGGACGACTGGCGCGCCCAGGAACGTCGTCACCGGGGCGAGCGTGTGCATCGGCGCAGCCTAGCCCGAATGCGGTCAGCGCGCGGATGCGCAGGCCGCACAGCGGCCGACGAGCGTCACGTGCCCGATATCGACCTCGAAGCCGTCGCCGCGCCGCAGCGCCCGCGCCATCGCCGCCGCTCGCTCGGGACCGAGCTCCCAGGTCGCGCCGCACGAGCGGCAGTGGAGATGGCCATGCTCGCCGGTCGGCAGGACGTGGAACTCCTCGCGGCCATCGGCACGGTGCCCGTGCCGGATGAGCCCGAGCGACTCGAGGACGTCGAGCGTGCGGTACACCGTCGACGGAATCGTGCGCGGGTCGCGGGCGCGGCAGCGCTCGACGAGCTCGGCGGCCATGACGTGGCCGTCGGTCTCGGCCAGGACCTCGATCACGGTCCGCCGCTGCGGCGTCCAGCGCAGGCCCTGCGCGCGCAGCCGGTGGGCGATCGTGTTCCATGGCGCCGGGAGCGAATGATGCGGGCTCATCGGTCGACCAGTGTCCGCCGATGCGCGCGTTATTGCAACTCCTTGCAATAACTGACCGGCGTCGGTAGCATCGGTCGAGCAGTCCCAAGGAGCCCCGATGTTCTCTCTCCCCGTGACCATGCTCCACGCCCCCGACGGCTTCGTGAGCGTGCCGATCGCGATCGCCATGTGGGCCATCACCGCCGTCGTCGTCGGCTACGCGGTCATGCGCACGAACCGGCAGCTCGACGAGCGGGCCGTCCCGCTGCTCGGCGTCATGGCCGCCTTCATCTTCGCGGCACAGATGTTCAACTTCCCGGTCGGCCCGGGCATGAGCGGGCATCTGCTCGGCGGCGTGCTCGCGGCCGTCCTCCTCGGGCCGTGGGCCGCGACGCTGGTCATGACCGCCGTCGTCGGCGTCCAGGCGCTCGTCTTCCAGGACGGCGGCCTCCTCATCCTCGGGGCGAACATCTTCAACATGGGCGCCGTCGGCACGCTCGGCGGCTACGCCGTGTACCGCGCGGTCGCGGCGCTGCTCGGCGGGGAGCGCCGGGGCCGGCTGCCGGCGGCCGCGGTCGCCGCCTGGATCTCGGTCGTCGGCGGCGCGCTGGCAATCACTCTCCAGCTGGCGGCGTCGGGCGTCGTCCCGCTCGGGCTCGCGCTGCCGGCCATGGTCGGCGCCCACGCCCTCATCGGCATCGGCGAGGCGGCCATCACCGTCGCCGCCATCGCGTTCATCGGCGGCACGCGCGCCGACCTGCTCCGCCTGCGGGAGACCGGCGCCGTGCCGGCGGGGGCGGACCGATGACGACGACCACCGACCGCGGCCGGTTCCGCGTCCCGTGGATCATCGTTGCGCTCGGGATCATCGCGGCGCTCGTCGTGGCCGCCTCGATCTGGGCCTCGGCCGATCCGGACGGCCTGGAGCGCGTGGCGCAGGACATCGGCTTCCTCGACGTCGCGGAGGACAGCCCGTTCGTGCTCATCGCCGACTACGTCTTCCCGGGGCTCGACGGGCCGCTGGCCACGATCGTGGCCGGGCTCATCGGCGTGGCGATCGTGTTCGTCGTCGTGTGGCTGCTCGGACGCGTCCTCGTCCGGCGCCGATCGACGTCGGGCGACTGACCCGGCAGGGACGCACCGAGGCCGCATGGAGCTCGACCGCGCCATCGCGCGCGATTCGCCGATCCACCGTGCCGACCCGCGGCTGAAGCTCGTCGCCACCGTGGCGACGATCCTCGCCATCACCCTCGTCCCGGTCGGCGGCTTCGCCGCGCTCGTCATCGCCTGGGCGGGCCTGACCGTCGCGTCCACCGTCGCGCAGCTCGGCCCGTTCCGCCTGTCACGCGGCGCGTTCATCGCCGCGCCGTTCCTCCTGGCCGCGGTGCCGCTCATCGTCGTGCGGACCGGCAACCCGCTCGGCAGCATCGGTCCGTTCACGATCTCGGGCGAAGGGCTCGTCATGTTCGCGACGATCGCGCTGAAGTCGTGGCTGAGCGTGCAGGCCGCCCTGCTCCTGACGTTCACGACGCCGTTCCACCTCATCGTCGACGCCATGCGGGACCTCCGCGTGCCACGCATCCTCGTCGGCATCGTCAGCTTCATGGTCCGCTACCTCGCCGTCCTCGGCGACGAGGCGACGCGCATGCTCCGCGCCCGGGCCGCGCGTTCGGCCCGCGCCCCGGGCGGCCGAGGCGGCGGCTCCATCGGCTGGCGGGCGAGGGTGACCGGCCAGATGGTCGGCTCGCTGTTCCTGCGCAGCTACGAGCGCTCTGAGCGGATCTACGCGGCGATGCAGGCCCGCGGCTTCGAGGGCACGTTCCGGCATCTCGCCGCGCAGCCGGTCAGGGCCGAGGCATGGGCCGTCTTCGGCCTGCTGCTGGCGCTCCTCGCCGGCTACGAGCTGGCCGCGCACCTCGTGCTGCCCCGCGCATGACGACGCACTCCCACCCGCACGACCACGCCGACGAGCATGCGCACGAGCACTCGCACGCGCATGCGCACGCGGAGCCGATGCCGGACGCCGATGCGCCAGAGGCCGATCCCTCACGCTGGATCGAGGTCAGCCACCTCCACTACGCCTACCCCGATGGCTACGAGGCGCTGAAGGGCATCGACCTCGTCGTGGCGCGGGGCGAGAAGGTCGCCCTCGTCGGGCCGAATGGCGCCGGCAAGTCGACGCTCATGCTCCACCTCAACGGCATCCACGAGCCGTCGCACGGGTCGGTGCGCATCGGCGGCACGCTCGTCGAGCGCAGATCGCTCGGCCGCATCCGCGCGGCCGTCGGGCTCGTCTTCCAGGACCCCGACGACCAGCTGTTCAGCCCGACGGTGCGCGACGACGTCGCCTTCGGGCCGCTCCATATGGGCCTCGACGAGGAGGAGATCCACGCGCGCGTCGAGCGCGCCCTTGCCGCCGTGGGGATGAGCGGCTTCGAGCGGCGGCTGCCGCATCGGCTCAGCCTCGGCCAGCGCAAGCGGGTGGCGATGGCCACCGTGCTGTCGATGGATCCGTCGGTGCTCGTGTTCGACGAGCCGTCGGCCGGCCTCGATCCGCGCGGGCGGCGCGAGCTCATCGGCCTGCTGCGCGCGCTGCCGCAGACGATGCTCGTCGCCACCCACGACATGCGCCTCGTGGCCGAGGTGCTCTCCCGGACCGTGGTCATGGACGACGGCCGCATCGTGGCGGACGGCCCCACCGACCGCATCCTTGCCGATGCGACCCTGCTGGAGGCCCACGGACTCGAGGCGCCGTAGGCCTCCACTGGTCGTTCCGGTCAGTCGCGGACGCCCTCGTGGGCCGGGTAGCTGATCTCGATCGGCCTGCCGGTCTCGAGCAGCGTCTTCAGGCCCGACAGGATCGGGACCCAGCCGTGCGCGACGCTCCGGAACGTGGCCGTCTCGCCGTCGAACTCGTCGTGGACCAGGGTGAGGAGGCTGGCGGCGCCGCGCGGCTCGATCGTCCACGTCACCCGCGAGGGCGGATCCCCGGTCTCCGGGAAGCTGAACGTGTGGACCAGCCGCTTCGGCGCATCGGCCTCGACGATGGTGCAGTGGATCGACTCGGTCCCGTCGGGATTGCGGTAGACGATCGGCGAGCCGGGCTGCCAGTCCGACTCGACGCTGTTGCCGTAGTAGTACTGGCGCGTGAGCTCGGACTGCGTGAGCGCCTCCCACACCCGTTCCGGGCTGGCGGCGATGTAGACCTCGTAGACGTGCTTGGGCTCGGACATGGGTGTGGCCTCCAGGACATGCTTCACGTCGGCCATGGCCGCGACGAAGGGCGCCGCGTAGCGGCTGATCCATCGGTCGGCGATGAGCCGGATCGGGACGGGGTTGAGGAAATGGAGCTTCCGGCGGCCCTCCCGCCGCGTCGTGACGAGGTGCGCATCCTCGAGGACGCGGAGGTGCTTCATGACGCCGAAGCGGGTCATGTGCGGCAGTGCCGCCTCGAGCTCGCCCAGCGTCTGGCCGTCGCGCTCGTGCAGGCGGTCGAGCAATGTCCGCCGATTCACATCGGCGAGCGCTCGAAACGCGGGCTCCAGCTCCTCCATGGTGCCCGGACTTTATGTGACTATTGAGACCGTGTAGCATCTCGTTGATACGAATGCGAGGCGAGCCATTGACATCGGATCGACTGTCATCGAGGCTCAATCGATGAAATGGCGCGTGGCCCTGCCGCTGCTCTTGAGCCTGCTCACGGCATGTGCGGGCTGGCCTTATCCGTCACCAAGCGACATGACCCCGGCTGATGTGTCGTGCCCGAGTAGCTTTGAGGAAGCGCAAGCTGGCAGCTTCGACGAGAGCATGTTCGTCGGAGCCGGTCACGTCATTCGCTTCGTCCCGTCTCCCGACCGCGAATACCGCGGCTATGACATCAACATCACACGTCCGTTGACGCCGGGGGCGCCATTCATGGACGTCGGGTTCCTTCGCATCGACGACCCACTCCCCGGCATCGCTCCCGGCGATGCGGTGCTGCTGGTGGCCGCGCGAACCGAGAGAAACCATCGGCTGTTCACGCCTGGTCCCTGCGTGCCGCTGGTCGGTATCCCAGAGTCCTTCGTCGAGCCCTAACGGACGGTTCATCGGAACCGCAGTGAGCTGATCCCGCGGCGATCGCGGATCTGACGCTGCCGCGGTGGTTTGCCACCTCGGGACATGAGCCACTCCCGGATCGTGTGGGCCCAGGCGCGCTCATCAGCTTCGCCGCGCAGCTGAAGCGTGATGAGCATCAGTAACCGGTCGGTCCTTGCCTTGTTGCTGAACAGCGCGCGGCGATCCTCGATGGCGTGTTCGACCCGCCCCAGACTCTTCTCGATCTCCGCGGTCGAGCGGGGCACCCAACGTATCGCGTGGCGATCGAGCTGCTCGGCGACGCGGGTGTCCCAGCGGTTCAGCCAGCGCTCGAGGCGCGGATCCCCGATGGCCGTGAGCAAGATCACGAACGTCGCCCACTCGGTCGGACCGCGCAGCGAGCGACGGGCGATGTTCCACAGCTCGTGCTCGTAGGGCACGCGCAGGCGCTTGAGATGGCCATCGATCATCTGGCGCAGGTGCCACTCGCTGATCACCAGCTCGGGCACGTTGCCGCGCCAGACGTGCTTGGCGGCCTTCTGCCACGGATAGGCGGAGTCGCCGACGATCACCTCGGGGCGGCCAGGCAGCGCCTCGAAGAAGGTGATCCAGTCATCGACGATGCCCGACTGCGACGTCTGGAACAGGACCGGCCGCGCTTCGATCTTTCCGCCGCCGCGGGCGTGCGCGCCGAGGACGTGGAAGAGCTTGCGGCCTCCCATCTTCTTGCCGGCGGCCTTGGCTGCGGCGCGCGCCTGCTGGTTGAGCGGGAACGGCAAGCGTGCCGCTCGGCGCTCCTCGATGCTGCGACCGTGGAGCACGCCCTCGTCGACCTCGATGATCCGCGGCCATTGCGCGGGGCCGTGCTGTTTCCAGAGCACCGGAGCAAAGACCTCGACCCAGTCGCCGACCAGGTTGCCTGATAGCGGGGCGTCGCTCACGCCACCGCCAGCAAGCGCATTGCGCCGGATCCGCTTGGCCTTCTCTCGTGCGAGATCGCCGGCGCCGCGATACGACATGCCGCCGGCAACCTCCAGCAAAGCCCAGGCGATCTGGCGCGCCGGGAACTGGTAATGACGCGGGTGCGGCGGTCCCTCGTGCCGCTCGAGCTGCTTCAGGCACTCGACGCACGAGGCGCTCGAGCTGAGTAGCGCGCGCGGCAGCGGCTCGGAGAAGCGATGCTCGGATCCCGGCGCGCGACACCAGAACAGCTGACGCCGGTGCTTGTGGATCCCGTAGGTGCCGGCCAGGACAACCGGAGCACCGACGTGACCGCGGGGACAGATCGCGCTCGCCATCGGTTTTCCTCGAGCGGGGAGCGACCGTGCCACATGCGTGCCGATGATGTCAACGAGATGCTACACGGTCTATTGAGTCACATGTCAACCGCCCACCCGTGCGAAGTGAGTCACCATGCGTGGAACTTGAGGACGTCTGTAGCGGCGTAGGCGCAACCTAAACTCACTGAAGGGCGTCATGAGTTGACGGAGCTGATCGTGCGCTCGACGATCGAGGCTCCGATGAAGGAGGGCGTCTGATGGAACAGACGACAAGACCAAGCAGCCGGCCCAAGACAAGCACCATCATCATTGCGCTTGTCGCCGGTGTCGTGGCGCTCGTGCTCCTCTTCCCAGGGAGTGGGATTGATCGTCAGCCACCGGAGTGCTACTCAGTGTTCGGCTACGTCGTGCCATGTGAGGCATGGGTGGCCTGGGTCGTAGCAGCCGCGGTTGCCGTGGTCGTCGGGTTCGGGCTTTCGCTGCGGGATCGCCGCCGATAGTGGACCGCCAGGGCAGTCAACCGCTCCGGGTCGGCGGGCGCCGCGCGACCCCCTCCATTCGCTCCGGCCGCATCACCGCCACATTCCACGCAAGGTGACTCACCTTACCCGTGCACCGGCTGGATTCGGCAGGGCAACCGACTCCGCCAGCGGAGTGGACACAGAACGACGGGGCCCGCCGTGGTGGCGGGCCCCGTCGATGGGTTCCGGGTCAGGACCGGGTGATCGGCGAGGTTACTCGACGGCCCGATGCAGGAAGGCGGTCATCTGCGCTCGCGTGACGACCGACGCGGGGCAGTACGTCGTGGCCGTGCATCCGGTGGTGATGCCGGACTCACGCAGGGCATTGATGTTCGCCTCGTGGGCGTTGCCCTCGTCATCGGTGAAGTAGTCGTTCGCCGTCGCCGGCAGATCGAACGCCCTCACCAGGAACGAGGCCATCTGGTCGCGCTTCACGTTCGAGCTCGGGCAGTACTTCCCGGTTCCGCAACCACCGGTGATTCCCGCCGCGGCGAGCCGGTTGATCGCGTCCTCGTGGAAGTTGCCGTCGTCATCGGTGAAGAAGTCCTCATCGGTCTCGGGCAGGTCGAGGACCCGATCGAGGAACGTCGCCATCTGGTCGCGCTTCACCGAGCTGTTCGGGCAGAACAACGGCGGCGAGCTCGAGCAGCCAGTGGTCACGCCGTTCTCGTACGCCCACAGGATGTCCTCGACGAACGAGGAGCCCGCGATGTCGTCGAACGGCAGGGTCGGGACCGTGGTTGGCCGGAGGACGAGCGCCTCCAGCTCCTGCGGCGCGCCGGTCTTGTAGAGGCTCGTGCCATCGGACAGCGTGCCGTCGGTGAAGAGCAGGACGCCCTTCTCGCCGACGTTCGTGTCGATGGTGCCGAAGTCGAGCACGGTCGCGGGCACGCTCTCGCCTGCCGGGACGGTGCCGAAGCCGGCGCTGCCATCGATGAGCGGGAAGAACCGCTCGCCGAGCGGCGCGAACTCCAGGTCCAGGATCTGGTCGGTGACCAGGCCCTGGAAGTAGATGTCCACCGCGAACAGGTCGGCGTGGAGCGTTCGACCGTAGTCCTCGGCCGACAGGCCGATGTCCTCGGCGCAGATCGTCAGCACGGTGTTGCCGCTGTTCGTCGCGTGATCGGTGAAGAACACGGGCGTGGCGGCGCCACCGGCGAACGACTGGACGAAGACGAGGTTCCGGCCGTCCGACAGGTTGCCGGCCAGCTCGAAGGTGAAGACGGCGTAGTCGTAGTCGCCGTCGCCATCGGTGTCGATGTCCCACTCGAACGCCGCGGGGGCATTCGCATGGGTCTGGCGCTCCCAGGTGTTGACCGCCAGGAGCAGCAGGAACGACTCGCCCGCCACGCAGAAGTCGTCGACCGGGATGGTCTGGACGCCCGCGTAGCGCAGGTCGATGTTCGGAGCCTGGCCGCCCTCGGCGCCGATGGGCAGCCGCGACGACTCGCCGATGAGCGAGTAGCCCTCGATCTGCGTATCGCCGGCGCCGTTGTTGGTCAGCGTGGCGGTCCCGGCCGGAAGGCCGAAGGCCGTCTCGTCGAGCACGACGTCCTCGGAAGCGGCCGTCGTCGCGCCGGACTGGCGCGGCAGGACGTGCCAGGCCAGGTGGAGCGTGTCGACGCCCTCGGCCGAGAGCTCGATGTAGCCGTCGTAGTCGAGCAAGTCGAACGGCGCGGGGTTCGCGCCGAGGCTGCCCGAGTTGGGCGTCCACACCCGCAGCGCGGCCGTGTCGATCGTCACGGTGACGTCGAACGTGGCCGTGTCGTTGGCGGGGACGGTGACCTGGGCCGGTGCCGTCACGTCGACCGCACCGTTCGCCTCGTCGTTCGCGAAGCGGAACGACGGGGTGATGTCGAAGGTCTGCTCCGCGTCGGAGTAGTTCGCGACGGTGACCTCACGGGTGAGCGTCGTCGTCTCGTCCCACGAATCGACGAAGCCGAACGACAGCGCGCCGCTCTCCAGCTCGCTGTCCCAGGCCGCGAAGTCGGCCCCGGCAAGCGACTGGTCGACGCGAACCTCACCGGCGCCGATCCGCATGATCGCCGCGAGCGGCGCGCTGATCGGAGCATCCGGTGCGGCGTTCCAGATCTCGGTCTCCGCATAGTTCATGAGGAGGGCCTTGATCTCGCCCGGCGACCGCTCGTCATCGGCCAGCGCCTCCATGAGGAGGGCCGCCGAGCCGGAGATCATCGGGGTGGCGCCTGACGTCCCGCCGAACGGCGTCGTGCCGTCGCCGGTGCCCGCCTCGGCCGAGACGGAGGCGCCCGGCGCCCCGATCTCGGGCTTGATGCGGGTGTCGAGCATCGTCGGGCCGCGAGACGAGGAGCCGACGAGCGTCTGGACGAGCGGCAAGCCACTGGCCGGATCGAACCCGACCGTGACCTCGCCATCGTCCAGCGCCGCCTTCAGCGCGTTGCTCGTGGCCTGGTGGATCATGAAGCCGGGGATGTCCCCACACGCATCCGCGGGGCAGTCGCCGAGGGCGCCGGTGAACGGCTCGCCCGGGGCGACCAGGCCGATGATGCCCGCCTCGCCACCGGCGAGGGCGATGTTCGCGACCTTCTCGCTGAAGTTGCAGACGCCCCGGTTGACGAGGACGATCTGCCCGCTGAGGTCGACGCCATCGAACGGGTTCGGCTGGTTCGGATCACTGGCGCCCGTGCCGTCGAGCCGGCATCCGAGCGCGCGGCCCGCGGTGGTGTCGTCAAACGTCAGCGGGAACTCGAGCGCGGTGTCGAGCGGCGCCGACCAGTCCTGGTGGACCGCCGGGTACGGGCCGAGGCCATCCGGGGTCACCACCTCGAGCAGAGGCAGGACCTCGAGCGGCATCGACGTCTGGGCCACCGAGATCGCGCTCCGGGTGGCTGCCGGCGTGCTCGTGATGTATGGCTTGTCGGACGCGTTGCCCGACGCGGCCACCGTCAGGACCCCGAGCTCGGCGGCGTTCTCGACGGCCAGCGACAGGTCGTCGTCGAAGGCCTGCCCGTAGTCCGAGCCGAGCGACATGTTGATGATGTCGACGTGGTCCGCGGTGTCGCCGTCCGCGTTCGGGTCGAGGGCGTAGTCCATGCCGAGCATGAGGGCCACGCCGCTGCACGACGTGGAGACCGCCGAGCAGACCTTGACGGCATGCAGCTCGACGCCGGGGGCGACGCCGTTGATGCCGCCGATGATGTCGGACACGTGCGTGCCATGGCCGCCCGAGCACAGCGTGTCGGAATCACCGACCGTCTTGCCACCGCAGTCGATCGGGTCCGGATCGGGCGCGAGACGCCCGTTCGGCCAGACCTCACCGACGTAGTCGAAGCCGCCGACGATGTTCGTGTGCGTATCGATCAGCGCCCAGTCGGGCTGGTTCTTGTTCTCGGCCGACTCGGTGTTCGCGCCGTAGGCCGCGTCGTAGTCGTGCTCCGAGGCGAGGTCGCCGAAGGCGGCATGCGTGTAGTCGATGCCGCTGTCGAGGACCGCGACCGACACGCCGGTGCCGTCGAAGCCCGCGCCCTGGACATCGGCGGCGCCGATGTAGGGCACCGTGTCCTCGAGCGACAGGGTGTAGTCGATGACCGGCGTGATGCGCTCGACGGCCGGATCGGCGGCGAGCTCGGCGAGGCGGCTGGCGTCGACCTCGAGCACGAGCGCGTTCGTCGCGACCTTGAGCCGCGCGATGACGTTCTCGTTGAACCGGTTCAGGAACTGGTTCTGCTGGGTCGTGACCGTGCCGAGCGCTCGGCGCTGGGCGGCCGGGCTGCCGCCCTGGGCCGCGACGTCGGCGACCGGATCGGCAGACAAACGAACGACCACCTGGCGCGTGCCGGTGGCCGAGAACAGCGATGCGTCGAGGACCGTCGGGCGGGCTGCGGTCACTCCGGAGAGCGATCCGTCAACCCGAAGGTCGTCGAGCGCTTGGGGCGCGGGTCGTGTCGGCCGTTCGGGGTCCACGGCCATCACGGCCGACCCTCCGAACAGGCTCATCACGAGCGCCAGGAGTACGGGTAATGCGAAAACGCGACGCACGGTTCCTCCCTCGTTCGTGGCGTACTCCACAGCACGGGCACGGGCTCCCCAGAGGATGGGGCGTGGTGTGGGGTCCTTGCGCCGGTGATGCTAGTCCCGGCCGTCACCGAGCGTCAACGATTTTGCGCGGCCTGGAACCATTGGATCGCGGGTGACGGTACGACCCGCGTCTGCAGGGCAACCGGCCGGGCAGCCGCGGCGTCCTGCCAGCATGATCTGGCACATGCGCCCCACCATCTCGGCCCGACGCCTCGCCGCACCGATCGGCCTCCTCGTCGTCCCGCTCGTCCTCGCCGCCTGCGCCTCGGGCGCCGGTGCATCGCAGCACCCGGACGAGCCCTCGGCGTCGGGAGCGCCGGGCTCCAGCGAACGCCCGACGGCATCCCGCAACCTGCCCCAGCCGGCGCCGTCCGAGTCCACCGCCGCCGTGGTCGGCGAGGTGCCCGACGAGCTGCTCGACCGGATCCTGGCCGACGCGGCGGAGCGTGCCGGCGTGGCGGTGGACGACATCGAGGTCCGGCGGGCCGAGGAGGTGGTCTGGAACGATGGCTCGCTCGGCTGCCCGGAGCCGGGGATGATGTACACCCAGGCCCTCGTCGACGGGTACCACGTCGTCCTCGAGGCCGATGGCACGGAGCTCGACTACCGGGCGTCCGCGACGGGCGACTTCAGGCTGTGCGAGAGCCCCGGTCCGCCGGCGGGCGGCGGCGGCTGATCAGGGCGCTGCCCTCGCTGCTGATCAGAGGAAGCGCAGGTCGTCGGCCTCGGACTCGTCGACGGCGCGGGCGCAGGTCGGGCACCACAGCCGTGCCTCCATCGGCGTGCCGCACAGCCCGTGACGCATCGGCTCCGCGTGGCGGGATCCGCGCGCGCCCCAGTCGGCAAGGAGCCGCAGCACTCCGGCCAGCTCGAGGCCCTCGGCCGACAGCGCGTACGTGAAGCGCGGCGGGCGCTCGGAATACGGTGTGACGTGGATGATCCGCTCCCCTTCGAGCCTGCGCAGTCGATCCGACAGGATGTTCGGCGCGATCCCCGCCACCGCCTCCGACAGCTCGCCGAAGCGCTTCGGACCGTCGAGCAGGGCCTCGATGACGAGGAGGCTCCATCGGTCGCCGACGCGCTCGAGCGCGGCCGCCAGGGGGGTCTGTGGCTCGGCCATGGCGGCACTGTAGGGCACCGGGCTTGACATCGGTCCGCGTGGGAGTAACTTGCGCATTGCAAGTCACATCCTACTGCGAGGCACGAACGAACATGGCAGCCCTGGCGGAGCTCGGCCGGGAGATCGGTGAGATCGCGGAGCGCGTCGGACCGTCGGTGGTCGGGATCGGCAACCGATGGCGTGGCGGCTCCGGCGTGGTCATCGCCGAGAACCGGGTCCTCACCAACGCCCACAACCTCCACGGTGACGAGGTCACCGTCACCTTCGCCGATGGCCGAACCGCATCGGCGCGAGCGCTCGGCGTCGACGCCGATGGCGACGTCGCGGTCCTCGAGGCCGATACGACCGGCGCCCCGGCGCTCGAATTCGCCGACGACGCGGCGCCGGGGATCGGCACGCCGGTCGTCGCGCTGGGCAACCCGAACGGCCACGGTCCGCGCGTCACGTTCGGCTTCGTCAGCGGCACCGATCGAACGTTCCGCGGTCCGCGTGGCCGGCGCGTGGCCGGCGCCATCGAGCACACCGCGCCGCTCATGCCCGGCTCGTCGGGCGGACCGGTCGTGAATCTCGAGGGCCGGCTGCTGGGGATCAACACGAACCGCATCGGCCACGGCTTCTACCAGGCCATCGCCGCCGATGCCGCCCTCCGGGATCGGATCGCGGGGCTCGGTCGTGGCGAGACGCCGAAGCGGCGCCGGCTGGGCGTGGGGCTGGCGCCCGCGCACGTCGCCCGCCAGCTGCGCCGCGCGGTCGGCCTGCCGGAGCGCGACGGCCTCCTCGTCCGCGAGGTCGAGGAGGACTCCCCCGCCGCGGAGGCGGGCATCGCGGAGGGCGACCTCATCGTCGCCGTCGGCGATCGGGCCATCGCCAGCGCCGACGACCTGTTCGACGCGCTCGCCGGGGAGGGGCCGCTCGAGATCACGGTCCTCCGCGGCAACGACGAGCGCCGGGTTACAGTCGCAGCATGACCACGACGAGCCCCCTCCCGGAGCCGGTGCGTCGCGAGCTCGAGCACGGCGGGCCGATGGACATCACCACCATCGGCGGCAAGAGCGGTCAGCCGCGCCGCATCGAGCTCGTGTACCACACCATCGACGGCCGGATCATCATCAGCGGCCGCCCGGGCTTCCCCCGCGGCTGGGTCGCGAACCTCAAGGCGAATCCGCGCATGACATTCCACCTCAAGCGGAACGTCGTGGCGGATCTCCCCGCCATCGGCCGGGTCGTCACCGACCGGGCCGAGCGCGAGCGCCTGCTGGCGCCGATCGCCCGGCTGTGGGGCTACGACCTGGCGCTCATGGTCGCGTCCGCTCCCTGCGTCGAGGTCACGTTCGCTACCGACGTGATCGACGAGCCCGAGGCCGCCGACACCCGGGCCGCGACGGGATAGCCACCGGCCGCACCGAGCGCGTACCCTGCGGGGCATGTATCCCTACATCGTCCTGCTCCACGTGGTCGGCGCGTTCACCTTCGCCCTCGCCCACGGGGTATCGGTGGCGGTCAGCCTGCGGCTGCGCGGGGTGCAATCGCGGGAGCAGGTCGCCGGGCTGCTCGAGCTCTCGCAGATGGCGGTCGGCGGGCTGTACATCGGCCTGCTGCTCCTCCTCATCGGCGGCGTGTGGGCAGGCTTCGCGGGCGACCACTGGGATCGCGGCTGGATCTGGGCGGCGCTCGGCATCCTCGTCGCGATCATCGTGGCGATGTACGCGATCGCCACGCCGTACTACGCGCGCATGCGCGTCGCCGCGGGCGTGATGACCGACCCGAAGGCCGCGGAGAAGTTCGGCAACCCGGGACCCGAGGAGCTGAAGCGCATGGCGCAGTCGTCGCGGCCGGTGTGGCTCGCGCTCATCGGCGGCATCGGCCTCCTCGTCATCCTGTGGCTCATGGTGGTCAAGCCCTTCTGACCGCGAGCGAGCGACGCCTCGACGCGGTCGTCGTGGGCGGTGGCCCGAACGGGCTCGCCGCCGCGATCGTCCTCGCCCGCGCCGGGCGATCGGTTCGGCTCTTCGAGGCACGCGACACCGTCGGCGGCGGCTGCCGATCGGCCGAGCTCACGCTCCCCGGGGTCGTCCACGACGTGTGCAGCGCCGTCCATCCGCTCGGCCGCTCCTCGCCGCTGTTCCGGGAGCTCGACCTCGAGCGCCACGGCCTGACCTGGATCGAGCCGCCGATCCAGATCGCCCATCCGCTCGACGACGGCCGCGCGGCGCTCGTTCGCCGGGACGTCCTGTCCACGGCGGCGACGTTCGACGACGAGGCCGATGCGCGCGCCTACGCGCGCTGGATGCGCCCGGTCGTCGCCGACTGGGACCTCATCGTCCGCTCGCTCCTCGGCCCGTTGACCCTCGCGCCGGTCCGCCATCCGATGGCGCTCGGGCGCTTCGGCCTTCCGGCGCTGGTGCCGGTCGCGGCGCTGGCACGACGGTTCCGCTCGCCCGTCGTCCGTGCCCTCCTCGCCGGCTGCGGCGCGCACTCGTTCCTGCCGCCGACGGCGCTCCTCACCGGCGGCCTCGGTCTCGCGCTGCTGGTGAGCGCCCACGCCGTGGGCTGGCCGATCCCGCGCGGCGGCGCGCAGCGCGTCTCCGACGCGCTGGCCGCGGCCCTTGCCGAGGCGGGTGGGGAGATCGTGACCGGCGTCGAGGTGCGTGACCTTCGCGAGCTGCCCGAGCATCGGGCGGCGCTGCTCGACCTCACTCCGCGCCAGGTGCTCGCGATCTCCGGCCGCCGGCTGCGCGGCCTCTACGCGGCCCAGCTGCGCCGCTATCGGTACGGGCCGGCCGCGTTCAAGCTCGACCTCGTCCTCGACGGACCGATCCCGTGGCGCATCCCCGAGCTCGCCGAGGCGGGCACGGTCCATCTCGGGGGCAGGTACGAGGAGGTCGCCGCCTCCGAGCACGCAGTGGCCCGCGGCCGGGTCCACGAGCGCCCGTTCGTGCTCCTCTCCCAGCCATCCGCCTTCGACCCCACCCGGGCGCCGGAGGGCCGCCACGTGGTGTGGGCCTACTGCCACGTCCCGAACGGCTGGGCCGGCGACGCGACCGAGCGGATCCTCGGCCAGATCGAGCGCTTCGCTCCCGGCTTCCGCGACCGCATCCTGGCGCAGCACGTCATCCGGCCGGCGGACCTCGAGGCGTACAACGCGAACGACGTCGGCGGCGACATCAACGGCGGCCTCCAGCACTGGGCGCAGTTCTTCACCCGCCCGGCGCTCCGCTTCGACCCGTACCGCACGCCCGATCCCGGCATCCTCATCTGTTCCTCGTCGACGCCGCCGGGCGGTGGCGTCCACGGCCTGTGCGGGCTCCACGCGGCGCGCTCGGCGCTGCGCGGCCCGCTCCGCTAGCGCCGTAGACTCGGGGCGTGTTCGAGCACGTTCACGTCATCGGGACCGGGCGCGCCGGTGGCGCGATCCGCGCTCGTCTCGCCAAGCGCGGGCTGCGCGTGACCGACGGTCGCGTCCCGGACCCGTCCGCCGACCTCGTCCTCCTGTGCGTGCCGGATGGCGTGATCGCCGAGGTGGCCGCGACGGTCCCCGTCGGGCCGTGGATCTCCCACGTCAGCGGGGCCACGCCGCTCACCGCCCTCGCGCCCCACGAGCGGCGCTTCGGCGTCCACCCGCTCCAGACGCTCGTGAAGCATCGCGGTCCTGAGCAGCTCGACGGCGCCTGGGCGGCCATCGGCGGTGAGACCGATGAGGCGCTGGAGCGCGCCCGATGGCTGGCCGAGACGCTCGGCCTGCGTCCGTTCGTCATCACCGATGCGGACCGCGCGCTCTACCACGCGGCGGCGGTCATCGGCGGTAACGCAATCGTGACCCTCCACCAGGTGGCGCAGCGGCTGCTCGAGGCGGTCGGCGCGCCACCGAAGGCGATCGAGCCGCTCATGGCCCGCACCGTCGAGAACGGCTACGAGCTGACCGGGCCGATCGCGCGCGGCGACGCGACCACGATCGAGGCGCACCTCGCCGCCCTCGAGGAGCGCGCGCCGGACCTCGTCGACCTGTATCGCGCCATCGTCGGAGCGACGCGCCGATGAGGATCGTGCGGACGATCGCCGAGGTGCGCGAGACGCTCGCGCCGGCGCGGGCCGAAGGCCGGCGCATCGGCCTGGTGCCGACGATGGGGGCCTTCCACGAGGGCCATCTCGCGCTCATCCGGGCAGCCCGTTCGGCAAGCGACGTCCTGGTCGTCAGCCTGTTCGTCAACCCGACCCAGTTCGACGAGGCGTCCGACCTCCAGCGCTACCCGCGCGACGAGGCGGCCGATGCGGCCCTTGCCGAGCGCGAGGGCGTCGACCTCCTGTTCGCGCCGTCGCCCGACGAGCTCTACCCACGCGGCTTCGACACCTGGGTCGAGCCAGGCGGGCTCGCCACCGTCCTCGAGGGCGCGGCCCGGCCGGGGCATTTCCGGGGCGTGGCGACGGTATGCACCAAGCTGTTCGCGATCGTCGCGCCGCACGCGGCCTGGTTCGGGCAGAAGGACGCGCAGCAGGTGGCGGTCATCCGGCGGGTCGTGCGCGACCTCGACCTGCCGCTCGAGATCGTCGCCGTGCCGACTGTGCGCGACGCCGACGGCCTGGCGCTCAGCTCCCGCAACCGGTTCCTGTCCTCCGACGAGCGGCGGGCTGCCCTCGTCCTGCCTCGCGCACTCGAGGCCGGGGCCGCCGCCCACGCCGCGGGCCGTGACGCGGTCGAGGCCGCCCGGGAGGTGCTCGCCAGCGAGCCGACCGTGACCGTCGACTACGTCGCCGTCGCCGAGTTCGACGTCCCAACCCTCGTCGCAGCGGTCCGCATCGGTGCCACGCGGCTCATCGACAACGTCAGGCTCGCCTGACGCGCGGGACGCTTGCGCGACGTTGACAACCGCGCGGCCCAGGACGACGCTTCGCGCATGACCGACCTCCCGATTCGACAGGCGATCGCGCTCCCCGAGATCGCCGCCATGAAGCGCGCCGGCACGAAGATCGTGATGGTGACCGCGTACGACCACCCCTCGGCGCGCCTCGCCTCGGAGGCGGGCATCGACCTGCTCCTCGTCGGCGACTCCGCGGGCAACAACGTGCTCGGCTACGAGTCGACGGTGCCGGTCGACATGGAGGAGGCGGTCCTCCTCACTGCCGCCGTGGCCCGCGCGCGACCGCGGTCGCTCGTCATCGGCGACATGCCGTTCGGGTCGTACCAGGCCTCGGACGCCGAGGCGGTGGCGAACGCCGTGCGCCTGGTGAAGGCGGGAGCCGACGCGGTGAAGCTCGAGGGCGCCGGGCCAATGGTCTCGCGGGTGCGCTCGATCGTCGACGCCGGCATCCCGGTCATGGGCCACCTCGGCCTCACGCCCCAGTCGGCGACGAAGCTCGGCGGCATGAAGGCCCAGGGCCGCACCGCGGCCAGCGCGCGACAGCTTCTCGCCGATGCCCGCGACCTCCAGGTCGCCGGGGCCTTCTCGCTCGTCCTCGAGGCGGTGCCCGCCCAGATCGCGAAGCGCGTGACCGAGGCGCTCACCATCCCGACCATCGGCATCGGCGCCGGGGCCGGCTGCGACGGCCAGGTGCTCGTGTGGCACGACGTGCTCGGCATCAACGAGGGCGTCGCACCGCGCTTCGTGAAGCGCTACGCCGATGTCGCGGGCGAGATCCGGCGCGGCCTCACCGCCTTCGCCGCCGACGTCCGATCCGGCGCGTACCCGTCCGAGGAGCACGAGTACAAGATCAGCGCCGAGGAGCTCAAGGCCTTCGAGGAGCTGCCGCCGGGCATCGGCGACGACGCCGTCTTCCGCGACTGGTAGCCGATTCAGCGCGCGACGCTGCGCTCGATCGCCTCGCCGATCGCGTCGTCCGCCGCGAGGACGATCCCGAGGAACGCCGCGGAGCCGCTCCGTGACCCGTCGCCGGTCGACAGTACGAACGCGACGTCGCCGTCCCACGGCGTGTGCGCCGGCCGGACGCCACGGGCGATCGAGTCATGCGCGAGCTCCGCGAGCCGCCGGCACTCGGCGCGGTCGAGCGGCGCATCGGTCGCCACGACGACGAGCACGGTGTTGCCGAGCGGCGGCGCATCGGGCTCCGCCACCGGGCGCCCGGCGATGAGCCGCCCGTCGCGGGCGTGGACGTTGCCGAGGGCGTTCGTCACGATCAACGCCCCGACGACATGGCCCGACGGCAGGCGCCGCGCAGCGCTGCCGACGCCACCCGGCAACGCGTCCTCGAGGCCGCCGAGCTTCGCCACGGTGGCGCCGGTGCCCGCCCCGACCGCGCCCTCGAGCGGCCCGTCGTTCGTCTCCGCCGCGACGGTCGCGGCGTTGCCGGCTTCGGCGTCGGGGAAGGCCATCGGATCGCCGACGCCGAGGTCGAACAGGATCGCGGCCGGAACGATCGGCACCGGCCGCACCCCGGTCTCGTAGCCGACGCCGCGCTCGGCGAGCCGGCGCATGACGCCGTCGGCGGCCGCGAGCCCGAAGGCCGAGCCGCCGGACAGGCAGATCGCGTTGATGCGCTCGACGAGGGCGGTCGGACGGAGGAGATCGGTCTCGCGCGTGCCGGGAGCGGAGCCCCGGACGTCGACCCCGGCGACTGCACCGTCGTCGGCGGCGAGGACCACGGTGCAGCCGGTCGCGGCGTCCGCATCGGTCCAGTGGCCGACCCGGATGCCCGGCACGTCCCGGATGGTGAGCCGATCGCTCACAGAGTGGCCTCCTCCAGCCAGTCGCCGACGATGCGCATCCACTCGTCGAAGCGATCGCGATGAATCACGTGGCCGGCACCGTCGACCACGACGATCCGCGCGTTCGCCGGCATCGTCTGCTCGAGCCGGCGGCGCATCTCGGGCGGGAACACGGAGCGTGACTCGTCGGCGAGGAGGTACAGGGCCGGCACCGTCTGCCGCGGGGCGAGGTCGAGGACCCGGGCGCCGGTCTCGCGGCGGAACGTGGCGAGCAGTCCCTCGCGGTCGGCGAGCGCCCGACCCTCGACGTCCTGCCGCGCGTCCTCCTCGAGCCAGGACGGGTTCTCGACGAGCTCGCGCCGCACCTCGTCCTCCGGGCGATCGACGGCGGCATGCATCTCGCGCTCCAGGTTCGCGAGCCACGCCTCGTCGCGGACGCGGCTGATGGCCGGCGGATCCTCGAGCACGAGGCGCCGAACGAGGTCGGGGCGGGTGAACGCCAGCTCCGCTGAGACCGCGCCGCCGAGCGAATGGCCGATGAGCGCGTCGGCGGGCCGGCCGAGCCCCTCGATCGTGGTCGCGAGGTCGTCGGCGAGCTCGGGGACGCTCGTCGCGCCGTTGATGCGCGGACTGTGGCCATGGCCGCGCTGGTCGACCGCCACGACGCGCCAGCCACGCTCGGCGAGCGCCGGTCCGACGCGCCACCACGTCCGGTGCCAACCGGTGACGCCGTGGACGAGCACCGCGAAGCGCTCGGGGCCGCGCTGTTCGGCCGGCTTCCATTCGTGCGTGGCGAGCATCGGCTCGATTATCGGCCGCCGGTGATGCGCCGGTCACGCCCCGCGGAAGGCGTCGCGGAACGGAGCGTGCATGGCATCAGCGCATGAGCGTCGAAGCGACGAGCGACCTGTGGTGGAAGAACGCGGTCATCTACTGCGTCGACGTCGCATCCTTCCTCGACACGACCGGCGATGGCGTTGGCGACCTCGACGGGCTGACCCAGCGCGTCGACTACCTCGCCGGCCTGGGCGTCACCTGCCTGTGGCTGATGCCGATCTACCCCTCGCCGAAGGCTGACTACGGCTACGACGTCTCCGACTATTACGACGTCGACGACGTCTACGGCAGCCTCGGCGACCTCGTCGAGCTGGTGCGGACGGCGCGCGAGCGCGGGATCCGGGTCATCGCCGACCTCGTCGTCAACCACACCTCGATCGAGCACCCGTGGTTCCAGATGGCCCGCAAGGGTCACCCGATCTTCAAGGACTTCTACGTCTGGGAGGACGAGAAGCCCCCGAATGCCGACGAGGGCGTCGTCTTCCCGGGCAAGCAGCACTCGATCTGGAGCTACGACCGGGCCGCGCGGAAGTGGTACATGCATCGGTTCTACCCCTTCCAGCCCGACCTGAACATCAACAACCCGCTCGTCCGCAACGAGATCCACAAGGTCATCGGCTTCTGGCTGGAAGTCGGGCTGTCGGGGTTCCGGATCGACGCCGTGCCATTCCTCATCGAGCAGGTCCACGGCGACAACCCGGCCGTGAGCGACCCGCACGACTACCTGCGCGACCTGCGGAACTTCTCCGTCCGGCGCCGTGGCGACACGATGCTGCTCGCCGAGGCGAACGAGCCGCTCGACCGGATCGCGAGCTACTTCGGCGAGCGCGGCAACCAGATGACGATGCTGTTCAGCTTCATCACCAACCAGGCGCTGTACCTGTCGTTCGCGCGCGGTGAGGCAACCCCGGTGGCCAACGCCCTCCGCGCGCTGCCGCCGACCCCGCCCGAGTGCCAATGGGCGAACTTCATCAAGAACCACGACGAGGCCACGCTCGACCGCCTGACCGACGAGGAGCGCGAGGAGGTCTTCGCCGCCTTCGCGCCCGACGAGTCGATGCGCCTCTACGGCCGCGGCATCCGCCGCCGCTTCCCGTCGATGGTCGACGGCGACCGGCGACGGCTGGAGCTCGCCTACAGCCTCCTCTTCAGCCTGCCCGGCACGCCGGTCCTGTTCTACGGCGAGGAGATCGGCATGGCCGACAACCCGGACATCCCGGACCGCGGCGCCGTCCGGAACCCGATGCAATGGGCCGACCAGCCGGGCGGCGGGTTCACCACCGCCGACGAGTCGAAGCTGCCGCGGCCACTCCTCGCCGACGGCCCGTTCGGCTACCACGAGATTAACGTGCGCTCGCAGCGCCGCGACCCGGACTCGTTCCTCAACTGGATGGAGAAGGCGATCCGGACCCGCAAGGAATGGCCCGAGTTCGGGTGGGGCGACTGGCAGGTGCTCGCCACTCGGAACCCGCGCGTGCTCGCCATCGTGGCGACCTGGGACGGCGCCAGCGTGCTGTCCGTGCACAACTTCGGCGACCGGCCGGCGAAGGTCACGGTCCGCATCCCCGACGAGGCGACCGGCGGGACGTGGCAGCACATCTTCGGCCACGGCGACGAGCTGCCCACGGGCATCGAGGACGACGCGTTCCGCTGCGAGCTCGCCCCGTACGGCTACCAGTGGTTCGGCCGCAAGGGGGGCGTCTAGGTGGCGGCCGCGCTCATCGGCATCCACGCCAGCCACGAGCAGTTCCAGCCGGATCGGCTGCTGCGGCTCGTCCAGGCTGCCGAGGCGGCCGGCTTCGACGGCGGCATGTGCTCCGATCACTGGGCGCCATGGTCCGAGCGCCAGGGCGAATCCGGCTTCGCGCTGTCCTGGCTCGGCGCCGCGCTGGCCACGACCTCGATGCCGTTCGGCGTCGTCAACGCGCCCGGTCAGCGCTACCACCCGGCGATCGTGGCCCAGGCCGCCGCGACGCTCGCCACGATGTTCCCCGACCGGTTCTGGATTGCCATCGGCTCCGGGCAGCTGCTCAACGAGCACATCACCGGCGAGCGCTGGCCGACGAAGGCCGAGCGCAACGCGAGGCTGCGCGAGGCGGCCGACGTCATGCGCCGGCTGTGGGCCGGCGAGACGGTCACCCACGACGGCTCGTTCACCGTGTCCGAGGCGCGGCTGTGGACGCGACCCGACCGCGCGCCGATGCTCGTCGGCGCCGCGGTCACCCCGCCGACCGCCGCCTGGGTCGCCGAGTGGGCCGACGCGCTCATCACCGTCGTCCAGCCCGACGAGATGCTCGACGCCGTGGTCCGCGCCTTCCGCGACAACGGTGGCGAGGGCAAGCCGATGTACCTTCAGGTCCACCTCGCCTGGGCGCCCTCGGAGGAGGAGGCGCGGCGGGCCGCCTTCGAGGCCTGGGGCCAGAACACGCTGCCGAACAGCGTGATGACCGATCTCGCCCATCCGGAGCAGATCGCCGCGGCCGCCCAGCACGTCACTCCGGACGACGTCGACGGTGCGGTGCGCATCTCGGCGGACCTCGACCGCCACGTCGAGTGGCTGCGTGGCGACCTCGAGCGCGGGTTCGACGGCCTGTTCCTCCACGAGGTGGGTCCCGAGCAGGAGCGCTTCGTCGAGGTCTTCGGCCGGGAGGTTCTCCCCCGGCTCAGATAGCCCCTGCACTTCGATGTTCGATAGCTCCTGACAGGCGATGGCAGGAATGCGTGCGATCATGGCCCCGCCATGGCCGATCTCCGAGCGAAGGAACGGGCGGCGCTGCCCGACGGCGCGTTCGCGTACATCGACTCGACGGGCAAGCGTCGCCTGCCGATCCACGACGAGGCCCATGTCCGCAACGCGCTGGCCCGTTTCGACCGCGTGCTGTTCGAGGACGAGGCGGCGCGTCACCGTGCCCGCACGAAGCTGCTCGCGGCGGCGAAGCGATACGGCATCGTCCCGCTCGGGTTCATCGACCGCCAGCTGCAGCCGGAGCGACGCCTCCCGACGGGCACGGTCACGCTCCTGTTCACTGATATCGAGGACTCGACCGGGCTCGTCACGCGCCTGGGTGACCGATACGGCCCGCTCCTGACCGCCGTCCGCCGCACGATCCGCAGCGCCGTCCGCCGATCCGGCGGCCACGAGGTCGACGCTCGCGCGGACGAGTACCTCGCCGCGTTCACGTCCGCGTCCGGCGCGATCGCCGCCGCATGTGACGCCCAGCGCGCCCTCGCCACCGGGCCCTGGACGGCCGGCCCGCGCGTCCGGGTGCGGATGGGCATCCACACCGGCCGGCCGACCCTGACTCCGTCGGGCTACGTCGGCCTCGCGGTCCACGTCGGCGCGCGCGTGGCGGCCGTGGCGGAGGGGCGCCAGATCGTCATCTCGCGCGCCACGTACGACGCCGCCTGCGCGGCCGGCATGGAGCTCCGCGTGCGCGCCCTGGGTCCGTATCGGCTCCGTGGCGTCCCGGAATCGGTCGAGCTCCACGAGATCGTCACCTGAGCCGCGCGGCGATCGCCATCGTCGCAGCACTCGTCGCCGTCGTCGGGATCGGCGCGGCGCTCGTCTGGCTCGTCCGGCCGTTCGACCCGGTCGTCACCCAGGTCGTCCAGGACGGGCTCGAGCACCCGTGGGACCTCGCCTTCGACGACGAGGGCCGCATGATCGTCACCGAGCGCGCCGGGCGCGTCCTCGTCTTCGCCTCTGGCGAGCCCGGCGCCGAGCTGCTCCACACCGCGACGATCCCCGACGTCCGCGCCGAGCTCGAGTCGGGCCTGATGGGCATCGCCGTGACCGGCGACCAGGTCATCGTCTGCGCCTCGCGCGATGCGGGCGGCGATGGCGGCGCGCCGTGGCGGGTCGAGCTCCTGCGCGCGACCATTGCCGTCGACGGCTCGCTGAGCCCGTTCGAGGCGCTGCCGATTGGCGAGGCGATCGGGGGCCCGCGCCACCAGGGCTGCGCGGTCGAGATCGACGCCGACGGGTCCGTGTGGCTGACGATCGGCGACGCGAACATCGCGGGTCTGGACAACCCGGCGCAGGACCCTTCGGCGCTCAACGGCAAGGTGCTCCGCGTCGCGCTCGACGGCACGGCGACGAACGTGGTCAGCATCGGCCATCGCAACCCGCAGGGCATCGCCATCCGCTCGGACGGCATGGTCGTCGTGGCCGAGCACGGCACCGATGTCAACGACGAGCTCAACGTCATCGTCGCGGGCGCGAACTACGGCTACCCGTGCTGGACGGGAGCCGATACGCCGGGCCCGTGGCCCGACGGCTGCGGCCCGGCAAGCGACTACGCCGCCCCGGCGTGGGCCTCCGGCTCGCCGACGCTGGCGACATCCGGCGCCACGTTCCTGACCGGTGACTCTTGGGGCGACTGGGAAGGCGACCTCGTCGTCACCACCCTGAAGGAGGAGGACCTCCGCCGATTCACCGTCTCGCCCGACGGCGAGATCGCCGAGGTCGAGACGCTGCTCGACAGGCGATTCGGCCGCCTGCGGGCGGCCGTCATCGGTCCCGATGGCGCGCTGTACCTGTCGACGAGCAACGGCAACGACGACCGGATCGTGCGCGTCGTCCGCCGCTAGCATCGCCGCGGCCGAATCGTCCGCCGATCAGTCCTCGGGGTCGCGGCGCTGGCAGATCGCCAGCTGCGGAGCGCGTGTGCCGCTCAGCCCGGGAGCACCACGCCGATATCGCGCAAGCGGCCTATGGCCGCCATCACCGCGTCGAAGTGCTTGCTTCGCTTTGGAGCCACGATGACGGTATCGGCGAATCCCGATTCCAAGAACCGCTCTAGATGGACCCACAAGTACGAGTCTTCAGCCGCGGCGCGCCAATCGCGCCCGAGACAAGACTCGCGCGTGACGATGACCTGCGTCTCCGGGTCGCGCCGGTACAGACGCGCTGGGACGTCAGCCCACTCGTTGTCGAACGAGGTGAACTCTGCTTGGCTGATGTCCAAAGCCCAGTCAACGCTTCGGTAGTACCTGGCGTTCGCTTCCATGAATCGCTCGCGAACCGTGCGGTCTTTCGGATCGAACGCATACGCGTGCGGGTACGGCAACACGCTGACCGATCCGGTGATCCTGCCTCGGACCGTTACGTGCTTGAAGACCGATCCCCCGATGCTCTGTGGCCCCCACTTGCCGCGGTGGATCCAGACCGTGTCCAGCGTGCTGTCCTCGATGACCAGTGGCCCGAGATCGGAGGCTGTGACGTGACACCGCTCCACGTGCAAGCGTCGAACTGTTGGCCTCTCCTGGAGCGAGCGCTGCTGGGGGTGCTGCCACATCTCGAAGCGCGAACGAATGAGGGTCACTTCCTCGAGGGGATCTGCCAGAACGTAGGATCCGCCGCCGTAGACCATGTCGGCCGCGACTGTCGCGTTCTCGACGACGGTTTGGCTAGTCACTTGGCGTGGCGGAACCTTCTCGGGAGGCGCATCCCGCTTGTGCCCGTCGACGAGCTCCACCAGCCGTCCCCAGCGGCTTCGTTTGCGCGCGGTCATTGAGCCCCATTCAAGCCGGCCGATTCCAAACCCGCAATCGTTGCAACTCACCGCATCGCTCACGCGCTCGCATCCGCGCGCGGAGCACGCCTGGCTGTTGGGGATGGCGGCGTCCAAGTCGGAGGACTTGGGTATTGGTCGGGGCGAGAGGATTTGAACCTCCGACCTCGTCGTCCCGAACGACGCGCGCTACCAAGCTGCGCCACGCCCCGACCGAAGAGGCCCAATCCTAACAGCCGATCGGGAGGGGGTCCAACCGCCGATCCGGCCATCGGCGGGGTCCATCGGTATAGTGCCGCGGGATGTTCGGCCCGAGCACGCGACGCACCGACCTCATGCTCGTCGCCGCCACGCTGGCGGTGAAGCTGGCCGTGTTCGTCATCGGCTTCGTGGGCCTGTGGCTGGTGAGCGGGCACGTCCCGAACCTGACCGAGCCATGGGACCGATGGGACGCGCCGCACTACACCGATATCGCCGTCTTCGGCTACATGGCGCACGACCCGGGCACGCTCCACGAGCCCGGCTACCAGCAGGTGTACCCCGGCGACGTCGACCTGTACATCGTCTTCTTCCCGCTCTTCCCGTGGCTCGTCGGCGCCGTGAACGTCGTGGTCGGCGCGCCGGCGGTGTCCGCCCTGATCGTGAGCACCATCGCGTCGCTGTTCGTCGCGCCCGTCCTGTATCGCCTCGTGGCGATCGACCTCGGCCATCGGGTCGGCATGCTGGCGGCGCTGTTCCTGCTGATCTTTCCGACGGCGTATTTCCTCCATATCGGCTACACCGAGGCGCTGTTCCTGGCGCTCGCCTTCGGCTCGCTGTGGCTGGCGCGGACCGGCCGATGGTGGTGGGCCGGGGGCATCGGCCTGCTGGCGGCGCTGGCGCGGATCAACGGCCTCGTGCTCGTGCCCGCCCTCGCCGTGGAGGCCGTCCTCCAGTGGCGTCGCGACCGGGCCGTCCCGTGGACGGCCGTGGCGGCGATGGCCCTCGTCGGCATCGGCTTCGGGATCTACCTCGGGCTGAACTGGATCGTGTACGGCGATCCGCTCGCGTTCACCGAGATCCAGCGCACGCACTGGTTCAAGCATCTCGAGTGGCCGTGGACCGGGATCGGGAACATCACCGGCTGGCTGTCGGATCCGAACCCGGACTCGGCGCTCCTCTACGGCTGGGCCGAGCTGGCGGCGATCTTCCTCGGGCTCGTCGCGACGATCGCCACCGCGATCTGGTGGCGTGCCTCGTGGGCGGCGTGGATGGCCGGCAACTGGCTGATCATGGTCAGCACGTCGTTCGTCATCAGCGTCCCGCGCTACGTGCTCGTCCTGTTCGGGATCGTCGTCGGCTTCGCGGTCATCGCCGATCGGTGGCCGAAGGTAGGCTGGCTGCTCGCGGCGGCATCGGCATTCGCGATGGCCTGGTTCACCTGGCGCTTCGCCGTCGGCCTCTGGGCGTTCTGACCGGGGAGCGCGGAACCACGGGACACGCAAATGTCCCGAAGGAACCGCGGCGATCGTTGAGGTGATCTCGGATCAGCCAGCTGCCCCTTCGGGACGACCTGATGGTGCCACGCCGCACCGGCCCGATTCAAGCCCGGTTGTCCACGAACTTCGCTACGATTCGGCGAGTTGTCCACAGCGTTTCCGGAACGAGGTTCGCCGATGCCCGCCACCCGCCTGAGCCGATCGCCGATCCAGCCGCTCGCCCTGCTCGGGCTGCTGCTGGCCGTCGCAGCGGCAATCGCCCTGGCGCTCGCTCCGGCGAGCGGCGTCCGGGCAGGGAGCTCGCACCTCGTCGAGATCGAGGACTTCGCCTTCACCCCGGCGACGCTGACGATCCAGGTCGGCGAGACGGTGACCTGGACGAACCTCGACCAGGTCGAGCACACGGCCACGAGCACGTCCGGGGCGTTCGACTCCGGGCTCCTCGGGCAGGGCGAGAGCTACAGCGTCACGTTCACCGAGGCCGGCACGTACGACTACCTCTGCACGCCGCACCCGTCGATGACCGGGCAGATCGTCGTGGTCGCCGCGCCGACGGCCCCGACCCCCGCGCCGAGCCAGGCGACGTCGGGGGGCGAGCTGCCGGACGTCGCGACCGCGCCGCCGCCCTCCACCGACCCTCGGGCGCCGATCGGGATCGCGCTGCTCGCGGCCCTGGGACTGGTCCTGGCCGCCACGCTCCGCCGGCGCGCCACTCGCTGACCGGCGCCGCTCAACCCGCCCAGCCGGTCGCCCGCGCCCGCTCCAGGGCCGGCTCGATCCAGCCGCCGAGCTCGCCGACCGGCCCCGACCCGGCGAGGTAGCCGTCGGGCCGGACGAGCCATCCGCGGCCCTCGCCGTACGGCGTGCCTGCTCCCACGACCACGGTCTCGACACGTGGCGCTCCGGGGACGTCGCGCGGGACGACGAGGACGAACCCCGACCCCAACCGGTCGCGGAGGCGCGAGCCGTCGGCCAGGTGGACGTCGGGCGCCACGGTACCGTGACGGGGCAGCCCGGGCTCCGGCGGTCCATCGGCGGCGTACCGGGCGGGCTCGGCGAGGCGGCCGGAGTTCACCCGGCGCCGGAACCAGCCCGACCACGGTGCGAGGCGCAGGACGGTGTTGCGCCACATCCGCCGCCGCGGGCCGTGTGGCGTGAGGAAGCGCATCGTCGCCTCGGTGGCGGCGAGGTTCTCGAGCGCGGCCGTTCTCCGCTCGACCTCGTACGTGTCGAGCAGCGATTCCGGCGCGCCGCCGAGCACCGCAGCGAGCTTCCAGGCGAGGTTCTCCGCATCGGCGACGCCCGAGTTCATGCCCCGCGCGCCGAACGGCGACATGACGTGGGCCGCGTCGCCGGCGAGGAACGCGCGGCCGGCGCGGAAGGCATCGGCGAGGCGCTGGCTGAATCGGTAGGCGGTGAGCCAAACGAGCTCGTAGTCCGCATCGGCCCCGACGACGGCCCGGATGCGCGCGTCGAGCCGGCCGGACCGGCGCTCGGCGTCGACATCGGTCTCCGGCGGGACCTGCCAGTCGATGCGCCAGATGCCGTCCGGCTGCGGATGGAGCAGGACCTGGCGGCCGGGGTTCCAGGGCGGGTCGAAATGGAAATGGCGCTCGTGGGTGAACGGCAGGCGCACGCGCACGTCGGCGATGAGGAATCGGTCCTGGAACGTCAGGCCCGGAAAGCCGATGTCGAGCGCGTGGCGCACCCCCGAATGCGCGCCGTCACAGCCGACGAGGTAGCTGAACCGATGCTGCCGCGCCCCATCCGGCGTCTCGACGATCGCCGTCACGCCGTCGGGATCCTGGTCGACCGCGGCGAGCCGATGCCCCCACAGCACCTCGACCCCGAGCTCCCGGGCCCGCGCCTCGAGCCGCTCCTCCACCTCGGTCTGGCTGATGTTCACGAACGGCGGGAACTCCTCGTCGCTCGTCGGCAGGTCGATGCTGAACAGGAGGCGGCCCCTGAAATACGTGCGGCCGACGCGCCACTGGATGCCGCGGTCGGCGATCGCCTGCCCGACCCCCATCCGCTGCCAGATCTCGAGCGTCTCGCGCTGCATGCAGATGGCGCGTGAGCCGATGCGGGCGTGGTCCGGCTCGGCCTCGAGGATCGTGACCGGCACGCCGTGCTGCGCCAGCCGAGCGGCGAGGGTCAGCCCGACCGCCCCGGCGCCGACGACCCCGACCGCGGCGCCACGGTGGGGCGCGGGCTGTGGCCCCGTGGCAGGGTCAGTCCTGGAGGGCGTCCCAGACCTCACGGTCGCGCTCGGCGGTCCAGATCCGGGGATGCGCGATGCCGTCGAGCTCGTCCCAGGTGCGCTGGACGTTGAACGGCATCGTGTGCTCGAAGATCGGGAAGCCCGCGTAGCGCGGTGCGAGGCGCTCGTGCGCGAGCCGGAACGCGTCCTTCAGCGTGCCCCCGCCGTCGCGCGCCTCGCGGGTGGCCTCGATCGTGGTGCGGATGAAGGCTCGCGTATCCTCGATCGCCTGCCTGACGGCCTCCCCGCGCACGACCGGCCCGCGGCCGCCGACGAGCTGATCGGCATCGAGGTCCGCCACCGCGTCGAGCGTCGTCGTCGACCATGCCTCGGGGTACGAGTCGCCCATGTACGGCGCGGCCTGCGCCTCGACGAGGTCGCCGGCGAACAGGATCCGCTCCTCGGGCAGCCAGACGACGATGTCGCCCGAGGTGTGGCCGAGGCCGAGGTGGCGCAGCTCGACCCGCCGGTCGCCGATCTCGAGCGCCAGCGCTTCGGTGAACGTGTCGGTCGGTCGCGTGAGGCCGGGAATCGTCTCGGCGCCCTGGAAGAGCCGCGGCATCCGGCCCTGCTCGCTCGCCCAGTCCTCCATGCCGCGCTCCTCGATGAGCGCCGCCGTGTTCGCGTGGGCCACGATCCGCCGGGCGTCGAACGCCGATGCGCCGAGCGTGCGCACGGCGTGGTAGTGGGTCAGCACGAGGTCGCCGAACGGCAGGTCGCCGACGTTCGCCCGCAGCTCGTCGATCCAGCGTCGCGCCATGAGGGGCGTCGCCCGGGCCTCGATGGCGGTGATCGCATCGGTACCGACGATGGCGCCGACGTTCGGGTCGCCCTCGGCGGTGTAGGCCACCACGCCCGGGGCGAGCACCTCGAGCCTCGCCTGCTTCTCGTCGAGATCGGCGCTGGATGCGAACGGTTTCGGCATCGGACCGATGATACCGGTCGATTTCGCCCCGCCCGAGGCTCGCCGCGCCCGTACGATGCCGGTCGGTGGGCCGCCGGCGCGGCGGCCCGTGTCGTACAGGAGGGCGCCCGCCCAATGGACTCATCCGCTGCCCAATCGATGCCATCCGCCCCGGCCCCGCGACGGACGCGACGCATCGGCCTCGTGCTCGGCCTCGTGCTCGCGCTGACCTCGTTGCCGGCGCTCGTGCTCGCCTCGCACCAGTTCGCCGACGTGCCGACCGGCAACCCGTACCACGGCGACGTGGACGCGCTGGTCGACGCCGGCATCACGAACGGCTGCTCGGCCACGAATTACTGCCCGACCAGCCCGGTCAACCGCGGCCAGATGGCCGCCTTCCTGCACCGCGGCCTCGGCGTGACGGCCGCGAGCTATGGCGAGATCAGCCTGGCCGATTTCGAGGGTAGCTACATCGCCGAGATCGACATCCCCGCCGGCGGCGTGCCGGGCGGCGTCGGGTACGTCACCGTGACGGCCGACGTCAGCGTGCTGGTGATGGACCTGACGATGTGCCCATGCGGCGTGCAGATCGGGATCGACCAACTCAACGGGCCCGCAACGTCGCCGCAGACCTGGTTCATCGTGCCCGACGCGGTGTACGGCGCGACCCACGCCAACAGCGGCACGATCCAGTGGACGTTCCAGGTGCCGTCCGGCGAGGAGGCGAGCTTCGGGGCGTACGCGAATATCTTCACGCAGCCCATCGTGCTCGAGGGCGCCTCCACGCAGGGCATCAGCGAGGATCCGGGCGTGCTCCTCGCATCGATGACGGCCACGTACTCGCCGTTCGGCAGCGTCACCGTGCCGCCCCCGGTCAAGTCCGACGTGCCGAGCTTCGGCCAGCCGGAGCTGTCCGGGGAGCGAGCGGCCAACCGCTGACGCCGATCTCCTCGGCACACCCGCATCGAGGGCTGGGCGGCGACGTCCAGCCCTCGGTCCCTCTTCGGACGGTCGCCGGAGCCTGCTCAGGCCCGCTCGGGAAGCATGACGACGCGGACGTCGATGATCCCGTCCGCCGACCCGATGCGGTGGAGCACCACCTCGGGCACGGGGTCGTCGACCGACACGAACATCGTCGCCTCGCCGTGCTCCGACAGCCGTGACAGCTCGAGCGAGCTGATGTTGATCCGGGCCTCGGCCAGGATCGTCCCCACCGCGCCGACGATGCCGGGCCGGTCGTGGTGGCGGGTGACGAGCATGGTGCCGGCCAGCTCGGCATCGATCGCGAAGCCGTCGACCCCGGCGAGGTGGGGCCGGCCATGGGCCGTCGAGCCGGCCAGTGTCAGCGACGGCGCGCCGTCGGCCGGTCCGACGGCGAGCTGGACGAGCGAGGCCCAGGGCTCGGATGAGCCGGTCCGCTCCTCGCGGACGACGAGGCCGCGCTCGCGCGCCACGAGATCCGCGTTCACGGCGTTCACGCGCTGATCGGTGACCGCCTCGAGCAGCCCGGAGAGCGCCGCGGTCCGGATCGGCGCGCACTCGCCGGCGGCGATCTCCCCGGCGTAGGTCAGGCTCACCGCGTCGAAGGCCGCGGGAGCGAGCTGACGCGCGAGGAGCGCGAGCCGCCGACCGAGCTCGACGTACGGACGCAGCTTCGGCGCCGTCTCGGGCGCCACCGATGGCGCGTTGACCGCGTACGGCGGCGTGATGCCGCCGAGGGCCATGAGGACCTGCTCGGCCATCTCGAGGCCCACCCGGTCCTGCGCCTCGGCCGTCGACGCGCCGAGGTGCGGGGTGAGGACGATGTTCGGCGCGCTGCGCAGCGGGTTGTCCGGCGCCATCGGCTCGGTGCTGTACACGTCGACCGCGGCGCCGGCGAGGTGGCCGGAGGCGAGCGCATCGGCCAGGGCCTGCTCGTCGACGATGCCGCCACGGGCCACGTTGAGGACGAACGCGCCGGGCTTCGTGGCCTCGAGCTGCGCACGACCGAGGAGGCCGCGCGTCTGCGTCGTCAGCGGAGTGTGGACGGTGATGACGTCGGACCGATGGAGGAGCTCCGGCAGGCCGACGAGCTTCGCCCCGGCCTCGCTGGCCTGCTCGTCGGTGAGGTACGGGTCGGTGGCGATGACCCGCATCTCGAAGCCGGACGCCCGGCGCGCGACCGACTTGCCGATCTTCCCGAGGCCGATGATGCCGAGTGTCTTGCCGCGCAGCTCGCGCCCGGTATAGCGGCCGCGCTCCCATTCCCCCGCCCGGATCGACGCGTTCGCGTCCGGAATGTGGCGCAGGAGGCTGAGCATGAGGGCCATGGTGTGCTCGGCGGCGGCGATCGTGTTGCCGGTTGGGGCGTTGACGACCATGACGCCCGCGCGGGTCGCCGCCTCGACGTCGATCCGGTCGACACCGACGCTCGCCACACCGACGACCGACAACCGCGGCGCGCCCGCGGCGAGGAGCTCCGCGTCGACGCGGGTCTGCGACCGAACGACGAGCGCGTCGAACCCGCCGCCCTCGGCCAGGAGGTTGAGGAGCTCGGCGCGCGGCATCCCGAGCCGGACCTCGGTGTCGTGGGCGGCGGAGAGGGCATCGAGCGCCGGCTGGGCCACCGGCTCGACGACGAGGATGCGGGACATGAGATCCCGAGTCTATGCGAAAGCGGCCGCCGGTCATCGACCGGCGGCCGCCGAGATGCAGCCTGGACGGTGGCCGTCAGTCCTTGGGCGTGCCGTCCGGGTTCAGCGGGACGGGAACGAACTCGGACTCCGGCGCGGCCGGCAGCTCGTTGTCCGGCGAGCCGCCGAGCGGGATGATGACCAGGCCGTCGAACGACAGCGGCACCGCGCCACAGCGGTACACGTGATCGGTCGCCGCATCCTCGCCGATGAGGAGCGTGCCGGTCAGGAAGTCGTAGGCCACCATGCCCAGGTAGCCGTCGGTATCGTCGACCCAGATATCGCTGCTCCACTCACCGGCGCCGCTGAGCGTGATGTCGCCGTTGTTGTTGGCGCCGCGCAGGGTCAGCGAGTTCGGAAGCATCCACTGCTGCCCGCGGCCGAAGAGCGTGCCACCGAGCGCCTGGCACGTGGCCGAGGCGTCATAGATGCTCGCCGCGGTCCGGGTCGAGGTCTCGAGGCAGATGCCGCCGGCCCAGGTCGTGCCGTCCGGGCATCCGATGTCCCAACCGTCGGTCTTCTGCGAGGTGGCGGCGTTGACGACTGGGGTCTTGCCCGGGCCGAGGGCGCCGAGGCGGTTGAGGAACGCCGCCATCTGGCCGCGCGTGACGTTGCTGCTCGGGCAGTACTTCCCGCCGCCGCAGCCGCTCGTCACACCGGAGTCGACGAGCGCATCGATGTCGTTGTGGAATGGGTTGCTGTCCGGGACGTCAGTGAACTGGTGGCTGGCGAGAACGCCGAGTGGGAAGGCCAGGAGCATGGCGCTCACGAACCCGAGGATCAGGCCTCGGAACCGGGGGCGGGCGGGGCGGGGACGGAGCATCTGGGACCCTCCTTGCAGCTCGGGACCTCCCCGGGGACGTCGGGCACGTCCGGGTGAGGGCCGGCGGCCGGCTGCGGCGGCGCCGATCGCGCCAGCCTATGCCTTGGAACCGGCGCCCGCATCGGCCTTTTGACCGATGGCCGGCTGACCTTCGTTCGCCCTCAGGGCGAGCGCTCGTACAGGAAGACGCCTACCAGGTGCACGACGCGGCTGTCGACGAGGTGGTACGAGCGCTCGAGGAGGTGGAGATAGCCGTACGCGTGCCGCTCGGGCCTGGCGTGCCCGTCGACCACGACCAGCCAGACGCGCTCGTAGCCCTCCACCAGGCGCTCCATCGTGTCCTCCGGCGGCTCGATGACCGGGTTGGTGACGATCCGGGTCAGGGTGGGACGCTCCGGCGCCTGCGTCATCGCGTACTCGAGGGGCACCCACTGCCACCCGGGCTCGGTGATCAGGGCATCGCCGGGCCGATCCTCCGCGGCGATGTACGCCACCGCCTCGTCGAAGGCGGGCTTCTTCATCTCGCTGCCGGTCACCGTGTACGTCCCGACGGCGAGGATGCCCACCGTGGCGAGGACCGCGGAGACGCGCATCACGCCCGGTCGGGCGCGAACCAGCAGCCCACCCACGATCAGGGCCAGGCCGGGGAGGACGATCAGGAGGTAGCGCTCGGCGAGGACCGGCTTGACGACGACGGATGCGATCGCGCCGCCGACGATCGGCACGAGGACCCAGCCGAGGAGGAGGATCCACGGCCACCGCTCCTCGGTCCGGTTGCGCCACATTCGGGCGGCGACCACGGCAGCGGCGACGAGGGCCAGGCCGGTCGCGACGGCGAAGAGCCGGACCGCGGCCGGCGAGCTGAAGGCGTTGGCGCCACCGAGCCAGCCGAGGACGTTGAGCAGCCGGATCGGCGACAGCGCGGGAATCCATCCCCGGGTCTGGTCGTTGCTCAGCAGCCAGCTGGCCAGCGGCCACGAGGCGATCGCCGCCACGGACCACGCCCCCACGGCGCCGACCCACGGCCGCTCGCCGGACCGCAGCAGGAACGCGAGCGCGTGGGCGGCGACGACCATGACGGCGAAGAAATGCGCGTGGACGGCGACGATGACGAGTGCCGCGTACGCGACCCACGCCCACCAGCGGTTGCGGTCGAGTGCGACGAGGAACATCCAGGTCGCGGCCGTCACCGCCAGCTCCGCCAGCGCGTAGGTGCGGGCCTCCTGGGCGTACTGAAGGTGGAGCGCGTGCACCGCCAGCAGCAGGGCGGCCACCCATCCGGCGGCTGGGCCGAGCAGGCGGCGACCGATGAGGAACGTGAAGCCGACGGCCCCGGCGGCGAAGATCGCCGACGGCAGCCGGACGAGGAAGATCGTGTCGCCGACCTTCAGCCAGCCGCGCAGGAACGTGTAGTAGAGGGCGGTGAACGCCTCCTGATCGAACGCGAATTTCAGGAACTGGTCGCGTGGCAGGTGCGCCGCCCGCACGCTCATCGCCTCGTCGAACCACAGGCTCCGAGCGTCGATCTGGAACAGGGCGACGAGCAACGCCAGCACCGACACGACGACGGCGCCGGCGAGGACGGGCAGGTCGAGGATCCGCCGCAGCATCCACGGCATCGTAGCCCGGCCGCTCAGCGGCCGGCACCCTGGGGACCACCGGCACTGCCGTCCGGGGCCATTTCGGCGTACATTTGGGGGCGCCCTGAGCGGCGTCGTTCGCAGGCACGAATGGACGGGACATGATTCGACGACACCTCATGGCGCTCCGCATCGCGCTGATGATCGGCGACGGGATCGTGGCTGCCCTCGTGTTCATGGTCGCCTCGATCATCCGATTCGGTGCGGGCGACCCCAGCTACCTGTGGGCGGTCATCGGCATCGACCAGCGCGTCGCGGCGACGCTGTTCGCCGTGACCTGGGTCGTCGTGCTGTGGGCATCGGGCCTGTACCGCCTCGACGTGCGCTGGCAGGTGTGGACCGAGGTGCGGGACCTCGGCCGCGCGATGATCGTGATGATCGCCATCACCCTGTCGGCGCTCTTCCTCCTCAAGCAGGTCGACGTCAGCCGCCTGTTCCTGGTGCTCCTGTTCACCACCCAGTTCGTCGTCTCGCTCGCGACGCGCGTCGTCCTGCGCCGCTACTTCGAGGAGGTGCGGCGTCGCGGATACGACTCGCGCTTCATGCTCGTGGCGGGTGCCGGGCCGCTGGCCCAGTCCTTCGCCGACCGGGTCGAGGCCCATCCGGGGCTCGGGATCCGCATCGTCGGCCATCTCGTCGCGCCGGGCGAGGAGGAGGGAACCGTCACGCGGCCGATCCTCGGCAGGGTTGAGCAGATCGAGGACATCCTCCACGACCACGTCGTGGACGAGGTGGCCGTCTGTCTGTCCCCCACCGCCTCACACCTGCTCGAGCCGATCACCGGCGTGGCCGCCGGCGTCGGCAAGACGGTCCGCATCCCGATCGATCCGATCGACGAGTACCCGGGCCCGACCGAGGAGTTCGACGGGTTCGTCGTGCGCTCGCTGGTCCACGACGGGCAGCGGGAGGTCGGCCTCGCCATCAAGCGCGCGATCGACATCGTCGGCGCGCTCGTGGGCCTCATCATCCTCAGTCCGATCCTGCTCGCCGCGGCCCTCGCCATTCGGATCTTCGACGGGCCGCCGGTCGTCTTCGGCCAGACCCGCATCGGCCTCCATGGCCGGCCGTTCACGATCTACAAGTTCCGCAGCATGGTGCCCGATGCCGAGGCGCGGCTCGACGAAGTGCGGCACCTCAACGAGCGGGACGCGATCGCCTTCAAGGCGTCCGATGACCCGCGCATCACGCGCGTCGGCCGCATCCTGCGCCGCACGTCGATCGACGAGCTGCCGCAGCTGTGGAACGTGCTCACCGGCTCGATGAGCCTCGTCGGGCCTCGGCCGCCGCTCCCGTCCGAGGTGGCCGAGTACGACGTCTGGCATCGGCGCCGGCTGTCGATGAAGCCGGGCATCACCGGCCTGTGGCAGGTCGAGGCGCGCCACGACCCCGACTTCGACCGCTGGGTCGAGCACGACCTGCACTACATCGACGGCTGGTCGATCTGGCTCGACCTGAAGATCATCCTGAAGACGATTCCGGCCCTCGTGGCACACGGGGGCCGCTGATCGGCTCGGTGACGGCGCCGGCCGCCGGCGGGCGCGCGCGCGGCCTCGGCGCGAGCATCGCACTGCTCGCCGTCGCCCGGCTGTCGACGGTCGTCGCATTCTTCGCCATCAACGTCGTCGCGGCGCGCCTGCTCGACCCGGCGCAGGTCGGGTCGGCGGCGGTGGGCCAGACCATCGGCCTCATCGCCGGCCTGATCGGCAACGGCGGCCTGAACATCGCCACGATCTACTTCCTCCAGCAGCGCCCGGACGAGCGGCGGGCGATCGTGCCGGCGCTCACCGGGCTCGCCGCGATCGGCGCGGCGGTCGCGTTCGCCGCCGTCCTCGTCAGCGCCCCGCTCGTGTTCGCCCTCGTCATCGGCACCGACGCGTGGCTGCTCGTCGGGGCTGCCGCGCTCATGGGCGCCGGGATGATCGCCTACGAGTTCAGCGGCGCGCTGCTGCTCGGGCTCGGCCATCGGCCGGCGTACACGCTCGCCGAGCTCGTGCGCGGCTGGGGCTCGCTCGTCGCCGTGGCGCTCCTCGTCTTCGTCCTGCGCGAGGACTGGGGCCTCGTCCTCGGCATGGCGCTCGGCTACGCCGGCGGAGCGCTCCTCGCCATCCTGCGCTCGCGCGGCGAGACGCCGATCCGGCCGCGCCTGGATCGGCAGGTCGGGGGCGAGGCGCTCCGCTTCGGGCTCCGCGGCCAGGTCGGCAACATCTTCCAGTTCCTCGGCGTCCGGCTCGACCTGCTCCTCGTGCCGGCCTTCCTCGACCTGAGCTCAGCGGGCATATACTTCGTCGCCGTGCGGGTCTCGGACGTCGTCGGGCAGGTTGCCACCGCCGCCGCGTCGCTCGTCTTCCCCCAGGTCGCCGGCCAGCAGGACCGCCGCGCGACGGCGACGACCGAGCGAATCGTGCGCGCCACCCTCCTCGTCGTGATCGCCACCGCGGCCGTGGTCGCCCTCCTCGCCGAGCCCATCCTCGGCATCGCCTTCGGCGAGGCCTACGTGGCCGGTGCATCGGTCCTGCTCCTCGCGCTCGTCGGGATCGTGCCGCTGTCGCTGGGCCGGATGATCGCCTCGGATTTGAAAGGCCGCGGCCGTCCTGGCCTCGTGTCGCTGTCCGCGCTCCTGTCGGTCTGCACGACGCTCGCGTTCGACGTGGCGCTCATCCCGGCCCTCGGCATCCGGGGCGCGGCGATCGCGGCCGTCCTCAGCAACACGGCCACGGCGATCGCGCTCCTCCTCGCCTATCGCTCCGTCACCGACGGCCGGCTCGTCGACCTCGTGCCACGCCCGTCCGACGCCGTGGGGCTGGCGTCCCGGCTGCGCCTCGCCGGGCGCGGCACGGAGCCCGGCGCATGACCGGGCGTCGCGCCACGTTTCTCGGCGTCCCGCTCGACCTGCTCGACATGCGCGAGACGGTCGAGGCCATCACGCGCCACGTCGAGGAGGGGAGTCCAGGCGTCCATCTCGGCGTGAACGCCGCGAACCTCGTCATGGCCCGCGACGACGGCGCCTACCTGGCCGACCTGCGCGCCGGAGACGTCGTCAGCGCCGATGGCCAGTCGGTCGTCTGGGGCAGCCGCCTCCTCGGCCTCCGGACGCCCGAGCGGGTGACCGGCATCGACCTCATGGCCGCGCTGCTCGCCACGGCCCGCGAGCACGGCTGGGGCGTCTACCTGCTCGGGGCGCGACGCGATGTCGTCGACGGGCTGGCCGCGAAGCTCGCTGCCGAGGGCACGCTGATCTGCGGCCACCGCGACGGCTACTTCTCCGACGACGAGGCCGATGCGATCGCGGCCGAGGTCGCCGCCAGCGGGGCGAAGCTGCTGTTCGTCGGCACGCCAAGCCCGGGCAAGGAGCGCTTCCTCGTCCACCACGCGCGTCCGGCGGGCGTGCCGTTCTCCATCGGCGTGGGTGGAAGCTTCGACGTTCTCGCCGGTGAGCTGCGACGCGCGCCGGGCTGGATGCAGCGGCTCGGGCTCGAGTGGCTGTATCGGCTCATCCAGGAGCCGCGACGCCTCTTCGCCCGCTACGCGATCACGAACACCCGCTTCCTGTGGCTCCTGTTGCGCGAGGCCGTTCGCACGCGGAGGCTCCGCCGCCGATGAACCGCCTGACCGCCACCCGCCTCGGCCTCGGCATCGCGCTCACGCTCGCAACGCTGCTGATGATCCCCGGGCTGCTCGAGCGCATCCGGATCGAGTCGACGCACCGGGTCTACGAGGTCACCGTGCCGGCCACCGAGGTCGAGTCGATCATCGAGAGCGGCGTCGACGCCGACGGTGCCTACCGACAGCTCCAGGAGGCCGGCGTCTCGTCGATCGCGCTCGAGATGCGCACCGTTGAGGACCTCGAGGCCGATGGCCGCATCGCCGTCTTCCGGCGCGCCGAGCTCGTCAGCCAGCTCCTCCTCGCCGGTGAGGACCCGTCGCAGGTCCCCGAGGGCCCCGGCGAGTACATCGTCCTCCTCGACGGCGATGCGGCATTCCTCGACGGCGAGGATGGCCTCGCCGAGGCGCTGGCCGGCGGCAACCCGCCGCGCAGGATCGAGCCGCTCGAGATCGGCGGCCTGTCGATGCTCCACGTCACCGGCGCAGTGGACGTCCGCGAGGTCGTCGTCGGCTACGACATGGAGCTCGCCCGCGAGATCGCGGACCGCGGCTTCGGGCTCATCGCCCGCGTGCCGGACACCGTCGACGGCGACCCGGACGCGACCGGCGACACCCTCGACCGCCTGAACGAGGAGCTCGGCGTCGACCGCGTCCTGTTCACCGGGTCGCGGGCGCCGTACATCGATGACGGCGAAAGCTTCCGGCGCCTCGTCGAGCGGCTCCGCGCGACCGGATATAGCGTGTTCCTCATCGAGCTCCTCGAGCAGGAGGGCACCGCCCGCTACGTCGAGCGCGTCGGCTCCGGCATGCGGCTCCACGCCATTGAGCTCGAGCAGGTCGACCCGCCGACGGCGATCGACCGCGCGGTCCGCGCCGTGCGCGAGCGGAACATCCACACCATCTTCCTGCGGCCGACCCCGGCGCTCTCGGCGGAGGGACGGCTCGAGGAGATCGTCACCGTCGCCGCCGGCGTCCGCGAGCATCTCGCCGGCGACCTCGAGCCGGGCATCACAGCACCGTTCGAGCCCCTCGAGAAGACGCCGCTCCTCGTCGCCGGCGCCGCCCTGGCCTCGCTTGCCATCGTCGTCGCCAGCGGCGCGCTGGTGCACCCGTGGCTGGCGATCGTGTTCGGCCTCGGGACGGCGGCGCTCATCGGCGGCTGGCTGGCCGGCATCGGCATCGCGGGCGACCTCCTCCGGCTCGGGGTGGCCGTGCTCGCCTCGGCCCTCGCCGTGTTCGTGGCCCGGCCGCGCGAGCGCATCGGCCCGGCCGCGCTGGAGTACCTCGGTGCCGCGGCCGTCGTGTTCGCGACCGGCCTGACGATCACCGCCCTCGGCTACGAGGACCGCTTTCTCGTCGGCTCGACCGACTTCTTCGGCGTCAAGGCGCTGCTCGTCGCGCCGCCCGCCATCACCGGCCTGTGGGCGCTGTACCGCTCGCTCGGCGAGCCACGCCTGCGGGACCTGCCGCGCGTCGCCCGCCTTCCGATCGAGATCTGGCAGGTGGTGGCGCTCGGCATCGTGGCGGCCGCGGGGCTCTACCTCGTCATCCGCTCGGGCAACACCGGCGCGGCCCCCAGCTGGGAGCTGAACCTGCGCCAGTGGCTCGAGGACCTCCTCTACATCCGTCCGCGAACGAAGGAGTTCCTCATCGGCTTCCCGGCGCTCATCGCCGGCATTCTCGTCACGGCTCGCTGGCGGCACGGCTGGTGGCTGTACGCCATCGGCTCGATCGGGACCGCCTCGGCGATCGACACGTTCTGCCACTTCCATACGCCGCTCCTCGTCTCGCTCCTGCGCACCGCGTACGCGGTCGGGTTCGGGTTCGTCATCGGCGTCGTGGCCCTGCTCGTCGTCCGCCGGGCCTGGCCGCCCGTACGTGACTTCGCGCTCCGGCACTGGGGATGAGGGTCGTCGTCTCCGGCTACTACGGCTATGGCAACGCTGGGGACGAGGCCGTCCTGGCCGGCCTGCTGCGCACGCTGCGCGACATCGACCCCGGCCTGGAGGCCGTCGTGGTCTCCGGCGATCCGGCCGCCACACGGCGCGACCACGGGGTCGAGGCGGTCCCGCGCATGGGGCTGCCGGCGATCATGCGGACACTCCGCGGGGCCGATGGGCTCGTCAGCGGCGGCGGCTCGCTGCTCCAGGACCGGACGTCGGCCCGGCCGGTGGCCTACTACGCCGGGCTCATGCTCCTCGCCCGTACGCTCGGGCGCCGCTACGTCGTCCACGCCCAGGGCCTGGGGCCGATCGACCGCGGGCTGAACCGTCGCCTGGCCGCCACGGCGCTGCGCGGCGCGGCGCTGGTCTCGTTCCGCGACGAAGCGTCGATCGCCCTCGCCAGGGAGCTCGGCGTCCGTCGGCCGATCGACCTCGTCCCCGACCCCGCGCTGGCGCTCACGCCCCCGACTCCCAGCGCGTCCGACGGCGGTCCGATCGTCGTCGCCGTCCGCGACTGGCCGGGGGGTGCACCGATGCTGGACATGATTCGCGCCGGCCTCGAGCGGCTCGCCGGGGGGGCGCCGATCGTCGCGCTCCCCATGCAGCGTGGCGTCGACGTCGAGCCCTCGCGCCGGGTCGTGGCCGGCGTTGCCGGCGCCGAGGTGCTCGAGGGCGACCCGTCGCTCGACGACGTGCTCGCCACGATCGCCGGTGCACGGCTCGTCATCGGCATGCGGCTCCACGCCCTCATCCTGGCCGCCGCCTCCGGCGTGCCGGCCGTCGCGATCTCGTACGATCCGAAGGTGGATGCCTTCGCCGCCCAGGCCGGCCAGCCGGTCGTCGCCCGCATCGGCGCACCGAAGCCGATCGACCCCGACGCCTTCGCCGCCGCCGCGCGGACCGCCGCCGACGCTGGCGGCGCCGTGACGGCCGAGCGCGTTGCCGCCATGCGCGAGGAGCTGCGTCGTGCGGCCGAGCGGAGCCTCGGCGCGCTGCGCGGAGGGCGTCCGTGAGCGGGCCGCGCTGCCCGATCGCGATCCTGTTCGGCACGCGACCCGAGGCGATCAAGCTCGCGCCGGTCATCCTCGAGCTCCGGCGTCGGGGCGAGCCGACGCTCGTCGTGACGACCGGCCAGCATCGCGAGCTCGTCCACGGCGTGCTCGACCTGTTCGATATCGGGCCCGACCTCGACCTCGACATCATGCGGCCGGGGCAGACGCTGGACTACGTCCTGAGCCGGACGGTGACCGGGGTCGGCGAGCTCCTCCAGGAGCGGAAGCCGCGAGCGGTGCTCGTCCAGGGCGACACGACGAGCGCCTTCGGATCGGCGGTGGCCGGGTTCCACCACCGCATCCCGGTCGGGCACGTCGAGGCGGGCCTGCGCTCGCACGACGTCGCTCTCCCCTTCCCGGAGGAGATGAACCGGCGCGTGATCTCGGTCGTGGCGCGCTGGCATTTCGCGCCCACCGTCGGGGCGGCGCGCAACCTCGAGGCCGAGGGCATCACCGCGGGCGTCGTCGTCACCGGCAACACCGTGGTCGACGCGCTCCGGCACGTCGTCGCCACGAAGGCCAGTCTCCCGGCCGAGCTTGCCGAGTTCGTCGGTGCCGGCCCGTACCTGCTCGCGACCTCGCACCGCCGCGAGTCGTGGGACGGCGGGATCGCCAACGTCGCCGATGCGCTGGCCGCCGTGCTCGACGAGGAGCCCGACCTGCGCCTCGTGTTCGCGACCCATCCGAACCCGCTGGCGCGCGCCCCGGTCAGCCAGAGGCTCGCCGGGCATCCGCGGGCGCGAATCGTCGACCCGCTCGACTACCCGCACTTCCTCGCGCTCCTCGCCGGCTCGATGCTCGCCGTCTCCGACTCGGGCGGCGTCCAGGAGGAGGGACCGACGCTCGGGATCCCGGTCCTCGTGACCCGCGCGGTCACGGAGCGCCCGGAGGGCGTGGAGGCCGGCGCGGTGCGCCTGGTCGGGACCGATCGCGACGCCGTGTTCCGCGAGACCCTGGGCCTCGTCCGCGACCCCGCGGCCCGGGAACGGATGGCATCCGCCGGGCGGACCGCCTACGGCGACGGCCACGCCGCAGAGCGGATCGCCGATGTCCTGGCCGGGAGCGAGGCGCCCGCCTAGGAGTCGGTGTTGCCGGCCGTCGAGGTGCCGAAGATCCGGTCGCCGAGCGCGCGGATGGCGTCGAGGTTGGGGTGCAGGATGTACCCCGCCGCGCTGAACGCCTCGACGCTGACGTAGCCGTCGTCCGGGGTCAGGACGGCGCGCTCGATGTCGGAGAGGTCCGCCTCCTGGATGCCTCCCGCGATGGCCGGGATGCGGTCGGACGGGATGTCGGTGGCGACGTTGCGCTTCACGGCATCCAGCAGGCCGGGCAACGTGACGATGAGGTTCCCCGCGGTGAGCTTCGCGGCGATCGCGGCGAGGAGCTGCTGCTGGCGCTCGGCACGCGTGAAGTCCGACTCGCCCTGGCCCATCCGCGAGCGGGCGTAGCCGAGGGCCGTGGCCCCGTCCATGTGCTGCCGGCCGGCCGGGATGTACAGGCCGCGCTGCCCGGTCAGGGTGTCGGGATAGCGCGGGTCGTCGATCGCGCGCTCGACGGTGACGTCGACGCCGCCGATCGTGTCGATCACCTCGCGCAGGCCCTCGATGTCGATGGCCGCGAAGTAGTGGATCCGCGTCCCGAGCAGCTCGCCGATCGCCGCCTTCAGCGTGGCGGGACCGCCGAGCGGGTACGTCACCGGATCGGCGCTGGCGGTCGACAGCAGCGAGTTCAGCTTCGCGTTGTAGACCCTGCCGTCGCCGAGCGGCACGCCGTACAGGTCGCGCGGGATCGAGATCATCGCGCTGTCGCCGGTGTCCGGGTCGAGCGTGGCGACGAGCATCGTGTCGGTGAGGTGGTGGTCGCGGCCGGGCGCGAAGTCGACGCCGACGAGGAGGACGGTCACCCGCTGGCCGAGGCCGACCTCGGGCTGGTCGGACGGCACCCCGATCTCGATGTCGCGGCCCTGGTGCTCGTCGAACAGCGCGCCGCCACCCTCGAGCGAGACCGACCCGAGCGTGTCGATTGCCTTCGTGGCGTACAGCGCCGGCAGCGCGTGCATGCCGATCGTCGCCAGCACGAGGAGTCCGGTGACCGCCCCGGACCACGAGCGCAGCGACAGCCGGTGGCGCGCGGCGTGGGCCTGGAGGATGGCGACGAGCCGCCAACCGAGGAGCGCGACGTCGAGGACGATGAGCGCGACGAGCACGCGCGTGTCGAGCAGGCGGGTGACGACCGAGGGGCCGTTGCCGGCGACCGCCGCGACGCCGAGGCCGATGAGCAGCAGGACCGGCGTGACGAGCAGGATCGCGAGGGTCCACTGGCCGTTGTACCCCTGCCCGAGCCCCGGGACGAGGAAGGACAGGAACGCGGCGGCGGCGGCGCGCGCGTCGGTGTCACGCGCAGGTCGAGATCGGCTCACGAGGCTCCGAGGAGTGATCGGGTGCGGGAACGGCAGTATAGCCGCGGACTCCGCGGCCAATCCGCTTGACGCCCGTGGCGCTCGGATCGTTGCATCCGATCCGGCATACTCGCCCGATGCAGGTTCCGTCGCGTGGGGCGATCGAGGTCACGGTCGAGATCCCGTCGGGCAGCCGCAACAAGTACGAGTACGACCATCGGCGCGGGCGGTTCGTCCTCGATCGGGTCCTCTACTCCAGCGTCCACTATCCGTGCGACTACGGTTTCATCGAGGGCAGCCTGGCCGATGACGGCGACCCGCTCGACGTCCTCGTCGTGATCAGCGAGCCGACGTTCCCCGGCTGCGTCGTGCGTGCCCGCCCGGTCGGCGTGCTCGACATGGCCGACGAGAAGGGCCACGACTACAAGATCCTGGCGGTCGCGCACGACGATCCCCGCTGGGACGAGACGTCCGAGCTCGAGGACCTCTCGCCGCATCGGCTGCGCGAGCTCGAGAACTTCTTCGAGACCTACAAGACCCTCGAGCGGCGCCCAACCGACGTGCGCGGCTGGCTGGGCGTCGAGGACGCGTGGCGCATCATCGACGCCGCCGTCGCCGCCGGACAGCGAGACGCCCCGCCGGACAGCGAGCCCGGCACCTGGCGCTGACGAGCCGGCGCCGCCAAGGAGCTGGCGCCGCTGACGAGCCGGGGCTCAGTTCGCGGCGCGGAACAGGAACGCGGTCATCTGGCCGCGGGTCACCGAGCTGCTGGGGCAGAACCGGTCGGTGGCGCAGCCGGCGGCGATCCCCGCCTCGGCAAGACGGTTGATGTTCGACTCGTGCATCGAGGTCTCGTCGTCGACGAAATGGTCCTCGGTGGCCGGCGGCAGGTCGTAGGCCCGCGCCAGGAAGCTCGCCATCTCGGCGCGCGTCACCCTGGCCGACGGGCAGAAGCGATCCGTCCCGCAGCCGCCGGTGATGCCGGCCTCGGCGATGCGGTTGATGGCCGACTCGTGGATCGAGCCCTCGTCGTCGGCGAAATGGTCCTCGGTCGCCGGCGGCAGGTCGAGGGCACGGACCAGGAAGCTCGCCATCTCCGCCCGCGTCACCGCGTTGTTCGTGCAGAACAGGTCCGGCGCGCAACCGAACGTGATGCCCTGGTCGAAGGCCCACTGGATGTTCCCCCTGAACGGGGAGGCGGACCAGTCGTCGACGCAGACGTCATCGGCGGCGAGTGCCGTGACCGAGTTGCCGTTGACGCGGATGCGGGTGTACCAGCAGTTGTTGGTCTCGTTCTCCTCGAGGAAGAACCCGTACGGGTCGACCTTGGCGCGCACCGTGTAGTCGCCGTTCGGCAGGCCGGTGATGTCGACCCACTGCCAGGCGAGGTACCACTCGTATTCGTCACCCATGCCGATGCTGATGCCCATCTTGTTGCTCAGCACGCTCTGGCTGAAGCCGCACCACGAGCCGCGGTAATAGCCGCCGCTGTAGCCGGGCAGGCTCGAGTTGTAGACGTCGCTGTCGAGGAAGCAGAAGCCGACCTTCGCGCCGCGGAACGTGCCCGCGCCGCCCCACAGGTCGTAGCGCATCATCTCCTGCACGTGCCAGTGGTTGTGGCCGTCGCCGGACCACTTGCCCTCGGCCCCGGTCGGGATGCGCTGGGTGACCGTGCTGCCGCGCGCCGTGGACTCCCGGATGATCTGGTCGACCTGCATCGGCTGCGAGGTGTTCTGGCGGTGGCCGTGGACCTCGAAGTGGCCCGAGCCGACGTTGACCATCATGGCCGTGAAGCGCAGCAGCTTCCGGCCGTTCACCCATTCGACCCGGTACGAGTTGAGCGGCGACATCGCGAGGTCCGGGATGACGCCGCCGCCGGCCGATGCCTGTGGCATGCCGGTGGGCAGGAGCGCCGCGCCAGCGACGAGGACGGCCAGCGCGATCGCCGCGGGCAGGTGGCGGCGAGCCGATGGCGTCCGCATCAGCGGAGGGCCCGGTACAGGAAGCTCGCCATCTGCTCGCGGGTCACCTTCGTGCCCGGGCAGAAGCTGTTCGCCGAGCAGCCGCCGGTGATGCCCGCCGCGCGGAGGGCGTTGATGTCCGCCTCGAAGATCGAGCCGTCGTCGTCGTCGAAGTAATCGGTCGTCGTCGACGGCAGGTCGAGCGCCCGGACGAGGAAGCTCGCCATCTGGCCGCGGCTGACCGAGAACCCGGGGCAGAACTTCTCCGGCCCGCAGCCGCCGGTGATGCCGGCCTCGGCGAGGCGGTTGATATCGCCCTCGAAGATCGAGCTCTCGTCGTCGATGAAGTAGTCGTCGGTCGCGGGCGGCAGGTCGAGCGCACGGACGAGGAATGCCGCCATCTGGCCGCGCAGGACGTTCTTCTTCGGGCAGAACTGCGTGGCGCTGCAGCCGCCGGTGATGCTCTGGTCGGCGAGCCAGGTGATCTCGTCGACGAACAGCGAGTTGGCGACGTCGTTGAACGGCGGCGCCACGACCTTGTAGAGCCGGCCACCGCCGTAGTCGGTCAGGTACAGCTCGCCGGACTCGGACTCGCCGAACGAAGAGATCGAGACCGACGTGTCGCGCTGGAACGTGAGCGTCGTCGTGCCGGGCCGGATCGTCCACAGCCGGCCGGAGCAGAAGTCACCGACGACGTACTCGCCGAACATGTCGGTGTACACGTCGCCGCGGTACACGTAGCCGCCGGTCACGGCGCAGTTTCCGCCGGGGTGGCCGTACTGGGCGATCGGCCCCGTCAGACCGCCACTCGTGCATGGGCCGGGTCCGTAGTACGTGCTCGTCCCTTCGCAGCGGGACCACCCGTAGTTCCGGCCGCCGGTGAGCGACGAGTCGCGGTTGATCTCCTCCCAGGTGCCCTGTCCGACGTCGCCGATGTAGAGCGTGCCGGTGTCGCGGTCGAACGAATTGCGCCACGGGTTGCGGAGGCCGCGAGCCCACACGATGTCGTCGCCGGCGACGCCGACGTAGGGGTTGTCGGACGGGATCGACACGCCGCCGTTGAGGTTCGGCCTGACGCGCAGGATCTTGCCGAGCCGGCTGTTGGTGTTCTGCGCTGCCCGGAACGGGTCGCCGGCACCGCCGCCGTCGCCGGTGAAGATGTAGAGGTCGCCGTCGGCGTCGAAGTGCAGGTCGCCGCCGTTGTGGTTGCTGTTGGTGGAGTGCTCGATCGGGTTGATGATCGGGTCGAGCGTCGAGAGGCTGGCCGACGTGCGGGCGGCGTTCGCCGTCATCTCGGCGATGATCAGGTCGCCGTCGCCGCGCGTGAAGTACACGAACAGCTTGCGGTTGGTCTCGAAGTTCGGATGGAAGGCGAGGCCGAGGAGGCCGCGCTCACCGTTGCTCGTGAACCCACCCGAGTAGCCACGAACGTCGAGGAAGAAGCCGGGCTGGACCTGGCGATTCGACACGACCCGCACCGTGCCGCGCTTCTCGACGACGAACAGCCGGTTCGTCCCGTCGCCGGCGTTCACGACGCCGAGCGGCGACGAGAAGCCGCCTGTCACGAGATGGAGCTGGACCTGCCCGCTCGACGTCACCGCGTCGGGAGCGCGATCGTCCGGCAGGAGCGGCGGCTGGGGCGCGGCCAGGGTGGCCGGCGCGGTGAGGGTGGCGAGGAGCGTTGCGGTCGCCAGGGCGGCGAGGAGACGTCGCATGGGTGAGCCCAAACCTCACGCTGAGCGATGGATTGGTTGACATTGTGGCGGCTCGGGACGGCCGCGGCATGATGATTCGGTCGAGCCTGCGGGTTACTTCGGTAATGCCGCGTACACCTCGAGCAGGCTGCGTGCCGAGATTTCCCAGTTGAACCGTTCGGCCACCGCGGCCCGGCCCCGCGCGCCCATCCGGCGCGCCTCCTCGCGGTCGGCGAGCACCCGGCGCAGGCCGTCGGCGATGGCCCGCGGGTCGGACGTGTCGACCACGATGCCGGCGCCGGATCCCTCGACCACGTCGCGCACCTGCGGGAAGTCGCTGGCCACGACCGGCACGCCGGCGGCCATGTACTGGAACAGCTTGTTCGGCAGCGAGTAGCGGTAGTTCAGGCACGAGTCGACGATCGGGCTGACGCCGACGTCGGCCGATGCGGCGGCCGCCACCACGTCGTCGGACGGCACCGGTGGCAGGAACTGGATCCGATCGGTCAGCCCGCGCTCGACGACCCGCTCGCGAAGCCGATCGGCGTGGACGCCCTCCCCGAGGAGCGCGAGCTGCACCTCGGGCACGAGGCCGATGGCGTCGATGAGCTCCTCGAGCCCGCGCCCGGCCATGAGGCCGCCGAGGTAGAGCACGATCGGCCGATCCGGGTCGAGGGCGTCGCCGCCGGGCAGCTCACGCAGTGAGATCGTCGGTGGCGGGCCGTCCCAGTCGGGGTAGTTCGCCACCAGCGCGACGCGCTCGAGGCCGTACGTGGCCCGCAGGTGCTCGACGATCGGCGGGCTGACGGTGATCGTGGCGGCCGCGCGCGGGATGCACAGCCGCTCGACGAGGCGGAACCAGGCCTGGCTGAGTGCCCAGTACAGCCGGCCCCGCTCACGGCGCGGCCGCTCGGTCCACAGGTCGTGGGCGTCGTACACGAACGGGCGGCGCACGGTCAGGGCAGTCAGGGTGACCGGCACGAGGGCGTTGGTGTCGTGGGCGTGGAGCACGTCGGGCCGATGGCGCCGGAGGCGCAGCGCGAGGCGCAGCTGATGGATGACGAACCGCAGCCCGGGGATCGCGCGGCCGCGCATCGTCACGCGCTCGATGCGGGCGCCGTCGCGCGTCTCCCGCGCCGGGAGGCCGGGTGCCGGATCGGCGAGGACGGTGACGCGGTATCCGGCGCCGACGAGGGTGCGGACCTCCTTCTCGACCCGCGTGTCGTGCGTGTACTTGTTCCGCACCAGCATGACGACGTGCCGGCCGTGGCCGCCGGGGTCAGCCATCGATCGGCGCCAGCTCGTCCCAGGTCCGGGCCATCGCCTCCCGCCAGCGCTCGACGGAGTAGGCCTCGACGGTCCGCGCGATCACGTCCGGATCGTAGTCGGGCACGCGTCGGAGCGCGCCCGCGAAGTCGCCGTCGCGCACGAGCGTCCCGTTCACCCCGTCGATGACGATGTCGCGCAGTCCACCGACGTCGTTCGCCACCACCCATCGGCCGCTGGCGATGGCCTCGACCGCCACGAGCCCGAACGGCTCCGCCTCGGACGGCACGAGGACGACGTCGTGCGCGGCGATGAGGCCGGGCACCTCGTCCGGGTCGACGTCGCGCAGCCACGGCCCGAGGAGGGTATCGGCCAGCTGCTCGGCGATCGCGTACCCCTTGCGCGGGTTGCGTCCGCCGAGGTACAGCACCCTGCGCTCGGCGGGGCGGGGCGTGGGACGGAAGCGCGACAGGTCGATCCCCGGCGGCGCGACGACGGGCTCGACGCCCAGGGCGCGCAGGTGGGAGGCGGTGTCCTCGGAGTTGGTGAGGATCCGATCGGCGCGGCGCGCGGTCGCCCGCATCAGCCAGCGGATCGGCGCGGCGCGCTCCTGCCAGCCGCGGACGTCGCCGCCGTGGACGTAGACCACGAGCGGCACCCGCCGCAGCCGGGCGACGAGGAGGCCGACGATGGCGGTCGGGAACAGCATGTGCGCCTCGACGCCGCGGATGCGGCGCCCGGCCCGCAGCGCGTCGATGAGCAGCTGCGCGTAGACGAGCCCGCCGCCGAGCTCGGCCCGCGGCTTGACGACGACGAGGTCCGGCACGCCCGTGGCGCGGTCGCGGACGAACGTGCCGAGGCTCGGCCGATCGCGTGTCGGCCAGATGCGGGTGACGAGGACGATCGGGCGGCGTTCCATGCCGGCCGAAGCGTAGCGTCAGCGGCGCAGGGCGGTGAGGAGGGCCCGGCCCTGGGCCGGTCGCACGATCCCGAGCCCGAGCAGCGCACCCGGGTAGAGCAGGACGCAGCCGGCCCGCCACAGGGCGTGGTCCGGCCCGAGGAGCGCCGCCGCGGCGAGTCCCCCGGCGATGCCGAGGATCGCCGCCGCCCGCCCGACCTGCCACGGCACCGGGAAGTGGCGCTGGCTCAGCCGCCCGGCGAGGAGCGCGAGGGCGAGGTAGCCGGCGAGCGTCGACACCGCGGCGCCGTAGATCCCGAGCAGCGGGATGAGGAGCAGGTTGAGCACGAGGGCCAGGATCGCCGCGGCGCCCATGACCCCGGCCAGCGTCCGCGAGCGCCCGACGATCGACAGCCCGGCGCCGACGATCGAGTACGTCCCGTACAGGACGTAGCTGAACGCGCTGAACGGGACGATGAAGCGGCTCTCGTCGAACTCGTCGCCGACGAGGATGCGCAGCGCGTCCGTGCCGGCGGCCGAGAGGAGCAGCGCCACGCCGGCGGCGAAGGCGAGGAACCAGGTCAGCGTTCGCGCGAACAGGCGCGGCGCGTCCTCGTCCTTCGAGATCTCCCACGCCGCCGCGGTCCAGGCCAGCATGATCGGCTGGATGGCGATGGCGTTGATGACGAGCCCCGCCGTGTAGCCCAGGGTGTAGATGCCGACCTGCTCGGCGCTGCCGGTGATCGCCTGGAGCAGCGGCCGATCCGCGAGGTTGAGGATCCAGCCGGCCAGCGCGCCCGGCACGAGCGGCAGCGAGAACCCGAGCATCCGCCGTGCGAGCTGCCGGTCGAGGCCGATCCGCAGCCGCCCCTCGCGGGCCATGACGAAGACGCCGATGCCGAGGCCGATGGCGGCCGCCAGCGCGCCGCCCAGCGCCACGCCGGTGACGCCGAGATTGGCCACCAGCACGAAGCCGAGGATGAGGACGGTGCCCGCCACGGCGCGAACGACGCTGATGACGACGTAGTCGCGCGGCCGCCGCTCGGCGCGCAGCAGGGACAGCGGGACGGTGCTGAGCGAGTCGAACAGCACGATCGGCGCGGCGAGGGCGAAGACGAGCAGGTGCTCGCCGTCGTACAGGGCGGCGGTGATCGGCAGGCTGGCGAGCAGGACGACGCCGAACCCGACGAGCGAGGCGGCGATGCGGACCGCGATCGTCGTGGCCAGCACGTTGCGGCGCTCCGCCTCGGTCTCCGCCTCGCGCAGGTACCAGCGGAAGAACGCCTGGGGCAGCGCCAGCCCGACGATGACGAGCGCGATCGAGATCGTGGCGTTGAGGACGCCCGCCACGCCGACGCCCGCCGGCCCGAGGTGCCGCGCGTAGATCGGCACGAGGAGGATGGCCACGGCCTGGTTCGCCATGCCACCGAGGCCGTAGACGACGGAATCGCTCGCCAGCCGGGCCCCGAACCCGCGCCGCGGCTGGGCCGCCGCGGTCATGCCGCCACCCCGAGGACCTCGAGGATCCGATCGGCCCGCCGGCCCCACGAGGCGCCGATGGCGGCCGCGGTCGCGTTCGCCGACCAGCGGTCGATCTCCTCGGGCGAGGCGGTGGCGATCCGGCGCAGCCCATCGGCCAGTGACTCGACGTCGTCGGCGACGACGATGCCGGCGTCGGCATCGGCCACGATGCGGGCCTGCTCGGTGCAGTCGGTCACGACGAGCGGGCGCCCGTAGGCGAGGTACTCCATGACCTTGATCGGCACGGCGAGGTCGTTGTACGGGCTCCGATGCCGCGGCTGGATCGTGGCCACCACCCCGGGAAGCAGCCGCGCGATCTCCTCGACGCCGCCGCGCTCGACGCGGAGCCATGCCGGTCGCGGCTCGGGCGGCTCCTCGCCGGGACGCGAGACGCAGATCACGTCGAGCTCGTGGCCCTCGGATCGGACGCGCTCGACCGCGCCGACGAGGAGGTCGAGCCCGTGGACCGGGTAGCGCATGCCGCCGACGAACAGGAGCGAGCGCGCATCGGGCCGGCGCTCGGCGCGGATCGGCGCGGGGCTGCCGGGCGGCAGGAGGATCGGGTCCGGCTCGCGTGCCCGGACCGCATCGGCCAGGCCGCGCGACGGATAGGCCATACAGGTCGAGACGGCCCGCAGGAGACCGATGGCGGGAAGGAACAGCGCGCGGGCCACGCGGCGCTTGAGCGAGGTGGCGGCGTAGTACTCACCGAACAGGTACTGCGCGTCGCGGACGTAGGTCAGGACCGGGATGCCGAGCAGCCGGGCGAGGCCCAGGAAGGCGATATCGGTCTCGGACGGCAGGGTCGAGCTGTTCTCGACGTAGATCCCGTCCAGGCCGCGCAGGCGGCCGGAGAACGCGTAGCGCCACAGCCGCCAGCGGCGCGCGCCACGCTCGCCGTCGACGACGTCGAGGCGCGTGCGGCGGGCGAGCTCGTCGCGCAGCTGGGTGATGCGGGCGATCGGCCCCCAGCGACCCCGGTCGAGCGGGTACATCGCGACGAGGAGCACGCGCGGGGCGGATCCGGTGCCGGCCATCTCGCGAAGGGTGCCCGATTCGCGGGCCGCGCGTCACCCTCCGCGGGCATGAGAAGGGCCGCGACCCCCGGACGAATCCGAGAGCCGCGGCCCGACGTGATCGGCCGAGGAGGCGATCGGCCTAGAAGGCCTCGAGGTAGCGATCGACCTCCCAGGCGCTGACCTGGGTGCGGTACTCGTCCCACTCCTCGATCTTGGCCTCCACGAAACGCTCGAAGATGTGCTCCCCGAGCGCGTCGCGGATGACCTCGTCGTTGCGGAGCTCCTCGATCGCCTCTGACAGCGTGCCGGGCAGCTGCTTGATCCGGCGCGACTCGAGCTTCGCGGCGTCGAGGTGATAGAGGTTCTCCTCCACCGGGTCGGGCGGCGTGAGCTTGCGCTCGACGCCGTCGAGGCCCGCGGCGAGCATGGCGGCGAAGGCGAGGTACGGGTTCGACGACGGGTCGGGGCATCGCAGCTCGATGCGGACGGAGTTCACCTGGCCCTTGCTGTGCTGCGGGATGCGGATGAGCGCCGATCGGTTGATCCGCGCCCAGCCGACGTACACCGGGGCCTCGTAGCCCGGCACGAGCCGCTTGTACGAGTTCACGAGCGGCGCGAGGACGGCGATCATGCCGCGCGCGTGCTCGAGCGTGCCGGCGATGTAGCTGCGGGCGATCGACGACAGCCCGTACGGGTCCTTCGGATCGCTGAACGCGTTGCGGCCCTTCTTGTCGTCCCACAGCGACTGGTGGGTATGCATGCCCGAGCCGTTGATGCCGAAGAACGGCTTCGGCATGAACGTGGCGTACAGGCCCTTCGTGGCCGCCACCGCCTTCAGCGTCGTCTTGAAGGTGACCGCGTTGTCCGCCGTGCGCAGCGCATCGGCGTACTGGAAGTCGATCTCGTGCTGGCCGGTGGCGACCTCGTGGTGCGCCGTCTCGACCTTGATGCCGAAGGCCTCGAGCGCGTTCATCATCTCCTTGCGGACCTCGGTGCCGAGGTCCTCGGAGAGGTCGAAATAGCCGGCCGCGTCGTGGGGCAGCGGCTCGACGTCGCCGTTCTCGCGGCGCAGGAGGAAGAACTCGAGCTCCGGGCCGGTGTTGAACGTGTAGCCGAGGGCCTTCGCGCGCGCGATCTGGCGCCGGAGCACGCCGCGCGGGTCGCCCGGGAACGGGTCCCCGTTGGGGTCGAAGACGTCGCAGATGACGCGGGCGCTGCCGGTGCTCGTCCCCGAGCCGCCGGCCTCCCACGGGATCTCGGCGAAGGTGTCGAGGTCCGGGACGAGGAACATGTCCGACTCGGCGATCCGGGCGAAGCCCTCGATGCTCGACCCGTCGAACCATTTGCCGTGCTCGACCGCCTCCTCGAGCTGGTGCATCGGCACCTGGACGCTCTTGACGTGCCCGACGATGTCGGTGAACTGGAGGCTGACGAAGCGCAGGTTGCGCTCCTCGGCCAGTTTCAGGGCAGCGTCGAGCTTCTTGTTTGCCATGGGTCCTCCGAGCGACATGGAGCGTGTCTGGTGAGGAGGCCACGGTACCGATGCGCCCGCCGGTTGCGGGCGCGGTCAGCGGGTCGCGACCGCCCGATCGGTTGTGCAATGTGCACAGCCGATGCAGCGGCGTGCTCAGTCCGCGGTGCGCGATTCCCTGAGCAGCCTGAGGGCGTCCTCCGGCCGGCGCGGGTCGATGCCATGCTCGGCGGCCGCCTGCCGCAGCCGATACAGGACGGTGTTCCGATGCACGCCGAGCGAGCGGGCCGCCGGCGCGATCCGCCCGTTGGCGCGGGCCACGGCGAGGAGCGTGTCGCGCAGCGAATCGCCGGTCGAGGGCGGCAGCCGGCCGGCCCGACGGTCGCGCCGCGGCTCGGCGGGGCGGCGCAGGAGCGCGCGGAGCGTGATCGCGAGCGCGTCGAGCCCGATCTCGTCGATGCGCGCGAACGGCAGGTCGTCGAACAGCCACGCCGTCGCCGTCCGCGATGCCTCGACCGGCCGCTCGAGGATCCACAGTCCGTCGCGGGTCCGGCGCGCGACGCCGGGGCTCGACGATCGCTCGGCGAGGAACCGCGCGTGGAGCGCGGCGAAGCGGGTCGCCAGCGCCGTCCCCGCCTCGCGCGGGTTGAGCGCCGCCAGCCCGCCGTCGACGGTCACCGCCACGCCGCGTCGCAGGCGAGTGGCGAGGACGCCGGCCGGTGCCGCCGGCCGCGGATCGGCGAGGGCGGCCTCGGCGCCGGCCAGCCGCACCTCGGCGGTGATGGCCGCCAGCCGGCTCGGCTCGTCGTCGAGGATCCCGCCGAGTGCCGAGGCCACCGATCCCGAGGCCGACGCGCCGACGATGACCGGCAGCGGATCGGCCGACGGCTCGACGTCGCGTGCCGTGCCGCCCGCGATCCAGACCGCGGCCGGCGTGAGCTCCGCCTCGGCCAGGGCGGCGACGAGCTCGTCGACCCGCGTCGGGAGCACGTTGGGATCGGCGACGAGGAGCTGGCCGTCGCCCATCGGCGGCAGGTACGGCGGCGCGGCACGGGTCCGAGCAACGCCGCGGACGGCGCGCGACAGCGCCTCGACGGAGCCCGAGACGAGCCGCGCCTCGGGATCCACCCCGCGCCAGGCGTCGAGGACGCTCGTCATGGGCTGCGGACTCCGGGCAGGAGGCGGCGGAGGCGATCGAGCTCGTCGGACGGACGGTCCAGCCGCTCCCCGCGGAGAGTGAGCTGCAGCCCACCGGCCCGGTGCGGCCGCACGGTCAGCCGCCGCCGCGGCAGCCAGAAGGCGACGGCCAGCGAGACGACGAGGAGCCCGGCGCCGGCGAACAGGATCGGCAGGCCGGGGTCGCGGCGGGACATGAGCGTCACCCACGCGTCGAGCCCGGTGAGCGACACGACGAGGTCGCCGACCCGCGCCTCCTCGCCCGGCCGCAGGCGAGCGCTGTCGATGAGCCCGCCGGCGCCGACGAGGCTGACGCCGATCTCGTTCGCAGCGGCATCGGCCAGGGAGAGGCCGAGCGTCACGCCGGCGGTCGGCAACTCGGTCGAGCCGACGGGGATGCCGTCGCGCTCCGCGTCGAGCGGCACGGGGGCGTCGAGCAGGGCGCTGCCGCCGAGCGTGGCGACGCGGATGCGCGCCGCCGGCCCGTAGGTCCAGGGATGGACGGCGTAGCCGTCGAAGCTGCCCGGCTCGTTGACGCGCAGGACCCGCTGCTCGACCGGCTCCCCGTCGCGGAGGAACGTGACCGTCGTGTCGAGCACGCGCGGACGCCCGTCGGAGCCGAACTCGGCGCTGAAGCCGTCGAGCCGGACGCCCGAGGTGAAGCCGGGCCGGGGCGCGTCGAGGAGGGCCTGGTCGCCGGGGAAGAGCGAGGCGACGGCCTCCGAGCCGAACGCGGCGCCGACGGCCGCGCCGATGACGATCGCGACCAGCGCGAGGTGGCTGAGCTGGCCGGCGAAGCGCGACCAGCCGCGACGCACGGCATGGATCGCCCAGCGGTCGCGCGCGCGGCCCGCGTCGAGGCGGGTCCGGTAGCCGGCGTCGCGCAATCCTGCCTCGAGCGTCGCCGGCTCGACCGCGTCCAGCCGGAGCTCGAGCGCCCCAGCGCCGCGGACGACCGGGCCGGGGCGGCGCCACTCGCGCCAGGTGGCCGGCATCCGCACGCCGGCGGCCGCGACCGAGGTGAGCGCCACGGCGCCGAGGAGCGCCGCGTACGGCGCGGACGCCAGGATCGACGCACCGTCGGGAATGAGTGCCGCGCCGAGGTTCGCCATCCCGACGAGCAGCAGCAGCGCCACGCCGAGCCGGACGTCGCCGAGGGCCCGCAGGACGCGCTCGGCACCGCGCGCCGCCCGATCCGCCGCCGGGGCGGCGAGCGCGGTCGCCTCGGCCGCCATCAGCCCGTGGGGTCGGCCGCCCCGAGGAGGTCGGCGACGAGGTCGTCCGCGTCCTCGAGGCCGATCGACACGCGGATCGTGCCGGCCGTCAGGCCGGCGGCCGGCAGCTCGTCATCGGCCAGCTGGCGGTGGGATGAGCTGGCCGGGTGGCTGACGAGGGTCTCGACCGAGCCGAGGCTGGTGGCGTGGACGGCGATGCGGACGCGCGCGAGGAACCGCTCCCCCGCCGGGCGGCCGCCGGCGAGGTCGAGGGCGAGCATCCCGCCCGCCATGCCGTCGCGCAGGACGCGCTGCGCGAGGCCGTGCTGGGGATGCGAGGGGAGCATCGGGTAGCGAACGCCGGCGACGCCCGGCGCACCCTCGAGCGCTCGCGCCACGGCCAGGGCATTCGTCGAGTGGCGCTCCATGCGCAGGGCCAGCGTCTTCAGGCCGCGCAGGGCGAGGAACGCCTCCCACGGCGACGCGTTGCCGCCGGCCGAGATGACGACGGTCCGGACCCGGGCGATGTCCTCGGCGCGACCGACGACCGCGCCGCCGAGGATGTCCGAGTGGCCGCCGACGTACTTCGTGGTCGAGTGCACCACGAGGTCGGCGCCGAGGGACAGCGGGTTGGCGAGCGCCGGGGAGGCGAACGTGTTGTCCACGGCCACCCGGACGTCGCGCGCGTGCGCGAGTTCCGCGATGGCGCCGACGTCGGCCACGGCCGTCGTCGGGTTGCTGATCGTCTCGAGCCACACGAGCCGGGTCCGCGGGCCGATCGCCGCCTCGACGGCGGCCGGGTCGGTCGTGTCGACGGCCACGGTCGTGATGCCGGATCGGTCGAGCACCTCGCGCGCCAGGCCGATCACCCCGCCGTACACGGCGCGCGGGATGACGAGCTCGTCGCCGGAGCGCAGGAGCGACAGGACGACGCCATGAATGGCGGCCATGCCCGACGCGGTGACGACCGCGGCCTCGCCCCCCTCGAGCTCGGCGAGCGCCGTCTCGAGCGCCTCGTGGGTCGGGTTGGAGTAGCGCGAGTACGAGTGGCCGGGGCGCGCGAACTCGAGCAGCTCGGCGAGCTCGTCCGCATCGGCCACCTCGAACGTGCTCGTCGCGTAGATCGGCACGTTGACCGGCGGCTGCGGGGCGGCGGGGACACGGCTGGCGGCCCGGATGGCACGCGTCGAGAAGCCCGGCATCGGAAGCCGAGTCTAGCAGCGCGTCCGCGACGCACCGACCACGCGCCGGGCCCGAGCCGGTAGGATGTGCCCTCCATGCATCGCCTCCGGTCCCGGCCTGGCCTGCTCGTCGCAGGCGGCCTCATCCTGGTGGTGGCGATCGCCCTCGGCACGACCGTCGCGGTCCTCAACGCCACGCCGTCCCCGACGCCGAGCCCGTCGCCGTCCCCGACCGCATCGCCTTCGCCTACCCCGTCGCCGTCGCCGTCACCCTCCCCGTCGCCGACTCCGACGCCGTCGCCGACGCCCTCACCGTCACCCGAGGCGCGCTGCCCGATGAGCGGCGAGCCGATCAGCATCCCGCGCATCGCCAAGCGGGTGCCGATCCTCGTCCAGATCGAGAACAACCCGATCGCCCGGCCGCCGTCCGGCCTCAACCTCGCCGACATGGTCATCGAGGCCCCGGTCGAGGGCGACACGACCCGCTTCGCGGCGATCTACATGTGCGACGAGACCGTCGGCGCCGCGGTCGGCCCCGTCCGATCGGCGCGCTACTTCAACATCGACTACTGGCAGCAGTTCCGCGCCCTCACCCTCCACTTCGGCGGCGCGGCGAAGGTCCTCGGCCGATTCAACTCGGTCGGCATGCCGTACCTCAACGGCCTGACCGGCGGCTGGAGCTTCTTCTTCCGCGCCGGACCGTGGGGCGCGCCGCACAACGTCTACCTCGACGTCGACGAGGTCCGGAACCGGATCCAGCCCGGTGGCTCGCTCGGCTGGGCCGGCGATGCCGCCGGCGAGGTCCGCGCCCCGTTCACCTTCGACGATGATGCCGACCTGCCGGCCGGCCGCGGCGAGGTGCGCGCCATCGGCCTCACCACGGCCAGCTTCTGGCACTTCGGCTGGGAGTGGGACGAGCGCTCCGGCCACTGGTTCCGCACCGATGGCGGCGCCCCGAACTTCGACGCCGTCACCGGCGAGCGGATCAGCGCGCGCACGGTGATCGTGCAGGTCGTGCAGCAGGAGGTCCTCATCGGCGAGAACGACCCCGGAGGCTACCCGCGGCGCTACCAGCACCTCGTGGGCAGCGGCGAGGGCGTCCTCTACGTCGACGGTCGCGCGTTCGACGTCCACTGGTCGCGCCCCGATGCCGGATCGGTCACCGAGTGGACGTACGCCGCCACCGGCGAGCCCGTCATCCTCCCGCCCGGCCGCGTGTGGTGGGAGATCGTCCCCGTCGGGAGCTCGATCTTCGAGAACTGACCTGCGGTCAGTGCTCGCGCGGCTGATCCCGCTCCGAGGGAAGCGCGCTGGGCGAGAAGAAGGCGTCCATCGCGCGCCGGATCTGGTGGTCCGGGTCGAAGGAGCGGCTGGCGACGGCGATCCGGCGGCGGACCTCCTCGGCATCGGGCTCGGAGTCGTCCGGCTCACCGGATGGGGCCGATTCGGATTCCGCGGCCCCGGGCGCCTCAGCCTCCGCCCCAGCCCGGCCGTTCTCCGCGTCGGCCCGGCCGTTCTCCGCGTCGGCCCGGCCGGTCTCGTGCGCGGCCGCGGGCTCCGACTCGGGCAGGACGATCGGCCCGAGCTCGACGGCAACGGCCCGGTCCTCGCGCGGACCGACGACGGCCTCCGGTGCTGCCGCTGCCGCGGCGGCAGCGGCCCGTGGCTCGGGATTCTCGGCGGCGGGCGGCGGCATCGAAGAGGGCGGCGTCGAAGCCGGCGGCTCCTCGAGCGAGGAGCGTCGCGCCAGCAGGGCCGGGCGCGGTCGCGGGTTGCCGCTGATCTGGTTCTTGCCGAGGGACTTCGCCTGGTACATCGCGCGGTCGGCGGCCGCCATGAGCTCCTCGGCCGACAGCCCGTCCTCCGGGTGCGAGACGAGGCCGATCGACACGCTGACCTGCGGCTCGGAGAGCCCGCCGCCGCCGATCGTCAGGTCGAGCTCCTCGGCGCCGAGGCGGATCTTCTCGGCCACGACGAACGCGCCGACGATATCGGTCTCCGGCAGGAGCACGACGAACTCGTCGCCACCGAACCGGTAGGCGCTGTCGACGGTCCGGGTCGAGCGGTGGATGACCTGGCCGGTGGCGCGCAGCACCTCGTCCCCGCGCAGGTGGCCGCCGGTGTCGTTGATCGCCTTCAGGCCGTCGAGGTCGATCATCAGCACGCAGAAGCCGCGATCGCTGCGCCGGGTGCGGCTGACCTCCTGCTCGAGCGTGGCGAACAGCTGCGAGCGGTTGAAGAGGCCGGTCAGCGGATCCGTGCGTGAGAGGTCGATCGCGCGCTCCATGACCCGCCGCTGGTGATCGGCGTAGGCGATCGAGACGAAGGCGAGCAGCCACGTCGCGCCGATGCCGAACGACAGCCGCAGCGCGTCGTCGGGGCCGTACGTGGCGAGCTGCGGATCGGTCGCGAGCACGACGGCGAAGGCGATCGTGGCGAGCACGGCGGCGACGAGGCCGGCGCGCGGGCCGTGGGCGAGCGCCGCGGCGACGGTCACGAGCGCGAAGAGCATGGCGAACGGCGACGAGGCGAAGCCGGTGAGCGCGAGCAGGCCGCCGATGAGGCCGATCGCGACGACGAGCTCGGCGAATCGGACGATCGTGCGCCGCGCGCGACCGCGCAGGAGCTCGTGGAACACGACGACGGCGGCCACCGCGCCGCCGCCGAGGAGGAAGATCGGTGCCTGGTCGGATACGAACGACCCGCTGATGCCGACGCCGAGCAGGACGATCGTGATCGTCAGCCACCACACCACGCGGAGCGTGCTGTCGACGGTCGAGCCCTCGCCGTCGGGTTCGCGGGCCAGGCCGCGCGCCTCGCTCAGCTCGCGGATCTCGTTCGCCCCGTCACGCGCGCGAACGCCACCCGTCCGCCCGGCCAGCATCACGCCGACGAGCAGCAGACCGGCGAGAAGCGCGGTCACGGCGATGATCGTGAGTTCCGGTGGCACCTGGCCTCGTTCCAGCGGTGGATCGGGTCGAGCTCGGGCAGCGCGCCGGGCTCGGGCCAGTATGCGGGCGGCGAAGGACGTGGCGCAAACGTACTAACCCACCCGTACCACCCAGCTGTCGACAGGACGCACCAACCAGCGACCGCCCAAGGCAGGAATCCGGGATGAAACGGGCACGGTGCTACACTCCGACGCCTTCCATGCTGGAGCTCTCCGGGCCCGATCGCGCGGTCGCGCACGGCCGCCGGCCGTCCCTGGCGGCTGTGCTCAGCTTCCTCGTGCCCGGGCTCGGCGACGCGTACCTCGGCCGCATCCACGCCGCGGCGATCTTCGCGCTCCCGGTCGCCCTCCTCGTCCTCGCCATCCTCCTCATCCTCGGGGGCTTCGTCGAGCTGCGACGGACCCTGCTGAGCAGCGAGTTCCTCGTCGGCGTGGGCGTGGCGAACGTCGCGCTCTTCCTGTGGCGGGCGGCGGCGATCTCGCATGCCGGGCTGCGCCCCTGGATCGGCGTGTCGGACGTCCACGGCCGCGTCCGGCTGTTCGTCGTCGGCGTCCTCGTCCTGCTGAGCGTCGGCATGCACCTGTGGGTCGGCGCGCTCGTCGTGCAGATCGAGAACACGCTCGGCCAGGTCTTCGATGACGAGCCGATGGCGCCGATCGCCACGCCCGACCCCGCCGACCCGAGCGCCACCCCGCCGGAGCCCGAGCCGACGTACCGATGGGACGGCACGGACCGGATCAACGTCCTCCTCATCGGCTCCGACTTCACGCCCGACCGTGATCGGACGCTCACGGACGTCCTCCTCGTCGTCAGCGTCGACCCGGTGTCCGAGACGGCGGTCATGATCTCGATACCGCGCGACACCGGGTTCGTGCCGCTGCCAGACACGACCCTCTTCGCCGATGGCCTGTACCCGAACAAGATCAACGGCCTGTACGGCACCGCCTCGAGCGATCCGCTGACCTGGTGCCCGAACGGGCCGCTCGACGCCGATGCCTGCGGGCTGCACACCCTGCGAACGACGGTCGGCCTGTACCTCGGGATCGACATCCATCACCACGCGCTGGTCGACATGGCCGGCTTCGCCGAGCTCATCGACGCGGTCGGTGGCGTGGAGCTGTGCCTGCCCGGCACGCTCGTCGATCCCGAGTTCGACGGCTCGCTCGAGAACCGCGGCGCCGGTGAGCCGCTCGTCCTGCCCGCCGGCTGCTATCGGTACGACGGCCTCGAGGCGCTGGCCTACGCCCGCTCGCGCCAGGGCTGGATCGAGATGCCCGATGGCACGCGCATCACCCAGACCGATTTCGACCGCAACGAGCGCCAGCAGCGCGTCCTGCTCGCCCTGCGCGAGGAGGTCGCCGAGGCCGATACGCTCCTCGAGCTCCCCGCCATCCTCACCGCCGTCGGCCGAACCGTCTCGACCGATGTCCCGCGCGACCAGGCGCTCGACCTCGCCACGCTCCTGCCGCTCGTCACCGGCGGAAGCATCGAGCGCGTCGTGCTGGCCTACCCCGACTACGTCGACCTGCCCCTCGACCCCGAGACGGCCTACATCCTCCGCCCGCGGCGCGACGACATCCGCGAGGAGATGGCCCGCCTCTTCGGCGAGGAGAATCTCGTCGGGTGGTACCTCGGGACCGATGATCCCGTCCCCTCGGAGCCGGCGGGCGCCCGATAGACCGGCCGAATCGCACCCGAACGCCGATTCCCGCTGCGTTTGGCCGATCCATCGGCCAGTTGGACGCCTGAGCCGCGCGCAGCGGGGCGGTTCGCGCGCGCGGGTGATCGATACATCGGCCGGGCGGCACCGGAGGTCGAGCTCGCGCTGCGTTTGGCCGATCTATCAGTCACATGAACGCGTGAACGGCCCGCCTCGGTGCGCCTCCTGCGCGATGCCGGCCGATACATCGGCCAAACGACACACGAGCCGAGGCTCCCGTGCGAAATGGTCGATACATCGGCCGCCGACCCGGGCGCCGACGGGGCGCTACATGCGGCCCAGGAGCACCGCGAGCACCGCGAAGCCAGCGGACACGGCGGTCAGCAGCAGCATCGCGTCGCGCTGCGACAGGCCGCGCTTCAGGAGCTGGTGGTGGATGTGCCCACGATCCGCGACGTGGATCGGCGAACCCGAGGCGCTGCGCCGCACGACCGCCCAGATCATGTCGAGGATCGGGATGCCGAGCGCGACGATCGGCACCCAGGGCGGATGCGGCACGACGCCGTCCTGCGTGAGCGAGATGCCGATGGCGGCGACCACGAAGCCGAGGAACATCGAGCCGGTGTCGCCCATGATGATCGTCGCCGGGTGGAGGTTGTAGGCGAGGAAGCCGATGGCGGCGCCCGCCGTCGCGGCGATGACCGGCAGCGTCGGGTCGTAGCCCTCGCGGCCGGCGAGGATGGCGAAGGCGCCGAGGACCGAGAGCGCGACCCCGGCCGCCAGCCCGTCGAGGCCGTCGATGAGGTTCACGGCGTTGATGACGGCCACCACCCACAGCACGGTCAGCGGCCAGGACAGCGCCCCGACGTGGATGGAGCCCCACGGCCCGACGAGCTTCTCGATCGAGAGGCCGAGCCACCACGCCACGCTGACGGCGAGGATCTGGAACCCCAGCTTGACGAGCGGCCGCATGCCGCGCACGTCGTCCCAGACGCCGACGACGAGGAGGATCGCGACGCCGGCGATGATCGCCGGGGCGCGGTTCGGACGCACGTCGCCGAGCTCGCCGAGGTCGGGGTTGTAGAGCGTCGCCAGGCCGATCGCGACGCCGAACGCGAGCGCCATCGCGATCCCGCCGAGCCGCGGGATCGGCACCTCGTGGATCTTCCGCTCGTCCGGCTGATCGAGGAGCCCGTACCGATGGCCGACGGCCCGCATGATCGGTGTCACCACCAGGGACACGACCATGGCGGCGACGAAGACGAGCGCGGTGACCATCCGCCCGATGGTAGCCGGGTCGCGGACGGGCCGATGGGCCTGTCGGCCGATGGGCTGGTCGGGGCGGCCGGATTCGAACCGGCGGCCTCCTGCTCCCAAAGCAGGCGATCTACCAGGCTGATCTACACCCCGTCGACGGCGCTGATGCTACCGCGTCCGTCCGCGCATGGCTCCTGGCCGATGTACGACGCTACGGCGCGGGCGGCTGAGCAGGAGTGGCGGAAGCCGCAAGCGTGGCCTGACGTTGAGCGGTGCAGGCGGGCCACGCGCCGGCCAAGGTCGTCATAGGCGTCGCCAAGCCCCGTTGATATCGGCCGGATCGCAGCCGCCAGCGTGGACCTGTGCCCCGCTGCCGAAGCCGGTCAGCTCGCCGACGGCGTTGTAGGCGAACGGCAAGCACACGTCGTCCGCTCGTAGCCGCCGCGGCGTCGTTGCGCTGGTTGGCCGCGACGGCCGTCACCCGACCGAGGGCGTCGTGCTGGCTGGCGGTGATCACGCCGCGCAGACTCGTCGTCCCGATCGCCCGGCGCAGGCCGCCCAACTCGTGCGCGTCGTGAGCGCGCCCTAGTCAGTATGTGATGCTATCGTTGAGGACTCACGGACCGGCTGGCAGGCCGCGCTAGGTGCGATCCGTGAAGCAGCGAGATTGCGCATGCGTTCGCCTGTTGCAGCCCTAGGACTCATCGCCTCCGTCGCTCTAAGCATCGTCGCCTTCCCGACACCCGCGCGCGCGTACGACCCGGCATGCGATGTCTTGGTTGAACTAGAGCAGGCCGTGGTCTCGCCTGGCTCGGGCACGAATGTCAAGGCGTTTGCGCTGCTGCGGAACCCGAGCCCCTGCTGGATGCATGAAGCTGTTGTGGTATGGCACTTCTACGACGACGCAGGCGAGGAGGTGGACTTCGGGTCGGCGCAACGTCCGTTCCCAAGTCTGGTCCCACCGGGGGGCAGATTCGGCGCCTACTGGTCGGGCTCGGTCGAGGAGTACGCCTCATGGGACGTCAGCGTTGGGTACGTGGGACAAGCGGACGAACGGCCGTCATTCCCGCTGTCCGTAGGCGATGTGACCGCGACTCCCCGTCCTGACGACACGACCGGCGTCGAGTTTTCGATCGACAATGGCGGTGAGTGCTGGTTCGCCGACCTGGAGACGCTTGTCCTCGGACTGGACGGAAGCGGGGATCTGGTCTCGGGCGCCTTCGGGCAAGCGATGAACGATTGCGACGGCGTCGAGAGCTGGGGCGAAATGCCGCGGCCCTCAGCTGACGGAATTCATCGTTGGATCGTCTTCGTACGAGAGCACGTGAATGTCAATTCGCGATGGACGAGCTGGAACGGCTACTTCGGCGACCTTCGCAACTCGCCTTTCATGGACGATGTCGCGTGGATCGCCAACGAGCGACTCACCGGTGGCTGCGGAACGAACCGCTATTGCCCAACGCAGTCGGTCACGAGGGGTCAGATGGCGTCGTTCCTCGCCCGGGGACTTTCGCTTCCACCCGCATCTACTGACTATTTCAGTGACGACAACTCCAGCATCCATGAGGCTGACATCAATCGGCTCCGCGCCGCAGGGATCGGATTCGGCTGCGGGGCCGATCGATTCTGCCCGGCGCAGAAGGTCACCAGGGCACAAATGGCGAGCTTCCTCGTCAGAGCGCTCGACTTGCCGCCGACGTCAACCGACTACTTCACCGACGATGAGTCGAGCATCCACGAGACGGACATCAATCGCGTTAGAGCGGCCGGGATCACCTCGGGTTGCGCAGCTGGGCGTTATTGCCCCAGCAACAATGTGACTCGCGGCCAGATGGCCGCGTTCCTCCGTCGCGCGTTCGAGTAGTCCGCCAACGGGCATCGCTACCCGCGGAGGCGGTCGACGATCTCGAGGTAGCGAGCCTTCTGGACGGACCAGTCGTAGGCGGCGGCTTGGCGCTGCGCCTCGAGGCCCATGGCGACGGTGCCGGCCGGATCGGCGGCGAGATCCTCAACGGCGCGCGCCAGCGCCGCGGGATCACCACCGGGGACGTAGCGCAGCGCCGCATCGGTGAAGTGATGGCGGAAGGTGCGCAGGTCGGTGGCGACGGTCGGGACGCCCATGGCGGCGTACTCGAGCAGCTTCGTCGACAGCGACAGGTGCAGGTACGGCTCGTCGAGCGAGGGGACGAGGCCGATGTCCGCATCGGCGAGGAGGCGTGGCAGGTCGTCCATCGAGACCCGCCCGTGGAGCGTGACGCGCTCCCCGGTGCGAGTCCGCGCGATGGCGGCCTCGATCTGCGGCCGCCACGGACCGTCGCCGTAGACGTCGAGCCGCCAGGGGAGGTCCGGGCGGATGCGCGCCAGCCCCTCGATCGCCCGATCGAGGCCGTAGATGCGCTGGAAGTTCGAGTGGTGGACGAGGCGGAGCGTGCCATCGGCCATGAATGCGCGGCGCGGATGGCGTGACGGGTCGAACAGGCGCGGATCGGCGCTGTTCATGACCACGCCGATGCGCTCGCGCGCCACCCCGCGGGCCAGCGCGAGCTCGCGCAGCGGCTCGTGGACGGTGATGAGCTCGTCGGCGAGTGCGGCGGAGGCCCGGGTGGCGAGGTCGACCAGCGGGCGCATCGGCCTCAGGAGCGGATGGCTGAACCGATCGCGGAAGAAGGCCGGCATGTCCTCGTGGAGGTCGAGCAGGACCGGGACGCCGCGCCAGCGCTCGGGGAGGGCCGCGAAGACGAGAAAATCGGGCGGCCCGGCGACCTGGACGAGGTCGTAGTGGCGGCGTCGATGCTCGAGCGCCATGCGCCAGGTGGCCGCGGCGGTGAAGGCGAGGTACTCCGCGATGTGCCCGGCGAAGCCGACGAACGTCCGATCGATCGGCAGGCGCCGGATGCGGGCGCCATGCCCCCAGTCCTCGGTCGGCTCGCCGGGACGGCGGAGGCAGATGACGTCGACCTCGTAGCCGGCCTCGATGAGGGCGTCGGACTGGCGGCGGACCCGCGGGTCGCCGGGGAAGACGGCGTGGACGAGGATGGCGACCCGGCGCGTCATGCCGTTTCGGTCACCCGGGCTCGCTTCACGACCTGGACCCCGACGATGGCACAGCCGATCGGCAGGAGCACGATGACGACGAAATAGACCAGCAAGCCGGTGCCCATGCCGCACTCGAAGCCCCCGCAGGGAATGACGGTGGCGAGCAGCGTCGCAATGCCGGGAGCGCTGAAGATGGCGCCGATGACGCCGATACCGGCTCCGGCCGCGCCCGCGGCGATCGCCGTTCCCATCGAGGGAACGGGGCCTTCGTGCGTGCCGGCGTAGCGGGCGATCACCACCGCGACGACCGTGCCCAGCAGACCGACGTGGTAGGACAGATCGCTCAGGCTCGGCCCGAAGATCGAGCCGGCGCCGGTGAGCGCATAGCCCATCGGAATCAGCGACAGGAGCGCGTACGTGGCGGTCGTGCGCAGGATGCCGGTCGTGCCCGCCGCGGCCAGCGCGATCGCCAGGACGACGACGGGGCCGAGCCAGTTGTAGATCCACAGCAATCGGAAGCTCAGCTCGGGGCCTCCGACCAGGAGGAACGGATACATCGCCAGGGTCGATCCCGCGAGAACCGCGAGGACGCTGATGACGAGGTCGGTTCGGGTCATTTCGCGCCCATTTCCTTGACCTCGTCCCAGAGCTCGTCCTTGCCGGCGAGATCGAGCTGCTCGAGGTCGATCCCGCGCTCGGCGGCGAGGGCCTCGACCCGGCGGTAGCGCTCCACCCAGCGATGGTTCGCGGCGCGCAGCGCCTCCTCGGGATCGAGCTTCATCCAGCGGCCGAGGTTGACGAGCGCGAACAGGACGTCGCCGAGCTCGTGGAGACGGGCATCGTGGCCCTCGGCCGTTCGGAGCTCCTCGAGCTCCTCGGCGACCTTCTCCCACACGCCGTCGATCGCGTCCCAGTCCCACCCGAGCGAGGAGGCCCGCTCCTGGATCTCGCGGCTGGCCGGCAGGGCGGGCAGGGCGCGTGCGACGCCGCCGAAGGCGCCCTCGTGGGCCTTTCCCCGCTCCTCGCGCTCGCCGGCCTTGATCGTCTCCCAGTTGGCGAGCACCTGCTGCTCGCCTGACACCTCGAGCCCGCCGAACACGTGCGGATGGCGGCGCACGATCTTGGCGGCGATGGACCGATACACATCGGTGAGGTCGAAGGCGCCCTCCTCGGCGGCGAACTGGGCGTGGAGGATGACCTGGAGCAGGAGGTCGCCGAGCTCCTCGGCGAGGTCGTCGGCCGTGCCGTTCTCGATCGCGTCGATCGTCTCGTACGCCTCCTCGAGGAGGTACGGCCGCAGGGTCAGGTGGGTCTGCTTGCGGTCCCACGGGCAGCCGTCCGGGGCCCGGAGACGCGCGCTGATGGCCGCCATGCCGTGCGGCGAGGCGAGGTTGTCGGTCGGCTCGAGCGGCGGGACGAGCCAGGTAGCGGCGGCCAGGGTCGCGTCGTCCAGGGCCTCGAGCGGACGCTCCGAGCCATCGGCCAACGCACGCAGCCGATGCCCCGGCGGGTAGAGCGTGCGCAGCACGCCGATCGGCCCGCGGCGGGCATGGCGGCCCGGAAGCGGCTCGGCGGGCGGGCGCGAGTCCGGGAGGAGGACGAGTGGCAGGGTCGGGTCGAAGGCGACCGCCGGGAGCCGGGCGACGCCGACGACCTGGAGGCCGTCGGCCGGGTCCAGGCCGGCGGTGCGCAGCAGCGCGTCGATATCGCGCGCCGGCACGGCGCTCATCGGCTCAGACGGCCGAGGCGGCGGCGCCGAGCGCGGGGTCGACCCAGATGTCGACGGGATCGCGGACCACCTCGTTCAGCCAGCGATCGACCCCGTTCGTGCGGATCTGCTCCAGCCGGTCCTCGTCGATCTCCTCGGAATCGCTCGTCTCGAGGAGGCCGAAGATATGGAGCGCGCCGGAGGCATCGGCGATCGGATCGCTGATCTCGCCGGTCTCGGTCAGCCCGAACACCGCCTCCTCGAGCGGGCGCTCGAGCTGCCAGCGCGCGATCCAGCCGAGGTCGCCGCCATCGGGCGCGTTGGCGTAGTCCTCGCTCGCCGCCTGGGCGGTCGGGCCGAACAGGCCGGGCTCGTCCCGCAGCCGCTCCACGAGCTGCTCGGCCTGCGCCTCGGGCGACTCGCGCTCGCCGGTCTTCTGGATGATGTGCCAGCCGAAGTCGGTGCGCACCGGCTCGCTCGTGATCTCGCCGAGCTCGAGGCCGTCGAGCGCCTCGGCGAACTCCTCGACGAAGCGCGGGGCCTCGGGGTCGTACCAGCCGAGGTCGCCGCCGCGGCTGCCGCTGCCCTGGTCGTCGCTGTGCTCCTCGGCGAGGACGAACCAGTCCGCGTCGGGGTTCCGGACGAGCGCGAGGACCTCCTCGGCCTCCTGCCGCGCGGCCTCCCACTGCTCGTCGGTGGCCTCGGCCTGGTCGTCGAGCTCGGGGTCGGGCTGGATGAGGATGTGGCGTGCCCGCTCCTGGGGCACCGGCTCTCCCTGGACCGGCCGGATGACGATCTCGGCCACGTGGCGCTGCTCGGCGGGGCTCGTCACGACCTCGTCGGCGAAGTACTCCTCGTACCTGTCGACGAGGACGGCGCCGGCGACGAAGTCGCGGTACTGGGCGTCGGAGATGCCGTTCTGCTCGAGCAGCGACGAGATGCCGCCCTCGGTCGTCTCCTCGCGGCGACCGGTGAGCCTGAGGATGACGATGCCGTCGTCGGTCTCGATCGGCCCGACGATCTCTTCCACGTCGGCGTCCTCGAGCTCCTCGAAGTAGTCGCCGTACGAGAAGTCGTCGGCGGTGAACCAGCCGAGCTCGCCGCCGGCGGAGGCGGTGAAGTCGTCGCTGACCTCCTCGGCGACGGCCGGGAACTCCTCCCCGCCCTCGATGCGCTCGAGCGCGGCCTCGGCCTCCTCGCGCGCGGCGGCCAGCTGCTCCTCGGTCGGCTCGGCATCCGCCTGGGCGTCGTCGGGCAGCGGGTTGATGAGGATGAGGCTGGCCCGCACGCGCTCCGGCTTCGTCATCCGCTCGGTCACCGCGGCGCTCACGTCCTCCGGCGAGACGGTGATCCCGAAGTCCGCGGCGCGCGCCTCGAGCACGGCCTGGTCGACGAGCGACTGCACCGCCGTCGACGCCGCCTGCTGGATCGACTGGCCCAGGCTCTCGAGCTGCTGGTTGATGAGCTGGTCGCGCGGTCCACCGGTGAGCTGGAGGCTGAGCTCGGTGCCCTGGGCCGCGATCTCGGCTCGGATGATCCGCTCGCGGTCCTGGAGCTCGGACCGGCTGAAGGTCCGGCCCTCGACGGCCGCGACCGGCCGGAGATGCGTCTCCCAGTAGCCGTTCCAGGCGGCGGCGCCGAAGATGCCGATGGCCAGCGCGATGGCGACGGCGAACCCGACGATGGTGAGCTGCTGGGTCCGACGCTCGTCCTGCCATCGCGGCCGATGGCGGCGGTCGAGGATCGGGCGGGATCGGATCGTCATGTGGTCGTCATTCGCTCAGGCAGTCGTGATCGAGGGGGCAGTGCTCATGCGGCGGCTCGGGTACGGCCCCGGACGGGCAAATCGTGGGCGGCGAGGCGCCATGCTAGCCGATGCTATCGGTGAACGCAGGCGATACGGGCTCAGGGCCGCCGGCGAAGGGCATCGCGGATGGCGCCGAGGCGGAGGCGGACGACGAGGAGCAGCGCCTCGCGGACGATGCCGCCGGACATCTTCGAGGCGCCCGCCACGCGCTCGCGGAACACGATCGGCACCTGGACGATCGTCGCCCCGCGCCGATGCGCCCACCAGGTGGTCTCGATCTGGAAGCCGTACCCGCTCCCCGATGTCTCGCGCAGGCGGATGGCGTCGAGCAGCTCCCGTCGCCAGGCCTTGAAGCCGCCGGTCAGGTCGCGGTACGGGAGGAGGAGCACGACGCGGGCGAAGAGCGTGCCGCCGCGGCTGATGATCTTGCGGTACCACGGCCAGCCGACCGTGGAGCCGCCCCTCATGTAGCGCGTGCCGAGGGCGAGATCGGCCGACTGCATGAGCGGCGCGAGGAGCCTAGGCAGGTCCTTCGGGTCGTGGCTGAAATCGGCGTCCATCTGGACCACCGCCTTCGTGTCGGGCAGGTCGAGGACGCGCTTGAATCCCTCGCGGTAGGCCATGCCGAGGCCCTCCTTGCCCTTCCGGTGCAGGACGGCGACGCGCGGGTCGCGCGCCGAGAGGGTGTCGGCCAGCTCGCCGGTGCCGTCCGGCGACGCGTCGTCGACGACGAGGACCGATGCCTCCGGCAGCGACTCGAGGATGGCGGTGACGATCGGCTCGAGATTCTCGCGCTCGTTGTACGTCGGCAGCACGACCCACACGCCGCGCCCGGCGGCCATCCCGACCGCCGGAAGCGTGGCGGCCCCGGTGGCCGCCGCGGCCGCCTCAGCGCCCGACGCCGACATACCGCACTCCGGCCGCCTCCCAGGGCGCCCGATCGAGGACGTTGCGCCCGTCGACGATGAGCTCGAGGCCGGGAATCGCCGACGGATCCATCTCGCGGTAGACGCGGTGGCCGGCCTGGAGGATGGCGACCTTCACGGGCACCGGCGACTCGAGGTGCCACGGCTCGAAGCCGAGCGAGCGGAGGTGGTCGTCGTCGAAGTACGGGTCGTGGCCGTAGATCTGCGCCCCGGCGGCCTTCAGCTCGTCGCGGAGGCGGAACGCGGAGCTGAAGGCGTCCTCGCGAACGTCGTCGCGGTAGGCGACGCCGAGGACGAGCACGTCCTGCCCGTCGAGCGAGCCGAGGATCTCCTCGATGCGGTCGACGGTGAACTCGGCCATCGACTCGTTGATCTCGCGGGCCAGTGGCGGGATCCGCAGCTCCGGGTCGTCGTTGAACAGGAAATGCGGGTAGACCGGGATGCAGTGGCCGCCGACGCCGACGCCCGGGTGGTGGATATGGCTGTACGGCTGCGAGTTCGCGGCGCCGATGACCTCGGCCACGTCGATCCCGCGCCGCGCGGCATATCGGGCCAGCTCGTTGGCGTAGGCGATATTCACGTCGCGGTACGTCGTCTCGGCCAGCTTCGTCATCTCGGCCGTCTCGGCGTTCGTCACGGCCCAGACCTCGGTCCCCTCCTCGAGCACCGCGCGGTAGAAGTCGACCGCGCGCCTCGTGCTCGCCTCGCTCGTGCCACCCACGATCTTCGGGTAGCGCTGGAGGTCGAGGAACACGCGCCCGACGAGGACGCGCTCGGGGCTGAAGGCGAGGAACAGGTCCTCGTCGAGGCTCAGGCCGCTGCCCTCGACCAGGACCGGGCCGAACCGGTTGCGGGTCGTGCCGACCGGCAGGGTCGTCTCGTACACGACGAGCGTGTTCGGACCGATGCGCTGCGCGATGTCGCGCGTCGCCGCGTCGATCGGGGCGAAGTCGATCTGGCGCTCCGCGTCGACGACGACCGGCACGATGACGACGACGGTGTCGATGCCGCCCAGGTCGGCGCCCTCCCAGGTCGTCGCCCGCAGCCGCCCGTCGGCGACGAGCTGCGGCACGCGCTCGATGAGCGCCTGCTCGTCCAGGTGGGGCGAGGCGCCGCCGTTCAGCGTGTCGACGATGCGCCGATCGAGGTCGATGCCGAGCACGTCGTGGCCGCGCGAGGCGTACTGCACCGCCAGCGGCAGGCCGATGTGCCCGAGCCCGACGACCGCGATCCTCATGCCACCACCTCGGCCAGCGCCTCGCCGGCGATGACGCTGCCCGTCTCCGCCGACTCGACCAGCTTGCGGGCCAGGAGCAGCGCGATCATCGCGTCGCGCGGCTCGACCGGCGGCGGACCGCCCTCGCGCACGGCGCGCGCGAACTCGGCCAGCTCGACGACGAGCGGCTCCTGACGGCGGACCGAGTACCGGATCATCTCGCCCTCCGAGACGGTGGTGACCGGCGCCGGCGTCGGGGTCTTCGTCCACGTCTCGGCCGACTCGGCGTTCGCGAACAGCACGAGGTCCTGGGCGATGTAGTCGGCGAGGAACATGCCGCGCTCGCCGGTCACCGTCAGCGAGCGGCGCTTCGACGGGGTCAGCCAGTTGATGTCGAGGACGCCGATGACGCCGTTCGCGAACTTCATGATCCCGTTGAACAGGTCCTCGTGCTCGGTGTGGATGCGCTGCTCCGTCTCGGCGTAGATCCGGATGGGCTCGGAGCCGATGAGATAGCGCATGACGTCGAGGTCGTGCGGCGCCAGGTCGACCACGACGCCGACGTCGCGAATGCGCGCCGGGAAGGGCCCGAGGCGGGTGGCCTTGATCTGGAACACGCGGCCGAGCTCGCCGGCCACCAGCCGCCGGCGGAGCTCACGGATCGCGGGGTTGAAGCGCTCGATATGCCCGACGGTCAGCATCCGGCCGGCGTCGTTCGCGGCGGCCATCATCTCGAGCGCCTCCTCGCGCGTGGCCGCGATCGGCTTCTCGACCAGGACGTTGGCGCCGGCGCGCAGCGCGGCGAGGGCCACCGGCAGGTGGAGGCTCGTCGGCGCCACGATGCTGACGAGGTCGAGCTCCTCCTCGGCCAGCATGCGGTCCGGGTCGTCGAAGCCGCGCGCCCGCCGCCCGGCGGTGGCGCGGGCCACGGCGGCCGGATCGGGATCGGCAACGGCCACGAGGTCGACGTCGTCGACCGCCTCGTCCCAGACGCGGACGTGGTTGCGGCCCATCATCCCGAGGCCGATGACGCCGGCGCGCAGGCGCTTCCCTCCCGAGGCCGTCATCGGGCGGCGCCGACCTCGATCGGCCCGAGCTCGGCCGCCGTCTCGTTCACCGCGCCGATGACCGTCGCCACCTCGTCGTCGGAGAGCGCCGGGTGGACCGGGATGCTGAGCACCTCGGCGGTGAGCCGATCGGTCACCGGGAAGTCCCGGTCGCCGTAGCCGAGCTCGACGAACGGCCTCTGGCGGTGGACCGGCACCGGGTAGTAGATCGCGCTGCCGACGCCGCGCTCCTTCAGCTTCTCGGCGAAGGCGTCGCGCTCGCGGACGCGGATCGTGTACTGGTGGTAGACGTGGGTCACGCCGGGGCGGACCTGCGGCGTGATGACGCCCCGCAGCTCCGCGTCGTAGCGGGCGGCGATCGCCTGGCGTCGCGCGTTCGACGCCGGCAGCTTCGGCAGCTGGGCGAGGCCGATGGCGGCGGCGATATCGGTCATGCGGAAGTTGTAGCCGACGATCTCGTGGTGGTAGCGGACGCGCATGCCGTGCTCGCGCAGGAGCCGGACCCGGTCGGCCAGGGCGGCGTCGTCGGTCGTGACCATGCCGCCCTCGCCGGTGGTCATGTTCTTCGTCGGGTAGAACGAGAACGTGCCGGCGCCCCACGTGCCGGACCTGCGGTCGCCGATCGCCGCGCCGTGGGCCTGGGCCGCGTCCTCGACGAGCGCCAGCCCGTGACGCTCGGCGATGGCCGCGATCTCGTCCATGCGGGCCGGCTGCCCGTACAGGCTGACCGGCATGATCGCCTTCGTGCGCGGCGTGATCGCCGCCTCGACCTGCGAGACGTCGATCGTGAAGTCGTCCTCGGCGATGTCGACGAAGACGGGTCGCGCGCCGGTGTAGACGATCGAGTTCGCGCTGGCGATGAACGTGAACGGGACGGTGATGACCTCGTCGCCGGTGCCGATGTCGTAGCCGAGCAGCGCGAGGTGGAGCGCCGTCGTCCCCGAGCTCGTGGCCACCGCATGCCGGGCGCCGACGAAGGCGGCGAAGGCTTCCTCGAACTCGCGGACCCGCGGCCCCTGTGCCAGCGAGCCGGACGCCATCGCCTCCCACACGCGGTCACGCTCTTCGGGGCCCATCTGCGGGCGGGCGATCGGGATCACGACGTGGCGACCTCCTCCTCCGGCTGCTCTGCGGGCGCGGCAGACGAGCGCCGCTCACGGTGTCGGGCATCGAGCCGCTCGAGCGCGTCGACGACGCGCTCCGCGGCGCGCGCATCACCGTACAACGCCGGCCGCGGCCGCGTGCGGTCCATGAACGCGTCGTCGGCCAGTGCCGCCGCCAGGGCCGACGCATCGGCGTCGACGACCCGGTTCCAGCCCGCCTCGACGGTCTCGACCCACTCGGTCTCGCCGCGCAGCGTCAGGCACGGGGTGCCGGCCAGGTAGGCCTCCTTCTGGACGCCGCCGGAGTCGGTGGCCACGGCGATCGCCGCGGACTCGAGGGCGACCATGGCCAGCAGCCCGACCGGCTCGATGGCCCGCACGTTCGCCGGAAGCCGATGCCCGCCGCGCTCGATCGCGGCGCGGGTGCGCGGGTGGACCGGGAAGACGACCGGCACCTCGACCGCGGCAAGGCTCTCGAGGATCCGCCCGAGGCGGCGCGGGTCGTCGACGTTCTCGGCCCGATGGAGCGTGAGGAGCACGAACCGGTCGAGGTCCCGGGCGACGTCGGGCAGCGCATCGGCAGCGCGCTGGCTGGCCCAGGCGTGGGCGTCGACCATGACGTCGCCGACGAGCTCCGACCGCTCGGCGAGGCCCTCGCGCTCGAGGTTGGCCACGGCGGCCGGCGTGGGGGCGAGGTCCGCATCGGCGAGGTGGTCGGTGACGATCCGGTTGCGCTCCTCGGGCATGCGCGGGTTGAACGAGCGCAGCCCGGCCTCGACGTGGGCGAGCCACGGCCGCCGCCCGTCCGGATAGGCCAGCTTGGCGGTCACGACCGCGGCGGCGAGCGTCGAGTTCGTGTCGCCGTAGACGAGGACGCCATCGGGCTCGTGCTCGAGGATGACCGGCTCGAGGCGGCGCAGCATCTCGCCGGTCTGGGCGCCGTGGCTGCCGCTGCCGACCTCGAGATTCGCGTCGGGCGGCGGGATCTCGAGCTCGCGGAAGAACGCCTGGCTCATCGCGTCGTCGTAGTGCTGCCCGGTGTGGACGAGCACCTCGACGTGCCGCGCGCCGAGGACGCGCGAGACGGGCGCGGCCTTCACGAACTGCGGGCGCGCCCCGACGACGGTGAGGACCTTCACGCGAGGTCCTCGAACGGCAGCTCGGTCCCGCAGCGCGGGCACGGGCCGCGGAACGGCGCGCCGTCCGGGTCGTCGCGGACCGGCTGGCCGCAGCGGCAGGCGGTGCCGAGCCGCCGCGCCGGGTTGCCGGCGACGAGCTCGCCATCGGCCACGTCGCGGGTCACGACGCTGCCGGCGCCGACCATCGCCCAGCGGCCGACCGTCACGCCCGGGAGGATCGTGCTGTTCGCGCCGAGCGCGGCGCCGTGCCGGACGAGAATCGGCGAGACCTCCCAGTCGTCATCGGTCTTCAGGCTGCCGTCCGGGTTGATCGCCCGCGGCATGCGGTCGTTCGTGAAGCACACGTGCGGGCCGACGAACACGCCGTCCTCGATCGTCACGCCGTGGAACACGCTGACGTTGTTCTGGATCTTGACGCGGTCGCCGATGACGACGCCGGCGTCGACGTAGACGTTCTTGCCGATGATGCAGCCGGCGCCGATGCGCGCGCCCTCGCGGACCTGCGCCTGGTTCCAGATGCTCGTGCCGGCACCGACGCTGGCCTCGGGCGAGACCTCGGCGGTCGGGTGGACGCGGACGTCCGTCCGATCGGCCAACTGGGTGTCTCCTGCGGGGCGACCGTCCAATTCTATCCGAGGGGCGGCCGCCCTCCGGCCGGGCGCTCCCGGCCGGCGGGTCAGTCCTTGAACGCCCGGAACAGGTAGGCGGCCATCTGCTCGCGCGTGACGAACGAGCTCGGGCAGTACGAGCCGGTGCCGCAGCCGGAAGCGATGCCCGCCTCGGCCAGGGCGTTGATGTCCGCCTCGTGGATGCTGCCCTCGTCGTCGGTGAAGTGGTCCTCGGTCGCCGCCGGCAGGCCGAGGGCGCGGACGAGGAAGCTCGCCATCTGGGCGCGCGTCACCGGGCGGGTCGGGCAGAAGCGCGCCGTGCCGCAGCCGCCGGTGATCTTCGCCTCGGCGATGCGGTTGATATGCGCCTCGTGGATGCTCGCGCCGTCGTCTGCGTAGAAGTCGGTGGACGCCGACGGCAGGGCGAGGGCGCGCGACAGGAAGGCCGCCATCGCGTCACGTGCCACCGCCGTCGTGGGGCAGTACTTCGTCGCGGAGCAGCCGCCGGTGATGCCGCTGTTCATGAGCCACTCGATCTCCGTCTGGAAGATGCTGCTGCCCGTGTCGGCGAACGGCGAGGTGCCGGTCGTGAACGTCCGGGTCGCGGGCGACACCGGGTTCCCGCCGCCGTCCACGACGCCGGTGGTGATCTCGATGCGGTACAGGCGCGACTTCTCGAGCCGGTCGATCGTCGGGCGGATCTGCGCCGTGTGGCTCGTCGCGTTGTAGGCGACGGTGGCCGGCACGAGCGCGTCGGTCGTCATGTCGCGCATGCGGACCGTCGTCGAGCTCACGCCGCTCACCGGCTCGCTGAAGGCGACGACCGGGTCGACGAAGCGGCTCACGTCGGTCGCGCCCTGCGACGGGCTGGTCAGGACCGCGGTGGGCGGCACGGTGTCGACGAACGTCGGTCGCACGGTGTACGGCGTCTTGCTGCCGTTCGCGTACCAGTTCGAGACTCGAACGTAGATGCGCGTCGCGCCCGAGACGTGGACCTGGGCCAGTTCGGTGCCCGACTCCCACTCGTTGTCGACCGTCTTGATCAGCGTCCCGCTGGCGTTGTAGAGCTGGACGATCGGGTCGACCGGCAGCCCGCTCTTGTTCCACGGATAGGCGCGCGTGTCGACCACGCCGGTGACCCGGACGTCGATGCGGCCGGCGCGCGGCGCGTCGACGGAGAACCAGTCGACGTCGCCGGCGGGGTGAATGGTCGGCGAGGCGGTCGCGCCGAGGGCGACGCGCTGGGCCTGGGAGCGGGCGTTGTTCGGCTCCATCCCGTCACCGGTCGTCGGCCGGCCGCCGACCACCGTGCTGCCGAGGGCACGCTGCGCGTTCACCCGTCCCTTGCCGTACTTCGAGTCCCAGCCGGGATAGCCGAGGTCGTCGCTCGAGTTGACGAGCCGATCGACGATCTGCTGCGGCGTCCAGTCCGGGTAGCGGGAGCGCATGAGCGCCACCACGCCCGACACGTTCGGCGTCGCGAAGCTCGTGCCGCTGATGTACGTGTGGCTGCCCCAGGTGTCGTGGCCGCCGACGGTGCAGGTGTAGCAGTTCGTCACCAGCACCGAGGAGCCCGGCGCGCTGACGTCGACCTTCGGGCCCCAGCTCGACCAGTTGGCGAACTCGTCGTTCACCTGCGTGGCCGACACGCTGACGACGTGGTCGTAGCTGGCCGGGTAGAAGACCTCCTCGCGGCGGTTGTTGCCCGCGGCGCCGATGAGCACGGCCCCCTTGCTCCAGGCGTAGTTCACCGCGTTCTGGACCGACTGCGCGTACGGGAAGCCGCCGACGCTCATGTTGATGACGTCCGCGCCCTTATCGGCGGCCCAGATGATCCCGGCCGCCAGGTCGGCGGTGCTGCCGGTCCCGTTGCGGTCCATGATCTTCACCGGCAGGACCTTGTCGCTCCAGCTGATGCCGGCCATGCCGTAGCCGTCGTTGACGTTGGCGGCGATGATCCCCGCCACCCACGTGCCGTGGCCGTTGTCGTCGGCCGCGTTCGAGTCGTCGTTGGCGAAGTCCCTGCCCGGCAGGAGGCGGCCGGCGAGGTCGGGGTGGCTGTACTGCGCGCCGGTGTCGAGCACGGCGACGACGTTCGAGCCGCCGGTCTCGATGTTCCACGCGGCGCGGACGCGCATCTGGTCGAGCGAGTACTGGTTGGCGGACTGCGGGTCGTTGATGGCGGTCACGGTGCCGCCATCGGGCTGCTCGACCGGCTCCTCGACCGGCTCCTCGACGGGCTCCTCGGCCGGCTCGTCGGCAAGGCGCACCACGTAGTTCGGCTCGGCGAACTCGACGTTCGGGTCGGCGCGCAGCTCGCTGGCAACCTCGGCCACGGGACGGCCGCCGGTGTCGACGACCGCGATCTGCTCGCTGCTGCCGTCGGTGACGCGACGCACGTCGAGCCCGCGGGACTGGATCGCGGCCTGGCCGCGGCTGGCGTCGCGAAGCCCGACGACGACCTCGCCGGGGATGACCTCGCCGGCCTCGGGCAGCGCGGCGACGGTGGGGTCGGCGTCGGGTGCCGGCTCCCTGGCCGCGACGGGCGCGGCGGCAGTGAGCAGGACGAGGAGCGAAAGGCCGATCGAGAGTGCTCGGGACACGCGTTGGGGACTCCGGTGCGGTTGGCGTCTCCGGGGGCGTCCCGCGTCGGTGCCCCCGTCAGGTGTTCCCGAACCGTATGGCGCAGCCTCGTCGCGATCGACCGGACCATGGGGTCAGCCGATTCGGGACCGATGGCCTATCGCTCGGCGAGGACCTCTCGCAGGTCGTCGGAGGCCGCCGCGATCGCCCGGCCCCGATGGCTGAGCCGATCCTTCTCCTCGGCGGGCAGCTCGGCCGTCGTCGCGCCGCTGGGGAGGAGGAAGACCGGGTCGTAGCCGAACCCGCCGCTCCCGCGGCGCTCCGTGGCGATCGTGCCCTCGACCACGCCGCGGTACGTCCGCACGCCGTCGCCGTCGTTCGGATCGACGACGGCCACGACGCACACCATCCGCGCCCGCCGGTCGGTGACACCCTCGAGCGCCTCGAGCAGCGCGTCGGCGGTGCGACCGCCGTGCCATCGGGCGCTCCGCACGCCGGGGCCCCAGTCGAGCGCCGCGACCTCGATGCCCGAGTCATCGGCGAGGGTCGGGATGCCAACAACGCGCGCGTACGCATCGGCCTTGGCGATGGCGTTCTCGGCGTACGTGTCGAACGGCTCGGGGACGTCGAGGTCCATGCCGAGCTCGTCGGGCGTGACGATCTCGGCGGGGATATCGGACAGGAGTCGCCGCAGCTCGGCCTGCTTGCCACGGTTCGTCGTGGCGATCAGCAGCCGGCTCACTCGGCCGCTGCCGGCGCCTCGATCGCCGTGCGCTGGAGGGCGAACAGCTGCCGGATGCCGGCCTGGGCGAGATCGAGCATGGCGTCCATCTGCTGGCGGGTGAACGCCCCGTGCTCGGCCGTGCCCTGGACCTCGATGAGGCGGTCGTCATCGAGCATGACGACGTTGAAGTCGACCTCGGCCGTCGAGTCCTCGCTGTAGTCGAGGTCGAGGTACGGCACGCCGTTGACGAGGCCCACGCTGACCGCGGCCACCTGTCCGGTCAGGAGCTCCGCCATGCCGTAGCGCCGCAGCGCCCGGGCCAGGGCCACGTAGGCGCCGGTGATGCTCGCCGTGCGGGTTCCGCCGTCGGCCTGGATGACGTCGCAGTCGAGGGTGATCGTCCGCTCGCCGAGGCGGTCCAGGGCGACGACGCTGCGCAGGGATCGGCCGATGAGGCGCTGGATCTCGTGCGTCCGGCCGCCGATCGCGCCGCGCGCCGCCTCGCGCTGGCTGCGCTCGGTCCCCGCCCGAGGCAGCATCGAGTATTCGGCGGTGACCCAGCCACGGCCCTTGCCGCGCAGCCAGCCGGGCACGCGATCCTCGATCGTGGCGGCGCAGATGACCCGCGTGTCGCCGACGCGTATGAGGACCGATCCCTCGGCGAACTTCAGGTAGTCGGGGACGATCTTCACCGGCCGCAGCTGGTTCGGGACACGGCCGTCCGCGCGCCGTCCGACGGGGGGCGAGGCAGTTGTCATGAGGCTGCCGATTCTACCGGCAGCCGCCGGACCGGGTGCTGGAGGGCCGCCCGCCGACTACGTCACGCGGCGACGTGAACCTGCTACTTGAAGCTGCGCTCGATGAACGCCGCCATCTGCTCACGGGTCACGCCCCGCGTCGGGCAGTACCGTCCGTCGGCGCAGCCGGCGACGATCCTGGCCTCCGCGAGGCGGTTGATGGCGTCCTCGTGGATCGAGCCGTTGTCGTCCCAGAAGTAGTCCCTCGATGCCCGCGGCAGGTCGAGGGCGCGGACCAGGAACGAGGCCATCTCGGCGCGGCTGACCGTCCCGGACGGGCAGTAGCGCACGTCGCCGCAGCCACTGGTCACGCCGGCCTCGGTGAGGCGGTTGATGTCCTCCTCGTGGATCGAGCTGTTGTCGTCCCAGTAGTGATCGCGCTCCGCGGCCGGCAGGCTCATCGCGCGCTTCAGGAAGCTCGCCATCTGGGCACGGGTCACGACGGAGGTCGGGCAGTAGCGGGTTGCCGAGCAGCCGCCGGCGATGCGCTCGTCGACGAGCCACTCGATCTCGGCGCGGAAGATGGAGTTGCCGATGTCCGAGAACGAGCCCGGCGCCGTCGCCCCCTCGCACAGCTTCACGAAGATCATCACGCCGTACCAGCGTCCGTCGCCGTCCTGCTCGCGGCTGCCGCCGGCGTGGGTGTAGTCGCCGAGCATGACCTTGCGGTGCGGGTCGGAGTTCCACCACTGGTTGCCGAAGGCGGCGTAGTCGCCGGAGCCGTTGTAGGCGACGATCTCGCCGAAGCCGCGCCAGCAGATCCCGAAGTCGGCGAAGCGCTTCTTGATGTAGTCGAAGTCGTGGCCGAGCTCGCCGGCGGCCTCGATCTGGCGGCCGCGCTCGATGGCGATCTGGTCGACCTGCGCGTGGATCGAGACGGGCGCGCGGCCGTTGTCGGTGCGATAGCCGTTCGCCATGCTCACGAAGCTGCTGCCGCCCGCGGCGGCGACGGGGACGGCGGTGGCCGGGACGGCGGCCGCGGAGATCAGCAGCGCTGCCGCGGCGGCGAGGAGGGAGGGGCGTCGCAGGGATCTGGCAATCGACATCGGAGCTCCGGAGAAGGGCACTGGATCGGGTTTCCCGCTCACCCTAGCCCGCGTCCCGAGCGGTGGCGATGGCCCGATCGAGCCGTTTTGGGGCTAGGACCCTAGGGCGCGAATGCCCGCTGCAGGAAGGCCGCCATCTGTTGGCGGCTGACCAATGCGGCCGGGCAGTAGCGGCCGGTGGCGCAGCCACCGGTGATGCCCGCATCGGCCAGCCGGTTGATCATCGGCTCGTGGATGCTTCCCTCGTCATCGGTGAAGTGGTTGGTCGTCGTGGGCGGCAGACTGAGCGCGCGCGACAGGAAGCTCGCCATCTCCGCGCGCTTGACCGATGCGGACGGGCAGAACCGGCCGTTGCCGCAGCCGCCCGTGATGCCCGCGTCGGCCAGGCGGTTGATCGAGTCCTCGTGGATCGACGTCTCGTCGTCGGTGAAGTGGTCCCTGGTCGCCGGCGGCAGATCCAGCGCGCGGACGAGGAACGACGCCATCTCCCCGCGCTTGACCGATGCGGTCGGGCAGAAGCGGCCCTGGCCACAGCCGCCGGTGATGCCGGCCTCGTACAGCCAGACGATCTCCCGCCAGAACGGCGAGTCGTCGATGTCGACGAACGGCAGGGCCGAGAAGTTCTGCGCCAGCTCGTCCCACAGCTCCCAGCGACTGCCGTCCATGAGCAGGTGCCAGATCCCGACGCCGCGCATGCCGGCGCCGCGGATGCGGTCGTACTTCGCGTCGAGCGACTGGGCGTCGTCGTAATAGCCCTGCACCCACGTGCCGTACGTGGCGCTCTGGAACCGATACCAGGGCACCTCCCCGGTCGGATCCCATTTCCGCCCGTGCTGCGCGATGCGCTCGAGCGCATCGGTGTAGCGGAACGCGCCGCTCGACACCTGGCAGGTCCCCGTGAAGGAGCAGGTCTGCGAATTGAGGTCGCCGGTCGTCGTCGTCCACGAGCGGCCGTAGTACGGGACGCCCCAGATGAGCTTCGAGGCCGGCACCCTGGCCAGGAAGTCGGTCATGGCCGAGTCGACGTCGAGCATGTAGGGGCTGCGCATCGGCGCCACCCCGCCGGCATTCGAAGAGCCGGCCCAGGCGTAGTCGTAGCCCATGACCATGAGCGCGTCGGCGGTGTCCGCCTTCGTCAGTGCGGCGAGGTCGTAGCCGTCGCCCCACGACGCCGAGCCGCCGGTGACGGCCACGGTCAGGTACGGCTCGGGGCCGAGCGCCGTGCGGACCTCGCGCACGAACGCGGTGTACGCCGCCTTCAGCGCGGTCGGCATCGGCTCGAAGTCGAGGTTCACGCCATCGGCGTTGCGGGCGGCGACCGTCGCGGCGATCTCGTTGGCGAGCTTCGTCCGGTTCGTCGAGCTGTTGAGCAGCGCCGACATGTTGTTCACGCCCGTGGTGTTCCAGGCCATCATCGTGACGGTAAGGACGACGTTGACGCCCTCGGCATGGGCCGCGTTGATGACGTTCGTCATGTGCGAGCTCGTCCACCCGTTCCAGTACGTGCCGCTCTTCTGGAGCGTGCCGTCGGCCTGGGCCGGGACGCCGAAGTAGGCGATCGTCGAGACGAGGTCGTACTGGAGGCGGCTGAGCTTCGCGCTGTCGAGCTCCCAGTACGGCAGGTAGCCGAAGACCTCGGCCTCGAGGGCGTTCGGCAACGCGCCGCCGTCGATCGCCTGGGTCGAGACGCCGCCCAGCGGCGCACGGTCGACCCTCCGCATCGGCGTGGCTCCGGGAGCGAAGTCGACGGCCAGGCCCTCGTGCTCGGCGAGCATCTCGGCGTGGACGCTCATCGGCTCCGACGTGGTCGTCGGGGTGGTCGTCGGGGTGGTCGTCGGTGTGGTCGGCTGGTCGTCGGCGGGGTCGACGGCCGCCACCGGGGTACCGGTCACGACGCCGACGACGAGCGCCAGCACGGTGGCCAGCGACGCCGCGCTTCGGAGGGATCGGATCATGGCCCTGTCGCTGCGGATGGTGCGGTGCCGTGCGGAAGTGTAGGGGGCGGTGCGCTCCACCCGCTCCCTAATCCAGTGCCCGATGGAGGAAGGCGGCCATCTGCCCACGCGTCACCGAGCTGGCTGGGCAGTACTTGCCCGACCCGCAGCCACCGGCGATCGAGGCGCTGGCCACGGCGTTGATGTTCGGCTCGTGCATCGAGCCGTCGTCGTCCCAGAAGGCATCGGTGGCCGACTCGGGGATCGAGAGCGCGCGCGACAGGAAGGTCGCCATCTCGGCCCGCGTCACCGCCTGGCCCGGGCAGTAGCGGCCGTCGCCGCAGCCGCCGGTGATGCCGGCCTCGGCCACGGCGTTGATGTCCGGCTCGTGCGCCGAGGCGCCGTCGTCCCAGAAGTAGTCCTGCGATGCCGGCGGCAGGTCGAGCGCACGGACGAGGAAGCTCGCCATCTGGGCGCGCGTCACCGAGGTGTTCGGGCAGAACCGCCCCGATCCGCAACCGCCGGTGATGCTCGACTCGTACAGCCAGATGATGTCGTCGTAGAAGACCGACCCGTAGATGTCGTTGAACGGACCGGTGTCGCCGGATGGCGTCCGGGCCGGGTCCCCGGCGAACGCGTACCAGTAGTCGGGATCGCCGAAGTGGAAGTTCGCGATGACCGTTCGCTGCACCCAGTACTGCTTGCCGCTGAAGTCCGGGTGGCTCGACTCGGTCAGCGTGGACGGCGAGTACCCGTCGCCCTGGGCGAAGATCTCGCCGTACGGCGCGTCGGGCTGGGTGAGGACGCGCTGCACGATCTCGTGCGCGTCGCCGTAGGCGGTCGCGAAGAACGTGCCGCCCAGGGCGAGGATTGGCGTCGAGTAGTTGCGCACGCGCTGCTGCGCCTCCGACAGGGTCGTGACCGGGTCGCTCTCGTTGTAGCGCTCGCCGAAGCCGGGCGCGTAGTGGGCCTGGCCGTAGACCATGACGAAGCCGGGCGCCGGGCTGATCCCGTCGTTGTTCGGGTAGCCGCAATACTGGCGCTGCGCGGCGCCGTCAGCCGACGTGAGCGTGCCGAGGAGCGCCTTCTCGCCGCAGTACACCATCGTCGAGTTCCAGCCGTCCGAGTCGCCGTTCGAGGTCGTCCGGTTCAGGCCCCAGCCGTTCACGCGGTCCGTGTACTCGGTGCCGATGGTGTACGGGTTCGGGTAGCCGTTGCCGTGGCCGAAGTAGACGATGACGTTCGCGTTGTTCACCGCGGCGCGGACGTTCGCCCAGGTGGCGTTCGGCGAGTAGGCCTTGGCGACGGTGGCTCCGGCGGCGGTCGCCACGGCGGCGACCTGGTCGGCGCGGTTGCGGTAGTTGCTGGTCAGGCCGGCGACCGGGCCGACGATGATGGCGACCTTCGGGCCGCCGGCGGCGACGGGCTCGACGGAGGTCGGGGCCAGCATGCCGCCGGTGGCGAGGATGAACGCCAGGGCGAGCGCGGCGAGGTGGGCGACGGGTCGAACCATCGGACGGTCGATCGGACGGTCGATCGAGCGGGAGACGGGCAATGGGAGCTCCTGGAATGTACCGGTGTCCGGTCACCCTACCCCTCCGAACCGGTCGGACACATGGTGCGATCGTCAGCCGACGGTCGACCCCATCGGGCCATGTGCGTGCCGACACCGGGGGCGCTGCGGGCGGAGTGCGACCGACCGACGGGCGCCATGCGTGACCGGTCCATCGGTCACCACCCTCAGCCCTGGCTGAAGCGCAGGACCACGAGCAGCCGCTCGGCCGAGAGCGCGTCGAAGGAGGGGCGCACGAAGGCCGTCTGGGTGAGGGCGTTGTCGTCGACCTCGACCGCCTGCACGACGCCGATGAGGAGGCCGCCCGGATATCGGCTCGCCTCCTCGCCATAGGTCAGGCCGGCGCTCACGATCGTGTCGCCGACCTCGACGGTCTCGGTGACCGGCACGTTGGACATGATGAGCTGGCCGCCGGGCTGGCCGTGGATCTCGCCCAGGGCCCGGGTCGCCTGGTCGATGGCGATGACGGCGGACCGGGTGTCCATCACGAACCGGACGCGGGCCGTGTCATCGGTGACCTCCACGACCGTGCCGGCCAGGGCGCCGACGCCACCGGCGTTGCCGACGACCGGCATGCCCACCTCCAGGCCATCGGTCGATCCGGCGTCGATGCGCACCTCCCAGCTGAAGTTCGACGGGTCGCGGCTGATGATCCGGACCGGGAGCAGGTCCATCTCGAGCGCGTCGCTGATGCCGAGCAGCTCGCGCAGCTCCTCGTTCTCGCGGGCCGCCTCGGTGAGCTCGGCGATCCGTGCCTCGGCGCCGGCGAGCGCGACGCGCAGCTCGCGATTCTCCTCGCGCAGCCGCTCGATCTCGCCGACCGTGCCGACGAGGCCCACGGCCGCCTCACCGATCCCGGTCAGCGTCTGCCGCACGGGGTCGAGGGCGCGAGTCGTCACCTGCTGGAGCGTCCGCGCCGGCTCGGTGCCGCTGGCCAGGAGCATGAGCAGGCTGGCGATGGTGAATGCCGCGAACCAGAGCCCGGCCCGGGTGCGCTGGTTCGGCGCCGGAGGCCCGTACATCGGCGGTGGTGGCCTATCGGCCGCGCATCAGCGCGGTGCGCGCGTGTACTGCTCGGAGACGAGCACGCGCTCGAGCTGATCGAGCTCCTCGAGCACCCGCCCGGTGCCGCGCACGACGCACGTCAGCGGGTCGTCGGCGATATGGACCGGCATCTGCGTCGCCTCCGCCACGCGGCGGTCGAGCCCGGCGAGGAGCGCACCGCCACCGGCGAGGACGATGCCCTGGTCCATGATGTCGGCCACGAGCTCGGGCGGGGTCTCCTCGATCGTCTCCTTGATGGCCTCGACGATCTGCGCCACCGACGGCTCGAGCGCCTCGCGGATCTGGTCGCTGCCGACCTCGACGCTGCGCGGCAGTCCGGTCAGGAGGTCGCGGCCGCGGAACGTCACCGTCCGGTCGTCGGTGTCGTCGGGGTAGGCGGAGCCGATGGCGATCTTGATGTCCTCGGCCGTCCGCTCGCCCATCAGGAGGTTGTACTCGCGCCGGGCGAAGCTGACGATATCGGTGTCCATCTCGTCGCCGCCGATGCGGATGCTGCGCGACACGACGATGCCGCCGAGGCTGACGACCGCGACCTCCGTCGTCCCGCCGCCGATGTCGACGATGAGCGACCCCGAGGGCTCCGACACCGGCAGGCCGGCGCCGATGGCGGCGGCCATCGGCTCCTCGATGAGGCGCGCCCAGCGGGCACCGGCGTTGATCGTCGCGTCGCGGACGGCGCGCTTCTCCACCTCGGTCACGCCGGACGGGATGCCGACCAGCACGCGCGGGCGCGGGATGCGGGCGTATCGGTCGTGGACCTTGTTGATGAAGTACCGGATCATCTGCTCGGTCACGTCGAAGTCGCTGATGACTCCGTCGCGCAGCGGCCGGATGGCGACGATGTTGGCCGGGGTGCGGCCGACCATGCGCTTCGCCTCCGCGCCGATGGCGAGCACGCGCTTCGTCCGGGTGTCCATGGCGACCACGCTCGGCTCGCTGATGACGATGCCGCGGTTGCGCACGGTGACGAGCGTGTTCGCCGTTCCGAGGTCGATGCCGACGTCGTGGCTGAGGAGGCCGAGCAGGCCGTCGAAGAGTCCCAAGGTCCCTCTCGTCTGTCCGCCCGCGGCACGCCGGGTGGGTTCGGTGTCGGTTCGCTGTCGGTTCGCTGGTCGCCGAATCGTGGGCCGATGCGGTGCGTCCAGGCACCCCGGACGCGGCGCTACCCTACCACGCCCCAACCGACCGACCACGCGGTACCTTCGTCCCGCGGCAGGACCATGGCCGGGGCCACCGATTCGCTGTTTGTGCTTGTCTTTCACAAACGACGGCGATCTGATACCGTCGAGCCCCACACCCCGGATCGCCCCCAGGAGGACCGACGTGGCCGCCTTCTTCGCCAACGTCCCCGAGCGCATCCCGTACGGCGGGCTCGACAGCACCGACCCGTACGCCTTCACGGTCTACCAGCCCGATCGGCTCGTGCGCGGCACGCGCATGGAGGATCACCTCCGCGTCGCCGTCTGCCTGTGGCACTCGTTCAACTGGCCCGGGTCCGACGTCTTCGGCGCCGGGACGTTCGATCGGCCCTGGCTGGCGCCCGGGCTCGACCCGATGGAGGCGGCGCGCGCCAAGCTCGACGCCGCGTTCGAGTTCATCGAGAAGCTCGGCGTGCCGTTCTTCACGTTCCACGACCGCGACGTCGCCCCCGAGGGCGGGTCCTTCGCCGAGACGCGGGCCAACCTCGACGCGGTGACGGCCGCGATCGAGGGCCACATGGAGCGCACCGGGGCGAAGCTGCTGTGGGGCACCGCCAACCTGTTCAGCCACCCGCGCTACGCGGCCGGCGCGGCGACGAACCCGGATCCGGAGGTCTTCGCCTACGCGGCGGCGCAGGTGAAGGACATGCTCGAGACGACGCATCGGCTGGGCGGCGCGAACTACGTCCTGTGGGGCGGCCGCGAGGGCTACGAGACGCTCCTCAACACCGACCTGAAGCGCGAGGAGGAGCAGCTGGCGCGGTTCCTGACGCTCGTCGCCGAGCACCGCGAGCGCATCGGCTTCAGCGGGACCCTGCTGCTCGAGCCGAAGCCGCAGGAGCCGACGAAGCACCAGTACGACTACGACGTGGCGACCGTCGACGCCTTCCTCGTGCGCCACGACCTGGCCGATGTGTACCGGGTGAACATCGAGGCCAACCACGCGACGCTGGCCGGCCACTCGTTCCACCACGAGATCGCCATGGCCATCGCGCGCGGGATCTTCGGCAGCGTCGACATGAACCGCGGCGACTACCAGAACGGGTGGGACACCGACCAGTTCCCGAACTCGGTCGACGAGCTGACGCTGGCGCTGTACGAGATCCTGCGCGCCGGCGGCTTCACCACCGGCGGCTTCAACTTCGACGCCAAGCTCCGCCGCCAGTCGATGGCCCGCGAGGACCTGTTCCACGCGCACATCGGCGGCATCGACACGCTGGCACGCGCCCTCCTCGCGGCCGATGCGCTGCTCGAGGCCGGCGACCTCGAGTCGAACCGGGCGCAGCGCTACGCCGGCTGGGACGACGGCCTCGGCGCCGAGATCCTCGGCGGCGGGCTGTCGCTGGCCGAGATCGAGGCGCGCGTCGTCGACGAGAACATCGACCCGCGGCCGGTGTCCGGCGGCCAGGAGCGGCTCGAGAACGTCGTCAACCAGCGGATCTGGGCCGTCGACCGCGAGGGCTGAGCCGATGGCCCTCCTCCTCGGGATCGACGTCTCGACCACCGCGACGAAGGCGATCCTCGTCGATCCCGATGGCGCCGTCCGCGGCATCGGCAGCGCCGAGTACGGCTACGACATCCCGCGCCCCGGCTGGAGCGAGCAGGATCCGGCGCTGTGGTGGGACGGCGCCCGGACGGCGATCCGCGCGGCGCTCTCCGCCGCCGGCGTCGACGGCGCCGAGGTCGGGGCGGTCGGCCTGACCGGCCAGATGCACGGATCGGTCCTGCTGGATGCCGCGGACGAGCCGGTGCGTCCGGCGATCCTGTGGAACGACCAGCGCACGGCGGCCGAGTGCGACGCCATCCGCTCGGCGATTGGCGCGGCACGGCTGGTGGAGGTCACCGGCAATGACGCCCTCACCGGCTTCACGGCGCCGAAGCTGCTCTGGGTCCGGCACCACGAGCCCGATGCCTGGGCCCGCGTCACCGGCGTCATGCTGCCGAAGGACTACCTCCGGCTTCGGCTCACGGGCGAGCGGGCCGTCGACAAGGCCGATGGCGCCGGCACGCTCCTGTTCGACCTCGCCGGCCGCGACTGGTCCGCCGACGTCCTGCGGGCGCTCGACCTCGACCCGGCCCTGTTCCCGCCGACGTTCGAGGGTCCCGAGATCACCGGACGCGTCACGGCTGCCGCGGCCGAGGCCACGGGCCTTCGCGCGGGGACGCCGGTCGTGGCCGGCGGGGGCGACCAGTCGGCCAACGCGGTCGGCGTCGGGGTCGTCGACCGGGGCAGCGCGGCGCTGTCGCTCGGCACGTCGGGCGTCGTCTTCGCCGCCACCGATCGGCCGCTGGTCGAGCCGGCCGGGCGGGTCCACGCCTTCTGCCACGCCGTGCCGGACCGATGGCACCTCATGTCGGTCATGCTCTCGGCCGCGGGCAGCCTGCGCTGGTACCGCGACGCGCTCGCGCCGGGCGTGGACTTCGGCGACCTGGCCTCTGAAGCGGGCTCGGTCGCGCCGGGCAGCGACGGCCTGATGTTCCTCCCCTACCTCACCGGGGAGCGCTCACCGCACCCCGATCCGCTGGCGCGCGGCGCATTCGTCGGCCTGACCGTCGCCCACGAGCGGCGCCACCTGACGCGGGCCGTGCTCGAGGGCGTCGCCTTCGGCCTGCGCGACGGGCTCGACCTCATGCGCGCGGCCGGCATGCCGGCTCCGGAGGCGCTCCGCGCGTCGGGCGGCGGAACGGCGAGCCCGGTGTGGCGCCGGATCCTGGCCGACGTCCTCGGCACGCCGCTCGTCGGGGTCGGCACGACCGAGGGAGCGGCCTTCGGAGCGGCGCTCCTCGCCGGCCCGGCGGCGGGCGCGTTCGCATCGGTCACCGAGGCGGCGTCGTCGGTCGTGAAGGTGACGCCGATGGCCGAGCCCGGCCCGGACGCGGCCCGCTACGCCGAGCTGCACGCGACGTATCGCGAGCTCTATCCGGCCCTGGCCCCGGTGTTTCCGCGCCTGGCGTAGCTCGGCTCGGGCGGAGCCGGCGGTCAGCCCGAGACATGGAGGGCGTCGAGCTCCTCCTGCGTCACCTCGTCCGGCTTCTTGCCGAGGATGATCATGCCGAGCACCTGGTCGGTGGTGACGTCGTCGCGGTTCACCGTGCCAACGATCTGGCCGTGGTACATGACGCTGATCCGGTCGGACAGGTCGAACACATCGTGGATGTCGTGGCTGATGAGGAAGATGCCGAGGCCCTCGGACTTCAGCTGCCGGATGAGATCGCGGACCTGGGCCGTCTCGGCCGGCCCGAGGGCCGCCGTCGGCTCGTCCATGATCAGGATCCGGGCGTTGAACTGGATGGCGCGGGCGATGGCCACCGACTGGCGCTGCCCGCCCGACAGGGAGGCGACCGCGGACTTGAAGTTGCGGAAGCGCGGGTTGAGGCGCGCCATGAGCTTGCGGGTCGCGTCCTCCATGGCCGGGTCGTCGAGGACGCCGGAGCGCTGGACGAGCTCGCGGCCGAGGAACACGTTCGCCGGCGCGTGAAGGTTGTCCGCCAGCGCCAGCGTCTGGTAGATGCACTCGATCCCGTAATCGCGCGCCTGGCGCGGGTTGTGGATCGTCGCCACCTTGCCGTCGATGATGATCTGGCCCAAGTCCGGCACCTGCGCCCCGGACAGGACTTTCATCAGCGTCGACTTCCCCGCGCCGTTACCGCCGACGAGGCCGACCACCTCACCCGCCCGGAGGTTGATCGACACGCCGTTCACCGCGTGCACGCCGCCAAACGAGACGCGGATGTCGCGCATCTCGACGAGGTACCCGTCGCCGGGCGCCGGCGCGGCGGCCGCCTCCCGTGATGTCGCCGTCACGTCGTCCTCCTGCGCAGCCACGCGTCGAAGCCCACTGCCGCGACGAGCACGATCCCGACGATGATGTCCTGGGTCGGCGAGTCGACGCGCATCTGCACCATCCCGGAACGCAGCGACTGCATGACGACGGCGCCGAGCACGGCGCCCGGGATCGTGCCGATTCCGCCCGAGAACGACGTGCCGCCGATGACGGCCGCGCTGATGACGTCCAGCTCGTTCGTGACGCCGAGGCCGGTGACCGCCGCGTTGAGGCGGGCGGTCTGCACGATCGCGCTCACGCCGGCGAGCAGGCCCATGAGGCCGAACACCCACATGATCGCGCGCTTCGTGTTGATGCCGGACAGCTCGGCCGCCTGAGGGTTGCCGCCGATGGCGTAGACGTTACGGCCGAACCGGCGCCGCTCGGCGATATGGGTCATGACGATCGCGACCGCAATCATGATGAGGACCGGGTAGGCGATCCCGGTTGGAATGATGTATCCACCGGGCGGGATCTCGATCCCGTGCTGCTGGGCGTACTGGTTCGCGAGGTTCTCGGGCCAGGGGTAGGCGTTCGCCACCCACACGGCACCGAGGATGACCAGCGCGGCGAAGGCCGCGAGCAGGACGGTGGCCCAGATCGGCCGGACCTGGAACCCGTACTTCGCCTGGCGGCGACGCAGCAACACGAGACCGGCGACGACCACGACGGTCGCGACGATGCCGACCGCCCACGAGCCCCACTCCCCGAGCGATCCCTGTGGGCCGCCGCCGAGGAGCCGGAAGGTGGTGTCGAGCGGGGCGATGGTCTGGCCCTGGGCGTACTGGAAGATCAGGCCGCGCCAGACGAGCAGGCCGCCGAGCGTGACGATGAATGACGGGATGAAGGCATAGGCGATGACGAGGCCCTGGATAAGCCCGATCAAGAGCCCGAGCACGAGCCCGAGGACGACGGTCAGGATCCAGATTGCCGGGTGGCCGAGGCCAAGGCCGAGCGTCTGGGGTAGCCATACGGTCTGCGCCATGGCCATCGTGTAGCCGATGAACCCGAGCATCGACCCGACCGAGAGGTCGATGTTGCGCGACACGATGACGAGCACCATGCCGGTCGCCATGATCGCGATCGAGGCGCTCTGGACAGACAGGTTCCACAGGTTGCGGGCGGTGAGGAACGAGCCGCCGGTCGCGATGTTGAAGCCGATCCAGATGATCGCCAGGGCGGCGACGAGGCCGAGCAGGCGCGTGTCGACGTCCGCGGCGCGGATGAGCTCGCCCGCGGACTGCGGCAGCTGCCGAAGGCCGCGAGGAGCCTCTCGCGCTGCTCCGCCCGATGCGGTCGATGCGTCAGCCATGCTCGTCAGGTACCCCCTGCGGGTGAGATGCCCTGCGCCCGCCGGTCGCCGGCGGGCGCAGGGCCACTGGGCTCAGCCTACCGGTCGATCACGGGCAGACGTCGACCGTGCCGGACTCGACGCCCTGGCACAGCTCCTCCTCGGTGATCCAGTCGGCGTCGAGCACGACGTCCAGGTTGTCCTGGGTGATCGCGATCGGCTCGAGCAGGATCGAGGTCAGCGTGTTGCCACCCGGGCTCTCGAACTCCTGGGTGTCCGGGACGCTGGCGAGATCGGAGTCTTCGCACAGCGCCACCGCGGCCTCACCGGCGGCGCGGCCGAGCTCGCGGGCGTCCTTCCAGACGTCGACGGTCTGCGTGCCGAGCGCCACCCGGTTCAGGGCGGCGATGTCGCCGTCCTGGCCGGAGACCGGAACCTGGCCGGCGAGTCCCTGGGCCTCGAGCGCCGCAACCACGCCGCCCGCCATGCCGTCGTTCTCGGACAGCACCGCGTCGACATCGTTGTCGTTCTCGGTCAGGAACTGCTCCATCTCGGTCTGGGCCAGCGCCGGATCCCAGTTGTCGGTGTACGTCTCGCCCACGATCGTGATCGTGTCGCTGTTCTCACCGACGTCGGGGACGCCGACGTTCGTGTAGCCCTGGCGCAGGAAGTCGGAGTTCGCGTCCGCGCCGTTGCCCTTGATGATCACGAAGTTGCCGGAATCGACGACCTCGAGGACCGCCTCGGCCTGCATCTCGCCGACGCGGACGTTGTCAAAGCTGATGTACAGCGAATCCGGCGACTCGATGAGCCGGTCGTAGGCGATCACCGGCACGCCCTGGTCGATCGCCGCCTCGACGGACGGCAGGATCGTCTCGGTGTTCTGCGCGAGGATGATCAGGACGTTCGCGCCTTGGCTGAGCAGGTTCTCGACGTCGGTCGCCTGCTGCTCCTCCGACGAGCCAGCGTCAGCGGAGAGGTACTCGGCGCCTGCCTCGTCGAGGGCGGCCTTGATGGCCGGCTCGTCACGCAGCGCCCAGCGCTCTTCCTGGTAGTTGTTCCACGACACGGCGACGGTGCAGTCGCTTTCCCCACCACCACCGCCGCTGCTGGCGCCAGCGGACGCGCCCGCGGACGAGCCCCCACCACCCCCACATGCGGCCAGCGCCAGGGCGAGGATGCCCAGGACGGCCGCCGTCCTCCGAATGACCATGGGTTTGCTCTCCTCCATTGGCTTCCAAGACCGTCACCTGGCGATGGCCGGGCCAGGCAGTAGGCTACTCTCCTGTCAAGCCCCTCCTCGTTGCGCTGCGGCGTGCCGGGGCACGCGATCGGAGCTCCACCTCGTCATCCCCCGGCCACCGCGAGCTCTCGCGGACGGATCCGGGCAGCGGGATCGGACAGCAGCTCCTCGAAGGCCAGCTCTGCCGCGCCGAGGATCGGCGCGTCCTCGCCGAGGCGTCCCGGGACGACGCGCAGCTGCTCACGGGACGCGGGCAGCGAACGTTCGGTGAGCACGCGCTCGACCGTGGCGCCGACGAGCGGATGGATGCGCTCGAAGACGCCACCGAGGACGACGAGCGACGGATTGAAGACGTTGACGAGCGTCGCGAGGCCGATGCCGAGCCAGGTCGCGACCTCCTCGAGCGCCGCGCGGGCCGCCTCCTCGCCACGGGCCGCGGCCTCGACGAGCTCGCGCATCGCCTCGCGGCCGCCCTCGAAATCGCGGCCGGCGCGGAGCAGGATGGCGCGCTCGCCGATCTCGGTCTCCCAGCAGCCGCGCGACCCGCAGGCGCAGGCCTGTCCGTCCGGGTTGACGACCATGTGGCCGACCTCGGCCGCGTAGCCGGCGCCGCCGACGAGCGGCGCGCCGCCGATCGTGACGTTGCCTCCGACCCCGACCTCGCCCATGACGTAGACGACGTCCTCGACGTCGACCGCCGCACCGCGCCGGTTCTCGGCCAGCCCGCCGAGGTCCGCCTCGTTGGCGACCCACAGGGGCGCGTCGAGCGCGAGGGCGTCGGCCAGCATGTCGCCGAGTGGAACGTCCCGCCAGCCGAGGTTCGGCGCGTGGCGCACGACCCCGTCGGAGCGGCGCACGATGCCGGCGACCGCCACGCCGATGCCGACGAGCGCCTCGGAGCGGCGCACCTCGTCGAGCGCGGGACGGGCGAGGGCCAGCAGGTCGGCGACGACCTCGGTGGCGTCCACGTGGGCGCGCGGGCGATCGGCGCGGTCGAGCCGATGGATCGCGCCACCGAGGCCGACGATGGCGACGGCCAGCGAGTCGACGTTGGTCTCGAGGGCGAGGACGACCGCCTCCTCGCTGCGGGGACGGACAAGCGGCGATGGACGTCCGGGCGTGCCCGCCGGCGCGCTGCGCTCCTCGGCCACGAGGTCGGCCGCCACGAGCTCGCCGATGAGGCCGCGGATCGCGCTGCGGGTCAGGCCGGTGCGGAGCACGAGCTCGGAGCGCGACTGCGGCCCGTGGAGGTGGAGCTCACGCACGATGGCGCTGAGGTTCGCGCGACGTACCGTCTCGCTGCGCTGGCCGATCGCGTCCCGTGACGTCACCGGGATTTGTGCTCCTCGTGCCCAAATATTTGTCGTAGACTCTTACATCGCGGCGGCGCGTGTCAATAGAGCGGCCGGATCCCGGGCTCCCCGTCACGACGCGCCAGCACGAGCCCTCCGGCGACGAGCGAGGAGAGCGTGGATGGAGAGCCTCAGCGGACGCGTCGCCCTCATCACCGGAGCCAGCCGCGGCATCGGCGCCGCGACGGCCCGCCAGCTCCACGCGGCGGGCGCCCGGCTCGGCCTCGTCTCGCGATCCGGTGACGACCTCGGCATCCCCGACGCGGTCGGGGTCAGCGCCGACGTCCGCGATCCGGCGGCCATCGCCTCCGCGGTCGAGACCGTCGTCGCCCGCCACGGGCAGCTCGACATCCTCGTCGTCAACGCCGGCGTCGGCGCCTACGGGCCGATCCTCGACCTCGCCCCCGAGCACCTCGAGGAGATGATCGACGTCAACGTGAAGGGCGCGATCTACGCCGTGCGCGCCGCGATCCCGTACCTCGTCCGCAGCGACGCGGCGGACATCGTCACCGTGGCCAGCGAGGCCGGCCGGCGCGGCCTGCCGAACGAGGCGGTGTACTGCGCCTCGAAATTCGCCCAGGTCGGCCTGACCGCGGCCCTCGACCACGAGCTGCGCCCCCACGGCGTGCGGTGCACGAACGTCTGCCCCGGCGGCGTGGCGACCGACTTCGCCATGGGCCGTGGGCGCACGCCGGACATGCCCGAGCTGGCCGGCATGATGCGTCCCGGCGACGTGGCCGAGGCGGTGCTGTTCGTCCTCACCCGGCCGCGGACGCATCGGATCCTCGAGGTCGCCTTCCGCCCGGTCACCGAGACGTCCTGGGGCTGAGCCGATGGACCGCCTGCGCTGGGGGGTCCTGTCGACGGCCGCCATCGGCCGCAAGACCGTGCCCGGGATCATGGGCGCCGCGAACTGCGAGGTCGTGGCCATCGCCTCGCGAAGCCTCGAGGCGGCCGAGGCGGCGGCCGCGACGTACGGGATCGACCGCGCCCACGGCTCGTACGAGGCGCTTCTCGCCGATCCCGACGTCGACGCGATCTACATTCCGCTCCCGAACCACCTCCACGCCGAGTGGGCGATCGCCGCGGCCGAGGCCGGCAAGCACG
>DATAJO010000022.1:0-197091 GCA_036262075.1 Candidatus Limnocylindria bacterium
CGTATCGGCCGAGGCGAGCCAGCCGCCCGCGAAGCGCACGAGGCGCAGGGTGGTCCAGGCGCCCCGCCGGTCGCGGACCGACAGGCTGCGCATGCGCCACGCCGGCCGGCCCGCCTCGTCGGCGGGACCGGCCTCGACGATCGCATCGGTCAGCTGGCTCACGGGTAGCGGCCCCGGATGCGCTGCGCCTCGGCCACGCGGGCGACCGCGATGGCGTGCGCCGCAAGGCGCGCGTCGATGCCATCGGCCTCGCGCACGCGGGCGACCTCGTCGTAGGCGCGGTACATCATCCCGCGCAGCCGCTCGACGACCTGCTCGCGGGTCCACGCGAACGACTGGAGGTTCTGGACCCACTCGAAGTAGCTGACGATGACGCCGCCCGAGTTGCACAGGATGTCCGGCACGGTCACCACGCCGCGCTCGGCGAGGATCGGGTCGGCATCGGGCGTGACCGGTCCGTTGGCGCCCTCGGCGAGGACCTTGGCGCGCACGGAGCCCGCGTTCTCGGCCGTCACCTGGCCCTCGAGCGCGGCGAGGACGAGCAGGTCGACGTCCAGGGCGAGGAGCGTCGGGTTGTCGATCGGCTCGGTGCGCGGCGCGCCGGCGATCGAGCCCGTCTCGGACAGGTGCGCCTTGAGCGCGGCCGGTTCGAGGCCGTTCGGGTTGTGGACACCGCCGCCGATGTCGGTGACCGCCACGATCTTGCCGCCCGCCTCGTGGATGAGCCGCGCCGCCGCCTCGCCGACGTTGCCGAAGCCCTGGACCGCGACCGTGGCGCCGGCGAGCGGGATGTCCAGCTCGGCCAGGGCCCGCTCGGCGGTCATCATCACGCCCAGGCCGGTCGCGTCGGAGCGCGCCTCGGAGCCGCCGAGGCCGACCGGCTTGCCGGTCACCACGCCGGGCACGGTGTAGCCGGCGTGCATGCTGACGGTGTCCATGATCCAGGCCATGACCTGGGCGTTCGTGCCCATGTCCGGGGCCGGGATGTCGGTCTCGGGGCCGATGAGCGGCTGGAGCTCGGTCGCGAAGCGGCGCGTCACGCGCTGGAGCTCATTGACCGACAGCTCGCGCGGGTCGACGGTCACGCCGCCCTTCGCGCCGCCGAACGGGACGTCGACGAGGGCGCACTTCCAGGTCATCCACATGGCGAGCGCCCGGACCTCGTCGAGGTCGGTGCTCGGGTGGTAGCGGAGGCCGCCCTTGGCCGGCCCGCGGGCCACGTTGTGCTGGACCCGGTAGCCGGTGAAGACGCGGGTCGTCCCGTCGTCCATGGTGACGGGGAAGTTGACCGTCCATTCCCGCTTCGGGACGCGGAGGATGTCCCCGATGGAAGGATCGAGGTGGAGATGATCTGCGGCCCGGTCGAACTGGGTGAGCGCGGACGTCAGCGCGTCCTGCTTCGCGACCCCCGATCGCGGCCGCTCCGGTGTAAGGGTCATCGTTCGCGGTGCTCCATGTCAGGTTGGCGCGACCGGGCACGGATGCCCGGCCGCAATCGGCATCTTCGCCCCCGCACGTGACGGATCGGCTTGCCGAACATGAACGCTGCATGAACGGGGCCGTATGCTTGCCCCGATGAGCCAGCAAGGCCGCGTCGACGACGCGCTCGGCGTCCCGGTGCTCGCCCTGCTCGACGAGCCGATGACCGCGGCCGAGCTGGCGGCCACGATGAGCGGCGACGGGCTCGAGCTGAGCGCCCGCCGCGCCGGCGACGCGCTCGCCGGGCTCGTCCGCCTCGGCCTGGCGCGGGTCGCCGGCTACGACGACGGCGAGGCGCGCTACGTCACCACCTCGCTCGGCCAGCGCGCCGCCTCGGCGCTCGTCACCGCCGACCCGGCCCTGCGGCTCGGGCTCGAGGAGCTCGAGCGGCTCCGCTCCGACCTGCTCGCCACGGTCGGCCACGAGCTGCGCACCCCGCTGACCGCGATCCGCACCAGCGCCGGCCTGCTCCTCGATCCGGGGCTCGAGGCCACCGACGAGCAGCGCCGCCAGCTGCTCGGGGCGATCGGTCGCAGCGCGGACCGCATGCAGCAGCTGCTCACCGAGCTCCTCGACCTCGCGCGCCTGCGCGCCGGGGCGATCGAGATGGCCCGCGACCGGTTCGACGCCCGCGAGCTCGCGCGCGACGTCGCGGTCGCCGTGGAGCCCATGGCCGCGGCGCGCCAGCAGCTCATCCGCCTCGAGCTGCCCGACACGGCCGTGCCGGTGGAGGGAGATCGCCGTCGCCTCGAGCAGGCGCTCCTCAACCTCGTCACCAACGCCCAGAAGTTCTCGCGCGCCGGCGCCGACGTGACGATCGAGGTCCGCGGCGATGGCGGGCGCGCGTCCTGGACGGTCGTCGACGAGGGCCCGGGGATCGGTCCGGAGGCGAAGGCCCGGCTGTTCGAGCGCTTCTTCGTCGGCGCCTCGGACCGGCGGGGCGGCACGGGCATCGGCCTCCCGACGGCGCTCGCCATCGCGCAGGCCCACGACGGCACGATCGAGGTCGAGTCCGAGCTCGGCCAGGGCAGCACGTTCCGGCTCATCGTGCCGCTCGGCGGCGCGGACCGATGAAGCTGCTGCTCGTCGACGACGATCCCGAGATCCGCACCTCGGTGCGCGTCGGGTTCGAGATGCAGTGGCGCGACGTCGAGATCCTCGAGGCGACGACCGGCGCCGAGGCGCTGCGGCTGGTGGAGGAGCAGCGGCCCGACCTCGTCCTGCTCGACATCGGCCTGCCCGAGCAGGACGGCATGAGCGTGCTGCGCGAGATCCGCGCCTTCAGCGAGGTCCCGGTCGTGATGCTCACCGCCCACGACGAGCCGATCGAGGCCGCGGCCGCCCTCGAGGCCGGCGCCGACGACTACGTCACCAAGCCGTTCGACCATCTCGAGCTGAGCGCGCGGGTGCGCGCCGTGCTGCGCCGCCTGGACATGCGCGCCCCGTCCTCACGACGTGCCCCGTACCGTCGCGGCGGGCTCGAGGTCGACGCCGATGCGCGCGAGGCGCGCGTCGACGGGCATCGGGTGGCGCTGACCGCCATGGAGTGGCGCCTGCTCGAGGTGCTCGTCGCCAACGCCGGCTGGGTCGTGCCGTCGGATCGGCTCACCGCCCGCCTGTGGGGGCGCGACGAGCCCGCCGATCTCGACGCGCTTCGCGTCTTCGTGCGTCGCGTGCGTGCCAAGCTCGGCGACAATGCGCGTGCACCGCGCTACATCGAGACGGTGCGCGGCCTCGGCTACCGGCTCATCGGTCCCGACGACGCCTGAGCCGGGTGGCCGACGCCGCCTGGCGTGAACGAACGTCCGGAGGGGGCGTCCGAACCGGAGTGGTAGGAGGACCCATCGTGAGGAGCTTGCGCACATACGTCACGCCGATCGCGGTGGCGGCCGCCGTCATCCTGGTATGGCTGCAGCTGCCCGAGGACTGGCCGATCAGCCGGCCGGAGGGGACGCTCAACCAGGTCCTGACGATCGCCTTCTGGGTGCTGTCGATCATCGTCGTCGTCCTGCTGTTCATGGACCGCCACGAGCCCGAGGCGTCCGAGGTCGAGGTCACCGGTCCGCCGTTCGCGCGCTACCTGTTCTCGAACACCCGCGCCGGCCTGTTCTGGCTGCCGATCCGGCTGTTCCTGGGCTTCTCGTGGCTGACCTCGGGCCTCGGCAAGGCCTTCTCGCCGGAGGGCGGCTGGCTCGACGGCGGCTCGGCCCTGGCCGCGTACTGGGAGCGCGCGGTGAGCATCCCCGAGGCGCCGGCCCGGCCGCCGATCACGTACGACTGGTACCGCGACTTCCTGAACTTCCTGCTCCAGGGCAATCACGAGGGCTGGTTCGCCTGGATCGTCGTGCTCGGCGAGATCGCCGTCGGCCTCGCGCTCATCCTCGGGGCGCTGACCGGCATCGCGGCCTTCTTCGGCGCCCTGATGAACATGAGCTTCCTGCTCGCCGGCTCGGCGTCGACGAACCCGGTGCTGTTCACCGCGGCCATCGGCCTCATGCTCGCCTGGCGCGTCGCCGGCTGGTACGGGCTCGATCGCTGGCTGCTGCCGATGCTCGGCACGCCATGGCGGGCGCAGGTGACCGAGCGTCGACCGTCGTCCAGCGTCACCTGACCGCGGGACGATCCCGGACACAGCGAAGCGCCGCCCTGTGGCCGGGCGGCGCTTCGACGGGGCTGGCGAGGATCAGGCTGGCAGCGGCGCGGTGAGCGGCTGCTCGGCCCGCGGGTAGCGGAGCACGTCGCCGGACAGGAGCCAGCGGCGGACGCCCGCCGAGACCGACTCGGCGAACGAGCGATCGAGGCCGTAGAAGTTGCCGGCGCCGATGTAGCCGATGAACCCGGTGACGACGGCATAGGTCAGGTGCTGGTTGACGATGCCGTGCTCGAACTCCCAGGCGGCCAGGAAGAAGAACACCATCATCAGGGTCCCCATCAGCGCGCTGAACCGCGTCAGCAGGCCGAGGATGAGCCCGATGCCGATGCCGATCTGGCCCCACGGCACGAGGATATTGATGACCGTCATCGCCGCGTCGTTGCCCGCGAGCCCGACCCATAGCCCGTTCGTCGGGTTGTAGATCTCACCCTCGACCGGGCCGGCCACGAACGGCCAGCCGAGCGTGCCGGCGGTGCCGAACTGGAGGAAGCCGGTCGCGTCGAACGGCTCGGGACCGAAGACCTTGGCCAAGCCGGCCCACAGGAAGATGACGCCGACGACGACGCGCAGGATGGCGACGCCGATTTGATGCGATCGCTCCACGACGTACATGGTTCCGACCCTCACTCGTGTGCCCCGATCCGTCTCGGGGCCTCTCCGGCCACGCTACGAGCGGGCCGAGCGGCGCGACAGGGCACATCGGCCCGCTCGGCGATGGGCTGAGCGGCCCTGTTTGGCGGTGGGATGGGATCATCGGCCGATGCGCTTCCGTCCCTACCTCGCGCTGCTGCGCGAGAACCCGGCCTTCGCCCGGCTGTACGGCGCCCAGCTCATCAGCTTCGCCGGCGAGTGGTTCGCCACGGTCGCCCTGCTCGGGCTCGTGCTCGACCTCACCGGCTCGGCCGCCGCGGCCTCGCTCGTGCTCGTGCTCCAGACCGGCGGCTTCGCCGCGGTCGCGCCGTTCGCTGGCGTCGTCGCCGACCGGCTCGACCGCCGCCGGCTGCTCGTCGCCGCCAACGCGGCACGCGCCCCGCTGCCGCTCCTGTTCCTCATCGGCGCCCAGAACGAGCTGCTGTGGCTCGTGTTCCTGACGATCGGCCTCCTCGCCGCCGGGGCGGCCGCCTTCGAGCCGACCTCGAGCGCCTCGCTGCCGAACCTCGTCGATCGTGAGCGGCTGCCGGAGGCGAACGTCCTCATCGGCTCGGCATGGGGGACGATGCTCGCCGTCGGCGCCGGGGTAGGCGGCCTGGCGGCCGCGGTGCTCGGGCGGGAGGCGGTGTTCGTGATCAACGCCGCCACGTTCGCGATCTCGGCCTGGATCATCTCCGGCATCCGGCGACCGCTCCAGGAGCCGCGCGACCACGACGTCGACGCGCCGCACCCGCCGTTCCTCGAGGCGGCGCGGACGGCGATCGCCTTTGCCCGGGGGCATCGGCTGGTCGGCGTGTTCCTGCTGTCGAAGATGAGCTTCGGCTTCGGGACCGGGATCGTGGCGCTGCTGGCCGTGTTCGGGGCGGAGGTCTTCGGGGCCGGCGACGCCGGCATCGGCATGCTGTTCGCCGCGCGTGGCCTCGGGGCCGTCTCCGGCCCGTTCCTCGCCCGCGCCATCTTCGGCACGAGCGACCGGGCGCTGCTCCTCGGCATCCTCGCCTCGCTCGTGGCGATCGTCGTGTGCTACGGGCTCTTCCCGCTGGCCCCGGCCATCGGCGTCGCCGCGCTCCTCGTGTTCGGTGCCCACCTCGGCGGCGGCGCGCAATGGACGCTCTCCACGCTCGGCCTCCAACGCTCGACGCCGCATGCGCTCCGGGGCCGGCTGTTCAGCTTCGACTACGCCCTGGTGACGATGACGATCGCCTTCTCGACCCTCGCCGCGGGGCTCGTGGCCGACGCCATCTCCCCCTCGGTCGCGGTGTGGACCATGGTCGCGCTCATCATGCTGGCGGGCTCGGCCTGGGCGGCGTTCGCCGCGCCCCTGCTGGGTGCACGGACCGCGGCACAACCGGACCGATGAGCGAGCCGGGACGCCCGGGACGCGAGGCGCCGTGGCGCCCGGCCGTCCGCGAGGCCGTCGCGCGCGGCTGACCCTCGGCGCCGGTCGCGATCAGGAGGCCCGCGCCGTGCCTCGGGCGGCGGTGGCGAGCAGCTCGCGCTCGTAGGCGTCGACCATGCGGTCGACCCCGAGCTCGCGCCGCGCCCGCTCGCGGATGGCGCGACGGTCCAGCGTGCGCGCCGAGCGCACGGCGTCGACGAGGCCGGCCTCCTCGCCGGGGTCCACCAGCCAGCCGCCGACCGCGTGGGGCACCACCTCGGGCAGCGCGCCGCGACGGTAGGCGACGACCGGGCAGCCCGCCATCTGCGCCTCGGCCGCCACGAGGCCGAACGGCTCGTCCCAGGCGATCGGCATGAGCAGCACCGCCGACCGTGCCATGAGCTGGAACAGCGCCTCGCGCGAGAGCGCACCCACGAGCTCCGCCGGCCGGAGGAGCGGCGCCACCGCCGACGCGTGGTAGTGCGGGTCGTACACGTCCCCGACGACGAGGACGGCCAGCCCGGCGCGGCGCGCGGCGCGGATGCCCGCATCGGTGCCCTTCTCCGGGGCGATGCGCCCGGCGATGAGCGCGACCGGGAGCGTCGGTCCGCCGGCCGGCTCGAGGTCGCGGACGCCGTTCGGCAGGAGCGTGACGTCCCGACCGGTGGCGCGCTGCCACGCGCGACGGGCATGCCGCGACACCGTCGCCAGACGGCCCTCCGTGCGTCGGGCCGCGGCGAGCACCCCGTCCTCCATCGGCGGGAGGTGGAGGGTGTGCACGGTGGGCAGGCCATCGGCCAGGCCGAACGGAGACGCGTCGAACGCGTGCTGGCTCACGACCTCCGGTCGGTCGGCGCGGACCTCCTCGAACAGCCGGACGAAGCCGCGGTCGAGGGCCCGGAGCGCCGTCGCGGACGGTCGCCCTCCGACCCGCACGGACGCGGCCGCGGCCGCGGCGTCGACCGGCACCTCGACGATCCGGCAGCCGTCGGCCGTCGATCCCTCGGCGGCATAGATCGTCGCCTCGTGGCCCCGGGCTGCCAGCCCGCGCGCCAGGTCGACGATGACCGCGTGCGGGCCGTTCGCCTCGGCCGGGCGGATCGGCGAGACGAGGGAGGCGACGAGCGCGACGCGCATCAGGCCGCCCGGGTCAGCGGCACCGATGCGTCGGCGAGGCGCTCGGGGTCGACCCGCTCCTCGGACTCGACGAGGCGCTGGAGCTCGTCGCCGTCGTCCCACAGGTTGACGTTCATCGCCGCGATGACCCGGCCGTCGGCCAGCCAGAAGGCGTGGAACTCGCGTGCGTCGACGTCGCCACGGATGACGACCCGGCCCCACTCCGGCGCGTGGCCGCGGTACTCCATGCCGAGGTCGAACTGGTCCGAGTAGAAGTACGGCGTCCGGGCATACGGCTCGTTCGCGCCGAGGATGTTCGCCGCGGCGGCCTTGCCCTGGTGGATGGCGTTGTCCCAGTGCTCGACGCGGAGATGCCGGCCGAAGCGCGGATGCCAGGCGGCCGCCACGTCGCCCGCGGCGTAGATGCTCGGCACCGAGGTGCGCAGGTGCTCGTCGACGAGGATCGCGCCGTCGCGCGTCTCGAGGCCGGCGCGCGTGGCGAGCTTGATCCGTGGCTTCGCCCCGACGCCGACCACGACGAGGCCACCGGGCACGACGCGCCCGTCGGCGAGCCGGACGCCCTCGGCGCGTTCGTCGCCCTCGATCCCCGCGACGTGCCCGCGCACGAGGTGGACGCCGTGCTCGAGATGGACGGCACGGTACACGTCGGCGACGTCCGGCCCGAGGACGCGCTCGAGCGGCCGATCGAGGTTCGAGACGAGCGTCACGTCGTGGCCGAGCTGCCGCAGCGACGCGGCGACCTCGCTGCCGATCCAGCCCCCGCCGACGACCACGGTCGCGCTGGCGCGGGCGGCCGCCTCGCGGATGGCATCGGCGTCGGCCGCGGTCCGCAGGTAGCGCACGCCCTCGAGGTAGGCGCGGGTCGAGCCGAGCGTCCGTGGCTCCGCCCCGGTCGCGATCAGGAGCGCGTCGTAGGGCAGGTTCGTGCCGTCGTCGAGGTTCAGCATCCGCGCCGTCGGGTCGAGGGTCACGGCGCGGCGCCCGCGGAGGAGCTCGATGCCCTGCTCCTCGTAATCGGCCAGCGGCCGGACGTGGGCCTCCTCGATCGGCTTCTCGCCGCGCAGGTACTCCTTCGACAGGGGCGGGCGCTCGTACGGCGGCTCGGACTCCTCGCTGACGAGGACGATGCGGTTCGCGTACCCGTGCTCCCGAAGGGCGAAGGCGGCGTTCGCACCGGCGAGGCCGCCTCCGACGATGACGACGGAGTCGAGGGCGTTCATGGCAGGAGGTCTCCCTTCAGGCGGTAGCGGGTGAACAGGTGGTCGTCGGCGACGCGGAGGTCGACGAGCTGCGCCCACGGGGCGCGGTTGACGTCGAAGGCGGTGCCCTCGACCAGGCCGAGGCGTGGGACCGCCGGCGCGCGGCCGGCGATCTGGGGCGCGACGGTGAGGAACAGCTCGTCGACGAGCCGGGCCTCGAGCAGCTGCCCGATGAGATGCGGCCCGCCCTCGCACAGCACGAGCCGGGCGCCACGCTCGGCGAGCGCGCCGAGCACGCCGTCCGGCGTCACGACGCGCCCGAGCACGCGGACCTCGACGTGCGGCGGAATCGGCCTGGCGGCGAGCGACGCCGCGCCGGCGTCGGTGGTCAGGAGGAGGACGGGAACCTCCGGATCGGCGAGGCCGGGATGGGCGAGGTCGAGCGCACCACGGGCGGTGACCACGGCCGTGATCGGCTGGGGTGCCAGCCCGAGGCGGGAGCGCAGGTCGGCGAAGGCGTCGGCGCTCGGCGGATGGATGCCGGCCGGCGTCCAGCGATCGTCGGGCGCGGCGCGGACCGTGCCGGCACCGACCAGGACGGCGTCCGCCAGCGCGCGGAGCATGCCCATCACCAGCCGATCGGGCTCGAAGAACCCGCTGATCTCGCCGCCGCCGGCGGCCTCGGGCGTCGCGTACGACACCACGCCGTCGAGCGTCGAGACGAAGTTCGCGACGACGGTCGGCCGGTCGCTGCGCAGCGGGATCGCGAGCGGCCCGCCGTAGCGCTCCTCAAGCGCGGCGCCGTCCGCGGTGCGGGCCGGCGGCCGCACGGGTGGGGCGGGCAGCAGCGGCCGCAGCGACGGCGCCCGCGGAGGCGCGATCACCGGCGTCCGGACCCGGACGGGCCGATGCCGGACATGGCGAAGAACTCGGAGCGCAGCGCCGGATCGCGCTCGTAGACGCCGCGGTACGCCGTCGTGCGGGTGCTGGCGAGATCCTCGTGCACGCCGCGCATCTGCGTGCACAGGTGATCGGCCTCGAGGTGGACGGCCACGCCGTGCGCGCCGAGCAGGTCACGCAGCCCATCGGCGATCTGGTGGGTCATGCGCTCCTGCACGCCGAAGCGGCGGGTGAGGACGCGGACGAGCCGGGTGAGCTTGCTGATGCCGATGATCTGGTCGTGGGCCACGTAGCCGACGTGGGCCGTGCCGAAGAACGGCAGGGCATGGTGCTCGCACAGCGCGAAGAAGGGGATCGGCCCCTCGACGATCTGCGCCAGCTCGCAGCTCGCGCCGCCGTGGCACTCGGTCGGGAAGACGGTGACGAGCTTGGGGTCGCCCTCGTAGCCATCGGTGGCGTCGAACATCGCCTGCAGGAAGCGCCGCGGCGTGTCGGCCGTCCCGGGCGTGTCGAGGTTCATGCCGAGGGCGGTGAACATCTCGGCCAGGTAACCCTCGAACCGGTCGCGCTGGCCGGCGTCCAGGGTGCGGATGCTCCGATCGAGCCACGGGACGCTGGGTCCGGGGTTCGTGCCGTTGGTGTGCGAGGTCGCGGTCATGGCGTCTCCGTGTGGGATGAGGTGGCGCGACGCACAGCCCGCCGCGCCACCGCGATGGGGGTCAGCGGGTGAATGCGTTCGGGAACTGGGCGACGATCCCGTCGCTGAGCATGTCGGCCATGTGCAGGATCTGGCCGTGGATGCGGTCGTACGCGGCGACATCGGCCTCGAACTCGCCCTGGAGTCGTGCGAGCGCCTCGGTAAAGGTCAGGTCGAGGTGCTCGCGCATCATGGCCTGCATCTCCGCGCGATCCCAGTTGCGCGGGTTCGCATCGGCCAGGAAGGCGCCGATCTCGTCGCCGTTGGCGTACCAGGCGGCCCGGGCAGCCTCGATCGCCGCGGCATCCCCGGACTTCGCGGCCACGAGCAGGTCGGCCGCGCCGGTGATGTGCTCGCGGAGCAGGGTGGACAGCGCCTCGCCGGCGGCCTCGCCGTAGAACGGCTTCACGGCATCGCCGATGTCGTCCTGGTTGCGGAGCAGCCGTTCGACCGCGAAGGACGCATCGGGCCGGTCGTCGACGATGCCGATGATCGCCATCCGGGTCCAGACGATGTGGTCCTCCCACAGCCCGCGCATCGCGTCGTGGAATCCCGAGCGGGAGACCTTCGAGGCCGCGGCAGCGTCGTGGGCGTGGTTGCCGGGTGCGACCGCCAGGGCGGCACCGGCGAGGGCCAGCGCGAGGCCGGCGACGAGGGCCAGGCGCATCGGTGAGGGGATCGAGAGGGTCCGTCTCATGGTCGGTGTCTCCTGCGGCGGGTGCGCGTCACGAATCGGTGACGACGACGACGCCGGTCATGTCCGTGGGATGGAACGAGCAGTCGTATCTGTGCTCGCCTGGGCCGGTGAACCTGAAGCTCACGCTCTCGCCGGGCGGCAGCTCGAGGACGTCGCCCCCGTCGTCGATGAGGCGGACGTTGTGGGTGAAGTGGTCGTTGTTCGTCCAGGTCACCGTCGTGCCGTCGGGCACGGTGATGGCGGCCGGCTCGAACCGGTACGAGGGTGGAAGGTCGACGTGGTCGGTCGCGACCGGGTCGGCGGTCGCGCCGGGCGCGCACGCCGCGAGGAGCAGCGTGGCGCCCAGGACGATCCCGGCCAGCAGGACCGGGCGGCGGGGGATCATGCCCGGCCTTCGCTGCCGCGCAGCCGCGCCGTGACGCCGCGGGTCGCGGCCACGAACACCAGCACGATGGCCACCAGGTTGAAGACCTCGGCGATCGTGTGGGCGAACAGGATGACCGTCCAGTCCAGGTGGTAGGTCATGTACGTCAGCTCGCCGGCGGCATACAGGGTGAACGCCCAGCCGAGGAGGGGCGCATCGGCGTCGAAGCTGCGCCAGGCGAAGTAGGCGCCGATCGCGAAGGCCGCGAGGTGGATGGCCAGGAAGACCGGCGGGGGCAGGACGTTGATGAAGTCACCGATGGGCATTGCTGTCTGGGCCTCCTTGCGTGGCCGCGCTCCCGCGGCGGGTCTGGCGGCGGGCGCCGTGGATGACGACGCCCGCCAGGACGAGGGCCATGCCCGCGATGCCGACCAGGTGCGCCGCGTGGGCGGACGCGAATGCCTCCGCCTCGTGCGCGTGGTGGTCGACCGGGCCGAGATGGATCACGACGTCCATGACCCCGCCCACGGCCATCAGCGCGAGGCCGAGGATCATCGCGAGCGGGAGGCGTCGGATCCGTTCTATCACGAACATTGATTAGGGATACACCCGGACCGTCGCCGGTGTCAAGTCTATCGCCAACAAAGGCGTGTGATAGAGTTTCCGCATGACGGAATCCGCGCGCGACGACCTGGCGGCCATCGGGCTGCTGGATGAGCCGATTCGACGGCGGCTCTACGACTGGGTCGTCGCCCAACCCGAGCCGGTCGGCCGCGAGGCGGCCGCCCATGCCGTCGGCGTGTCGCGCGCCATCGCGACCTTCCACCTCGACAAGCTCGCCGAGGCCGGGCTGCTCGACTCGTCCTATCGCCGCCTCACCGGCCGCGTCGGGCCGGGCGCCGGTCGACCCGCCCGCGTCTACTGGCGGGCGTCGCGCGAGTTCAGCGTGTCGCTGCCCGAGCGACGGTACGCGCGCGCCGCCGACCTGTTCGCGTCGGCCCTGGAGCGGATCGGGAACGGCGGCCCACCGCCCGCGCTGACCGATGCGGCCCACGAGATGGGGGAGCAGCTGGGATCAGGCTTCCGCCGCGGCAGCGGCCGTGCTCGCCTGACGAAGGCCCTGGAGCAGGGCGGCTACGAGCCGATCACCGATGCACACGGGACCATCCGGCTGCGCAACTGTCCCTTCGACGCCCTCACCGACGCGCATCGGAACCTGGTGTGCGGGACGAACCTGGCGCTGGCCAGCGGCCTCATCGACGGCGTCGGCGCCGATGACCTGCGACCCACCCTCGATCCGCAGCCGGGCTACTGCTGCGTCGCCTTCATTCCGCGCGGCGAGCACCGCGCCCAGGGAAGCGGCGCGCGGCCGGAATAGGGGGGATCAGGCCGGGTCGCCGAACGTGAACCTGGCGTGCATTCCGGACGGCGGATGGCAGGAATCGGCGGCATGCTGACGGGCCGATAGACTGGATCCTCCCGTGAGCGCTCGATCCCGAACCGATCCCCTCGCCCCCTTCAGCCAGGCCACGCGCGCCTGGTTCGAGGAGGCATTCGCGGCGCCGACGCGCGCCCAGGAGTCCGGCTGGGAGGCCATCAGTGGTGGCAGGCACACCCTGATTCATGCGCCAACCGGGTCGGGCAAGACGCTGGCCGCCTTCCTGTGGACCCTGGATCGGCTCATCAGCGAGCCGCGCCCAGCGACGCCATCGGTCCGCGTCCTGTACGTCAGCCCGCTGAAGGCGCTCGCCTACGACGTCGAGCGCAACCTCCGCGCGCCGCTGGCCGGCATCCGGCGCACTGCCGGGCGGCTCGGGCTCGACGTGCCGGAGATCACCGTCGGGTCGCGCACCGGCGACACCCCGGCCGAGGCGCGCCGGCAGCTGACGCGCACGCCGCCCGACATCCTGGTCACGACGCCCGAGTCGCTCTACCTGCTCCTCACAAGCCAGGCGCGCGAGATCCTGCGCGGCGTCGAGCACGTCATCGTGGACGAGGTGCACGCCATCGCGGCCACGAAGCGCGGGGCGCACCTCGCCCTCAGCCTCGAGCGGCTCACGCATCTCGCGACGGCCGATCCCCAGCGCATCGGCCTGTCGGCCACCCAGCGGCCGCTGGAGGCGATCGCCGCCTTCCTCGGCGGCGCGGGCCGCGAGACTGAAATCGTCGACGCCGGCGCCCGCAAGCCGCTCGACCTCGAGGTCATCGTGCCGGTCGAGGACATGGCCCGCATGGGCGAGGCCATGGACGTCGACGAGGCGCCGGGCGGGCCGGCCACCGGCCCCGAGGCGCGCCACTCGATCTGGCCGAGCATCCACCCCGAGCTGCTCGAGCTCATCCGCGCGCACACCTCGACGCTGATCTTCGTGAACTCGCGACGCCTGGCCGAGCGACTCGCGGCCCGCCTCAACGAGCTCGCCGGGGAGGAGCTCGTCCGCGCCCACCACGGCTCGATCGCGCGCGAGCAGCGGCTCGAGATCGAGGAGCAGCTGAAGCAGGGTCGGCTGCCGGCGCTCGTCGCCACCTCGAGCCTGGAGCTCGGCATCGACATGGGGGCCATCGACCTCGTCATCCAGGTCGAGGCGCCGCCCTCGGTCGCCTCCGGCATGCAGCGCATCGGGCGGGCGGGCCACTCGGTCGGCGAGAGGAGCGTCGGCCGCATCTTCCCGAAGTACCGCGGCGATCTCGTCGAGGCGGCGGTCGTCGCCGAGCGGATGCTGGCCGGGGCGATCGAGGAGACCCGGATCCCGCGCAATCCGCTCGACGTGCTCGCCCAGCAGCTCGTCGCGATCTGCGCCCACGACCGATGGACCGTCGACGACCTCCATCGGCTCGTCACCCGGGCCGACTCGTTCCGCGAGCTCAGCCGCGAGCAGCTCACCGGCGTGCTCGACATGCTCTCCGGCCGTTACCCGTCCGACGAGTTCGCCGACCTCAAGCCGCGCCTCGTCTGGGACCGCCAGACCGACGAGGTCGCGTCGCGCAACGACGCGCGCGTCGTGGCCATCACCAGTGGCGGCACGATCCCGGACCGCGGCCTGTACGGCGTGTTCCTGCCCGGCGACGACGGGGGGCGCGGCGGCCGCCGCGTCGGCGAGCTCGACGAGGAGATGGTCTACGAGTCGCGCGTCGGCGAGACGTTCCTGCTCGGCGCCTCGACCTGGCGGATCGAGGAGATCCGGCCCGACCGGGTGATCGTCACGCCGGCGCCCGGCGAGCCGGGCAAGATGCCGTTCTGGCACGGCGACTCGGTCGGGCGGCCGATCGAGCTCGGGCGGGCCATCGGCGCCTTCCTGCGCGAGCTGGAGCCGATGAAGCCCGATGCGGCCCTGAAGCGGGTTCGGGAGGACCACGCCCTCGACGAGCGAGCGGCCCGCAACCTCCTCGCCTACCTCGGCGAGCAGCGCGAGGTCACCGGCGCGCTGCCGACGGACCGCACGATCCTCATCGAGCGCTTCCGCGACGAGCTCGGCGACTGGCGGGTCGCGATCCTCACCCCGTTCGGCGGCCGCGTCCACGCCCCGTGGTCGATGGCCATCGAGGCGCGGCTCCGCGAGCGGCACGGCGTCGAGGTCCAGACGATCTGGTCCGACGACGGGATCGCCGTCCGGCTGCCCGAGGGCGCCGAGGCCGACGGCACGATCGAGTCGGCGCTCCTCCTCGAGCCGGAGGAGATCGAGGACCTGCTCATGGCCGAGCTCGGCGGGTCGGCGATGTTCGCCGCCCGCTTCCGCGAGAACGCGGCCCGCGCCCTCCTCCTGCCGCGCCGCCGGCCCGGGCAGCGCACGCCGCTGTGGATGCAGCGCCAGAAGTCGGCCGATCTCCTCGCCGTGGCGAGCCAGTACGGCTCGTTCCCGATCATCCTCGAGACGTACCGCGAGATCCTGCGCGACGTCTTCGACATGCCGGCCCTCGTCGAGCTGCTCGGCGCCATCCGCTCGCGCCGGATCCGGGTCGTGAGCGTCGAGACTCGATCGGCGTCGCCGTTCGCGAGCTCGCTGATGTTCGACTACCTCGGCTCGTTCATGTACGAGGGCGACGCGCCGCTCGGCGAGCGCCGGGCGCAGGCGCTGGCGCTCGACCGCGACCTCCTGGCCGAGCTGCTCGGCAGCGAGGAGCTGCGCGAGCTCATCGACCCCGATGCCGTCGCCTCCCTCGAGCTCGAGCTCCAGGCCCTCGCCGGGTCGCGCCGGGCCCGCACGGCCGACGGCGTCGCCGACCTCCTGCGGCGCCTGGGTGACCTGCGCGCCGACGAGGTCGAGGCCCGCGTCGTCGACGACCTGGATGCCGCGGCCGCCCTGCGCGAGCTCGAGCGGTCCCGTCGCGCGGTCCGGGTCCGGGTGGCCGGCGAGGAGCGCTGGATCGCGATCGAGGACGTCGCCCGCTACCGTGACGCGGTCGGGGCCTCACCGCCGCCGGGCGTGGCCGAGACGTGGCTGGCACCGAGCGAGGCGCCGCTCGACGCGCTCCTTGTGCGCTGGGCCCGCACCCATGCGCCGTTCACCGCCGATGCTCCCGCCGGTCGCTGGGGAATCGCCCGCGCCACGGTCGAGGAGCGGCTCCACGCCCTCGTGGCCGCCGGCACGCTGCTCGAGGGCGCGTTCCGGCCGGGCGGGGCGGCCCACGAGTTCACCGATCCCGACGTCCTGCGTCAGCTCCGTCGCCGCTCGCTGGCCCGCCTGCGCCGGGAGGTCGAGCCGGTCGAGCCCGACGTCCTCGCCCGCTTCCTGCCCGCCTGGCAGGGCGTCGGCGGCGCGGCCGGCGGCCTCGGCCGGCTGCTCGAGGTCGTGGCCCAGCTCGAGGGCGTGCCGATTCCCGCATCGGTCCTCGAGCGCGACGTCCTGCCGGCCCGGGTCGCCGGCTACACGCCGCGCCTCCTCGACGAGCTCGGCGCGGCGGGCGAGGTGGTGTGGATCGGGCGCGGGGCGCTCGGGCGCGACGACGGTCGGATCGCGCTCTACCGCCGCGACCGGGTCGAGCTGCTCGCCACGGCCGGCGCCGCCGAGGACCGGCCCTCGAGCCCGCTGCACGACGCCATCCGCACCCACCTCCTGCGCCGCGGCGCGTCGTTCTTCCCGCAGCTGCGCGCCGCCATCCCCGACGCGCGATCCGATGCCGAGCTGCTCGACGCGCTGTGGGACCTCGTCTGGGCCGGCGAGGTCACGAACGACACGTTCGGCGCGCTCCGCGCCCTGTCGCTGCCGCGCTCGCGCTCGAAGGCGGCGCCCCGCCCGGGCCGCCTCGTGGCGCTCGGCCCGCCGCGGGCCGCCGGACGCTGGTCGCTCGTCGCGGACCTCGTCGGGGAGGAGCGCTCGCCGACCGAGCGGGGCCACGCGCTGGCCACCGCGCTCCTCGAGCGGCACGGCGTCGTGACCCGCGAGGCGCTGGCGGCCGAGGGCATCGCCGGTGGCTACGCGGCCGTCTACCCGGTCCTGCGCGCCATGGAGGAGTCCGGCCGCGCGCGGCGCGGCTACTTCGTGGCCGGCCTCGGGGCGGCGCAGTTCGCGCTGCCCGGCGCCGTCGACCGGCTCCGCGCGGCGCGCGACGCCGAGGACGGATCGGCGCTCGTCCTGGCGGCCACCGATCCGGCACAGCCGTACGGCGCGGCACTGCCGTGGCCCCGCGGCGCCGACGACGAGCGGCTGCCGCTTCAGCGGGCCGCCGGCGCGCACGTCGTCCTCGTCGACGGCCGGGCGGCGCTCTACCTCGAGCGCGGCGGGCGGAGCCTCGTCACCCTGCCGGCGGCCGCCTCCGACACCGAGGTCCGGGATCGGGCGGTCGCGGCGCTGTCCTCGCTCGTCGCCGAGGGTGGGCCGATGCGCGAGCTGCGGCTGGAGCGCGTCGACCGCGGCCCGGTGGCCGAGTCGCCGCTGGCCGAGCCGCTCCGGGAGGCCGGCTTCCGGCCCAGCTACCGCGGCTACCTGCTGCGCCGGCCCTGAGCCGCACGCGCCACACGACGACGTTCCGGACACGACGAAACGTCCCGAAGGAACCACGAGACCCGTTGATGCAATCTCCGGGTCCACGGACTCCTCCGGGACAGGAACTACTCTATCGCCCGCTCGGCGGGCTGCCTAGCCCGGTTGTCCACGACTTTCGGGCCTGATCGGGCGGTTATCCACCACCCGTCCACATCGGCCTTCGTCAGACCTGGAGGCGGCCGGCCTCGATGATCCGCTGCAGGAACTGCCGCGTCCGCGGCTCGGCGGGATCGGTGAAGAGGCGGTCGGGCGGACCCTGCTCGAGGATGCGCCCGCCGTCGACGAACGCGATCCGATGGGCGATGTCGCGCGCGAAGCCCATCTCGTGGGTGGCGATGAGCATGGTCATGCCCTCGGCGGCGAGCTCGCGGATGACGTTGAGCACCTCGGCCACGAGCTCGGGGTCGAGCGCGCTCGTCACCTCGTCGAGCAGCAGCAGCCGGGGCTCCATGGCCAGCGCGCGCACGATCGCCACGCGCTGCTGCTGGCCACCCGACAGGCGGTCGGGGTAATCGAGCCGCTTGTCGGCGAGGCCGAAGCGCTCGAGCAGCTCGGTGGCGCGCGCCTCCGCATCGGCCCTCGGAAGCCTGAGGACGCGGCGCGGGGCGAGCGTCACGTTGTCGAGGACCGACATGTGCGGGAAGAGGTTGTACGACTGGAACACGATTCCGATCCCGCGCCGCACGAGGTCGACGTCGATGCCCTCGGCCGTGATCTCCCGGCCGCCGACCACGATCCGGCCGGCGTCGATCGGCTCGGTCAGGTTGATGCAGCGCAGGAGCGTCGACTTCCCCGAGCCCGAGGCGCCGATGAGGCACACGATCTCGTGCTCGTCCATCGCCAGCTCGAGGCCGCGCAGGACCTCCAGGTCGCCGAAGGACTTCCACAGCCCCTCGATCCGCAGCGCCTCGCTCATGCGGCGCCCCCGCGTCGCGCGGCGGCTCCCGCGTCCCGGCGGCTCCGCTCGCGGGAGACGAGCCAGTCGGTGAGCCGGGCGAGCGGGATGGTGAGGAGCAGGAAGACGAGCGCGGTGGCGAGGTAGGGCGTGAAGTTGAACGTCGCCGCCTGCCGGATCTGCGACTGGCGGAAGATCTCGACCACGCCGATGAAGCTGACGAGGACGGTGTCCTTCTGGAGGCCGATGAAGTCGTTGAGCAGCGGCGGGATGACGCGCCGGACGGCCTGCGGCAGGACGACGTAGCGCATCGCCTGGAGCTGGGTCAGCCCGAGCGAGCGCGCGGCGGCCGCCTGGCTGGGATGGACCGAGTCGATGCCGGCGCGATAGACCTCCGACACGTAGGCCGAGTAGAGGAGCGTGAGCGCCACGACGCCCCACACGAAGGGGTCGTTCGGCACGCCGGGCAGCCGCAGGCCGGGGATGCCGAAGCCGAGGACGTAGATGACGAGCACGCCCGGCAGGGCGCGGAACAGGTCGACGTAGGCCGTGGCCAGCAGCCGGACCGGGAACAGCGCCGGCCCCGGCAGGCTGCGCAGGACGGCGATGACGAGGCCGAGGACGAGGATGAGGGCCTCGGCGATGAGGAACAGCCGGACGTTGACCTCGAAGCGGGCGACGATGTCCGGCGCCGACTCGACGAAGTTCCCCCAGTCGAAGAACTGGCGCTGGACGCGCTCCCAGCCCGGCGAGCTGGCGACGACGACCGCGATCGCCCCGAACACGAGGAGTGTCGAGACGATCGCGATCGCCAGGGAGCGCCCGCTGTAGCGGGCCGCCCGCCGCGCGGGCGGACGGACGGCATCGGCCTCGACCGGGCCCGTCGCTCCCGGGACCGGTCCACTCACGCGGCGGTCAGCACCGGGCTACTCGAAGATCGGAGCGCCGGCGTTCTCCGACATCCACTCGGTCGTGATCGCCTCCAGCTCGCCGCTGTCGCGGAGGCTGGCGATCGCCTGGTTGACGCAGTCGGTCAGCGGGCTGTCGAGCTCGAGCACGAGGCTGAAGTGCTCCTGCTCGTCCTCGGCGGCCGGGAACTGGCCGACGACGACGCCGTTCTCCATCTGCACGGCGGTGATGAAGAACGCGGTCGGCAGGTCGACGACGATGCCGTCCACCTGGCCGGCGTTGAGCGCCGCGATGGCCGCGTCGTTCGTGTTGTAGACCATCGGATCGGCCTCCGGCTGGATGACCTCCTCGATGTAGGCGAGGCTGGTCGTGCCGACCTGGACGCCGAGGCGGTAGCCGGCGACGTCGGCGATCGAGGTCGCCGCGGTGATCGGCGTGTCGGCGTTGGCGACGAGGGCCTGGTTGCTGAAGTAGTAGCCGTCGCTCATGTCGACCTGCTCGGCCCGCTCCTCGGTGAACGAGACCTGGGCGAGGTAGAAGTCGAAGTCCTTCTCGCCCGGCGCGTACGAGACGTCGAAGGGCACGGGGATGAACTCGACCGAGTCGTCGTCGAAGCCGAGCTCCTCGGCCACGGCCCACGCGACGGCGCCCTCGAAGCCGCGCTTGTTGGTCGGGTCACCGAGCTCCCACGGATCGGTCGGCTCCTCATCCTCGGCCGGCGGATCCCAGTACGGCGGGAAGGCCGGGTTGTCGGTGCCGATCGTCAGCGTGCCGGGCGTGGCCGTCTCGAGCGTGTCCGGAGTGCAGGCCTCGGCATCGGCGGACGGCGCCGTCGACTCGGCGGCCGATGCCGGCGCCTCGGACGCCGCCTGGCTCGGCTCGTCGGCCTCGGACGGGGATGCGCCGCTCCCGTTGCCGGTGCAGGCGGCGACGAGGAGGGCGAGGATGGCAAGCGTGGGAAGGACTCGGGTCAGCCTGGGCATCGATGGGCTCCGTCGTATGCGGATTGTCGTCGTGAAGTCGGCGAGAGTGTAGTTGCAGTGTAAAGAGGTCCTCAGGTCGGGCCGATGCGAACCTCGTCGCCGGCGACGACCCCGTGCTCGGCCGCGAAGCTGGCCCGGTTGATCCCGAGCGCCAGATCGCCGTTCGAGTCGACATAGAGGAGCGGCTCGCCGGCCTCGACGTGCCCGAAGCTCGGCGCGAACGCCGCGTCCAGCGCGGCGCGCGGAAGCGCGAGGTGCAGCCGCCCGCCCGGAGCGAGGGCCGGAACCGCGGCCGCGAGATCGGCCCGCCTGGCGGCCAGCCGGACGTTGCCGTAGCTGTCGACGTAGGCCACCTCGGCGACGAGCCGGCCATCGGCGACGCGCGGTGCGGCAACGGGCAGGCGCACGAGGTCGGCGACCGGGATCGGCGGCCCGAGGTCCTCGAACGCCGCGTCGCCGGCGGCGAGGTGGGCGGCCACCGGCGCGAAGATGTCGCGGCCGTGGAACGTGGCGCTCGTCGACGGCAGCCACCAGTGTTCGTCGGTGAGCTCGCGCGCCGCGTCGAGCCCGCCGAGCGCCTCGGCCGCCGGGACGAGGAGCCCGTTGTCCGGCCCGACGAGGAGGTCGCCGCGGGCGGCGCGGATGGCGATCGGCCGGCGGGACGTGCCGACGCCGGGATCGACCACCCCGACGTGGACGCCGACCGGGAAGTACGGCAAAGCCGCACGCAGGACGAACGCCCCGTCGCGGATGGCGTACTTCGCGATCGTGTGCGCGATGTCCACGACCTGCGCGTCGGGGCAGATCGAGAGCATCACCGCGCGGCACGTCCCGGCGGCGCCGTCGAGGCCGAAGTCGGTGAGGAAGCCGATGACCGGCCGGGACGCGGGCGATGGCATGGATGCGATCCTAGCCGAGCCGGCTCAGGCCAGCGTCACGACCTCCCGGTGGGCCGGGATGTGCGGATCCATGCGGAGCTCGTCGCGGATGCGGCCGGCGAATGCCTCGGCCGCGTCGGGGTCGCCGTGGACGATGAACACGCGCTTGGGGCGCCCGCCGGCGCCCGCCTCGGCGCTGCCGAAATGGGCGAGCCAGGCTTCCAGTTCATGCTCGTCGGCGTGGGCGCTGAAGCCGCTGATGACGCGCACGCGGCAGCGGATGCGGATCTCCTCGCCGTCGATGCGGGCCGTCTTCGCGCCGTTCTGGATATGCCGCCCCAGCGTGCCCTCGCCCTGGTAGCCGATGAACAGGAGCGTGCACGCCGGGTCGGGCAGGAAGTCCTTGAGGTGGTGCATGATCCGGCCGCCGGTGAGCATCCCGGAGCTGGCGACGACCATGATCGGCCGCTTCGCGTGGCGGATCGCCTTCGACTCCTCGACGCTGTCGGTGAACTGCTGGCCGGGGTAGGCGATCGGCGAGTCGCCGGAGCGGAGCAGCGCCGCGGTCTCCTCGTCGTAGACCTCGGGATGGTCGGTGTAGACGGTCGTCGCCTTCGAGGCCATCGGCGAGTCGAGGTAGAGCGGGACGCGCGGGATGCGGCCCTGGCGCACGAGCTCGTCGAGGACCCAGATGACCTCCTGGGTGCGACCGATGGCGAAGGCCGGCACGAGCAGGACGCCCTCGTCGTCGGCGACCTCGCGGATCGCCGCCACCAGCTCGTCGATCGCCTCGTCGTGCGGGTCGTGCTCGCGGTTGCCGTACGTCGACTCGACGACGACCGCATCGGCCGCGGTCAGCGGCGTCGGATCGCGCAGGATCGGTGAGCCGTCGCGGCCGAGGTCGCCGGAGAAGACGATCGTGCGCCGCTCGTCGCCATCGGTGATCCGAAGCTCGACGATGGCCGAGCCGAGGATGTGGCCCGCGTCGTGGAGCACGGCGCTGATCCCGTCGGTGACGTCGATCTCGCGGTCGTAGTCGGTGCCGCGCATGAGCGGCATCGTGGCGTCGACGTGCTCCTCGGTGTAGAGCGGCTCGCGGGTCGTGGTGCGGCCCTCGGGGGTCGCCTTCCGCATCCGCTCGGGCAGCGAGGGATCGTCGGACTCCTCGTGGTTGACGGCCTCGGACTCGACGTCGGCGGCTGCCTGCTCCGCCCGCTCGGCCTTGCGGGCCTGGCGCCGGTTCCAGCGCTCGGCCGCCTCGACCTGGAGCTTGGCCGAGTCACGCAGGACGATCTCGGCCAGGTCGACCGTGGCGCGCGTGGCATGGATCGGGCCGCGGTAGCCGGCCTTGACGAGTGCCGGGATGCGGCCGCAGTGGTCGAGGTGGGCGTGGGTCACGATGAGCGCGTCGATCGACGCCGGGTCGAAGGCGAACGGCATCCGGTTGCGCGAGACCTCCTCGGGCGAGCCCTGGAACATCCCGCAGTCGACGAGCACGCGGCGCTCGCCGGCCGACACGAGGAACTGGGAGCCGGTCACGCAGCCGGCGGCGCCGAGGAATTGGATCGAGATCGTCACGTCGCGGTCAGCCCCGTGGTACGTAGTACAGCTCGTCGAGCACGCCGTCCCCCACGCGCCCGAGGAAGTAGCCGCTCAGCTGCCCGGGCAGCGAGAGCAGCGTGGCAGGATCGATACCCGGAACGGCGGCCCCGGTCGGACAGTCGTCGGCGCGCGGATCGTCGCACAGCATGACCTCGTCGCCGACCGCCTCGAGACGGCCCTCGAGCCAGATCCAGCCGGGCGGCTCCTCGTTGGCGGCGACCGACGGGTCGAACAGGTCCCCGGGCTCCGGCCCGTGGACGACGTGGTCGCAGCCGTCGCTCGGCGGCCGCTCGCCCTCGGCGCGTCCCGCCGGGCTGCCGTCGTGGCCGACGACGGCGCGGCCGTCGTCGGTGAGCTCGACGTCGTAGGCCTCGAGACCGTCGGAGCCGTCGCCCCAGCGCACCCGCCCGTCGGGCGCGAAGACCACGTCGGCGAGGGGGTCGTACAGGAAGCCGTCGCACCAGGCGGCCAGCCGGCCCGGGCTGCCCGGCTCGCGCGGCACGCGCGCGTCGAGCACGTGCACCGAGCGCTCGGCGCGCACGACGAACGCCGGCCGGCCGTCGTCGAGCAGCACGGGCTCCGCGCCCGGCTCGGCCGGCACCTCGACCGTGCCGAGGTCGTTGCCGGCGGGCGAGGCGATGTTCGTGGCGATGAACCCGTAGCCGATCGCCACCACGATCGCGACCGCCGCGGCGAGCGCGACGAGCACCCGCCCTCCGAGGTCACGCATCGGCTCCGATGATGCCATCATCGGAGCGATGGCATTTCCGATCGAGCCGCCCGTTGCGCCGATGCTCGCCAAGCCGACCCCCGCGATCCCCGATGGCGACGGCTGGATCTACGAGCCGAAATGGGATGGATTCCGGGCCCTCGTCTTCCGCGACCGCGGCGAGGTGTACGTCCAGTCCCGCGACCTCAAGCCGCTGAACCGCTATTTCCCGGAGATCCTCGACCCGCTCCTCGCCGTCGGCGGCCCCGACGCGCGATTCGTGCTCGACGGCGAGGTCGTGATCGCCCGGCCGGACGGCGGCCTCGACTTCGACGCGCTCCTCCTCCGCATCCATCCCGCCGAATCGCGGGTCCGCATGCTGGCGGAGCAGTCGCCGGCCTCGTTCGTCGCCTTCGACTGCCTGGCCGATGGCGACGACGACCTCCGCGCCGCGCCGTTCGCCGAGCGCCGGGCGCGGCTCGAGCGCCTGCTCGCCGACCCGCCGGCATCGGTGCGGCTCACGCCGTCGACGACCGATCCCGCGACCGCGCAGCACTGGTTCGACGTGTTCGAGGGGGCCGGGCTCGACGGCGTCATCGCCAAGCGTGCCTCCGAGCCGTACCAGCCGGGGAAGCGGACGATGGCGAAGATCAAGCACGCCCGCACCGCCGACTGCGTGGTCGCCGGCTTCCGCTGGCACAAGAACGGGCCGGGCACGCTCGTGGGCTCGCTGCTCCTCGGCCTGTGGAACGACGAGGGTCACCTCCAGCACGTCGGCGTGACCTCGTCGTTCACGATGGCAAAGCGCGCCGAGCTCGTCGAGCTCCTCGCCCCGTACCGCACCGGCGGCCTCGAGGACCATCCGTGGCGCGACTGGGCGCTGGCCGAGGCCGCCGCGGTCGAGGAGGGCCGGCGCCTGCCGGGCGCCACGTCGCGCTGGAACCGAGGCAAGGACCTGTCCTGGGAGCCGGTGCGCCCCGAGCTCGTGTGCGAGGTGGCGTTCGACCACCTCCAGGGCGACCGCTTCCGCCACGCCGCCACGTTCAAGCGCTGGCGCCCGGACAAGGACCCCGCCGACTGCCGCTACGACCAGCTCGAGGAGACGCCGCCCGCGCTGCTCGCGGACCTGTTCCGGAGCTGACCGGCTCCCGGCCGGACCGTGCCGGTTGGCGACGCGACAGCCTCGGGGAGCTGAACGTGTACGCGAGCTGACAGCCGCTACACTGCCCGGGCTGCCCACAGGGCCCAAGGGAGGAGCATCTGCCGTGTCCGTCGCGCTGGATCCGAACGCCGCCATCAACGACCTCGCCGACCGATTCTGGGAGGGCCTGCTCGAGCGTGACCCGGTGTGGGCCACGATCCTGGGCGACCCGCGCTACGACGACCGCTGGCCGGACCTCGGACCGGACGGTCGCGCCGCCGAGGAGGCGGCCTACCGCGCGGCGCTCGCCGAGGCACGCACCATCCCGACCCAGGGCCTCGGCGCCGAGCAGGTCATCACGCGCGACCTCATCGTGCTGGTGAGCGAGACCCACCTCGACCTCCTCGCCCAGAAGCAGTACCAGCTCGCCATCGACCACATGTCCGGACCGCAGGTCTGGCCGGCCGAGATCGCCCAGTACCAGCCGGCCGACACCCCCGAGCGGCTCGAGGCGCTTCTCGCCCGCTGGCGCGCCTACCCGGCCATGATCGAGCAGTACATCGAGACCCTGGCCGAGGGCGTCGCCGACGGGCGCACGGCCGCGGCCGTGCCGGTGCGTCGCGCGATCGAGCAGATCGAGCGGCTCCTCGCGCTCGACCCCGCGCAGCACCCGGCGACGGCGATGGTCAACGTCGGTGACGGCGACCACGAGCCGGTGCGGGCCGCGGTCGAGGCGCACATCTACCCGGCCCTGCGCCGCCTGCGCGACTACCTCGTCACCGAGTACGAGCCGCACGCCCGACAGCAGCCGGGCCTGTCGGCGACGCCCGGCGGCGACGAGGCGTATCGGCTCGCCATCCGCGTCCAGACCGGGCTCGAGACGACCGCCCAGGAGGTCCACGAGTTCGGCATGACCGACCTCGACGCCATCGAGGCCGAGATGGACGAGATCGCGCACCGCCTCGGCCACGCCGATCGCGCGGGGCTGCGCCGGGCGCTGCTCGAGGATCCGACGAACCACACCGATGACCCCTCGGGCATCGTGAAGCTGGCGCAGGACCAGACCGATCGCGCCTACGCCGCGGCGCCGAAGTACTTCGGCCGCCTGCCGAGCGCGAACTGCTACGTCAAGGCGGTCGAGCCCTATCGCGAGGCCGATTCACCGCCCGCCTTCTACATGCCGCCCTCGCTCGACGGCTCCCGCCAGGGCCAGTACTACATCAACACCTACCGGCCGGCCGAGCGGCAGCTGCATCGGATCGCCGCCATCACGTTCCACGAGGCGACGCCGGGCCATCATTTCCAGATCGGGATCGAGATGGAGCTGAAGGGCCTGCCCGCGTTCCGCCGGCTCGGCGCCCGCATGGCCGGCACGGCCTACGTCGAGGGCTGGGGCCTGTACACCGAGCGCCTGGCCGACGAGATGGGCCTCTACCTCGACGACCGCGAGCGGCTCGGGATGCTCGAGGCGCAGTCGTTCCGCGCCGCGCGCCTCGTCGTCGACTCGGGGCTCCACGCCATGGGCTGGACCCGGGAGCAGGCGATCGCGTTCATGCACGAGCGCGGCGCGCTGCCGATGGTCGACGCCGAGATCGAGGTCGACCGCTACACGGTCTGGCCGGCGCAGGCGCTGAGCTACAAGATCGGCCAGCGCGAGATCGAGCGGGCGCGGGCCGAGGTCGCCGAGGCCATGGGCGACCGGTTCGACCTGCGCGCCTTCCACGACGAGGTGCTCGGCCACGGCTCGCTGCCGCTGCCGACGCTGCGCCGCGAGATCCTCGGCTGGGTGGAGGCCACCGTCAGCGTGAAGCGCCCCTAGCGTGCTCCGCGCGCGGCGCGGATCTGCGCCGCGTGCTCGTGGGGGTGCTCGGCGTAGATCTCGAGCCAGCGCATGACGCCGTAGGCGCCGCCCTCGGAGTGCGTGCCGGACCGCTGCCACTCCTCGGGCGTGAGCGCCTCGAGCAGTGCGGCGCTCGCCGCCCGCACGGCGTGGACGACGGCGACGGCCTCGCCGATGGGACGGTCGTAGTGGAGCCGCTCGGCCCAGCGCGGCTCGTCGTAGCCCTGGATGACCACCGGATCGGCGTCGGCGACGAGCCGGCGCAGGCGGGTGTACGCCATCGCTTCGCTGTCGGCGAGGTGGTGGGCCACCTGGCGCGCGGTCCAGCCGCCGTCCGGTGCCGCTCGGTCGAGCTCGTCGTCGGCGATGCCGGCCAGGGCGGCATCCACCGCGGCCGCGCCCTCCCGGTAGCGGCGCAGCAGCGCCTCGCGATCGGTCACTCGTCGTTGCCTCGTGCGGTCCTGAACTCCTGCCACGGATCGTAGTCGGGGTCGGGTGGCTCGGGCGCCGGCCGCAGCTCCTCGGGGACGTTGCGCAGGTTGACCCGCACCCGCCACCACACCGTGGAGCGGCCGCGCATGGCGTCCACGAGGATGTCCTCCGGGTCGCGGACGTACGCGGCGGCCTCCGGATGGCGTGCGCGCCAGCGGTCGAGGCCGGCGAGCGCATCGGCCTTGTCGGCGGCCTGGCTGATGACGAGCAGCGGCTGCGTCGAGCGGCGCCGGCCGGTGGGGGAGACGGTGCCGTCCGGGTTGCGTGCCGGCGGCGAGGGCATCGCCGGCGCCACGGACCCGGCGCGGCCGCGGGGTGCGTTCGGGTCGGTCGGCTTCAGCTCGCCGGGGTCGGTCCGGCGACGGCGCGAGGGCTGGACGCGCGGCGGCTCGCCCTCCTGCTTCGTGTAGTGCGGCGGCCACGGGGCGTCGCCGAGGCCCTCCGCCTCGTGCCGGGCCACGAGATCGAGGAGCGGCTCGAGCGAGTACGCCACGTCGTCGATGCCGGCGCCGACGTCGCCGAGTGTCGCGTAGCGCTCCGGCACCGTCCGCAGCGTGAAGGCCTCGAGCTCGGCGTCGGGCACCTCGTCCCAGGTCAGGGGCGTCGACACGGTCGCCGTCGGGTGCGGCCGGACCGAGTAGACCGAGGCCACGGTCCGGTCCTTGGCGTTCTGGTTGTAGTCGAGGAACACGCCGTGGCGCTCCTCCTTCCACCACTTGCTGGTGGCGATCGAAGGGGCTCGCCGCTCGACCTCGCGGGCGAGCGCCAGGGCCGCGCGACGCACGTCCGGGTACGTCCAGCGCGGCTCGATGCGCACGTAGACATGGATGCCGCGCGAGCCCGACGTCTTCGGCCAGCCGGTGTAGCCGAGCTCCTCGAGCACCTCGCGCACGACGAGCGCCACGCGCCGCACGTCGTCCCACGGCACGCCCGGCCCGGGATCCAGGTCGACGCGCAGCTCGTCGGGATGCTCGAGGTCGCCGGAGCGGACGGGGTGCGGGTTGAGGTCGATGCAGCCGAGGTTCACGACCCACGCCAGCGCGGCGAGGTTGTCGACCACGACCTCGTCGGCCGTGCGGCCCGACGGGAACGACAGCTCGACGGTGCGGACGTACTCGGGGACCGATTTCGGCGCGCGCTTCTGGAAGAACGCCTGGCCATCGGCGCCGTCGACGAAGCGCTTGAGTGCCATCGGCCGGTCGCGGACGCCGACCAGCGCGCCGTCGCCGACGGCGAGGTAGTACTCGACCAGCTCGAGCTTCGTGATGCCCGCCTGTCGGAAGTAGAGCTTCGACGGGTTGCTGATCGTGACCTCGTGGCCCGCCAGCTCGAGGGTGGTCGACTCCTTCTTCGCCATCGTCGAACAGCGTAGCCTGCTCACCGAAGCGGGCACGACCCTTGCGAGGGAGGATGGCCGATGAACCGGGTCAGAGCGCTCATCGGGCGGGTCGACGACTGGATGCGGCGGCATCGGCTGACGCGAGTCTTCCGCACCGCGATCGTCGGCTTCCTCGACCACCAGGCGCTCCAGTACGCCGGCAGCATGGCGTACTTCGCCGTGCTGTCGCTGTTCCAGCTCCTCGTCCTCGCCATCGTCGTCGGCTCGTTCATCCTCGGCGAGGGCGAGGCGCGCGACTTCGTCGTCGACAACGTCGCGGCCGGCTCGCCGATCGACGCCGAGACGGTGGAGGGCGTCATCGACGCCGCCATCGAGTCGCGCGGCGGGATGACGATCGTCAGCTTCGCGTTCCTGCTGTGGAGCGCGCTCGGCATCTTCTCGGCCCTGTCGAGCGGGATCGGGCGCGTGTTCGAGAACGCGCCGCGGCGCCCGTTCTGGGCCGACAAGCTCATCGGCCTGCTGCTCATGGGCTTGACCGGGCTGCTGGCCCTCGCCTCGCTCGTCATCGGCATCGTCACCGGCGTCCTCCAGCGCGCGGCCGAGGACGTGATCGCCGGCATGCCCGGCGGCGGCACGATCGTGTGGCTCATCGGCCTCCTGGCACCGACGCTGCTCATCTTCCTCGCCTTCTGGCTCATCTACCGCGTCATGCCGAACCGGCCGGTGACGTGGGGCGAGGTGCTGCCCGGCGCCGTGGTGGCCACGCTGCTGTGGACGGTCCTGCGCTTCGGCTTCACCTGGTACGCGACGAGCATCGCGAACTACGAGTCGGCCTTCGGGCCGATCTCGACGGCGATCACGCTGCTCGTGTTCCTCTACTTCGCCAGCGTCATCGTCCTGCTCGGAGCCGAGTTCGCCCGGGCCAACGCCCTCGACGACGAGACCCGGCACGTCGCCGCCGCCAACCCCCGTCTCCTGCCGGTCGTCGTCGACCCCGGCCCGGCTCCGGTGCCCGAACGCACCGCTCGTCGCGGGCCCCCGCGCCCCGTTCTCGTCGCCGGCGCGCTCCTCGTCGGCCTCGTCATCGGGCGCCTCACCAAGCGTGGCGAGGAGGAGGACTGACCCCGGACCCGGACCCCCGATAGCCCGACGGGTTGCTCCGGTGTAGTACATTCGGGGCCGTTCCGGGCCGGTGGAGGCTCGGGCACCATGCGCCCCGAATCTCTCGCAACGGGGCACGAAGGGCATAGTGCACAGTGCGGATCACCGCTCGATGAGGCGGCGGTCCCTCCTCACCGTCTTGGTCGTCGCCCTGTTGACGGTGGGGTGGAGCGTCGTCACCAACCCACCCGGCGGCTCGGCCCTTGCCGCCGATCCCGAGGCACAGCTCGCCGCAACCCGCGCCGCGCTCGAAGACGCGCGGGCGTCGCAGCGACGTCTTCAGGACACCCTGGCCCAGCAGCGCGCCGAGCTGGCTCAGCTGAAGAGCCAGTCGGCCGAGCTCGGCAACCGCCTCGATACCGCTCGCGCCGAGCTCGCCGCGGTCACCGCCGAGTACGACCGCGTCCGCGGCCTCCTGCTCCAGGTCCGCGAGCAGGTCGCCGCCATCGAGGCCCGCGTGGCGGAGCTCCACGAGCAGATCGCCGAGCTCGACCGGCAGCTCGCCATCGTCGCCGAGGAGATCCGGGCGCGGACCGCCGACCTCCACCAGCGCGAGGCGCTCCTCCAGGATCACCTCCGCGCCGCCTACGAGCGCAGCCAGACCTCGCTGCTCGAGGTTCTCCTGTCCGCCGATTCCCTCGACGAGGCGACGACCCAGGTCGGCTACCTCATGGCCATCTCCGACCAGGACCAGCTCCTGGCCGACGAGATCCGCGCCATCCGGGCCGAGCTCGAGGTGCGCCAGGCGACGCTCGAGGAGGGCCGCAAGGCCGCCGACGAGGCGCGGGCCGCGGCCGAGGCCGAGGAGGCCCGGCTCGAGGCCCGGCGCGACGAGCTCGCGGCGCTCACCGACGAGCTCGCCCGGCTCCGCGTCGCCGCGGAGGAGAAGCGGGCCGCGCAGGAGGCGGCGCTGAACGCGTCCCTCGAGGCCGAGCGCGACGTCGCGACCATGATCGCCCAGAACGAGCAGGCCGCCCGGGCCGCGGCGAACCTCGCCGCACAGCTCCAGCAGCAGGCGTCGGCACAGCAGGCCGCGATCGACGAGGCGAAGCGGCGCGCCGCCGAGGAGGCCGCCCGCCGGGCAGCCGAGGAAGCGGCCCGCAACGCGACGAGCTCGTACGGGTTCCGCTGGCCGGAACGCTCGTTCGTCGTCACCCAGGAGTGGGGACCGACCTCGTACCAGCTCGAGCCGCCGTACAACTACAAGGGCACCTACTACCCGCACTTCCACGCCGGGATCGACTTCGGCAACGGCTGCGGCACGCCGATCTACGCGACCGGTCCGGGCGTCGTCGTCGCCTCCGGTCAGCCGCTCATGCCCTGGGACTCCGGCTTCGGCGTCGTCGTGGACCACGGCAACGGCATCCAGAGCTGGTACTGGCACATGCAGCCGCGGGTCGTCGTCTCGCCGGGCACGATCGTGACGTCGAACTCGGTCATCGGCTACGAGGGCACGACCGGCCTGTCGACCGGCTGCCACGTGCACTTCGCCATCAACCACAATGGCTGGTGGGAGAACCCGCGGGCCTACCTCCCGTAACCCGGTAGGCCTCCGCTACCCGGGAGCTCTCCGCTACCCGGTACGCTCCGCTACCCGGGAGCGCTCCGCCACCCGGTGGCGCGCCGCGTCGGCGGCGCGGATCAGGCCCCGACCGGCGTCGGCTGGCGCGCGGCGGGCAGGTAGAGCTGGTCGACGTACTCGGTCAGCATCCGCGCCGTGCTGAACTGCCACAGCGCCGCGGCGATCGCGTTGCGCATCGTGTCGAGCCAGCCGAGCGGTAGACCGCGCTCGTCGCGCTCGAAGAAGCGCGGCACGATCTCCTCCTCGAGGAGCCGATACAGCTCGGCCGCGTCGGCCGCGTCCTGCGCGGCCTCGTCGCCGTCGGGCTTCCGGTCGCCGATGGCCCAGCCGTTGCGGCCGTTGTAGCCCTCGTCCCACCACCCGTCGAGGACCGAGACCGACGGGATGCCGTTGATCGCCGCCTTCATGCCCGAGGTGCCCGAGGCCTCCAGCGGCCGTCGCGGGTTGTTGAGCCAGATGTCGACGCCGCCGACGAGGAAGCGCGCGACGCGCATGTCGTAGTCCTCGACCATGAACACCCGTCCGCGGAGCCGGTCCGAGCGTGACAGCTCGAAGATGTGCTGGATGACCTGCTGGCCGGGACGGTCGGCCGGGTGCGCCTTGCCGGCGATGATGACCTGCACCGGGCGATCGGCCGACGAGAGGATGCGGGCCAGGCGCTCCTCGTCGCTGAACAGGAGGGCGGCGCGCTTGTACGTCGCGAAGCGCCGGGCGAAGCCGATGATCAGCGCGTCCTGCTTGAGCGCGCCGCGCACGGCCCGCAGCGTGTCCGGCGACTCGCCGTGGCGCGCGAGCTGGCGCGCGATGCGCCCCTCGATGAAGCCGTTCATCTCGCGCTTCTGCTGCTGGTGCGCGGCCCACAGCTCCTCGTCGTCGAGGGCGGTCAGCGCGTCGAGCGCCTCGGGACCCGGGAGGTCGACCCCGAGCGTGACGCCGACGGCGCGCTCGAGGACGCGCCGCACGGGACGCCCGAGCCAGGTCGGGACGTGGACGCCGTTGGTGATGGCCCGGATCGGGTGGCCGGCGAGGTCCTGCCAGGTCTCGGTCGCCGTCACGCCGTGGAGCTTCGAGACGGCGTTCGCATCGGCCGCGTGGCGCAGGACGAAGGCCGTCAGGTCGAACGGCGCGTCAGGCTCGGCGCTCTTGCCGCGGCCGAGCTCGAGGATCTCACCGGCCGGGATGCGGGACTCGGCGAACCAGCGGTCGAGGAGCCGCGCCACGAGGTCGCGGGCGAAGACCTCGTTGCCGGCCGGCACCGGGGTGTGGATCGTGAACACCGACGAGCGGCCGACGCGGCGCAGCGCCTCGCCGACGGCCATGCCCGGCTCGTCGCGCACGAGCTCGCGCGCGCGCTCGAGGAGCATGAACGCGGAGTGGCCCTCGTTGAGGTGCCACACGGCGGGATCGACGCCCAGGGCGCGCAGGGCGCGCACGCCGCCGATGCCGAGCACGAGCTCCTGGCACAGCCGCATCTCGCGGCCGCGGACGTAGAGGATGTGGGTGATCGGCCGGTCGGCCGGGTCGTTGCGCGGGATGTCGGTGTCGAGCAGCAGGATCGGAATGCGCCCGACCTGGGCGACCCACACCGCGGCGTGGACCAGCCGATCGCCGATCTCGACGCTGACCTCGAGCGGCAGCCCGTCGAGGCCGCGCGCCCGTCGCAGCGGGAGCAGCGAGGGATCCAGGTCGGGCTGCGCGTGCTCCTGGTGCCCGTCGGCGTCGATCTGCTGGCGGAAATAGCCGCGCCGATAGAAGAGGCCGATGCCGGCGAACGGCAGCGCGGCGTCCGAGGCGGACTTGCAGTGGTCGCCAGCGAGGATGCCGAGGCCGCCGGAGTAGATCTGCATCGACTCGTGGATGCCGTACTCGGCGCAGAAGTAGGCGATCGGGCCGGGCAGCTCGCGCTCGGGGCGGCCGGTGTACCACGACTCGCTGCCGTTGGCCATGTAGCGGTGGAAGTCGTCGAGCAGGCGCGTCGCGTCGGCGACGAAGTCCTCGTCCGCGGCGAGCTCGGCCCACCGGGCCGCATCGGCCTCGCGCAGGACGGCGATCGGGCTGCGGTGGCGGGTCCAGGCGCCGGAGTGGATCCGCCCCAACAGCGACTGGGCGCGCGGGGTCCAGCTCCACCACAGGTTGTAGGCGAGCTCGCCGAGGCCCTCGAGCCCGGCGGGCAGGTTGAAGTCGTGCCCGGGCAGGGTGGGGATGCGCAGGGGTTGGGTCACGGGTGCGAATACTACCGGGGTCGGGCGGTACGATGCCGGCATGACCTCGATTCGAGAGCGGCGGGGCCTCGACGTGCCGGCCCTGCGCGACCATTTCCCGGCCCTGGCGCGCACCCTCGACGGCGTCCCGGTCGCCTACCTCGACGGTCCGGGCGGCACCCAGGTGCCGCGCGAGTGCATCGACGCCATGGTCGCGTATCTCGAGACCTCGAACGCGAACCACGGTGGCGCCTTCGCCGCATCGGTCGAGTCCGATGCGATCCTCGCCGAGGCCCACGCGGCCGGCGCCGACTTCCTGGGCGCCCACGACCCGGCCGAGATCGTCTTCGGGCCGAACATGACGACGCTGACCTTCGCCCTGAGCCGGGCGATCGGCCGCGAGCTCGTGCCCGGCGACGAGGTCGTCGTCACGCGGCTCGACCACGACGCGAACGTCGCCCCGTGGCTCGCCCTGGCCGATGAGCGCGACCTCGTCGTGCGCTGGATCGAGCTCGACGCCGACGGCGCGGCGCTCGACCTCGACCGGCTCGACGACGTCATCACCTCGCGCACGAAGGTCGTGGCGGCCGGCCTCGCCTCGAACGCGCTCGGCACGGTCACCGACGTCGGGCGCGTGGTCGCCGCGGCGCACGCGGTCGGCGCCATCGCCTACGTCGACGCCGTGCACGCCGGACCGCACCTGCCGATCGACGTGGCGACGCTCGCGACCGACCTGCTGGTGTGCAGCCCGTACAAGTTCTTCGGCCCGCACCTCGGCATGCTCTACGGCCGGCGGGAGCTCCTCGAGCGCCTGCCGGCGTTCCGCGTCCGCCCGGCCGGCCACGAGCTGCCCGGCAAATGGGAGACCGGCACCCAGAACCACGAGGCGCTCGCCGGCCTCGTCGGCACGTTCCGCTACCTCGAGCGTCTCGGCGCCGTCCACGGCGACGCCGGCCCGGGCGCCGATCGGCGCGCGCGGCTGCGGGCCGCGATGGCCGCCATCCACGAGCACGAGCGCGAGCTCTCGCGCGGGACCCTCGAGCGCCTGGGGTCCGTTCGTGGCCTGCGCCCGTACGGCATCGCCGACCCGGACCGGCTCGCCGAGCGCGTGCCGACGTTCTCGTTCACGCTCGACGGGCACCGCGCGCGCGACGTGGCCGCGCACCTCGCGACGCGGGCGATCAGCGTGTGGGACGGCGATTTCTACGCGTACGAGCTCGTGCGGGCACTCGGCCTGGTCGAGGCGGGCGGCCTCGTCCGCATCGGCCTCGTGCACTACAACACCCTCGACGAGGTCGATCGGTTGGTGGCCGCCCTCGACGAGCTCGGCGGGGCCTGAGGCGACCGGAATCGGCCGGAGCGCCCGTCGCGATTGAGGGGACGCGTTACCATCGCCGCCGATGGAGGGATATTCGGTCACCGAAGCGGCGTCCGTGCTCGGCGTCCCGACCGAGCGCGTGTGGGAGCTGCTTGCCCGCGGCGTCCTGGCCGGAGCGCCCGATGGCGAGAGCGGCATGCGTGTCTATCTCCAGCCCCGACCCTCCGCGCCATCGGCGATGGAGATGCCGCCGCCCACGCCGCCGCCGGCGCGCGAGCCGGAGCGCGAGCTGTCGCCGTTCCGTGAGCTGCTCACCGAGTTCCGCAACCTGACCGAGCGCTACGGGCAGGCACTCCTCGCCCTCGGCGAGGCGCGTGGCGAGGTCGCCGCCCTCCGCTCGCGGGTCGACCTTCTCGAGGCGCGCATGGACCTTCGCCTGCCGATGAGCCCGCCCCCCGCCGCGCCCGGATGGGAGCCCACCGCCGCGCCCCGGCGCCCCGAGCCCGCCGCCGCTCCCGCGCCGGTGCGTCGCGAGGACGAGGTGCCGGAGGGCCCGGTCGAGCCGATCGCGGTCTCCGTCCCGGCCGAGGACACCGAGGAGGCGGTCGCGGAGCGCCATCGGCGCCGTCGCTCGGGCCATCACGCCACCGAGAGCTTCGCCGAGGCGCTGGCCCGCGCCGAGGACCCGACGGTCCCCGAGCTGCCGGAGCCGATGCATCGCGACCCTGCCGAGTCCGCGCATGAGCCGACGGCGGAAGCCGGAGCCGATGCCGCGCTGCCGCGCGAGCTGCCCGCCGCCGAGCCCATGCCGACCGTGGACGAGGGGGCGCCACCCGTCGAGGCCGCCGAGGCCGCCGAGGCCGAGCCCGTTGCCCTGGAAGCGGCCGAGCCCGAGGTTGAGCCCGAGCCGGAGGTCGTGCCGGTCGAGGTCGAGATCGACGAGACCGAGGTCGACGCCGAGGTCGTCGTGGAGGCGGCGCCCCAGCCCGTCGAGGTCGAGGCCGAGGCGGCCGTCGAGACCGAGGAGACCACGCCCGACGCCCCGGCGGCCGAGCCCGAGGCGGCCGAGCCGATCGAGGTCGAGACCGAGGAGCCGGCGGCCGAGGCCGAGCCGGAGCCGATCGCTGACGCGACCGAGCCGTCAGCCCCCGAGCCCGAGCCCGAGGTGCCCCAGCCGTTGGAGGCGGAGCCCGAGGAGCCCATGCCCGTGGAGCCCGTCGCCACCGAGCCTGAGGAGGTCCCCGCAGCGGCCCAGGCCACCGAGGAGGCGCCCGGCGAAGAACCGGAGCCGGCCACCGAGGAGGCGCCCAGCGAGCCGGAGGCGATCGCCGAGGAGCCGTCGGAGCCGCTCGTCTGGGATCCCGAGCGCTACACGACCGACATCGGCGAGCCGGACTGGTACGCCGAGCCGGAGCCGGAGCCGGAGCCGGAGCCGGAGCCGGAGCCCGAGCCGGAGCCCCAGCCGGTCGCGGAGCCCGATCCGGTCGCGGAGCCCGCGGCCGCGGCGGCCCCTGAGCCGGCGGCGGCACCGGAGCGTGCGGCGCGGCCCGAGAAGCGCGACGAGGAGGAGATCCTCTGGTTCGGCAACCGGCCGCCGGCGGAGCGCCGCGAGGAGCGGGGGGCGGCATCGGCGGCGGAGGGATCGGCCGAGATGGAGGTCGCCGCCAGCGGTCCGCCCGCCGAAACGGGCGGGGCCGATGCCGACCAGCGCTTCGAGGAGGCGGCCGCGGCCCTCGACGCGCTCGCCCGCACCGGGCCTCCGCCGCTCCGCGCCGAGGAGCAGGCGCCCGCCCCCACCCCGGAGGCGGGGACGGCGCAGCCGCAGCCCGCCCGCGTGGCTCGCCCGCTCGGCACGCCGACGCCCGCCTCGCGCGCCTACCGCCGCCTGCGCCGCATCTTCCCGGGCTGAAGCGGGGAGGGCAGCCTCGGCGAACCGATCAATCGCCGGGGCCGAGCCGGTAGCCGAGGCGCCGTGGCACGCCGCTGAGCACGCGCAGCGGCCACGACGCGCGGCGACCCGCCTCCTCCGCGTCCTCGCGCCGGTTAATCGCGGCGCGCATGATCCGCGCCCCGACGTGGCGGAACGGCTCGGGCGGGAAGGGGGGTGACGGACGGCCGACGATCGGCAGCCGGGTGATCGGCTCGTCGCTGTCGAGCGCGAGCGCGGCGAGGATGCGGCCGACGAGGTGCGACGGCCCGACGCCGTTGCCGGAGAAGCCGGTGGTGACGAGCATGCGGCCGCCCATGGCGCGCCAGGCGTGCGGCAGGTGGTCGGGGCTGACGTCGATCGGGCCGCCCCAGGCATCGGTCAGGCGCACCTCGCGCAGGCCCGGGAAGAACCAGCGGAAGGCGAACGCGGCACGGCGGGCGGAGTCGACGTCATCGGTGAACGAGGAGCCGATGCGACCGCCGTAGCCCGGCTGCCCGCCGCCGGCGCCGATCGCGATCCGGCCATCGGCCGTCACGTGCAGGTAGTGGACGCTGGCGCGGGCGTCGACGATCGCCTCGCCGCCGGTCCAGCCCAGGACGTCCCGCACGAGGTCCGGGATCGGCTCGGTGCGGACCATGTAGCTGCCCCAGGCGAGCACGCGGTGTCGCGCCGGCGCCCAGCCTGTGGCCCAGGCGTTGACGGCGAGCACCGCCCGCCGGGCACGCACCTCGCCGCCGCCGTCGGTCTCGAGGCGGACGCCGGGGCCGTCCTGGCGGATGCGGACCACGCGCGTGCCCTCGTGCATCGTGACCCCGAGCTCGAGGCAGCGACGGCGGAGGGCACGGACGAGGCGGGCGGGGTGCACGGTGGCCGTATCGCGCACGAACGTGGCGCCCCGGAAGCGCGGCGACCGGCATCGGGCCGCTACCTCCTCGGCCGACAGCGCCTGGAGCGCGTCGGGATCGCCGAGCCGCGCCGCCAGCGCGGCGTCACCCGCGATCCGCTCGTCGTGCGCGGGCGTGGTCGACACGACGAGCTCGCCGCCGGCGCGGTAGTGCGCGTCGACGCCGTTGGCGGCGCACCACGCGCCGATGGCGCGGACGGAAGCCACCGATTCGTCGATGGCGGCGCGCGCCGCATCGGCTCCGAAGGCGCCCAGGAGGTTCGCAGCCTCCTCCCACCAGCTGAGCACGAAACCGCCGTTCCGACCGGAGGGTCCGCCGCCGCAGATGTCGGCCTCGAGCACGACCACGCCGAGCGACGGGTCGCGCGAGAGCAGCTCGTGCGCCGTCCACAGCCCGGTGTAGCCGCCGCCGACGATCGCGACGTCGGCGGAGATGGGGCCGGCGAGCGGCGGCAGGGGAGCGGGGTCGCCCTCGTCGGCGAGCGCCTCGCGCAGCCACGGCGACCGCTGGCCACGGCCGGGGGCCAGGCGCAGGTCGTCGGCGGTGAGCAGTCGCTCGTCCATTGGAGCGCACGATACGGCCCGCGGGCGAGGCGGGCGACGTCGGGCTACCATCGGCCCATGGACCAGGACCGCCCCGACCTCGACGACCGCTCCGACGTCAACCAGCGCTACGACTCGCGTACCGCGCTCGTGATCGTCGACCCGCAGAACGACTTCGCCGATCCGGCCGGCAGCCTGTCGGTGGCCGGCGGCGACGCGATCGTGCCGGTCGTCAACGCCGAGATCGCGCGGGCGATGGAGGCGGGAGCCCTCGTCGTGGCGACCCAGGACTGGCACCCGGAGTCGACGCCGCACTTCGCGAAGGACGGCGGCGTGTGGCCGGTCCACTGCGTGGGCGGCACGTGGGGCGCCGAGCTCCACCCGGCGCTGGCACTGCCCGCGGACGCGCCGCGCGTCCGGAAGGGGCAGCACGGCGAGGACGGTTACTCCGGCTTCACGATGCGCGACCCGGTGACCGGCGAGGAGGTCTCCACCGAGCTCGAGGGCGTCCTCCGCGGACGCGGGATCGAACGCGTCGTGGTGTGCGGCCTGGCCACCGACTACTGCGTGAAGGCCACGGCGCTCGACGCCGTGCGCCTCGGCTTCGAGGTCGAGCTCCTGGGCGATGCGGTCGCCGCGGTGAACCTCGACGAGGGTGACGGCGACCGGGCGCTGGCCGAGATGGCCGACGCCGGCGCCCGGATCGTCTGACCTAGCCGGACGGCTCCCTGCGGCGGGCCCGGCCGATGACGACGGCGCCGACGACGACGGTCGCCGCGCCGATGAGGACCCACAGCCGATCGGCGGTCATGAACGAGCGTGGCGCGAAGGGCAGGTTGAGGCCCTGGGCGACCCAGACGAGGCCGCCGAGCACGAGAAGGACCCCGATGACGAGGGACGTGGTGCGCATGTGCGGATGGTACCGACGCGAATGTACTTGCAGTGCACGCCCGGGCAGGTGATACTCCGCGCGTCGGGCCGCACCGAGCGGCGCCAAGACCGAACCCCTTCCTCTCCCCTCCACCACGTCCAACCGTCGGCCTCGGGGCAGTGGCAAGAACCCGGGCCGGCGTCGAGCGGACGGAACCGACAGGTTCAACTCTTTCAACTGGGAGGGGTCTTCGTGACCTACACCGATCAGGTGATCACCTGTTCCGACTGCGGGATCGACTTCGTGTTCTCGGCGTCGGAGCAGGCGTTCTTTGCGGAGAAGGGCTTCGCGTCCGCGCCCAAGCGGTGCGCGTCCTGCCGCTCACAGCGTCGCGCCGCCGGTGGCGGCGGGGCGAGCAGCTACGGCAACGGCGGCGGCTACGGCGGCGGCGGGTTCTCCCGCGGTCCGCGCGAGATGCACGACGCTGTCTGCGCGCGCTGCGGCAACGAGACGCAGGTTCCGTTCCGGCCCACCGGGGCTCGGCCGGTCTACTGCTCCGATTGCTTCCGGATGATGCGCGGCTAGACCCCGCCCCATCACTCGCGACCTGGACGAGCGGCCTTCGGGCCGCTCGTTCGGCGTCTCCGGCGTTCTCCGCGCTCCCGCCGCCGCGCCATCGGCTCGCACGGGGTTGGTCGCCCGGCGGGCGTCCATCGGCCTCCGCCGTATCATGGGAGGCGAGCCACCAGGAAGAGCCATCGGCAGACAACTTGCGGAGCAGAAACGCATGACGCAGTACGACGACTGGCGCGAGCTCGGGCAGCAGCTCCGCGTCGATTCGGTCCGATCCAGCAGCGCTGCCGGAAGCGGACACCCGACGTCGTCGATGTCCGCCGCGGATCTCATGGCGGTCCTCATGGCGAAGTACCTGCGCTACGACTTCGACCGACCGGATGACCCGCGCAACGACCACCTCATCTTCAGCAAGGGCCACGCCTCGCCGCTGCTGTACGCGATGTACAAGGCGGCCGGCGCGATCAGCGACGAGGAGATGCTCACCTTCCGTCGCTTCGGCTCGCGGATCGAGGGCCACCCGACCCCGGTCCTGCCCTGGGTCGACGTCGCCACCGGGTCGCTCGGCCAGGGACTGCCGATCAGCGTCGGCGTCGCGCTTGCCGCGAAGCGGCTGGATCGGCTCCCGTACCGGGTCTGGTGCCTGTGCGGCGACTCCGAGATGGCCGAGGGCTCGATGTGGGAGGCCTTCGAGGCGGCCGGCTTCCACGGGCTCGACAACCTCACCGCCGTCATCGACGTGAACCGGCTCGGCCAGACCGGGCCGACGATGCACGAGTGGGACCTCGACGCCTACCGCAACCGCGCCGAGGCGTTCGGGTGGCACGCGATCGAGGTCGACGGGCACGACGTCGAGGCCATCGACGCCGCCTTCGCCGATGCCGTCGCCACGTCCGGTCGCCCGACGGTGATCGTCGCCCGCACGAAGAAGGGCAAGGGCGTCAAGGCGGTCGAGGACCTGCCCGGCAAGCACGGCAAGCCGATCGACGACGAGGCCGCCGCCATCGCCGAGCTGGGCGGCATCCGGGACATCCACGTCGACGTCGCCAAGCCCGAGGGCGACGGCCAGCCGCACGACTTCGGATCCGGCGAGTTGTCGCTGCCGACGTACGAGCCGGGCGCGAAGGAGGCCACCCGCAAGGCGTTCGGCGACGCCCTCGTGGCCCTCGGCCGCGCGAACGGCAAGGTCGTCGCCATCGACGGCGAGGTCGGCAACAGCACGTACACCGAGGAGTTCGCCGAGGCGCTGCCGGAGCGCTTCTTCCAGATGTACATCGCCGAGCAGCAGATGGTGGCCGCGGCGGTCGGCATGCAGGTGCGCGGCTGGAAGCCGTTCGCCGCCACGTTCGCCGCCTTCCTGTCGCGCGCCTACGACTTCGTGCGCATGGCGGCGGTCAGCCGCGCCAACATCGCGCTCGCGGGCTCGCACGCCGGCGTCAGCATCGGCGAGGACGGCCCGTCGCAGATGGCGCTCGAGGACCTCGCCGCCTTCCGGGCGGTCCACGGCTCGACCGTGCTCTACCCGAGCGACCCGAACCAGACCGCGGCGCTCCTCGCGCAGATGGCCGAGCGCCCGGGGATCGTGTTCATGCGCACGACCCGCGAGAAGACGCCGGTCCTCTACCAGCCCGGCGAGGCGTTCCGGATCGGCGGGTCGCGCGTCGTGCGCGGCGGCGGGTCGGATGACGCGGTCACCATCGTCGGTGCCGGGATCACGCTCCACGAGGCGCTGGCGGCCGCCGAGCTCCTCGCGAAGGAGGGCATCGGCGCGCGGGTCATCGACCTCTACAGCGTCAAGCCGATCGACGCCGACACGATCCGCGCCGCGGCACGCGAGACGGGGGCGATCGTGACCGTCGAGGATCACTGGCCGGAGGGCGGCATCGGCGACGCGGTGCTCGAGGCGCTCGCGGCCGAGCAGCCGCACCCGGTCGTCGTGAAGCTCGCCGTCCGCGACATGCCCGGCTCCGGCAAGCCGGCCGAGCTGCTGCATTTCGCCCGCATCGACGCCGACTGCATCGCCGATGCGGCGCGCACCCTCGTGAACCAGACCACCGCACCACGGGACACCGTCGGCTCGGCCTCGTCGAGCTGATCCCGAGAAGGAGCCCTTCCCATGACCAACGCACTCCATCGGCTGTACGAGGAGCAGGGACAGAGTCCCTGGATCGACTTCATCGACCGCGACCTCATCACCAGCGGCAAGCTCGAGCAGCTCGTCGACGACGGCATCCGGGGCCTGACCAGCAACCCGACGATCTTCGCCAAGGCGGTCGCCACCGGCCAGTACGACGAGCTCGTCCGCCGCGAGATCGAGGCGGGTGACGGCGCGCGCGAGATCTACCAGCAGATCGCCGTCGGCGACGTCGGCGACGCGGCCGACGTCCTGCGCCGCGTGTACGACAGCTCGGGCGGGACCGATGGCTTCGCCAGCATCGAGGTCGAGCCCGAGCTCGGCGACGACACCGACGGGACCCTCGACCGCGCCCGCGAGCTGTGGCGCCTGCTCGACCGGCCGAACGTGTTCATCAAGATCCCCGCGACGCCGGCCGGCATCCCGGCCATCCGCAGCGCGATCGCCGAGGGCATCAACGTCAACGTCACCCTCATGTTCAGCGTCGACGTCTACCGCGAGGTGGCCCGCGCCTACGTCGCCGGCCTCCGCGAGCGGCAGGCGCGCGGCGAGGACATCGCGTCGGTCGCATCGGTCGCGTCGTTCTTCGTGAGCCGGGTCGACACGAAGGTCGACAAGCTCCTGTCCGAGTCGGGCGACCCGGCGGCGCTCGAGCTGCGCGGCCGGGCGGCGATCGCGAACGCGAAGCTCGCCTACGAGGCGTACGGCGACATCTTCGGCGGCGAGGAGTTCGCCGACCTGCGCGCCGCCGGCGCGAAGGTCCAGCGCTGCCTTTGGGCCAGCACGAGCACGAAGAACCCCGACTACCGCGACGTGCTGTACGTCGAGGAGCTCATCGGCCCCGACACCGTGAACACGATGCCGCTCGAGACGATCCAGGCCTTCCTCGACCACGGGCGCGTCGAGCGCACGCTCGACCGCGACCTCGACCAGGCGAAGCGGCAGCTGCGCGCGGTCGAGGAGCACGGGATCAGCATGGAGCAGGTCACGCGCGAGCTGCTCGAGGAGGGCATGGCCAGCTTCGGGAAGAGCTTCGACGAGCTGATCGACACGATCGAGTCGAAGCGGAAGGAGCTCGCCCCCGCATGAGCGACCTCGAGGCGGCGATCCGTTCGCGCCTGGAGGCGTTCAGCGCCGATCGGGTGGCCGACCGTATGTGGGCGAAGGACGGCTCGCTGTGGGCCGATTCCGGCAAGCCGCCCGAGGAGGTCGCCGCCTGGCTCGGCTGGCTCGACCTGCCGGCCTCGATGGCCGCCCGGGTCACCGAGCTCGAGCACTTCGCCCGCGACGTGCGCGAGGACGGCTACCGCCGCGCGGCGGTGCTCGGCATGGGCGGCTCGAGCCTCGCGCCCGAGCTGTTCAGCCGCGTCTTCGGCTGGGCCGCTGGCGCCGGGGGCTCCGGTGCCGCATCGGCCGACGGGCTCGAGCTGCGCGTCCTCGACTCGACCCACCCCGACGCCGTGCGCGGCTTCCGCTCGTGGGCCTCGCAGGCGCGCACGCTGTTCCTCGTCAGCTCGAAGTCCGGCACGACGACCGAGCCGAACGCGTTCCACGCGGCGATGGGCGAGATCGCCCCGGCGCTCGACTTCGTGGCCATCACCGACCCCGGCACCCCGCTGGCGGAGCTGGCCCGCATCCAGGAGTTCCGGGCGATCATCGAGGCGCCGCCCGACGTCGGCGGCCGCTACTCGGCGCTCACCGTCTTCGGCCTCGTGCCGGCCGCGCTCGTCGGCGTGGACCTCGGCGGGCTGCTCGAGCGCGCCGGATCCATGGCCGATGCCTGCCGCGCGGCAGACGCCGCCGAGAATCCGGGCCTGACGCTCGGCGCGTTCGTCGGCGAGGCGGCGCTGGCCGGGCGGGACAAGCTCACCATCCTCACCTCGCCGCGGCTCGCCGCCTTCGGCGACTGGGCCGAGCAGCTCATCGCCGAGAGCACCGGCAAGGCCGGACGGGGTGTCGTCCCGATCGTCGGCGAGCCGGTGGCCGATCCGGGCGCCTATGCCGACGACCGTGCCTTCGTGTTCCTCACCCTGCCCGACGACCCGCACGAGGAGCTGTGGGCCGCCGCCGAGGGCCTGAAGGAGCGCGGGCATCCCGTGCTCCACATCGGCCTGTCGGATGCGCTCGACGTCGGCGCCGAGTTCGTGCGCTGGGAGGTCGCGACCGCGGTCACCGGGATCGTGCTCGGCATCGACCCGTTCGACCAGCCGAACGTGCAGGAGAGCAAGGACGCCACGAAGGAGCTGCTCGACACGTTCCGCGCGACCGGCGCCCTGCCGAAGCCGATGCCGCTCGTCAGCGAGCCGGGCACCGCCGCCTACGGCGATCCGGCCGCCCTCGGCGACACGCCGGTCAGCGTGCCGGGCGCCGTGGCGCAGCTCCTGTCGCTCGTCCGTCCCGGCCGCGACTACCTCGCCATCCTCGCCTACGTGCCGATGGACCCCGACGTCGTCGAGCGGCTCCAGCGCATCCGCGTCCGGCTGCGCGACGCGACGGGCGCCGCCACGACCCTCGGCTTCGGGCCGCGCTTCCTGCACTCGACCGGCCAGCTTCACAAGGGCGGGCCGGACACCGGGGTCTTCCTCCAGCTGACCGCCCGCCCGTCGAAGGACCTGCCGATCCCCGGCTGGGACGAGACGTTCGAGACGCTCATCGCGGCCCAGGCGCTCGGCGACCTCCAGTCGCTGCAACGGCGCGGTCGCCGCGTCCTGCGGCTCGACATGAAGGAGCTCGACGCCGGCCTCCAGCGGCTGGAGGAGATGATCGACACGGCCGTGGCGGTCTGAAGGGCCACCGGCCGGCCCACCACCGAGAGACGAAGGAGCAGCAGCCGATGCAGGTCGGGATCGCGGGACTGGGACGCATGGGGGCCGGCATGGCGCGACGGGCCGCCCGGGGCGGCCACGAGGTCGTGGCCTGGAACCGGACCGAGTCGGTGGCCACCGAGATCGCGGCCGAGCCCGAGAACGAGGGCCGCATCGCCGTCGCCGAGCCGCTCGAGCGGCTGACCGAGATGCTCGAGCCCCCGCGCCACGTGATCATCAGCGTGCCGTCCGGCGCCGCGACCGACGCGATGATCGAGCAGCTGGCCGGCATCCTCGAGCCGGGCGACGTCATCATCGACGCCGGGAACAGCCGCTTCACCGACTCGCGGCGCCATGCCGAAGAGCTCGCCGCGAAGGGCCTCGAGTGGCTCGACATGGGCGTCTCGGGCGGCGTCTGGGGCCTCCAGGTCGGCTTCTGCGCCATGGTCGGCGGCAAGCGCGAGGTGTTCGAGCGCTTCGAGCCGATCGTCCGGACCCTGGCCCCGGAAAACGGCTACCTGTACTGCGGTCCGGCCGGCGCCGGCCACTACGTGAAGATGGTCCACAACGGGATCGAGTACGGGATCATGCAGGCCTACGGCGAGGGCTTCGACATCCTCCACGCCGGCGACTATGACCTCGACCTCGGCGCCATCGCGCGGATGTGGAACAACGGATCGGTCATCCGCTCCTGGCTGCTCGAGCTGGCGGGCAACGCCTTCGAGAAGGAGGGCAACGACCTCGAGGGCATCAAGGGCTGGGTCGCCGATTCGGGGGAGGGCCGCTGGACGGTGTTCGACGCGATCGACCACGACGTGCCCGCGCCGGTGATCACGCTCAGCCTCCTCCAGCGCTTCCGGAGCCGCCGCGAGCCCGACTCGTACACCGATCGCGTGCTTGCCGCCCTCCGCAACGAGTTCGGCGGCCACGCGATCAAGGAGCGGGAGTAGCCACGCCGATGGCGACGACCACCGTGCCGGGGGCGGATACGTCGGCCCGGGCCGCTTCGCCCGATCCGGTGGCGCATCCGAACCCGCTGCGCCAGGGCCTGCGCCTCGAGCGCATGGCCGAGCCGTGCACCATGGTCATCTGCGGCGCCACCGGCGACCTCACCCAGCGCAGGCTGGCGCCCGCGCTCTACAACACGCTGCTCGGCGGCTTCCTGCCGCCGGAGTTCAGCGTCGTCGGCTTCGCGCGCCGCGACCTGACCGACGAGACGTTCCGCGATCTGCTGCGCGAGGCGATCGACAAGTACAGCCGCAACCGCCCGGTCAAGCCGGCGATCTGGGAGTCGTTCGCGAGCCGCATCGAGTACCACCGCGGCGACCTCGACGATCCGGCGGCCTACGCCGAGCTCGCGAAGCGGCTGGATCGGATCGACCGCGACCGCGGGACCGGGGGCAATCGGCTCTTCTACCTCGCCGTTCCGCCCAGCCTGTACCCGGTGATCGTCAACCAGCTCGATCGCGCCGGGCTGGCGGGCCACGGCGACCAGCGACGTTCCGGCTCGCGCCGCGGCTGGACGCGCGTCATCGTCGAGAAGCCGTTCGGCTACGACCTCGAGAGCGCCCGCACCCTGAACCGGGTCATCGCGGAGGTCTTCGACGAGGACCAGGTCTACCGCATCGACCACTACCTCGGGAAGGAGACGGTCCAGAACCTCGCCGTCTTCCGCTTCGGCAACGGCCTCTTCGAGCCGATCTGGAACCGCCGCTACATCGACAGCGTGCAGATCACCGTGGCCGAGACGGTCGGCGTCGAGGGCCGCGGCGACTTCTACGACGAGACGGGTGCGCTGCGCGACATCGTCCAGAACCACGCCCTCCAGCTCATGGCGATGTTCGCCATCGAGCCGCCGGTCGAGTTCGCCGCCGAGGACCTGCGCGACGAGAAGCTCAAGGTGCTGCGCGGCGTGAAGCCGATGTCGACCGCCGACGTGGCCAGCAACGTGGTCCGTGGCCAGTACGTCTCCGGCTGGGTCGAGGGCGAGCGCGTCACCTCGTACCGCGACGCGCCGGAGGTGGCGCCCGACTCGGAAACCGAGACGTTCGTGGCCCTCAAGCTGGCGATCGACTCCTGGCGCTGGGCCGGCGTCCCGTTCTACATCCGCACCGGCAAGGCGATGCCCAGCCGCGTGACCGAGATCGCCGTTCAGTTCAAGCGGGCGCCGCTCGCCCTGTTCGCCCGGGCCGGCGTCCCGCAGATCGACCCGAACATCCTCGCCATCCGCGTCCAGCCCGACGAGGGCATCCTCCTCCGCTTCGGCGCCAAGGTGCCTGGCCAGGGCCTCCAGATCCGGAACGTGAACATGGACTTCCGCTACGGGTCGAGCTTCGCGGTGGACTCGCCGGACGCGTACGAGACGCTCCTCCTCGACGCGATGATCGGCGACGCCAGCCTGTTCACCCGTGACGACGAGGTCGAGCGCGCCTGGGAGATCCTCCAGCCGATCCTCGACGCCTGGGCCACCGGCAAGGGCGGGCCGCTCCACTTCTACGCGGCCGGCACGTGGGGACCGCCCGCGGCCGACGAGCTGCTCGAGCGCGACGGTCGCGCCTGGCGCCGGCCATGACCAGGAACGGGTCGACCGCGGCCGGGCCGACGGCCGCCGAGGAGCGGGCGGTCCATCGGCTGCTCATGCAGTTCGGCGAGGCCGAGAGCCTCGCGACGCCGATGTGGGAGGCGCGCGACACGACCGTGCACGCCGTGGCCGCCCACCTCGCCGCCCTGTGGGACGTGCCGCATCCGACCGGCGAGGACGGCAGCGAGCCGATGGTGACCGAGAAGGGCCTGCCGCACGCCCGCGCCTCGGTCCTCAACCTCATCGTCGTGGTGACCGACGAGGCCGCCGCGGAGCGCGTCGTGCGCACGCTGCTCGGGCTCGGCGTGCGCCACCCGTCGCGTGCCCTCGTGCTCGTCCCGCAGCCCGAGGCGACGGGCCCGGCGATCGACGCGCGGATCAGCACGCACTGCCACGACGTCGTGGGTGGCGGGGAGCGGATCTGCTACGAGGAGGTCGTGCTCACCGTGCGCGGCGAGGCGGCGCGCCACCTGTCCGGCGTCGTCGCGCCGCTCCTCATCCACGACCTGCCGACCCACGTCTGGTGGCCGGGGGACCCGCCGTTCCGGAGCGGCCTCGTCGACCAGCTCGTCGAGCTCGGCGACCGCATCCTCGTCGACAGCTCGGACTTCAGCGATCTCCTGAACGGGCTGCGCCGTCTGGCGGCCCTGCGCCGCCGCACCGGCATCGGCGACCTGTCCTGGGAGCGCCTGGCGTGGTGGCAGGAGCTGACCGCCCAGTTCTTCGATGCGCCGCGCTTCCGGCGCTACCTGCCCAACCTGTCGCGGCTCCGGATCCGGTACGCGGTGGCGCCGCCGGTATCCGCCCGGCGCGAGGAGGCCGAGGAGATCGCTCCCGGCGTCCGCGAGCCGATGGCCGAGGCGCTGCTCTACGCCGGCTGGATCGCCACGCGCCTCGGCTGGCGGCGGTACGCGACCGTCGCCCCGCTCGACGGCGGGGCGTTCCGCCTGACCCTCGAGGGCCGGCACGAGATGGTCGACCTCGACGTCCGGTCGGTGCCGACCGACGACGTGCGGCCGGGGGACCTGGTATCGGTACGGCTCCGCTCGCTGGGCGAGACCGGGGCGGCGGAGTTCATCATCGACCGAGACGGAGAGGACGCGATGGTCGCCACCAACGCCGACGGCATGACGGCGCTCCTGCGCCGGATGAGCATGGAGACGCGGCGGGAGCCGGAGCTGCTGAGCGCGCAGCTCGCGGCGGACGTCGTGGACCCGGTCTACGAGGACGCGCTGCGTGCCGCGGCCGTCCTCCTCGCCTCGGCACGGGAGATCAACGCGTGACGACGTTCACCGTACTGCCCGATCCGGCGGCCGTGGCGGTCACGACCGCCGACCGCTTCGTCGAAATCGTCGCCGCGGCGATCGACGAGCGCGGCATCGCCCGCGTGGCGCTGTCGGGAGGCAGCACGCCGAAGATGGTCTACCCGCTGCTCCTCGAGCCCCGGAGGCGCGACGCGATCGACTGGTCGCGGGTCGAGTTCTTCTGGGGCGACGAGCGGAGCGTGCCGCCCGACCACCCCGAGTCGAACTTCGGCGTCGCGTACCAGATGCTCATCGCCCAGCTCCGTGACGTCCGTCCCGAGCGCGTCCACCGCATGCCGGCCGAGGCCCCCGACCTCGACGCCGCGGCCCTGTCGTACGAGTCGGAGCTGCGGCTCGCGTTCGGCGCCCGCGGCGAGGACCCGCCGGCCTTCGACCTCGACTGGCTCGGGATGGGCCCCGACGGCCACACCGCGTCGCTGTTCCCCGGCACGCCCGCCGTCGAGGAGCGCCACCGCTGGGTCGTGCCGAACTACGTGCCGCACCTCGACACGTGGCGCATGACGATCACGTTCCCGGTCATCGAGGCGGCCCGCCGCACGATCGTCGTCCTCACCGGCGACGACAAGGCCGATGCATTCCGCGCCATCCGTGCCGGCGGCTCGGGGCTCCCCGCCGAGCGCGTCGCGGGCGACGGCGTCGAGTGGATCCTCGACGAGGCCGCTGCGGGCGGCACAGGCGACGCGGGCGACGCGGGCGACGTGGGCGGCGCGGAGGCCCGGGAGGCCTAGGATGCCGCCGCTCGCCTGGCTGGCCGTCGCGATCGCGGCCGGCGTCGCCGCCTACCTCGTCGGCTGGCCCGCCTGGGACGGCTACCGCCGTCGCGACGCGCGGGACGAGAACGTCGAGCGCTACCTCGCCTGGCGCGGGCGGGCCGACCGCGTGCCGCGCGCCTCGACGCGCGAGGGCATGACGACGGAGGAGCGCCGGCGGATCTACGCCGGCATCGGCCTGGCCATCGTCTCGGTCGTGGCCCTCCTCGCCTTCTTCGCGACCTCCTGACCGTGCGCGTCGAGCTGCTCTACGCCGATGGCGACCCGGCGGCCATGCTCGCCCGCCAGAACCTCGTCGAGGTGCTCACCGAGGATGCCTTCGAGACGCCGATCCAGATGATCGCGGTGACCTCGATGGACGACGCCACGTTCCTCGGCCTGACCGGCTCGCCGACGATCCGGATCGACGGCACCGACATCGATCCCGCCTCGGCCGGCCCGATCGGGATCGGCGCCCGGGACTACGGCGACGGCCCGGTGCCGCCCAAGGCGCTCATCCGGCGCGCCGTGGAGCGGGCGCGCGGCTGGGGCCACGGGCGTCGCCGCTGATGCTGACCCGCGCGTTCCGCGCCCTCTTTCTGTGGCTCAGCAACCGGCGCTGGCTCGGCCGGGCGGCGATGGCCACGCCCGGGGTGCGGCGCATGCCGTACCGCTTCGTGGCCGGCACGACGCTCGACCAGGCCGCCGAGGCGGTGCGCCGGCTGAACGCCGACGGCGCGAGCGCGACCCTCGACGTCCTCGGCGAGTCGGTGGGGGACCGTGCCTCGGCCGAGCGGGCCGCGGCCGCGTACGTGGCCACGATCGAGCGCATCGCGCGCGACGGGCTGGACGCGAACGTGAGCATGAAGCTCACCCAGCTCGGCCTCGACCTCGGCGTGGAGACCTGCCTCGCGATCCTGCGGCCCGTCGTGCGGGCCGGTGCCGAGCACGGCGTGTTCGTGCGCATCGACATGGAGGGCTCGGCCTACACCGAGCGCACGCTCGAGGTCGTCCACCGCCTGCGGGCCGACGGCTGCGACGTCGGGCCGGTCATCCAGGCCTACCTCCACCGGTCGCCCGCCGACGTCGAGCGTCTCGCGGCCGAGCGCGTCCGCACGCGGATCTGCAAGGGTGCCTACGCGGAGCCGCCCGAGGTCGCCATCGGTGACCGCGACGCGATCGGCGACCGGTTCGTCGAGCTCGCCCAGCGCCTGCTCGAGGCGGACGCGTACCCGGGAATCGCCACCCACGACCCGGACATGATCCGGCGCGTGAGCGCGTTCGCGCGCGAGCGCGGCATCGGCCCCGATCGATTCGAGTTCCAGATGCTGTACGGCGTGCGGCGCGACCTCCAGCGCCAGCTCATGGCCGAGGGCCACCGCGTGCGGATCTACGTGCCGTACGGGACGGAGTGGTGGCCGTACTTCATGCGCCGCCTGGCGGAGCGGCCGGCCAACGTCGCATTCGTGCTGCGCAGCCTCATCGGCGAACGGGGCTAAGCCGGATCGGGCCCGCAGCGGGCGCGCGCGGTGCGGGGTAGACTGCGGACGAACGCCCATGTCCGCCAGCAAACGGCCGAGCACCTCGAGCCTCCGCCGATATCTCACCTCCCGCCCATTCGTCGCGATCGGCGACATCCGCCGCCGCTTCGGCCTCGATCCCGATGCGATGAGCGCGATCTCGCGCAACGGGACGACGGCGTTCGTCGGGCTGCCCGAACGCGAGGCGTCGAAGCTCCAGGACCTGTGGCAGCGCGACGAGGTCGGGCTCGAGCTGTCGGTCGAGGTCCGCGCGCCGGTCGTCATCGGCGTCTACCCGCTGCGTATCGCGCGCTTCGTGCTCGAGCAGACGAACGGCTATCACGCGCAGCCGGCGGCCACGAACGGCACCGGCAACGGCACCGAGCCGATCGCGTTCGATGGCGCCTCCGCCGAGCCGGCCGGCATGGGGGACGTCGCCGCCGAATGAGGATCGGCGCGGTGATCGACGACCTCATGCTCTTCAGCCGGATCGACGCCGCGGCCGCGTCCTCCGGCGCCGAGGTCGTGCGCGTCGCCGACCCGGCCGATCTGCCGCCCGGCCTCGACCTCGTGCTCGCCGACTGGTCGGCCCGCCAGCCGTCGTGGGCCGATGCGCTGCGCGCCTCGGGCGCTCCGCGCGTCATCCTCTTCGGCCGCCATACCGACCTCGAGGCGCACGCCGAGGCGCGTGCCGCCGGCCTGGGGCCGATGTGGGCGCGCTCGAAGCTCGTCGCCGAGCTGCCGTCGCTCGTCAGCGGCGGCGTGGCTGCCGGCGCGGACGCCGCAGGAACTCCGGCCGAGCGCGGCTGACGACGTAGGCCGAGGCGACCCCCGCAGCCACGAGCCCGACGCCGGCGACCCCGGTGCCGCCGACGAGGGTCACACACGCGATCGCCCGCTCCGAGGACCCGCCGCAGCCCGGCAGCGTGGCCGAGGCAGCCACGACGATCGCCACGCCGATGACCGCCAGCGAGGCGCCGCCCGCGATGCCGAGGATGCGGGCCGCTCGCAGCCGGAGCCCGAGCGCGGCGCCGGCCAGCAGCATGACGCCACCGAGCGCCATGGCGGCGACGCCGATGGCGCGCTCGAGCGGGCCGGCCGGCACGAGCATCGGTCCCGCTCCGAGGATGAGGGTGGTCGCGCCGCACGCGCCGAGCAGCCCGGCGACGACGACGATGCGGCCGGATGCGGCGCGGCGTGCCTCGGGTCCGATGGCCATCGGTCGATGTCCCTCGAGCGGAATCCCGGCCGCCATTGTGGCCCCCGGCGGCCGTTCGTACGGCGGACGATCGGCTGCTCGCTCTCGGGACTTTGGGCGGATGCGCGGCCGCAGGCCCGTCGGTAGCCTGCCCGACACCATTCCGGGCCGTGCCCAGGGAGCCTCGCCCGGAACTCGAGCACCCGTCGGTCATCGGCCGCGTCGCGGCCGGGGTGGAGATGGTGCGGCGAGCAACGTGGAGGCAAGGTTGCGATGCGCCACAAGGCGACCTCACCGTTCGCGCGCGCCGGAACGCCGGCACGCCCATCCCGGCGGCTGCCGCGGGCCGAGACAGCACCGGCGGGGCCGCGCGATCGCCTCCGGGACTGGCTCGCCACCGCACCGATCCTGCTCCTCGTAGTCATGGTGCTGGTCGGCGATCCGACCCGTGCCGCGACCCCCACGCTGACGGTCGACGGCATGGCCATGGCCGGCCAGCGGTTCGTCGTCGGCGGCACGGGCTTCGCGGCCGGCACCGAGTACCAGCTGCGCTGGGACGGTGACGGCAAGGGCATGCCGCGCGTTCGCGCCCGGGGCGACGGCACGCTCGGCACCGCGGTTCGCGTCCCGCGCGACGCCGCCCCCGGCCCGCACGTGCTCGACGCCATCGTGCGGCTGGGCAACGGCCGGCAGGCAGCCATCGCGGCGCCGGTCGCCAGCGTGACCGTCATGGTCATGACCCACGAGGCCGAGCCGACGTCGGTCCCGACGCCGGCCCCGGCCGTGCCCACCGCGGTGGCGACCCCGACCACGATCCCGACGCCACCGGAGCACGGGCACCCGACGCCGACGCCCTCGGCCGTGGCGCCGGCGCCACCCTCCACCTCGCCGCCCGCGGCGCCGACGGTGGCACCCTCGCCCAGCCCGTCGCACGACCACGGCGGCATGCCGGATCCGGTGGCCTGCACCGGCTATCCCGAGCACCGCGTGTTCCTCGAGTCCCAGGGCTGGTGGGTCCAGACGCCGGGGCAGTCGGGCACCGACTTCGGGCACGTCCACGTCGGGATGTGCTTCCCGCAGGCGCAGCGGGTCAGCGGCACCGTGACCCTCGACGTGCGCCTGACGATGCATCACAACGCCGGCACGCTCGCCCGCCTGTACGGGGGGATCGAGACCGACAACGGCGGGTACGACCTGTGGAATGTCCCGGTCGGGCTGACCTGCCCGCACGACACGTGCGTGCGCTGGGTCCAGCTCCGGGTCGACACCACCCGCGTGCCGGTCGATGGCCGCGTCGAGTGGCGATTCCGCCCGCAGGTCAAGACGACCGACGGCCTCGACTTCACGCCGAGCACCGGCTGGCAGACGTACCTCGTGAACGGCGGCGGCCGGCCCTCGGTTGACTATCGATCGCGGGACGAGGCGATCGCCCGCGGCTGGTACGACGGCGCGGGCTACGCCAACGCCTCGATCATGAGCGTGCCGCTCGCCCCGCTGACCGGCACGTGGTCGTCGAACGTGATCCTCGACCGCGGCAGCGACGGCATCCCGATCACGTCCCACGGGATCTACATCGATCCCGACTTCCATCACGGCGACAAGGGCATCGTCGTGCGGGAGGGGAGCGGGCCGTACCGCGGGACGGTGACGATCAACGCGGCGAGCCTGTCGCCCGGAGCGCACCGCCTCGTGCTCAGGGCCGATGCGCGCGACCCGCGCGGCTCGACGAACAGCGGGCTGCTGGTGATCGTGTTCTACGTGGCGCAGTGAGGCCGATGGCGGCGCGCCGCGGGCGCGCCGCCCATCGGCTCGAATCCGGATAATGGCGTCCGTGTCCGCCATCGGCGCGCGTCGGCGCCAACCTGCTGCCCTCATCTTCGGCGCCCATATCGCCGCACTCGGCGTCCTGCGCCGCCTCCGCGCGCGCGGCGTGCGCTGCTATGTCGTCGACGACACCGAGGACATCATCGTCCGCTCGCGCTGGTACCGCCCGGCGGAGCGCAAGCTGCCCGAGACCCCGGACAGCGACGTCCTGGCCGAGTACCTGGACGGCCTGAAGCTCGATCGGGCGGTGCTGTTCCCGTGCAGCGACAACTGGATGCTCGCCGCATCCGGGCTTCCCGAGCGGCTGCGGGAGCGCTTCCCCGGAAGCTTCCCGTCGCGCGACGTGGTCGAGCAGTTCGTCGACAAAGAGCGCTTCAGCGTGCTCGTCGATCGGCTCGAGATCCCGCGACCGCGAACGGTGACGCTGGCAACGCCCGAGGACCTCGATCGGCTCACCGACGACGAGCTGACGCACGCGTTCCTCAAGCCGACCGATCCGCAGCTCCACCGACGCCATTTCCGCACGAAGGGCACGTTCGTCCACTCGCGGGCCGAGGCCGAGCGCGTCCTGCGCGCCGGCGCCGCGGTCGGCGTGAGCTTCGTCTACCAGGAGTGGATCGACGGCGACATGCGCTCGACGACGCTGCTCGAGGGCTTCGTCGACCGCAACGGCGCGATGCCGGGCCTGGTGCTCCGCCGGCGCATTCGCGTCGCGCCGCCGATGATCGGCAACACCGTCTCGTCCTACACCGCGCCGCTCGAGGAGGCGGAGCAGGCCACGGCCGACCTGCGCCGGATGCTCGCCGACGTCGGCTTCCGCGGCGCGTTCAACGTCGAGTTCAAGTACGACGTGCGCGACGGGCTGTACAAGATCATCGAGCTCAACCCGCGGCCGGCCTGGTACATCTCGACCATCGCCGCGGTCGGGCTCGACATCCCCTGGGCCATGTACCGCGACGCGCAGGGCCTCGACGTCGAGCCGGCGCCGCCGTTCCCCCTCGGCCGGGTCCAGCTCTACGAGTTCCGCGATGCGGTCGCCATCGCCGGCTTCCTGCGCCGCTTCCGGCGGCCGCCGGGATCGGTCATCGGCCCGTGGCTGCGCGGCGACCGCACCGTGTTCTGGTGGCGCGACCCGATGCCCGCACTCCACGGCGCGATGCTGTTCCTCAGCCGTCGGTTCGGCCGCCGGCGTGCGGCCGGGGCGGGGACCCCCGATCCGGCTACTTGATCGCGATCGGGTTGATCGGGGAGCCGACGCCGCCGGTGATCGGCAGCGGGGCGGCCGTGAAGAAGAACTCGTAGCGGCCGTCGGCGGCGCAGTCGGCGGCCAGCCCCTCGAGGTCGAAGATCTCGCCCATCAGCAGCCCCATCCCGACGATGAGGATGATGTGGAGCGGCTGGAACACGTCCGGGGTCTCGTTCGGCAGGACCTCGAGGCCCCAGGTGTCGGACGCCACCGCGGCGAGCTGCCGCTCGTGGATCCAGGGCGCCGTGTCGAGGGCGAGCCCCGGCGCCGATCCGCCGGCGTACGACCCCCACGAGCCGGCATCGCGGCACTGCGCCATCTGACCGGTGCGGACGAGGACGATGTCGCCGCGGCCGACGGTCACGCCCTGGGCCCGTTCGGCGGCCTCGAGATCCTCGACGTGGATCCGGTCGCCGGGCTCGAGCCACGGCACCCCCCGGGCGCGCGGCACGTCGAGCAGGACGCCCCGTCCCGCAACCTTGTCGCGGATGGCGGCGATGTCGTTGCGGACCGCCCCCTTGCTGCCGACGTCGGTCGCCGGGTAGCCGTTGTAGATCTTCCCGTCGAACACGATATGGCCGAGGGCGTCCCACTGCGTCCCGGACTGGAGCGGCATGATGATCATGTCGTCCGTGCCGCGGATGTGCCGGTCGCGACCGCCGTAAAAGTCGCGGACGGTCGTCCCGGTCACCGCTCCGTTGCCGTCGCGGATCATGAGGTGGATCGGGTTGAAGCGCCCGAACCCACCGGTCTGTGGGCCGGTGTCGTCGACCGGGATGGCGAGCGAGAAGCTGCGCCCGTCGCGGATGAGGCCGGCGGCCACGACGACGTCGGCCGGCTCGATGTAGTTCAGCGTCCCGAGCTGGTCGTCCGGGCCCCAGCTTCCCCAGTTCGAGCAGTGCTCGAACAGCTGCCGGACGGTGTCGATGTCGGGCCGTTCAGGGATGGTGACGATGACTGAGCTCCTTCTCTGACGGTGAGCAGGCGCGGCTGCTGCTGGACGGGGAGAGGCTCGGCGACCATGGTAGCCGCCGCCGCTCGGCGATCGGAGCGCTCACGGCCGGCGCATCCGGTCGAGGTGCGGGATCGCGGACCGGTGCACCATGCCGATCCGCACCGGGATGCGCTCGATGCCGAGGATCCAGGCCATGGCGAACCGGTGGCGGCCGTTGATGCCGCGCACGAGCTCGCCGTCGGGGCCGATGTGCACGCCGATGCCGCCCAGCTCGCGGAAGGCGTTCGGCACCACCTCGTTCCGCGGCCGGACCCGGCCCTCGCGCTCGATCTCGCGGAAGACCTCGTCGAGCTGCGCGCAGCGGCGGATGACGTCCTCGCGCGTTCGCACGCCGTCGTGGTGCCCGAGGCGGGCGATCGTGCGGTCCATCATCTCGAACTCGCCCGTCTGCTCCCACGGCAGGCCGTCGCGCCAGCGGGCGATCGCGCACGTGAGGACGGGATCCTCATCCAGCGGCCGTGCCCCCTCCGGCCAGTCGTCGCGCACGCGGCCCGAGCGCCAGATCGTTCCGTGCAGGCCGAACGTGCGCACGTCGCGCGGATCGATCCACAGGCGCTCGGCGAACCGCGGCGCCGACGGACCGTAGCGGGCTCGATTCCACCGGTCGAGCACGAAGGCGTGCACCGGCACGGCATATCGCGAGCGGTACACGGTCCGGACGCCGGGCAGGTCCTTGAAGTTCGGCACGGCGTCAGTCGACGACGCCGGCAAGACGACGGAACAGCGGGCTCGTCTCGAGCAGCTGGTCGTACGTCCCTTCGGCCCCGATCCGTCCCCGGTCCACGACCATGATGCGGTCCGCGTCCCGGACGGTCGTGATCCGGTGCGCCACGCTCAGCAGCGTACGCCCCGTCTTCAGCGCCTGGATGGCCGCCGCCAGCGCGGCCTCGGTCGCCGCGTCCAGTGCCGAGGTGCCCTCGTCGAAGATGATGACCGATGGCTCCCGATAGAGGGCCCGGGCCACCGCGACGCGCTGGCGTTGGCCGCCGGACAGGCGCACGCCGCGCTCTCCGACGATCGTGTCGAGACCCTCGGGAAGCTGGCTGATGACATCGGTGAGCTGGGCACGCTCGACGGCTCGCTGCAGGAGCTCGTCGTCGATCTCCTCGTCACCGATGCCCAGCGCGATGTTCCGGCGGATGGTGTCATCGATGAGGAAGACGTGCTGCGACACGACGCCCAGCTCCGCGAACCACCATCCCGGATGCTCGTCCAGGGGCCGCCCGTCGACGCAGACCGATCCGGACGTGGGCTGGAGCAGTCCCGCGACGAGGTCGATCAGGGTGCTCTTGCCGCCGCCGGTCGGACCACAGATGCCGATGAACTCGCCCCGCCTGATGGTGAGGTCCACGTTTCGGAGCGCCGGCTTGAGGCCCTCCCCGTACGAGAAGCTCACGCCGCGAAGCTCGATCGCCTCCTTCAGCGCCGTGCCCCCGTCCGACGCGGTTTGACGCCGACGCCACGCGGCAAGGGCGTCGTCGACGCGTGCTCGATCCTCGATGAGGTTCTCGATGATCGCCTCGCCGAAGCGGACGTCGTTGAGGCCCTGCACGATCTTGCGAAGGGATGGCTGCAGGCGCAGCCCGGCATAGGCGAACACGCCGACGGTCGCCACCGCCGACTGCTGGCTCTGGCCGCTGAGAATCGCGATGGCCAGGATCAGGGCGATGACGATGACGACCCCGGTCTCGATCATCGTGCGTGGGATGTTCGACAGGCCGAGCCGCCGGTAGTCCGCACGGGCCATTGCCTTGCGGTGGCGGGCGAAGTAGCGGGCGAACTCGTCCTCGCGGCCGAGCAGGCGGATGTCCCGCAGGCCGCCGATCGCCTGCTGCATGGCCAGGAGCGCGCCGCGCCGCCCCTCCTGGGAGCTCCGGCCGAGGCGCTTGAGGCGTGGCTGAACGAAGGCCTGCAGGATCCAGATCAGCGGGGTCAGGGTCACGAGCGCGACGAGCGCCGACGCGGGCGCCACGACGAGCATGAGGACGATCATGCCGGCGACGAGGATCGACTCGGTGATGACGTCGAGCGCAGGCCGGATGACCTGGTTGACGAGGTTGTGGACCGAGTCGAATGCGTTCCGGATGAGCTCCGACGAGTTCACCCGGGTGTAGGCCAGGTACGGCATCGCCAGGTAGCCACGGACGAGGTGGGTCGAGAGCCGGGCTCCGGCGTTGTGGACCGTGCGCGCCATGACGTAGTGCTGGCCGACGATGATCGCCGCCCGGAGGAGGAAGAACGCGACGACCAGCCCAGCGACCGCCAGCTGCAGCTCCTCGAGCGTCAACGATGGGAAGCGCTCGAGCAGGTTGCCGACGACGGGGAGGCTGACCTCCTCCGGGCTGTCGGAGACGAGGCCGAGGAGGATGAAGATCAGCGCCGCTCCTCCGGCCTCGACGAGGGCGACGGCCAGCGCGATCGCCAGCAGCGTCAGCCATCGGCTCATCGGCGTCGGCGCCAGCAGCTCGAGCGTACGCCGAACCGCGCGTACGAAGCTCAGCATGGCCGGCCCCTCCACAGCACCCCGGTCCGCCGGGAGCGTCTCCCCTCGTGACCGCCGGATGCCGCCGTCATGGGATCGGGTCGGGCCGAACGGCCCGGCCCGACGACGACGTCACAGCTCGCGGTCGCGGACTCGATCGTACCGGGTCACCGGCGCCATCGCCTGGCGGTCGATGACCGCGTCGATGATCGTCGGGCCGCGACGCTCGAGGCCCTCGGCGAACGCCCGGCGGAAGTCGGCGACGTTCGTGACGCGGGTCCCGAAGGCACCGAAGGCGCGGGCCACCTGCCCGTAGTCGACGTCGCAGAACTCGTCGACCGCGAGGACGACGTGCCCGTACAGGTGGTTCTGCACATGCTCCTCGAACGCCAGCGTGCTGTTGTTGAGCACCACGACCACGACCGGCAGGTTGTGCCGCATGGCGGTCTCGATATCGGCGATGTGATAGCCGATGCCGCCGTCGCCGGTGATGCACACCACCTGGCGGTCCGGCCGCGCCATCTGCGCGCCCATCGAGGCCGGGAACGCCCAGCCCAGCGATCCGTCGGCTCGGATGAACTGCCGGCCGGCCTGCTTGACCTCGGACAGGGCACCGCCCCACGCGGCCGAGTAGCCGGTATCGGCGACGAGGATCCCGTCGGGGGAGAGCATCTCGTCCACGACCGCCATGATTGCCTCGGGCCGCATCGGCCCACCGTCGTTGCCGTCGCGGCCGGCGAGCTCGTCGCGGGTGGCCTGCCAGGCGGCGCGGGCGCGCGCCAGCGCCTCGCGGTTGGCATCGGCCTCCGGCGAGGGCTGCGCGTCATGGCGCACCGCCGCGCCGTACAGCGCCTCGAGGAACGTGCTGGCATCGGCGAGGATGCCGTGGCGGGCCTCGAAGTTCAGGCCGATGGCGTCCGGGTCGACCGAGACATGGATGAGCTCCGCCTTCGGGCCGATGAGCTTGTACGAATCGGTGACGAGCCCGCCGAGGCCGGTGCCGACGGCGAGGACGACGTCGGCGTTGGCGACCGCCTCGTTGGCGTACTTGCGCGAGTAGCGGCCGACGGTCCCGAGCGCCAGCTCGTGCGTCTCGGGCAGGCTGCCCTTGCCGCCGGAGCTCGTGGCGACCGGGATGCCGAGGCGCTCGGCGACCGCCTTGAGGCAGTCGTAGGCCTGCGACTGGTGGACGCCGGTGCCGGCCAGGATGACCGGGCGGCTGGCCGACAGGAGCGTGTCGAGCACGGACTCCACGTCACGCGACGCCGGGGCCGGCCGGGTCAGCGGCAGGCTGAGCGGCTCGCGAGCTGCCGGCTCGACGTACTCGGGCAGCTCCTGCTCGAAGATGTCACCCGGGATGCCGAGGTAGACCGGGCCCGGCGTGCCGTTCAGCGCGCGGCGGAACGCCTGTCGCAGCAGGCGCGGCACGTGCTTGGCGTCCGAGGCCTCCGCGCCCCACTTCGTGGTCGAGGAGAACATCGGCACCTGGTCGAGCTCCTGGTACTCCTTGCGGAAGCGCTCGGTGCGGCGCATGGCCGACACGAGCGCCACCACCGGGCTCGACGACCACAGCGGCTCGGCCAGCGCGCCGGCCACGTTCGCTGCACCCGGACCGTAGGCGCCGTACGTCAGGGCCGGACGGTTGAGGATGCGCGCGTAGGCATCGGCCATGTAGACGGCAGCGCCCTCGCTGCGGGCGAGCACCTGGCGGATGCCGACCTCCTCGAGGGCGATCCACAGCGAGTTGTCGCGTCCCGTCATGAGGAAGAGGTGGTCGATGCCGAGGGCACGCAGCTCGTGGGCCACGGCATGAGCGACGGTAGCGATGACGGTCTCCCTTCGGGTAACAGACGGATGAAAGCCTTGGAAGATGAGCCTCGCCACAAGAGCACGGGCCGCGGGGATGAGTCAATAGTACCGTTGCATCCGCACACCGGAATAGCCCGCGAACGGTCGGTGGAGTGTGGTTGGGGGCACAGATCCTGCCGATGGTCATGGCCCGCTCCGGCATGACGCGACGACGCCGACCCGGACCCGTGGGTACCTCCGTACCGGCCGGAGGTCAGTCCCAGCCGAGGCCGTTGAGCGTCAGCGAGATCAGCGAGTAGTAGCCGACGAGGACGGTCAGCTCGATGACGCCGTCGCGTCCCAGCGCCGCCAGCGCGGCCTCGCGCAGCTCGTCGCCGACGTGGCCCGTCTCCGCCAGCTCGGCGGCATAGCGGCAGGCGGTTCCCTGCGGCTCGGGCATGGCGGCGAAGCCGTCACCGGCGTCGACGCTGCCGATGATCTCGTCGTCGATCCCGGCCCGCCGGGCGTGCGGCTCGTGGGCGCGGTGGACGTACGTCGAGCCCCAGCGTCGGGCGACGACGAGGATCACGGTCTCGGCAAGCCCGCGGTCGAGGATGCCTTCGTAGCGCAGGTGCGCGCCGAGCGCCTGGACCCGATCGGCGAGGACGGGAAGGTGGAGGAGGGTGATGAACGGGCCGGGCACGCGGCCGCGGGTCCCGGCGATCCGGTCGGCGACCTCGCGCTGCTCGGCGCTCAGGGCGTCGAGGTCGACCGGCGGGATGCGATCGTTGGGCGGGTACGGGTTCACGACGGGTCGCCCGGGTGCCGCGGGCCGTCGTAGTCGTATCGGCTGGCGCGGTGGACGCGGCCGGTCCGGTCCGCGGCACGCTCGGATACCGGCAGCACACGCAGGTTATAGCGCAGCCGGTAGACGTAGTAGCGGGCGATGCGCCCCCAGCCGCCGCGGTACACGCGGCCCGATGTCAGGGCCCGCAGGTTGCGCCGCCCGTCGTAGGCCATGCGCCCGCCGAGCGCCTTGACGACGGGCCCGACGTTGAGGTCGTCGGCGAGCATGCCGCGCTCGTACGCGTCGAGCAGGACCTCGCGACGGATGGCGTAGTTGCTGCCGCGGGCGGTCGGGACGCGGAAGATCACGCGCTTCGCCCAGCGCGCGGCGTGGTGGACGGCCATGCTGGCCCGCACCGACAGCGATCGCGGCAGGTCGTAGTGGCCCACGCCGGTGTAGGCGAGGTCGTAGCCGGCGGCCATGCGATCGGCGTACCAGGCGAGGAGTGCGGCCGCATCGGGGACGCGGACGTCGGCATCGAAATGGACGGTGGCCGATGATCGCGCGCGGCGCGCGCCCGGGATGCGGGCCGCGAACGAGATGACCTCGCCCGGCCGGACGTCGACGGTCGGGATGCGCAGCACGGTGGCGCCGGTGGCCTCGATCTCGGCGAGCCGCGCGGGCGGGTCGTCGGGCGGGAAGTTGTTGGCGACCACGATGCGCTCGACCGTGGCCGGACCGCGATAGGCGGCGAGGTCCCCGAGCAGGGTGAGCGCATTGTCGATGTCGACCTGGGCGTTGAGGGGCACGATCACCGACAGCGTCGGCTCGGGCGTCGGACCGGACATGGGGCGCGAGCATGGCCGAACGATGGGAGGCCGTCAATGCGACCACCGGGCCGATGCGCGCCGCGCTGGCAGGCCGCCCGAGGGCGGCGTAGACTCCAGCGAGCTACCGGAAGGTCTCCTGAGCCGTGCCCCAGACCCCATCGCCGACGCCCAACCCGTCTGCGCCCGATGCGAGCGTCGACCCGGGTTCACGACGGTCGTGGATCGGCCGACCGCTGACCGTCCTTCTCGTCCTCGCCCTGACCCTGTCGCAGCTCGGCGCCGATCGGCCCGCGCCCGCACCCGGCCGCGGATCGGCCGGCTCGTTCTCGCCGGCGGGCTCGGTCGGCGGCTTCGTGTTCGACGGCTCGCGCATCGGGTATCCGTTCGAGGACGAGGTGGCCGTCCTGCCGCCGAGTGCCGAGCCGCGGCCATCGACTGACGCGACGACCGCGACGCCCGCGCCGACGGCGCCCCCGGCCACTCCGCCGCCGGCTCCCACGCCGCCCCCGGCCACGCCGGCCCCGCCTCCTCCTCCGCCGCCCGCCGCCACCGCCGGCGTCTGGATCGGCCTCGGCGATCTCCGGAACCTGCCGACGTCAGGGGCGGCCTGGAACAGCATCGTCGACTGGGCCGAGCAGGCCGACACGGACGGCAACGTCAGCGACCAGGACTCGAACCACGACCAGGCCACGCTCGCGGCGGCGCTGTACGCGGCTCGGACCGGGCAGGGGCGCGAGCGTGCGATCGCGGCGCTGGAGAGCGCGATCGGCACCGAGCAGGGCGGCGACCGTCGGTGGCTGGAGGTCGGGCGCAACCTGCTCGGCTACATCATCGCCGCCGATGTGCTCGGCATCCGTTCCGGACCGGTCTACGATTGGCTCGCCTCCTTCCGCACGATGCGCCTGCGGCACAACAACAGTGGCGAGCTCATCACCCTCCGCCAGTCCGCCTGGAGCTCAGGGTCGAACGCATCGGCCCAGGAGGGCGCCGTCGCGACCGCGCTGGCGGTCTACCTCGGCGACCAGGAGCTGCTCCAGTGGAGCTGGAACGCCTTCCGACGCTACGCGGGCGACCGCACGAGCCCCCACCGGATCACGAGTAACAGCGACGCCTGGCAGGCGGTTCCGTCGGATCCGGTGGGCATCCAGAACTCGGGTGCCAAGAAGGACGGGTGCTCGATCGACGGAGCAATCAGCAACGACATGAGCCGCGGCGGCGACGACGTGTGCGACCCGGGCTACACGCAGTACCCGTGGGTCGGCCTCGAGGGCGCCGTCCCGGCCGCGATGATCCTCAGCCGCCAGGGGTTCCCCGCCTGGGACGTGTCGGATCGTGCCCTTCGCCGCGCGGCGGTGTACCTGCACAGCCTCGTGGACGTCACCGGGGAGGGGGAGTGGTACGACGCCGATCGGGCCGCGGACATCAAGCACCTGCTGAACCGGCGGTACGGCCTCGGCTATCCGGTCCGGTACCCCGTCGGCGGCGGTCGGACCGTGGGCTTCACCGACTGGACCCACCCCTAGGTCGGGAGCCGATACGCCCCCGCGGGAATTGCCTCGAGCGCGCCGTTCGGCAGCTGCGCGGCCGGCGCCTCGTTCCCGAGGCTCTTCCGCTCCTGCTGGAGGACCCAGATCACGCTGTTGGCGAGCGCCAGCAGCCCGAAGAAGTAGCGCGCGTAGGACAAGTGGAGGAACACGGCCGTCGATGCGTACATGAGCACCGCCAGCCAGAACGCACCGGCCAGGTCGGCGTAGTCGCGCCGTCGGGTCAGCCAGTAGTTCCGGAGTCCCGAGAGCTGGGTCATCGTCAGCGCGATCATGGCCAATCCGCTCGTCAGGCCGATGATCCCCAGCTCGGCGGCCCACTCGACGTACATGTTGTGCGCACGGCGCTCCTCGAGGAAGAACCGGAGGCCGAGCCGGTTGGCGTACTCGATCGAGTAGTCCTGCGCGTACACGCCCGGACCGACGCCGGCGATGGGGTGATCGACGAAGACGAGCAGCGCGGCCACGTTCGAGGTCGTGCGCCCGAGCACCGCGCCGTCGGGGGCATCGCTGTCCCCTGAGACCCAGCCCGCTACGGCGCCGATCGACTCGACGCGGGCGATGAACTCGGGAGCGACGGCGAAGACGGAGACCATGAAGGCGAGGATGACCGCCAGCATGTGGCGCAGCTTCACGTAGCGTTTGAGCACGAGGACGACCGCCAGCAGCCCCATCGCGACGGCAGCGCCGCGCGAGAAGGTCAGCAGGACGCCCGTGGCGATGACGAGGCTGGCGGCGGCCGGAAGGACGCGGCCGAGCAGCGCGTGACGGATGCCCATGCCGGTCAGGGCCAGGGGGACGACGACGAGGAGCACCTGTGCGAAGCGGTTCGTCTCACCGACCGGCCCCTCGCTCCTCGGGCGGTCGTCGGGGTTGGGGATGCCGGTGATGATCTCGGCCTGGTCCTTGATCCGCGCGAAGCCCAGGTAGGGGTCGTCGTAGCTCTGCGTCACCTCCTGGTGAATCGCCAGGGCGGCCATGACCACCGCGGCGACCACCAGGGTGCGGACGGCGTACTGGGCGACGCGCGGGCTGCGGATCGCGTTCGAGGCGAGTGCGTAGATGAGCAGCCCCTCGCCGAGGAGCGTGACGACCGACTGCGTGGCGAGGGCCGGGTTGGTGGACGTCGCCGACGACAGCAGGTTGGCGCCCACGTAGATCAGCAGCGCGATCGACGCGGGAGTGATGACGACCGGCTGTCGCTGGAGCAGGTACTTCGCCACCGGGACGAGCAGGAGGAGGATCGATGCCTCCACGACGAACCCCGGCACGTGGTGGAAGGTGACGAGCACCGCCGGCACGTTCATCCAGAGCAGCGCGAGGAACAGGATCACGCCCAGCTCGGGGCGGAACAGCATCGCCGTTCCGAGCGCCAGCACCCCGCCCGCGAGCAGGGCGAGCGGGCTGTTGGTCAGCGTGGCGACGAGGCCCATCACACCGGCCGCCCCGAGCGCCGCGATGACGCCGAGGACCGTCGCGCCTCGTGGCTGCAGCCGCTGGGTGATGGTTGCGGTGGTCATGCCGTGCTCCCGACCAGCTCGATCAGTTCTGCCAGTGCGCGTGCGTTCGTGTGCGCATCGAACGCGCGCAGCACCCGCTCCCGTCCGCGCTCCGCGAACTGTTGCCTGAGACCCGGGTCGGCCGCAAGGCGCTCGAGTGCGGCCGCGATGGCCGCCGCGTCGCCCGGCGGGGTGAGCATGCCGCTCTCACCGTCGACGACGAGCTCCGGGATGCCCGACAGGTCGCTGGCCACCACCGGGATTCCGCTGCTCATGGCCTCCATGAGGACCACCGGGATGCCCTCCCGCTTGCCGGATGCGGTGGGCACGCTCGGCGTGACGAGCACGTCGGCCGCGGCGAGCGTCTCGGCGACCTCCGTCTGCGTGGCCGCGCCCATGAGCGTCACGACGTCGCCCAGGCCGGCCTCCTCGATCTGCCGTTCGAGCCGGGGCCGATCCTCCCCCTCGCCGATGAGCATGCACCGCACGGCGATCCCGCGGTCGCGAAGGATGCGGCACGCGTCGACGAGGTGCGTCTGGCCCTTCACCTCGTGAAGCGTCCCGACGCAGACGACCGTCAGCGGCCCGCCCGCCCGCGCGGGCTCGTCCCGGGGCCGGAACCGATCGGTGCGCACGCCGCAGTGGATCACGACCACCTTGTCGGCCCAGCGCCCGCGGGTCTCCTCGAGGATGAGGTTGCGGTTGTACTCGCTGATGGCGACGACGAAGGCCGCCTCGGCCACCTTGGCGGCCAGGCCGCGGCGATCCACGTGCAGGTCCGAGCCGTGGGCCGTGAAGCTGTACGGGATGCCGGCCAGCCGATGGATCATGTATCCGGCGAGGGCCGGGTGGGTCGCGAAGTGGCAGTGCACATGGGTGATGCCGGCACGCTGCATCGCCGCCGCGTTGTGGACCATCTTCGGCCAGATCCCGAGGCCGCCGACGAGGAAGTTCAGGCTGCGCCATGTCATCCGCAGCACGGCCGCGAGGGTGCCGAGATACGTCATCGGCCTGCGCACGAGCATCCCGACGTTCGAGCGCAGGATTGCCCACGACAGGAACGGCTGGAAGCGGGCGCGGTCGACGAGGGCCCGCGCGTCCGGCTGCACGACGGCGGCGTTCTCGCGCAGCAACGGATAGAGCTGCACGTCGACCCCGAGCTCCTGCATGGCGAGGATCTCGGACACGATGAACGTCTCCGTCAGGCGTGGAAAGCGAGACATGACGTACGCGACGCGCATGTCGGGACCCGCGGACCGCTCAGTGTGCGCGAGACGAACGATCCGCCCCGGCGGCGAGAGCGTCGGCACCGGGTTCGGCCTCGAACGTGGAGGCCTCGGCATCGGGCGCCGGTCCGACGACGTCGCCGGGCGCCGGGCGTCGCCAGACGGCATGCAGGATGGCGCCCACGATCGGCGCTCCGATGGCGCGCAGCGACTCGACGCTGATCGTGACCGCGTCGCGCTTCGTGGAATCCCGCTTGGCGACGAGGATCACCCCGTCCGCAACGCGAGCCCACAGCAGGGCCGTCTGCGAGCGGTGGATGGGCGCCGTATGGAGCAGGACGACGTCGGTATCGGTCCCGAGCTGCTTCATCACCGCGGTGACATGCGTGAGGTCCCGCAGCCGCGGGTCGCGGCCGGGCGGCACGCCGACGACCTCGATGCCCGGGAAGACGCGGTCCGCCATCTCGGGGAGGAGCGACTCGTCCTCGCGCGCCAGCTCGCCGAGCATCTTCGTCGAGCGCAGTCCGAACAGGTGGGTGATCTCGTGATCCTCGTCGTTGGCATCCACCAGCCGGACGCGCTGGCCGGCGCGGACGAGCACGGCGGCAAGGTTGGCGGCGACCTCGCCACCACCCTCGCGGCCCTCCGCCCCGAGCACGAGGAAGCGCCGGACGGAAGTCGCCTCGCCGTTGCCGCTCAGGTGGCCGGCGATGACCCGGTAGGCGAGCGCGGCGCTCGATTCGGGCTCCGCCTCGACGACGAGCGGCCGCGAACGACGCTGCCACAGCCGGCGGGGTGAGATGGACGCCAGCACCGGCGCGCCGGCAAGCTTCGACAGATCCTCGCGGCTGCTGACCGTGTCGCTGAAGTAGTCGATCAGGAGCACGGCCGCGAGGCCGGCGATCAGCCCCGCGCCCGCCGCGAGCACGGCGATGAGCGGGACGAAGGGCTGGGCACTGTCCGGGTTGGGCTGCGCCCGGCTGATGAGCGACACGGCGCCTTCCGGTCGCACCTGGCCCTGGGACGCGATCTCGCCGAGCCCGTCGGCGACGGCGTTGGCCATGTCGGCGGCCAGCCGCGGGTCACCGGCGGAGGCCGTGATGGTCAGGATGCGCGTGACGCTCTCGGCGCGAGCCGAGATGCTGTCACGCAGGTCGGCGTCGGAGATGTCCCCGCCGACCTGGTCCTGGACGTAGTTGATGACGCCGTCGCTCGTGACCAGGCTGCCGTACGTCTGCACCAGGTCCTGGGACGCGCGCAGCGTGGTGCTGTCGGTATTGATCGGCCCGACGAGCGCGGTCGCCTCGGCCGTGTAGGTCGGGGGCACCGTGGAAGCGACGTTGTAGGCGACGATCCCGGCGAGGACAGCCGACGCGATGAGGGTTGGCGCCCACCGCCGAAGCAGCGTCAGCACGGCCGACAGTTCCACAGCTCTCCTTCGGGTCCGTTCCTGGAGGCGACGAGGCGACGCCGATGGCACGCCAGATCGCGATGAGGTTGCGAAAGGTGGCTAGAGCATAGGAGGCCTCCGCAACCCACGCCCCATGACCATCGGCCCATGCGGCTCCGAGCATGCCGCACGAGCAGCCGATGCAGCGACGGTGCGTCGGCTCACGGCGATCCGCCGATGCTGGCCAGCACGGCGTCGACGTTCTCCTCCACCCACGCGGGCCGCCACGCCTGGTGGTGGTGGCGGAGCACCTGGCTGGCCCACCAGGCGAGGCCGATGCCGTCGAGCAGCTGCGGGGTCACCTCGACCCCGAGGGCGGCGAAGTACGGCCGGCCGGCGTCGAGGAACTCCGACGACCGCCACGGGGCGGCCTTCCAGAGGGTTCCGACGCTCGCGCGCGTGCGGCCCCGGCGCTCCATGATCAGCAGCTGGAGGAGGTCGGCTCCGGGCGGCCCGGCGGCGTGCCACGTGTCCCAGTCGATGACGCCGGACAGGCGTCCGTCGCGCACGAGGAGGTTCCCGCGCCACAGGTCGCCGTGCTGGAGGATGCCCGGTGCGTCGACCGTCGTGTCGCCGAGCTGTGCGAGCAGGGAGCTCCATCGGGGGAACCGTTCGGCGAGCGCGCCCATACGGTCCGGGAACCAGGACACGCGCGGCTGCTGCGGAAGCGTGGCGAGGAAGCGGCCGATCTGTCCGATGAGATCCTCGTCGAGCCGGTCAGGCCGCACGCCGGGCTGCCGGCTCTCGACCATCCAGGAGACACCGAACGTCGTGCCGCGCGCGACCAGGCGGGGGACGTCGGTCACGCCGGCCCCTTCCAGCGCCGCGAGCGCGTCGGCGTTCATGCCCGGGTATCCCGACTCGCCGACCGTCATGGCGCGGAGCACCCCGCCGGCGCCGTCGACCAGCTGGAGCATGCCGAGTGCCGCGCCGTCCGCCCGCGGCAGGACGACGGGCTCCTGCGCCGGCACGCCGGCCTCCCCGAGGACTCGGTCGAGAATGCGGTCGTGGCCGAGTGCACCGAGCTCGACGAGGAGCCCACTGCGCAGCACCCGTCGAAGCCGAGGGCGAACCGGGCCACCAATGGTCGAGGCGGACGGCCGCAGCCGATGCACCGCCCGAACGTCGCTGCCGTGCCGGCGCTGAAGCTGTCGGAGTGCCCGCTCCCGTCGCAGCGCCCGCCGCACGAACTGGCCGAGCCCCCCGGCTCCCCGGTTCGGTAGGCGGCCCCAGATCGTCGGGCCGTCGAGCGAGCGCGCGAGGGCGTCGACGCCCCAGGCGTCGCTCGCTTCGATCACCGTGGTCGGGATCCCGGGTTCGGCGACCTCGTACAGGCGCGCGAACACCGCGAACGGTGCCGGCTGACCTTCGCCGCCTGGCCTCGCGCTCATGTCGAGCTCACTCCTCCGAAGGATTTCCGGCGTGCGTCGGCTGCCAGCGATCGATGCGCCGCCCGCGGACGGTATTCCACGTCGCCGCCATCGAGGCGGCCACGGCAGAGCAGATGAAGGCGGGAATCCCGAACATCGGCAGCCGTGCGCCACGCCACGGCAGCAGGCCGGCGGCGGCGCACCCGTAGAACATGATCTGCGCCACCGTGGCGAGCTGGTAGATCGGGCCGCGGCCCCACAGCGCCGGGGCCAGGACCGCGCACACGATCATGGGCACCCCCATGAGCCGGCGCAGGACCTTGTGCGAGGCGAGCTGGAGCGAGTAGAAGCCGTGCACCCGCGGGTCGAGCAGCTCCCGTCGGGCCCGGACCGCCGCCAGCCCGCGTGTCATGATCCGCACCTTGCGCCGGAACTCGCGGCGGCCCGACTTCGACGGTGCCTCGAAGGCGATGGCCCCGGGGGCGAAGACGAGGCGCCTGCGTCGCGTGATGACCCCGACCGAGGTGTAGAAGTCGTCGGTCACGTCGGGTGGGATCGGGTCGACGAGCGACCGTCGCACCGCGTACAGGGCACCGGTCGCCGAGATCGTGTTGCCCGCCCGGCTCTCGGCCTGCTTCATCAGCCGGTCGAAGCTCCAGTACGTCCGCTCGCCCTCGGCGCGGTCGCCGCCTTCGCCGGACGCGTACACCTGGTTGCCGGCGACGCCGCCGACGGTCGGATCCGCGAACGGCGCCACGAGCCGTCGCAGGGCATCGGGTGCCAGGCGGCTGTTGGCATCGGTGAAGACGAGGATGTCGCCGGTCGCCTGGTCCACGGCGGCGTTGAGGGCGTACGCCTTGCCCTGTCGAGGCAGGCGCAGCAGGGTGGTCGGCCGCCCGCTGTGGGCGGCGACGACGTCCTCGGTCCGGTCGTCCGACCCGTCCGACGCCACGACGACCTGCAGCCGGTCCTGCGGATATTCGAGCTGCTCGAGGGAGGCCAGCTTGGATGCGATCGCCACCTCCTCGTTGTGCGCCGCGATGATCAGGCTGACCGATGGCGTGATCGGCTCCGACCGATAGGGTCGCGGCGCCAGGGCGCCGCGCACGAGCACGAGGAGCGGGAAGCCGACGTACGTGTAGCCGATGAGCCCCACGGCGGCCCAGAAGACCCTCTCGATCATCGCGACCACGCGACGGCCCAGCGGCCGAGCTGCATGCCGATGGCGTTCAGCGACGAGGAGCGACCGACGTTGATGCGGCGCATCGCGAACCAGTCGGTCCGACCGAGGCGATTGAGCCCGCGCTGGGTGGTGAAGGCGAGCGCGTAGCCTGTCGACCGGACCGCGTCGCGAACCGCGGCCGAGTGGGACCCGCTGGGATAGGCGAGCGCCCGTGGCGTGGGACCGACGTGCTCCTCGAGGTCGGCGATCGCGCCGGACAGCTCGTCGCCAAGGCGGTCCGGGTCGATGCGATCGAGAAGCGGGTGCGTGCGGGAGTGGGGGGCCAGGGTCACGCCGTCGGCGGCCAGCGATCGCAGCTCCTCCCAGCCCAGGACCTGCCCGGCCGGTGGCGGAACGCCCAGCTGTTCCCCGATGGCCCTGACCTCAGCCAACAGCGTCTCGTGCGGCTGCCCCTTCAGCTCGGTCCGCAGCTCGCGCAGCAGCCCGGGGCGCTGCTCCCGCGACGGGAGGCGCAGGCTGGTCCAGGCCGTCCGCAGTGCGGCGCCGTCCGGCGCGGCCATGACCGCCTCGTGCAGCCAGTCCCACCAGAACCCCTGGCTCGGTGAGCCGGGGAACGCGGTCGGAACGAACAGCGTCGCCGGAAGGTCGCGGCTGCGGAGCATCGGCCAGGCCGCGTCGGCGAAGTCCCGGTACGCGTCGTCGAACGTGATCAGCACCGCGCGCGGCGGGAGCGGCATCCCGTGGTCGCGAGCCTCGAGGACGTCGTGGAGCGAGACGACCCGGTAGCGGCCGCGAACGAAGTCGAGCTGCTCGACGAACTGGGACGGCGTGGCGCTCACGATTCCCGGGTGACCCGACGCCGCGTCGGGATCGGCGATGCGGTGATAGGTCAGCACGCCGAGAAGGTCGCGCTGGCCCCGGTCCATGCGATCCAGGACGCGCAGAGCGTGGCCGAACGGCGCGCTGTCCACGATCCGCCGCGCGACGGATCGCAGCGCGGTCACGGCTGCCCACCCGGCGCCGGTGCCTCGACCCTCATCGTCTCCTCGACCGTATCGAACCGCGCGGTCACCCCGGCGTCGCCGGCGGTTCACCGCCCGGATAAGGTAGCGTCCGCGTGCTCCTCGCCGACCTGCAGCGAGGGAGCCCTTGCTGAAGGCGGGGAGAATACCTGTCCGATGAGAGCGACGCGCCTGGTCCTGGTCGTGCTGCTCACCGCCGGAGCGGTGGTCGCGCTGGCGATCGCTGCGCCGTGGAACGAGCGGCCGACGGCCACCGTCGGCCCCGAGCCGTCGCGATCGGCCTCGGCCGAGCCGAGCGAGTCGTCCGGGACACCCACGCCCGTGCCGTCGCAGCGGCCCGTGGTCCAGACGGCGAGCTTCGTCGGACCGGGCTTCGATCCCAACCTCGTGAGCGACCCGACCGAGCCCTCCAACCAGGCACGGCTCTGGTACAACGACGGCTCGTGGTGGGGCCTGCTCGTCTCGTCGACGTCGGGCCGCTTCACGATCCACGAGCTGAACTGGGAGTCGCAGCGCTGGGTCGACACCGGCGTGCTGGTGGACGATCGCCCGTTCGCCCGGCTCGACGCCCTGTGGGACGGGAGGGCGCTGACCGTGGCCTCGTCAGGCATCCGCAACTCGGCGTCGCACGCGCTCCAGGTCGCACGCTTCGGGTACGACGCCGAGGCACGCCGCTACCGGCTCCAGCCGGATTTCCCGCAGCACATCGCCAGCGTCGGCGTCCTGGCGCCTACGCTCACGGCGGCCGACGACGGGCGGGTATGGCTCGCCTACGTCCGCGATCGGGCCACCTGGGTGGCCCATACCGATGCCGACGGTGTCGTCTGGGGCCAGCCGTTCGAGCTGCCGGATCCCCCCGACCCGGACGAGGCCGAGCTGGCCACGATCGTCGCCGCCGACGGCGAGACGGCCGTGGTGTGGACCGGGCTGAACACCGACACGCTCCACGTGGCCCGTCACCGCGATGGGCAACCGGATGACGCGTGGACGTTCACCGACACGACGATCGAGGGCCTCCGGTACGGCGACGACGAGATGAGCGTTGCCGTCGCCGAGGACGCCTCGATCCTCGTCCTGCTCCGCACATCCCTCGACCAGGTGGAGAGCCGGAACAACGACGCTGCCCAGCTCGTGCTGGCGCGCCTCGACGGGACGAACTGGACCCAGGCGGTCGTGTCTCGCGTCCGGGACGGCCACGCCGGCCCGGTCCTGCTGGTCGACGATCGCGCGGGAGATGTCTACGTCGTCGCCGAGGCGGAGAACGCGATCCAGTTCAAGCGCGCGGCCATCGACCAGCTCGTCTTCGATCCGGGCGTCGGGACGCTGCTCATCCCGCCCAGCGAGCCGGCGCCGGGCCCGTCGGCGACGGCCGATCCGAGCGCCTCCGCCGACCCCTCGGCCAGCGCGGAGCCGATCGTCCCCGCGATGGGCGCACCGACCTCGTCGAAGGGATCGCTCCTGCCCGATGGCCAGTTCGTGGTGCTCGCGGCGGACATCGCCGGTGGGCGCTACGGCCACGCCGTCATCACCATTCCCGGCACGGAGCCGCCCCCGGCGGCGCAGGGACACCTCGGCCCGCTCCCCGAGGGCGTGCAGGAGGGCCTCGCCCCCGGCCAGCGGACGTTCGTGTTCCGCACCTCGTTCAACCGCTACCCCGACGGCCCCGGTTCGGTCGCCGGCTGGAGCACGCGCGACGAGCCGGCCGATCAGCTCGTGACCATCGTGCAGGTCACCGACGGCGATCGGGCCCTCCGGCTCACGACCGATGCGCTGCGCGACGGGACGCGGGCGTGCCGCCCGATCGCGCCGACGACCTCGGGCCTGGTCGTGGTGGAGGCGACCGTGCAGGTCCGAGGGGTCCTCGAGTCCGATGCGGTCGTGACCGCCCTGCGCGGAGACGGCACCGAGGTGGCGTCGATGCGCCTCGGTGAGCCGGGCACGATCCGCTACTTCGTCGGCGACGAGCGGATCACCAGCGAAGTCCCGTTCCGGACCGGTGCCTGGTATCGCTCCGTCGTCACCCTCGACGTCAGCAGCCAGAGCTACGGCTGGCAGATCGCGCCGCTCGGCTCGGATACGCCGATCCTGTCCGTCACCGACCTGCCACTGCGGGCCCCGGCGCCGGTCGTCGACGAGGTCTGCGTCCAGGCGCCCGACGACCTGGCGGCCAGCCCGACCGTCCTCCTCGTCGACGACGTCGCCGTCTCCATCGGTCCCGGGGAATGAGCATCACGCAGGGAGATCCATGCGCATCGTCGTGACCGGCGTCGCCGGCTTCATCGGTTCCCACCTGGCCGAGGAGCTGCTCGCGCGCGGCCACGAGGTCGTCGGGCTGGACAGCTTCACCGACTACTACCCGCGGCCGATCAAGGAGCGAAACCTCGCGGGAATGCTGGGCCACCCATGCTTCCGGTTCGAGGAGGCCGACCTCCGCGACGCCGACCTGGACCGGCTGCTGGACCGCGCCGACGCGGTCGTGAACGAGGCGGCCATGGCGGGCCTGATGCGGAGCTGGTCCGACCTCGACAGCTACGTCGGCTGCAACATCCTCGGCCTGCATCGGCTCGTCGAGGCCGCGCGCCGCGCGGGCGTGAAGCGCTTCCTGCAGGCCTCGACGTCGTCCGTCTACGGCCGCGACGCGATCGGCGACGAGGCCCAGCCGACGAAGCCGGTGTCGCCCTACGGCGTGACGAAGCTCGCCGCCGAGCACCTGGTCCTCGCCCAGGTCGAGGCCTTCGGCTTCCCGGCCGTCATCCTCCGCTATTTCTCGGTGTACGGGCCGCGCCAGCGCCCCGACATGGCGTACCACATCTTCACCGACGCGATCCTCCGCGGCGAGCCGATCACGGTCTACGGCGACGGACTCCAGTCCCGCTCGAACACGTACGTCGCCGATGCCGTGCGCGGCACGATCGATGCGCTCGAGCGGGCGCCGGTGGGCGAGATCTACAACATCGGCGGCGGGGAGGAGATCACGCTGCTGCGCGCCATCGAGCTCATCGCTGCTGCCGCCGGGCGCACTCCGACGATTCGCCATGAAGCGGCCCGACCCGGTGACCAGCGGCGCACGATGGCCTCGATCGACAAGGCGCGACGCGCCTTCGGGTACGAGCCGACCGTGGCCCCCGCGGACGGGCTGGCCGAGCAGGTCAGGTGGCAGCGCGAGGCGCTCGAAGCCACGGGGCGACCGTCCGGCGAGAGGGCCGATGGCGGCTGAGGGCGAGCGCCTGACGATGGAGCTCGAGGCGGCGGCCATCATCGACCACGTCGCCGACCGGATGAGCGCCGATGGGTGGAACGGGAGCCGCGAGTCGCTGCGCCTGCGCCGGACGGTCGTGCGTCAGTTCAGCCGCCAGTTCTGGTTCGACGTCGAGGGGCAGGCCGCTCCGCGCGCGATCGTCGTGAAGGTCTGTGAACGCCGGACGCCGCGACGTCCGCGTGCCCTCCACCTCCCGGTGGCGCCGCCGCCGGACTTCGACTGGAGCGGGCGCGCCGCGAGCGAGTACCAGGCACTGACCGCCATCGAGCGCCATTTCGCGACGGTCGACGACCCGCGCTTCGGCGCGGTTCGAACGCTCGGGCTCATCCCCGAGCTCAACGCGTTCATCACCGAGCGGTTCGAGGCGACGTCGCTGAAGGCCACGTTCCGCCGGGCGAGCCGGCTCAACCCGCTGACGTCGCCGCGCGAGCTCCCGACGATCCTGTCGGGTGCCGGAGCCTGGCTGCGCGAGTACCAGCGGCGACCGGCGCCCGGCGGCGTCCTGCGCGGCACGCGCGACGACTTCGTCGCCGCAACCGCCGAGCTGTGCCAGACGCTGATCCGCGCCACGGGAGAGGAGCGTTTCCTCGTCTCGGTGCGGCGCGAGATGGAGGCCGCGGCAGAGACAGTGCTGCCGCAGGCCCTGCCGACTGGCGCCGCGCACGGCGATTACGGGCAGGCCAACGTCCTCGTCACGCGCGACCGGCGCATCCTCGTCCTCGACACGCTGGCCGACTGGCAGGTTCCGCTGCTCGAGGACCTCGCCTACTTCCTGGTCGGCATCGACTGCAGTCGCATCCACGTCCTCACCGGTGGCCTCGCCTACTCGGCGCGAACGCTGGAGGCCGCGCGCCGGGCGTTCCTCGACGGCTACCTCGCGGGTGGCGCTGAGCCGGCCGCGCTCGCCCCGTACGAGACGCTCCTCGTCCTCGACCGATGGGTCGCGCAGCTCGGCAAGCTGGATGGAGGCCTCGTCAGCCGGGGGAAGCGGCGGATGGTCAACGACTGGTTCCGAGGGCACACGGCGAGGACGCTGGGGCGCCTCGGCTGAGGCGGGGCCTGGTGCCGGCGGTAGATCAGCGGGCGGCGAAGAACAGCGCCGCGGCCGTCCCCGTCAGGGCGGCCCCGGTCGCGACCAGGAGCGGAACCCGCTGACGCGCCACGGCAGCCAGCAATTCCTGGCGCCACGCCCGGCCTCCGTCCTCGCGCTCGATCGGGACTGCCTGCGACCGGCGCCGCCGGTGCCGGAGGACGTCGAGCCCGGCGCGGCGGGTGGCGACCGCGGGTGAAGGGGCGCTCATGGTCGTGGTGGCCGATGCCGACCTCGTGGCGTGGAGCTCGCTCGGGCGGGGGACGACGAACTCCGACCGGGCTCGCGCGTACACCATGCTGCGCGACACGACCTGGTCGGCAGGGGAGGCCGCTGCCGCAGGAGGCGGAAGGTCCGCAGGACGGGGGACCTCCGCAGGACGTGGGACCTCCGCAGGACGCGCAACCGCCACGGAGCGCGCTATCGCCGCAGGGCCTGGAATCACCGCCGTACGCGGGACCCCCACATGCTGCGCGACCGCCGATGGCGTGGCCCCGACGCCGAGCGGGATCGGCAGCGGCTGCCGTGCGGCGCATCGAGCGCATTGCCGGGTGGTGGCGGCGACGTACCGACCGCAGGTGCTGCATCGGGCCCGGCGGGAACGGACGCGGACGAGCCCCGTGAGGTGACCGTCGCTGCGGCGCGTCGACGAGCCTTCCGGCCGAGGCACGATGGAGATCGGGACAGTCGCGGCGGCGGCCGGACGACGCCTCGCCTTCTGTGGCCGGCGCTCCTCCACCTTCCGGTGGAGTGAGCAGCGTTCGGCGTCCTTCGCCACGAAGCGACCGCAGTCGCGGCACCGGCTTCGAGCTGGGCGGACGAGTTGGCTGGGCACGGCCATCCCGGAGAGCGTAGCGGAGCCGGGGCCGGACCCCAAGCCGATTCGGTGCGAGCCGGCACCACCAGCCTCTGCCGGCGCCCTCGGGGCCGCGACGGCCCTCGTCGGCGGGCCGGACGTTCGGGTCACCGACGGGCCGCCGGGGAGTCGGTGCCGGGGCGCAACGCATTCACCGTTTTGCACATAATTGGGCAGTTTTGGGATGTTGTTATCCCGTTCCGCGTGAGCCTAAAGTACTAACCCGGACACGTCGAGAGTACCTGCCCGAGCCGGGTACTCGGTCCGGCTGACACCGCTGCCCGGTCGTCGGCATTTCCGGCTCGGATGCGTTCCGTCGGAGGACGGCAGTATCGTGCGAATCACCGTTGTCGGCCTCGGGTACGTCGGCCTGGTCACCGCCGCGTGTCTCGCCGAATGGGGCCATCGCGTCACCGGCATCGAAGTCAACCCGGCCCGCATTCGAGCGCTCCAGGAGGGACAGCTCCCGTTCTTCGAGCCCGGCCTGGCCGAGATTCTCGAGCCGGCCGTTCGGCGCGGCGACCTGGCCTTCGCCCACGCGGACGATGACGCATCTCTGACGGACGCCGATATCGTCATCGTCGCGGTCGGCACGCACGACGGCAACGGCGGCTGGCAGACGGCCACCGTCCAGACCTGCCTCACCCGCGTCGTGCCGCTGCTGCACGACGACGCTACCCTCGTCGTGCGGTCGACCCTCCCGCCGGAGTACATCCGTCAGCTGGGCGACATCGTCGACGGCCTGCGGGCCGAGGTCGGGCGGCCGTCGGTCGCGGTGCTCCTCAACCCGGAGTTCACCCGCGAGGGCCGCGCGATCCACGACTTCATGGAGCCCGATCGCGTCGTCATCGGCATCGTGTCCGACCCGCAGTCCCACGGCGTTGAGCGCCTGCGCGGCGTGTACGAGCGCGCCGACGCGCCGATCCTCGTCATGGACGCGGTCGACGCCTGCCTCTCGAAGCTCGGCGCCAACCTGTTCCTGGCCACGAAGATCAGCTTCGCCAACGAGCTCGCCCGCCTGTGCGAGGCCTCGGGTGCCACGATCGACAACGTCGTCGCCGCGCTCTCCCACGACCAGCGGATCGGTGGCGCGTTCCTGCGCTCCGGCGTCGGCTTCGGCGGCTCGTGCCTTCCGCACCAGGTGTCGATGACCGTGCGCACGGCCGAGGCCTCGGGCCTCGACGTTCCGCTGCTGCGCGCCGTCGACCACGTCAACCGCGAGCAGCGCACCTCGTTCGTCGAGCGCATGCGACGGCTGCTCGGCGGATCGCTCACCGACCGGCGCGTCGCGCTCCTCGGCCTGGCGTTCAAGCCGGACACCGACGACCTGCGCGACGCGCCGTCGCTGACGGTCGCGCGCCTGCTCATCGAGGCGGGCGCCGACGTCGTCGCCTACGACCCGATGCCGGCCGCCCGGTCCGGCGCCGCCGAGCGCGTGCCGGGCCTGACGGTCGTCGAGAGCGTTGGGCAGGCCGTGGCCGATGCCGACGCGGTCGGGATCGTCACCGAGTGGCGCGAGTTCATCGAGGCCGACTGGGTCGCCATCGGCCTGACGATGCGCGGTCGCATCCTCGTCGACGGGCGCAACGCCCTCGACGCGGAAGCGATGCGCGCGCTCGGCTTCGCCTACGAGGGCTACGGCCGGCCGGCGGCCGACGCGATCCTCGAGCCGGCGATGGCCACCGCCCACGACGCCGCCGCCGCGGCCGGCGTTCCGGCGTCGGCCTGAGCCGAGGACCGGCGGCGTGCGACCGATGCCCGGGCGAGGTGCGACCCTGCGCCTGCTCGCCATGGGAGCAGTCGTCGTCCTGGCCATGTTCGCCGCCTACCAGCTCGGCATCGCCGGTGGCCAGCTCCTCATGCTCGGCGTGCCCCTGGCGCTGGCCGTGTTCGTCGTCGTCGCGCTCGTCGTCATCCCGGCCCAGCCCGGTGGTGACGCTGCCGACGAGGCGCACGGCTGGCGTCGGTTCGAGCTCGAGCTGGAGCGCGCCCGCCGCCACGAGCGGCCCATGGCGCTGCTGCGCATCGGCGAGGTCGCGGCGGATTCCCTGCGCGGAGCGCTCCGGCTGCTCGACGGGGTGTGGGTCGACGGCGACCACGCGTACGTCGTCATGCCGGAGACCGATCGGGTCGCGCTCGCTCGGGCCATTGCCCGCATCACCGCCGAGCTGCCGTACATCGGCCTCGATGCGATGCGCGGCGCCGTCTTCCCGTCCGACGGGCTGACCGCCGGCGCGCTCGTGGCCCGGCTCGACGATCCGGACTCGACGCCGCGCCGCACTGACATCGTCCAGCTGGCCTCGCCGGCGCCGGACGTGCACGCGCATCACCGAACGGGCTGAGCCGATGCACCGCCCGTATCGGCTCAAGCGCCTCCTGGACATCGCGATCGTGCTCCTCACGGCGCCGATCACGGTCCCGCTCATGATCGGCTGCGCCATCGCCGTCAGGCTCGACTCGCCCGGACCGATCCTGTTCAGTCAGGAGCGAACCGGGCGCAACGGCCGCCGCTTCCGGATGCACAAGTTCCGGACCATGGTCGAGAACGCCGAGGAGCTCAAGGAGACGGTCGCCCACCTCAACGTCCTCGAGCCGCCGGACTTCAAGATCATCGACGACCCGCGGATCACCCGGGTCGGCCGCATCCTGCGTCGCACGAGCCTCGACGAGCTGCCGCAGCTGTTCAATATCGTGCGCGGCGAGATGAGCATCGTCGGTCCGCGCCCGACCTCGTTCGCGCCGGGCACGTACGACCTGTGGCACGCCCATCGGCTCGAGATCACGCCGGGCCTGACCGGCCTGTGGCAGGTGACGTCGCGGAACGAAGCCTCGTTCGACGAGCGGGTTCGCCTCGACATCCAGTACGTCCGCACGGCGTCGCTGTGGCTCGACCTGCAGATCATCGTCCGAACCGTCTCGGCAGTCCTTCGGGGCTCCGGAGCGTGATCAGGGCGGTGCTCGGAGGGGAGGAGTCCATCACCCAGGCGAAGGTTATCCACGAAGTTGGCGCTCGGGGCCGGCGGTGTGGATATCTCACTCGTTCGCCGTCCCCAGAGCCTCGCAAAATCGTCCCACCCCGAGCCGCTGGCGCATTCATGATGGTTGGATAGCACAGAGGAGTCGTGCCCAGTGCCCGCCTCGAAGGGACCTTCAGGAACCGCCGAGCTGCCCGGCGGGCGGGGAACCGACAGCCTTCCGGTCACCGAGCGACAGCTCGAGATCCTGCGCAACGTCGCACGTGGCCGGACGAACCGTGAGATCGGCGCGACGCTCGGCATCAGCGAGCTGACCGTCCGGAACCACATGCGCTCGATCCTCAAGCGGCTGTCGAGCGCCGATCGCACGCATGCCGTCGTGATCGCCATCGGCAACGGCTGGATCCCGATTCCGATCGAGCCCGAGGGATCGCCGATGCTGGCGGACGGCGCCCCCGCCCCGGTCGACAGCACCCGCTGACGCGGGCCGCGTCCGCGGCCCCGGCCGGTGATCTAGCGGCGCGTCGCCGATGGCGCGCCGTCGATGGCGCGCACCGTCCACTCCTGGCCTGACGGCGTGTCGCGCACCTCGACGCCCAGGCGGGCAAGCTCGTCGCGCAGCGCGTCCGAGGTGGCCCAGTCGCGCGCCGCCCGTGCCGCCGCACGGCGCTCGAGCAGCTCGGCCGCGCCCTCGGGCAGCGGCGCATCGGTCTCGACCGGGGCGTCGAGCGACAGCCCGAGCACGCGGTCGAAGTCGAGGAGCAGCGCCCGGCGCTGCGGGTCGGTCAGGTCGGAGGCCGATGCGACCTTGTGGGCGAGGGCGAGGGCCCGCGGCATGGCGAGGTCGTCGGTGACCGCATCGGCGAAGCGCTGCCGGTAGGAGGCCATCGGCTCCGCCGACAGGTCGACCGGCTGGGTCGCGTCGCGGGCGGCGGCGACGGAACGGCGAAGCTTGCCGAGCCCGGAGGCGGCGGCGTGCATGGCCGCATCGGTGAAGTCGAGCTTGCTGCGGTAGTGCGCCGTCAACGCCAGGTAGCGGAAGGCGAGCGGCTCGAATCCCTTCTCGGGCAGATCGGCCACGCGGATGATGTTGCCGGCGCTCTTCGCCATCTTCGCGTCGCCGAGGGTGAGGAACTCGCCGTGCATCCAGATGCTGACGACCTCGTGGCCGAGCGCGCCCTCGGACTGGGCGATCTCGTCCTCGTGGTGCGGGAACTTCAGATCGATCCCGCCGGTGTGGATGTCGAAGCGCTCGCCGAGGTGCTTCAGGCTCATGGCCGAGCACTCGATGTGCCACCCCGGGAAGCCCTCGCCCCAGGGTGACGGCCACTTCATCAGCCGATGTGGCCCGGCCTTCTTCCACAGGGCGAAGTCGGCGGGGTCGCGCTTGTCCTCCTCGACCTCGACCCGATGCCCCGCGAGCATCTCCTCGACCCGCTGGCCCGACAGCTTCCCGTAGTCGGGGAACTCCGACACGTCGTAGTAGATCGTGCCGTCGACCTCGTAGGCGAGGCCCTTGTCGAGCAGGATCTTCGTCAGCTCGATCATCTCGCCGATGTGCTCGGTCGCCCTGGGCATGACGTCGACCGGCAGCATGTTGAGCAGCGCCTCGTCCTCGAGCCAGGCGCGCGTGTAGTGCTCGGCGAGCTCGGTCGGGCTTCGCCCCTCCGCGATGGCCGCCTGCTCGATGCGGTCCTCCTCGGGCAGCGACGCGTCGTCATCGCTGCGCATGTGCCCGACGTCGGTGATGTTCTTCACGTAGCGCACCTCGTAGCCGAGGTACTCGAGCGTCCGATGCAGGAGGTCGCCGAACAGGTACGTCCGCAGGTTGCCGATGTGCGCGTACTTGTAGACCGTGCTGCCGCAGGTGTACACGCCGACCCGGCCCGGCTCGACCGGGACGAGCGGCTCGACGCGGCGCGTCAGCGAGTTGTAGAGGCGGATATCCGGAAGCTCCGTCATGCCCGGGCACCTGCGGATGCGTAGCGCCAGGCATCGGCCACGATCTCGTCCAGGCCGCGGCGCGCCTGCCAGCCGAGCATCTCCTTCGCGCGCGACACGTCGGCGAACACCGCCGCGGAGTCGCCGGGTCGTCGCTCGGTGACGGTGGCGGGGACGGGCCGGCCGGTGGCGCGCTCGACGGCGGTCAGCACCTCGCGAACCGATGCCCCGCGTCCGGTGCCGAGATTGAGGATGCCCGACGCCGTCCCGGCCGCGAGCGCCTCGACCGCCGCGAGGTGCCCGTCGGCGAGGTCGTCGACGTGGATGTAGTCGCGGATCGCCGTCCCGTCCGGCGTCGGCCAGTCGTCGCCGAGGATCGACATCGGCTCGCCGGTGAGCGTCGCGCGCAGGGCAACCGGTATGAGGTTCACCGCGTTCGCCAGGGCCTCGCCGAAGCGTCCGTCGGCCGATGCGCCGGCCACGTTGAAGTAGCGCAGGGCCATGTACCGGATGCCATGCGCCTGCTCGAACCAGGGGAGCATGCGCTCCGCCTGCAGCTTGCTCTCCCCATAGGGGTTCATCGGCTCGGCGGGGGAGTCCTCGACGATCGGGCTCGTGGCGCCGGAGCCGTAGACGGCGGCGCTCGAGCTGAAGATGAACGATCGGATGCCGGCCGCCACCATGGCCTGGAGCAGGGTCAGCGTGCCCCCCGTGTTCGTCGCGAAGTAGCGCGCCGGCTCGGCCATCGACTCGGCCACCGATTTGATGCCGGCCACGTGGATGACCGCGCCCGGCGCGAAGCGACGCAGCGCCGCCGTGACGTCGGTGGCGTTGCGCACGTCCCCCTGCAGGCCAGGGGCGCCGGCCACCGCGTCCGGATGGGCGAGCTGGAGGTCGAGCACGGCGACCTCGTGCCCGGCTGCCACCAGGCGTCGGACCACCGCCGAGCCGATGTAGCCGGCACCGCCGGTCACCAGGATTCGCAGGCGTGCGTCGTTCATCTCAATCACGTCGCGGGGACGCACGATTGTAGATGGGATTCGGCCGCCGCTCGATCGTCGTCGCGATCTGGCGACGCTCGGCCGGGCAGTCGCTCGCGCCCGGCGCGGGCGCGGTGCGTGTCAGCGGTGGGTGTAGTCGGTGAAGCCCACCGTGCGCCCGGCGCCGACCGGGTACTCGACGGGGTACGGCAGGCCGTAGACGCGGTTCAGGACGTGCTTGATCTCGGCCGCGCGCTCGGCGTCGTACCACTCCGACTCGCCGGTCGAGCGGCGCAGCCCCATGAGGTAGATCGCGGCGCGCTTCAGGGCCTGCTTCTGGATGTCGAAGGCCGGGTACCCGGCGCGGGTCAGGATCATCGCCGCGGGCACCGAGCCCTCGAGGCCGACCCACGGGTACTGGGTGTAGCCGGGCCGGCACACGTTGTCGCTGCCGCGGCTCATGTCGTTGCTGATTGCGCCCGAGATCGAGCAGCCGTTCCTGCGCGCTCCGGCATTCTGGATGCCGACCGGGTCTGACGGGACCTGCTGCCAGGCCTCGCTGTTGCTCGAGACGCGGTGCGCGCTCGACCGGTCGCCGGCGTAGCGCCGGAAGGCGGTCCAGCTCCACTTCAGCATCTCGGTGTCGCCGAGGTAGGCGCCGAGCGCCGCGTACGCACCCCCTTCCTGGGCCGATGCGTTCGAGCCCGACTGCCAGGCCGACTGCCGGAAGGTGATCGGCTCGCCGGAGTTGTTGTGCTCGAGGCGCATCGTCCGGAACGACGCCAGCCAGTTGTAGATCGGTCCCGACCGGATGGCGAGGAGGTCGGCGGCGATGATGTAGCCGGTGAGGTTGCGTCCGACGGCGAGCCAGCGGCCGCCCTGCTCGGTGCCGATCGCGCGCGTCAGCGCCGCGACGGCGCGCTCGCGCTGCTGGCCGGTGCGCACCGCGTAGATCGCGGCGGCCAGCGTGTACTGGTCGTGGTGGGAGTCCTGGTCGCTGACGTCAGCCGTCCCGGTTGCCCGACCCGCGGCGTCGACGATCCTGCTCCACGCGGCGCCGGACGTCGGTTGGCGCTTGATCTCGTCGTAGGTGACCCACAGGCCGACGACGTTGGCAGGCCCGGCGGCCGCCTGGGTGAGCCGATCCTCCATGGCCCGGTACAGGAAGGCGGCGAACTGGCCGCGGGTCACGACCGCGGCCGGGCAGAAGCGGCCGCTGCCGCAGCCGGCCGTCACGCCGGCGGCGGTCGCGCGGTTGATCGGCCGCTGGTGGATGCTCCACGTGTCGTCGCGGAAGAAGTCGCGGGTCGTGTGCGGCAGGTCGAACGCGCGCACGAAGAAGCTGGCCAGCTGCGCGCGGGTCACGCCCGAGCTCGGGCAGTAGCGGCCGCCGCCGCAGCCCGAGGCAAGCCCGGCGGCCGCGAGCCGGTTGATCGCGTCCTCGTGGATGCTCGTTCCGTCGTCCGTGAACGCGTCGCGCGAGGCGGACGGCAGCCCGAGGGCGCGGGTCATGAACGAGGCGAGCTCGCCGCGGGTCACCGCCCGGTTCGGGCAGAAGCGCGTCTCCGAGCACCCGGCGGCGATGCCCTCGGACACGAGCCAGCCGATCTCGGCGCGGAACTGGCTGCTGCCGACGTCGCTGAAGGCCGCCGATATTGCGTCCGGCGCGGCGAGCGGCGGGACCGGCGCGGCCGCGGTGGGGGCGACGACGCCGGCCGCCAGCGCGGTGGCCAGGAGGAGGGCGCCGAGGCGCCGGAGGCCGGCGTGCGGGTCGAGGAAGCTTGGGGTGGTCACGCGATACGTGGGGCTGCTGCGAGGTCCGGTTCCATGCTGCCCGACCGATCGCCGGATGCCATTCCCCATAGGTCCCGACCCGACCCGGGCGATGGCGCCACCGCGGCACCGGTACCCTCGGCGCAACGACCGGCGCATCTACCATGCGCGGATGGCCACCGACGATCCCGACAGCGCCTACCCGATGACGCTCGGCGACGAGCCGCGCTTCTGCCCCGCCTGCGGCCGGCCGGTGACGCCGATGCAGCTGGAGGCCGACCACCGCCGCCGGCTGGTGTGCCCCGACGGCCACGTCACCTGGCGCAACCCGCGCGTCGTCGTGAACGCGCTGCCGGTGCGCGCCGGCCGCGTCCACCTCGGGCGGCGCGCCATCGAGCCGAGCCTCGGGAAGTGGGGCCTGCCCGGCGGCTTCCTCGAGCTCGGGGAGTCGGCGCAGGAGGGGGCGCGCCGCGAGGCCGAGGAGGAGACGGAGCTGCGGATCGAGGTCGGCCGCCTCATCGGCGTCTACTCGCGCCCGCAGGCGGGCATCGTGACGATCGTGTACGAGGCGGACGTCGTGGGCGGGCGGCCCGAGCCGGCGGCGGAGACGAGCGAGGTCCGGGACTTCGGGCCGGACGAGATCCCGTGGGACGAGCTCGCGTTCACGACCGTCGAGTCGGCCCTGCGCGACTGGGTCGCCGCCCAGCCGGGCTTCGGGCCGCGCCACGAGCCGGAGCTCTACGTCGAGGGCGACCCCTCCGAGCCCTCGGGCGGGTAGCGCATCACCTCGCGGCGCAGTGGCACGCCGACCCCGAGCAGGAGCCCGTAGCCGATCGTGGCGACGATGCCGATCGGGCTCGTCCCGAAGGAGACGATGTCCGTCTGGCCAACGACGGCGGCCGCGACGAGCGCCCACACCAGGAGCGTGACGAGCGGGGCGGCCGCGACGAGCGTGGCGCGCACGGTGAAGAAGCGGCCGAAGAAGTAGGCGAACGCCATGCCCACCAGCCCGCCGCCGGCCTGGACCCCGGCGAGGCCGAGGACGAAGGCGAGCTCCGGCGTGCCGGCCATCGGGCTGACCGCGAGCGCGATCGGCCGCAATGGGGCGAGCGGGTCGCCGTGGACGATCGCCGCCAGGCCCATGGCCAGCGCGGCCCACACGTAGCCGGCCGCGAGGCCCGCCACGAAGCCGCGGTATGCCAGGCGCAGGCCGTTCACCTCGGTCATGGCCGGGCGTGGGCAGCGATCACCATGCGGGGAGTCTGCGACCGGGGTGCCGGGAATCCGATCGGACCTTCGGCTGGCCGCTTCCGGTACCGGCGGCGAAGGCGTCCGGTAGGGCGACGGCCCCCGGTCAGGCGCCCTCGGGACGGCGGAAGACGGTGACCGCGTTCTGCCCGCCGAACCCGAAGCCGTTGACGATCGCGACGCGGACGTCCTGGCGCCGCGCCTCGTTCGGCACGTAGTCGAGGTCGCAGGCCGGATCCGGCGTCTCGAGGTTGATCGTCGGCGGCACGATCCCGTCGCGGATGGCGAGCGTCGCGTGGAGCGCGCTCAGCGCCCCGGCCGCCCCGAGCGTGTGGCCGACCATGCTCTTGTTGGCGCTCACCGTGAGCCGATCGGCGTGCTCGCCGAACGCCGAGCGGATGGCCTTCGTCTCGGTCGCGTCGTTGAGCGGCGTCGAGGTGCCGTGGGCCACGACGTGGTCGACCTCGTCGGGCTCGGTGTGCGCGTCGCGCAGCGCGCGTCGCATGGCGAGCGCGGCCCCCGCGCCCGACGGCTCCGGCGCGGAGATGTGGAACGCGTCGCCGGTCATCGCCCCGCCGGCGATCTCGGCCAGGATCGGCGCGCCGCGTCGCTCGGCGTGCTCGGCGGACTCGACGACCGCCACGCCCGCCGCCTCGCCGAAGACGAAGCCGTCGCGATCGGCGTCGAACGGGCGCGAGGCGCGCTGCGGGTCGTCGTTGCGCTTCGAGAGGGCGCCCATGTTCGCGAGCGCGGCGAAGGCGACCGGCATGATGGCGCTCTCCGTGCCGCCGGCGATGACGACATCGGCGTCGCCGTGCTCGATGAGGCGCTGGGCCTCGATGAATGCCTGGACGCCGGAGGCGCAGGCCGCGACCGAGGTGATGACCGGGCCGCGGATGCCGTTCTGGATGCTGACCTGGCAGGCCGCCATCGAGGGCGACAGCATCGGCACCATGAACGGCGAGACGCGCGGACCGCCCCTGGTGAGGTACGTCTCGTGGCCCTGCGCCACGTCGATCATCCCGCCGCCACCGGTGTTGACGACCACGGCGATGTCGTCGCGGTTGCCGTCGCCGATCTCGAGCCCCGACGCGTCGATCGCCTGGCGCGCGGCCGCCACGGCGATCTGGCTGAAGCGGCTCATCCGGCGCGCGGCCTTGAAGTCCATGAAGTCCGCGGGATCGAAGCCGGCGATCTCCGCCGCGATACGGACCTCCTCGCCGGAGGCGTCGTAGGCGGTGATCGGCCCCACCCCGCTCGTGCCGGCCACGAGGTTGCGCCAGAACGACTCGGCGTCGTTGCCGATCGGCGTGACGGCGCCGACCCCGGTGACGAAGGCGCGGCGCGCGGGATCGCGCGGCGGTGGCGGCCTCATGCGGCGAGCGTCATGCCTCGTAGCGGCGGAAGATGACGGTCGAGTTGTGCCCGCCCAGGCCCATCGAGTTCGAGAGGGCCACGCGAACGTCCATGGCGCGGGCCTCGTTCGGGACGTAGTCGAGGTCGCACTCGGGATCGGGGTGGCGGTAGTTGATCGTCGGCGGCACGCAGCCGGTCTCGATCGCCTTGACGCACACGAACGACTCGATCGCGCCGGCGGCGCCCATGGCGTGGCCGGTCATCGACTTCGTGCTGCTCACCGCCAGCCGATCGGCGTGCTCGCCGAACACGCCGCGGATGGCCATCGTCTCGAACCGGTCGTTGAGCGGCGTCGAGGTGCCGTGCGGGTTGATGTAGTCGACGTCGGACGGCGCCATGCCGGCGCGGGCCAGCGCCGCGCGCATCGCGCGCTGATTGCCCTCGCCCCGGTCGGCGGGGGCGGCCATGTCGTACGCATCGGCCGAGGAGCCGTAGCCGACGACCTCGGCGATCGGCCGCGCGCCGCGCGCCAGCGCGTGCTGGAGCTCCTCGAGCACGAGGACCGCCGAGCCCTCGGCCACGACGAACCCGTCACGGGTGGCGTCGAACGGTCGCGAGGCCATGGCCGGCGCGTACGCGCCGGTATCGGGGTCCTTCGGCGTGCCGAGCGCGCGCATCTGGCCGAAGCCGGCGAAGGCGAGCGGCACGAGCGGCGCCTCGGTGCCGGCGCCGAGCATGAGGTCGGCCTGGCCGCGCACGATCGCCTCCATCGCCTCGCCGATGGCGTGGCCGCCGGTGGCGCAGGCGCTGACGACCGCGAGGTTGTGCCCCCGGATCCCGTACTGGATGGCGACCTGGCCCGACGGCGAGTCGGGGAGCATGTGGGGCAGCATGAACGGGCTGACCCGCCGCGGACCGCGCTCCATGAGCGTGACCTGCCCGTCGAGCAGGAGGCCGATGCCGCCGATGCCGGTCCCGAACACCATGCCGAAGCGGTCGGCGTCGACGTCGGCGGTGACGTTGCCGTCGTCGCCGAGCAGGCCCGCCTGGCGCAGCGCCTCGCCGGTGGCCGCGACCGCGAAATGCGTGCTCCGATCGTGACGTCGGGCATCCTTAGCGTCCATGTAGGCCGTGGCCTCGAAGCCCTTGACCTCGCCGGCGACGTCGACCTCGAACGGCGAGGGATCGAACAGGGTGATGCGATCGATGCCCGACCTGCCCGAGACGAGCGCGTCCCAGGCGGCATCGGCCCCGATGCCGACCGGTGAGACGATTCCGAGCCCGGTGACGACCGCCCGGCGCGGAGCGGTCACGCGCGTGGCTCGCCGAGGAGCGTCAGCACGCCGGCGCCGTCCGGCCCGTCGACGGGGTGGGCCGATGCCTCGGGGCTGATGCGCCTGATGAGGCCGGACAGGACGCGGCCGGGGCCGATCTCGACGAAGTCGGTGACGCCCGAGCCCACCATGCGGCGCACCGTCGACGTCCACTGCACGCCGTGGACGAGGTGCTCGGTCAGCTCGACGCGCAGGCCATCGGCGGTGTTGATGACCGTGGCGTGGACGTTGCCGAGCATCGGCACCTGCGGGTCGCGGAACGGGACCTTGGCCAGGATGCGGCCGAACTCGTCGCGCGCGCGGCGCATGAGCGGCGAGTGGCTGGCGACGCTCACCGTCAGCCGCACGGCGCGCCGGGCGCCGACCGTCTTGCTCATCTCGAGCGCGAAGACGAGGGCCGGGATGACGCCGGACAGGACGATCTGGCCCGGCGCGTTCGCATTCGCGACGCTGATCTCGCCGTGGGCCCGGGCCTGGTCGACGATGTCGTGGACCTGCTCGTCGGACAGCCCGACGACGGCGCCCATGCCGCCGGCGATGCCGCGCTCCTGCATGATCCGGCCGCGCTCGCGCACGAGGCGCAGCGCATCGGCGTAGTCGATCGCGTCGGCGGCCACGGCGGCGGCGTACTGCCCGGCCGAATGCCCGGCCAGCGCGCGTGGCGTGATCTCGATCCCGGCCGCGCGAGCGTCCTCGCGGATGGCGTCGAGGAAGGCGACGCTGGTGGCGAGGATCGCCGGCTGCGCGTTCACCGTCCGGTCGAGCTCCTCCGCCGGCCCCTCGAGGATGAGGCGAGACAGCGGGAAGCCGAGCGCGTCGTCGGCGCGCTCGAAGGCGCGGGCGGCGGCCGGCGAGCGCTCGACGAGCGCGGCGCCCATGCCGACATACTGGGATCCCTGGCCGGGAAAGACGAAGGCGATGCTGCGGGAGGCGGGATGCCCGGTCTCCGGCGGGGTCTGATGTGTCATCGATCCGGTGCGTGGAGAGTGCTGGGCGGAGTATAGGGTCCGTTCGGGAGGGTGGCCAACGCGCTCACGGATCCCGCAGCGCGAAGCGTGCCACCACGTCGGCCAGCACCGGCAGCCCGAAGGCGAGGGCGCTGACCGGCACCCGCTCGTCGTGGCCGTGGAACAGCGACAGGAACGGGAAGTCGGCCTCGAGCCGCAGCGGGGCGAAGCCGTAGCACGGGATGCCGAGCTCGAGGAGCGCCTTCGCGTCGGTGCCGGGCGTGATCATCATCGGCACCGGGGTGCCGTCGGGGTCCGCCGCGGCCAGCGCGTCGCGCATGTGGCCGACGATCTCGGCGTCGGCCGGCCATTCGACCGGCGGCAGGACGACGACCGGCTCGACGGTCGCCTGGTCGCCCACGACCTGCTGGAGGTGCTCGAGAAAGGCCGATGCATCGGTGCCGGGCAGCGTCCGCACGTCGACCTCGGCCTCGCCGTGGCCGGCCATGACGTTCACCTTCGTCCCGGCGTGGATGACGTTCGGGGTGGCGGTGTCGCGCAGCATGGCGGCGATCGAGCGGCGCAGCGTCGGATCCTCGACGAGGCGGTTGAGGGCCTCGGCGGCCTGGTCCGGGCCGGCCTCGGCCGCGTCGGCCACCTCACCGAGGCCGATGGCATCCAGGAAGCCGCGCACGACGTCGATGACCCGTCCGGGGCGGCGCTCCGCGTCGGCGGCGATCGCCGCGACGGCGGCGGCGAGCTTCGTGGCCGCGTTGTCGGCGTGCGGCATCGAGCCGTGGCCCGGCGTGCCCGTGGCCTTCAACCGCGTCCAGGCGATGCCCTTCTCCGCGACCTGGATGGTGTAGAACCGCCGCCCGCCGAGGGTCATCGAGTAGCCGCCGACCTCGTTGAGGGCGGCCGCCGCCGGCCGGCCGGCGGCATCGGTGAAGAGGTCGGGGCGTTGCTCGACGAGCGCGCGGGCGCCGTGCGCGCCACCGGCCTCCTCGTCGGCGACCGCCGCGAAGATGACGTCGCGGCGCAGCTCGGCCCCGGACCGGGCGAGGGCGCGCATGACGCCGATCTCCATGGCGACCATGTCCTTCATGTCGACGGCGCCGCGGCCCCAGATCTCGCCGTCGACCAGCTCGCCGCTGAACGGGTCGCGGGTCCAGGACTCGGCCTCGACCGGCACGACGTCGAGGTGGCTGAGGAGGATGAGCGGCGGCTCGGGGTCGGCGACCGTGGCGCGCAGCCGGGCGAACGCCGAGCCGCGACCGGGTGTGATCTCGACGACCTCGGCACGGATGCCCTCGGCCTCGAGGACGTCGGCGCAGTGGCGGGCGGCGGCCGTCTCGCCGCCACGCGGGTCGTGGCCGGCCGCCAGCTCCGGGCCACCGTCCGGCGGGTTGACCGAGGGAATGCGGATCAGGGCGCGCAGGTCCTCGACGCAGGCGTCGAGGTCGAGATGGTCGGCGAGGGCGCTCGTCATGTGGCGGAGCCTAGCGCGCGACGGCGGAACGCGGGCCGCTTCGGACCTCGCTGCGCTCGCGCCAGCGGGTGGTGCGCGACGCGACGAGCCAGCCGAGCGGCAGCTCGGCGGCCAGCAGCGCGACCGCCACGCCGAGGAGGATCGGCTCCGAGGTGGCCAGGCCGAGCCATACGAGCGCCCCGAGGAAGACGAGATGGATCGCCAGCCGCGTCGCGAAGGCCAGGCGCAGGTCGAGGATCGCGTCGACCGCACCGTCCGGCCGGCCACGGTCGGGCCCGAAGGCGCCCCACGCTGCCACGAGGACGAACCCGAACAGCACGACCCAGAACACGGCCAGCCCACCACCCGGCGAAGGATCGACCATCGGCTTGATGACGCTGAACGCGCCGATGCTCGCCGTCAGCACCGCGAACGCCGCCACCGGGACGAGCAGCTGGAGCCACTCGAGCGCCGGCCGGTCGCGCGCCGCGCTGCGCAGCAGGCGGGTGAAGAGCGTGAAGCCGAGCGTCACGAACAGCCAGGCGTAGAAGTTGCCGGCCGGGACGCCGAACCACCCCTGCTCCGGGCCGATGTCGCGCCACGTCCACAGGCCCATGCGGATGGCGATGGCGTCGAAGGCGAGGTCGAGCATGATGGCCAGCACGCTGTCCACGACCGGGGCGTACCGGGCACGCACGCCGAGCGCATCGGTGATGCGCATGGCGCCGGCGATGATCAGGGCCCAGGTGAGGCCGATGACGATCGGCGAGCGGTCGATGTCGAGCAGGAAGTCCGGCGAGTACTCGTACGTCTCGTACAGGACCTGGTTCGCCTGCTCGAGAAACAGGCCGTACGCGGCCGCGGTCACGAGCTCGAGGAACGGGAGCCGGCCGCGGCGCAGCGCCAGCCAGGCGGCGACGACGAAGAACGCGGCGGCGCCGAGCTCGAGCAGGAGGAAGACCGGGTTCATCGGGCCCGATCGTACGCGGGATCGGCGCGCGGTGATCCAGCCCGCATCGGTCGTATGATCAGGCCACGATGACGACCGACGTGGGCGCCCGGAGCGTCCCGATCTACCTCGCCGGCGAGTTCGTCGAGGCCGGCACGCCGCTCGAGGTCCGCAACCCGGCCGACGGGTCGCTGGTGGCGACGACGTTCCAGGCGGGGGCGGCCGAGCTCGACCGCGCGATCGAGGCTGCCGTGGCCGCCTTCGAGGAGACGCGGCGCCTGCCGAGCTACGCGCGACGCGACGCGCTGGCCCACGTCGGCGCCTGCATCGAGCGCGACGCCGACGACCTCGCCGAGCTCCTGAGCCGCGAGTCGGGCAAGCCGATCCGCGACGCGAAGGGCGAGGTGGCGCGCGGCGCGCTCACCTTCCGGATCGCCGCCGAGGAGGCGACCCGCATCAACGGCGAGTGGCTGCCGCTCGACTGGGCGCCCGCGAACAAGGGGCGCCACGGGATCGTGCGTCGCTATCCCATCGGTCCCGTGGCCGGCATCAGCCCGTTCAACTTCCCGCTCAACCTGGCGGCGCACAAGGTCGCGCCGGCCATCGCGGCCGGCTGCAGCATCGTGCTCAAGCCGCCGTCCAAGGACCCGCTCTCGATGCTGCGGGTGGCGCAGTACATCGCCGAGACCGACCTGCCGAAGGGGGCGGTCAGCGTGCTGCCGATGGATCGGCCCACCGGTGATCGGATGGTGTCCGACGACCGCTTCAAGCTCCTGTCCTTCACCGGCTCGCCGAGCGTCGGCTGGAAGATGAAGGCGGAGGCGGGCAAGAAGAAGGTCGTCCTCGAGCTCGGCGGCAACGCCGGGGCGATCGTCGACGAGACGGCGGACCTCGACTGGGCGGTCGAGCGCCTCGTCTTCGGCTCGTTCGCCTACGCCGGCCAGGTCTGCATCAGCGTCCAGCGCATCTACGTCGTGCGCGACATCTACGACGAGTTCGAGCGCCGCTTCGTGGAGCGCGCCCGGGGCGTGACGGTCGGCGACCCGCTCGACCCGTCGACGGAGCTCGGGCCGATGGTCGACGAGCAGGCCGTGTCCCGCACCCACGAATGGGTGACCGCGGCCCTGGCCGATGGTGCCCGCGCCCTGGTCTCGGGCGAGCCGAACGGCCGCTGGCACCCGCCCACGGTGCTTGCCGACGTGCCGAAGGACGCGATGATCTGCTCGGAGGAGGCGTTCGCCCCGGTCGTCAACCTCTTCGGGGTCGACTCCTTCGCCGATGCGCTGCGCGCGATCAACGACAGCCGCTTCGGCCTCCAGTGCGGCGTCTTCACCTCGTCGCTCGACCACACGCTCCTGGCCCACGACGAGCTCGAGGTCGGCGGCGTGATCGTCAACGACGTGCCGACCTGGCGCACCGACGCGATGCCGTACGGCGGCGTGAAGGACTCGGGCCTCGGCCGCGAGGGCCTGCGCTGGTCGATCGAGGACATGACGGAGCCCCGGCTCCTCGCCTTCGCCCGCACTCCGGCGTCGTGACGGTCTCCGCCCCCCGCTACGCGCGCGTGCTGCGCGCCGACGAGCTGCGCGACGGCGAGCTCATCCCGGTCGAGATCGACGGGACGCCGGTCGTCCTCGTCCGCCACGAGGGCGCGTTCTTCGCCGTCCAGAACAATTGCTCGCACCGCGACTTCCCGCTGTCCGAGGCCGGCTTCGACCCGCGCGACGGCGTCCTCGTCTGCGCCTGGCACAACGGCTGTTTCGACGTCCGCACCGGCGAGGCGGTCGTGCCGCCGGCCACCGAGCCGGTCGAGACGTTCCCGGTCCGCGTGAACGACGGCTGGGTCGAGATCGGCCTCACCGGGTCGCTCGCCCCGCGCCGGGGCGCGGCATAGCGCGCGCGGCAGGCATGCAGCTCGAGGCCTTCCTCTTCGTCAACTGGATCTTCTGGGTGGCGATCACCGCCGGATCGATGCTCGTCGTCGGCCTGACCGAGCTCCTGGGCGGCACGACGCGCGGCTACCGGCTGTTCATGGCCGCGCTCCTCGCCGTGCTGGCGGCGATCGTCGTCGTCAGCGAGCTGTGGCTGCCGGGCGGCACGGCGGCATCGGGCACCGCCGACGTCCGCCGCCCGCTCGTCATCGGCTTCGCGGCGCTGACCGGCGCCTACCTCGTCGCCTCGATCGCGAAGTGGCCGCGGTCGTGGCTGGCGATCGGCGCCGGCGTCGGGGGCCTCGCGGCGCTCGTCGTCCTCGCCGCGGCCGGCGGGACGCGGAACGAGGCGCTGTTCGCGCTCCAGCTCGTCATCTCGGCCGTCGCCCTCGGGTCGGTGTTCTCCGCCATGCTCCTCGGCCACTGGTACCTCGTCACGCCGAAGCTGTCGCCGACCCCGCTGCGCCGGATGATGTGGCTCCTGCTCGGCGCGCTCGTCGTCCAGGGCCTGGCATTCGGGCTCGCCCTCGTCCTCGTCGGCACCGATCCGATCGAGGGCGGCGTGGCCTGGATCACCTGGCTCCGGCTCGGCGCGGGCATCGTCCTGCCGATCGCCGCCACGATCCTCGCCATCCTGGCCTCGAGCGCCGCCTCGCTCCAGGCGTCGACCGGGCTGCTGTACATCGGCCTGGCGCTCGTCATGGCCGGGTCGATCGCCGGCGCCAGCCTGGGCTACCTCACCGGCGTGCCGGTCTAGCAGCCGATGCAGATCGTCGTCCGCACCTTCGCCCAGCTGCGCGAGCTGTCCACCGACCGATGCGACCTCGCCCTCGACCAGGGTGCCACCGTGGCCGATGCCTGGGCCGCCTTCGCGGCGCGCTTCCCGGCCATCGAGCCGCATCGGCCCTACGCGCGCGCGGCGCGCAACGGCGCGTACGCCACCTGGGACGAGCCGATCGCCGACGGCGACACGGTCGCCTTCCTGCCGCCGGTGAGCGGTGGCGCCACGACGGGCCTGGCCGATGGGCCGATCGACGTGGCCGCGCTCGAGGCCGCCGTCCGCGACCGCGGTCGAGGCGCGGTGGTGACGTTCATCGGCGGGGCGCGCGACCGGGCCGACGACGAGCGTCAGGTCGTGGAGCTCGAGTACGAGGTCTATCCCGAGATGGCGGCCAGCGTCCTCGACGCGATCGCCACCGAGGCCGAGTCGCGCTGGCCGGTGGCGGTGGCCGTCGTCCATCGCCACGGCGTCGTGCCCATCGGCGAGGCGGCCGTCGCCATCGTCACCGCCGGCGTCCATCGGGCCGAGGCATACGAGGCGAATCGGTTCGTCATCGAGGCCATCAAGGATCGGCTGCCGATCTGGAAGCGCGAGCGTTTCGCGGACGGCAGCGAGTGGAAGCGGCCGGGGGCCTAGCGAGCCAGCGAGGCGAGCCAGCGCTCCGCCTCGGCCGGGGAGCGGAGTCGCACCCAGGCGAGGTCGGTCCGCTCGCGCATGGCCCGCGTCATCGTCCGGCGTCGGCGGCGGTGCGTCCGCAGGATCCACCACAGCAGCCCGTCGCGACGCAGCGCGTTGCGGACCGACTCGCGGTTGCCGGTGCCGGGCCAGAACTCCTCCTGCGTCCCGATCCGGTGCAGCGTGCGCTTCGCCCAGCGGGCGAGGACCGTGCGCATCGGGTAGTCGAGCCAGACGACCGTCTCGACCCGCGACCAGGTGATGTCGCGGAGCGTCGCGTAGCCGCCGTCCACGACCCAGTCGTCACCCGCCAGCGCCTCCTCGACGCGTCGACGGAACTCGTCGGGCGGGACCGGGGTCCAGTCGCGATCCCAGAACAGCGCGTCGAGCTCGACGTGACGCAGGCCGATGCGCTCGGCGACCGCCCGCGCCAGGGTCGTCTTGCCAGAGCAGCTCGTGCCGGCCACGTTGATTCGGGTCATGGGCGGGGCAGGGTACCGAACGACGGAGGCGTGCACACGACCGCCTCGGAAGGCACAATGCGCGGGACATGGCAACCCCGAAGCCGGGCGAGATTCGCTGCCCGACCTGCCACCGGTCCACGCCGCCCGCCGCCTACTGCACGCAGTGCGGTAGCGCCATCCCGTCCGACGCGCGTGCGCGCCCGCGCGGCATGGATCGTGACGAGCTCCAGGAGCGCATCCGCGCGCGTCGCATCGGCGGCGAGCCGTACCGGCGCGGCAGCCTCGCCGACGAGGGCTACGAGCGCTTCGAGCCCGAGCCGGAGGACGAGCGCGCGGCCCGTGGAGCCGAGGCGATCCCCGAACGGCGGCCCGACTACTTCGACGATGCGACGGCGCCGGTCCCGCCGCCTCCGCCGATCGACCGGCGCGAGCTGACGCGCGAGACCGACGACTGGACCGCGCCGATCCCCGACCGCAGCGGCGGCGCCGACGTCAGTGACGTCCCGTCGGCGACGGTCGACGAGCCGTACGCGGCCGCGTCCGCCGAGGGCGCCCCGATCGGCCCGTCGGACGAGGAGTACCAGGAGTACGACGACGCCCCCGGCTACCCGTACGAGTACGACGCCTGGGAGGACCCGCACGAGCGACGCTCCGGCGCCGGGGCGTTCGCGATCATCGGCTTCCTGGCCCTCGGCGTCCTCGCCCTGCTGAGCGGGGCGGTCCTCGCCGGCGTCTTCAACGGCGGTGGCGGGCCGGTGGCCCAGGAGTCGCCCAGCCAGGCCGTGGTGGAGAGCGTGGCGCCGAGCGCGAGCGCGGCGCCCAGCGTCGAGCCCTCCGCCGAGGCCAGCGCCGAGGCGAGCCTCGAGCCGCCGGCGAGCGGCGAGCCGGTCGTCTTCCCCGACGGCTTCGTCGCCCAGGCCCAGCCCTGCATCCCGGGCAGCGTCCGCTCCGACGGTTGCGACTCGAACGGCGCGGTCAACGGCGGCCAGGTCGAGATCTGGGTCGGGTTCCAGAACGGGAACAGCGACGACGTCATCGGCACGCAGATCATCGGGCCGGACGGCAACACCGTCGGCGAGGGCACGATCCCGCTGGCCGACATCGGCTGCGCCTCCTCGTGCAACGGCTACACCTGGTTCAACTTCCCGAACCTCCAGCCGGGTGAGTACGAGGTCCGGGTCACGCGCAACGGCCAGCCGGCGAGCACGACCGGCTTCGAGGTGACCTGAGCCGAGCGTCGACGCTCACTGGCCCGCGTCCTGCTGTCACGGATCGGCGAATGGACCTCCCATCGACCTCACTGCCGCTTCGCGCTGCCGCGCTCGTCGCGCTGCTGGTGATGCTCGCCGCGTGCGCCACGCCCGCCGACGGAGAGAGCTCGGCCGCGCCGACCGTCGCCCTCGGTGGCGTCGGTGGCGAGGTGACCTCGACCGGCCCGATCACCGGCCCGGCGCCGTCCGAGAGCGTGGCGGCCGCGACGCCGGCACCGACGGCCTCGCCGACTCCGGCGCCGACCCCGGCCCCGACCCAGCCACCGGCCCAGGCCGACGGATTCACCGCCGTCGTGCGCGCCTGCGCCTCGATCTCGGGCTCGTCGTGCAATGGCGAGTACGGCACCATGCCGGCCGGCACCGGCTCGTTCACCGCGCTCGTCACGTTCACCGATGCCAACGGCGGGGACCAGATCAGCGTCACGCTCATCGGCCCGAACGGTACGATCCCCGGCGCGCCGTACACGCTGCGTGGCGGCGGTGACGGCTACTACTACTCGATCTTCCAGGCCTCGGCGCTGCCCGCCGGGACGTACACGCTGGTCGCCTCGCGCAACGGCGAGGAGGTGGCGACCACCCAGTTCACGATCGGCGGCTGACCCCCCGCGGCCGATCAGCCGCCGGCCGAGGTCTCGCTCGTCCCGCCGACCGAGGCCACGCGCGGGGCGCCCGCATCGCGCCGCTTCGCGGCGAGGGCGCTGATCGCCTCCAGGATGCACCGATGCGCCGCCGCGGCGGTGACCTCCGCATGGTCGAACGGCGGCGCGACCTCGACGACGTCCATGCCGGCCAGCTCGACGGCGCCGACGACCTGCCGGATCGCCCGCAGCAGCTCGCGGGTCAGCATGCCGCCCGGCTCCGGCGTGCCGGTGCCCGGCGCCATGCCCGGGTCGATGACGTCGATGTCGACCGACAGGTACACGACCTCCGGCCCGTCGAGCGCCTCGGCGATGGCGTCGGCCACGACCGCCTCAGCGCCGCGCTCCTCGATCTCGGTCATGAGGTGCCAGCGCATGCCGTGGTCGCGCATCCAGCCCAGCGTCTCGGGGCCCGGCCAGTAGCCGCGCAGCCCGACCTGCACGAAGTTGCGCCCATGGACGGCGCCCGACTCGATGAGCCGGCGCATCGGCGTGCCGTGGGAGCGGAGGTTGCCCCAGGTCGAGGCCGCGGCATCGGCGTGCGCGTCGAAGTGGACGACGCCGAGCCGTCGCGGGGCCACCGCGCTGGCGACGGCCGTGGCCGACGGGAACGTGATCGAGTGGTCGCCGCCGAGCACGATCGGGATCGCGCCGGACGAGGCGACCTCGGCGACCTTGCGCTCGATGACGAGGTGGCCGCGCTCGACGTCCATCGGCGTCACCGGCGCGTCGCCGGCGTCCACGACGTCGAGCCAGTCGTACGGCTCGATGCCGAGCTGGAGCGAGTTGATCGCGCCGGAGTGGTAGCTCGCGGCGCGGATCGCGCGCGGGCCGAAGCGCGCGCCGGGGCGGTGGCTGACCGCGTCGTCGAACGGGGCGCCGACGATGGCGACGTCCGGGCGCCGCCGGCGCAGCTCGTCGGCATCGGTCACCCAGGGGAGCTTCTGGAAGCTCGGCAGGCCGACGTAGCTCGGCAGGTTGAAATCGTCGTACGCGGTGTACGGATCGGCTCCGGGCGGAGCCTCGTCGTTCATTCCGCGAGGGCCGCGGATGTGATCGTCGGTCATGGCGCTTGCGCGTCACCTCCGGCGTCATCGACGGGCGCCGTCGCGGTGCGGAGCAGGCCCGTCGGGCCACCGATCCTAGCACTACCATCGGCGCTGTCGATGTCGAACCAGCGTGTCTACACCCCCGATGAGGCACGCGCGCTCCTGCCGTCGGTGCGCGCCATCCTCATCCAGCTCGCCCTCGAGCGACAGGCCGCCGATACGGCCCACGCCGCCCTCCACGGGCAGCTCGCCGCCGGCCCCGGCGTGCCGCCCCGGCGCGAGCGGCTGGAGGCCGAGACGGCCGAACGACGCGAGCGGGCCAGGATGCTGCTCGACCACCTCGAGGGCCTGGGCATCGTCGTGCGCGACCTGACCACCGGCCTCGTCGACTTCCCGACCGAGCGCGACGGGCAGCCGGCCTGGCTGTGCTGGCGGCTGGACGACGCCGAGCTCGGCTGGTGGCACACGACGCGCGAGGGCTACGCGTCGCGGCGACCGCTCTGAGCATGGCCGGCATCCTCGTCCTCGGCGACGCCCTCCTCGACGTGCATGCCACGCCCAGGGAGCCGATGCGTCCCGGCGGCGACGTCCCGGCCGACGTCCGGCTCGGGGTCGGCGGGCAGGGAGCGAACGTCGCCGTCCGGCTCGCACGGCGGGGGCGCTCCGTCCGGCTCGCCTGCGCCGTCGGCGACGACGTCGCCGCGCCGCTCGTGCGTGACGCGCTGTATCGGGCCGGGGTGTCGGTCGTGCCGATGCCGGCCCGTGCGACCGGATCGGTGGTCATCCTCCTCGACGCCGCCGGCGAGCGGACGATGCTCAGCGACCGCGTCCCGTTCGCCTCGGCCGCGGCCGCGCGCCTGCCGGAGCTCGCGCCGGCCGCCGACTGGATCGTCGTGTCGGGCTACCTGCTCGAGGAGCCCCGCCAGCCGCTCGCGGCCGCCGCCATGGGCTCCGCGCGCCGCATGCTCGTCGGCTGCCCGTTCCGTGATGCCGATGCCTGGCGCGCCGGCCTGCTGGCACTCGCCCCCGACCTCCTCGTCCTCAACCGTCGGGAGGCGGCGTCACTCGTCGACCTGCCGCCCGATCGCTCGCCCGCCGAGCTGGCCACGACCCTCGCGCCGCTGACCGAGGGCACGACCGTCGTCGTCACCGACGGGGCGGGGGTGGCGGCGGCGACCGGCACGGACCCGGCCATCGAGACCGCGACGCCTGCGGGCGACGGCGTCATCGACACGACCGGCGCCGGCGACGCGTTCGCCGCCACGCTCCTCGCCGAGGTCCACGCGGCCTGGCCGCCGTCCGCCGAGGCGCTTCGCGCGGCGATGGTCCGCGCCGGCACGGTCGCCTCGCAGGTGGCGCGCGTCGTCGGCGCGCAGACGCCCGTCCCGGCGGAGGAGACGGCGTGACCGCGCCGCTCCTCGTCTCGGACGAAATCGCCGACGCGCTCGCCGGCGGCCGGCCCGTCGTGGCGCTCGAGTCGAGCCTCGTGGCGCAGGGCCTCCCGGCGCCGCACAACCTCGAGACGGCGCTCGCCTCGGAGGAGGCGGTCCGCGCCGCCGGCGCGGTGCCGGCCACGACGGCGATCGAGGACGGCCGCCTCGTCGTCGGCGTGGCGCGCGACCTCCTCGAGCGCCTCGCCGATCCCGAGCGGCAGGTCGCGAAGGCCGCGTCGCGCGACCTCGGCCCGCTGCTCGCCGCCCGGCGCCTGGCCTCGACGACGGTGAGCGCCACGATGCGCATCGCCCACGCCGCGGGGATCGGGATCATGGCCACCGGCGGCATCGGCGGCGTCCATCGCGGGGCGGCGACGAGCTTCGACGTCTCCGGCGACGTCGACGAGCTGGCGGCCACGCCGGTGGCGGTCGTCTGCTCGGGGGCGAAGTCGATCCTCGACCTGCCGGCCACGCTCGAGCTGCTCGAGACCCGGCGCGTGCCGGTCGTCGGCTACGGCACCGACACCCTGCCGGCGTTCTACTCGACGAGCTCCGGCCTCCCGATCAACCACCGCGTCGACACGCCGGAAGCGGCGGCCGCGGCCATCGCGGCGCATCGCGGCCTGCCGGGCGCGGCGGGCTTCCTCCTCGTCCAGCCGCCGCCGGCGGACCTCGCCATCGATGCCGCCGAGGTCGACGCCTGGGTGGCCGATGCCCTCGCCGACGCCGACGCCCGCGGCATCCGCGGTGGCGCCGTCACCCCGCACCTGCTGTCGTGGCTGGCACGCGCGTCCGCGGGCCGGACGCTCGGGGTGAACGTGGCGCTCATCATCGCGAACGCTCGGACGGCCGGCGCGGTCGCATCGGCCTTGACCTGATCTCACCGCGGGGTATGCTCGCCCCGACGCCGTCAGGCGTCAGGAGCGGAGGGATTCCCGGGCATGCGCATCTACGACGGCAGCCCTCGCCAGGACTGGGAGGAGGTCCTGCGCTCGATCGGCGCGTTCGTCGACAGCGAGCACCTCAAGGAGATCCTCCTCCTCGAGCTCGAGGGCGGGTTCCTGCTCCAGGGCATCGGCCTGTCGTCCGGTGGCAGCGACAGCGACCAGCTCGGATCGGTGACGAAGCGGACCTACGAGCTGACCGACGACCAGGTCGCCGAACTCATGGACGCCCGCAGCTCGAAGCGCGGCTCGGCGGACTCGGACGTGCCGGCGCCGGACCTCACGAACTACTACGAGCTCGGGATGCGGGTCATCGGCGCCTTCATCGACACCCAGCGGGCGCACGACGCCTTCCTGTTCGAGCAGGACGGATCGTTCGTCCTGCGGCTGTTCGCGATGACCGGCACGCGGAGCGCCGGCCACCAGCTGTCCGAGTTCACCCGGGACGAGATCTTGGCTATGATCCAGTCCGCACCTGAGCAACGACAGTAAGGTCGCCGGGCCCAAGCGGCGCCGCAGCAGCTAGGAGATCCCGATGAAGGCGCTCAAGGTCCTTCTCATCAGCCTGGCCGCCCTCCTCGCGGCGGTCATCGTCATCCCGCTCACCATCCTTGCCGGCCTGTTCGTGTGGCTGAAGCTCACCGAGGAGACCGACGAGGAGGAGATGGAGCTCGACGACGCGGTCTGACCCGCGCTGAAACCCATCGCATATCGCCGCTCGCCGGTCGCAGCGCGCCGGTGCTGGTGCCGATGCCGGCGCCGATGCCGGCCGTGGCAGGCGTCTGCCGAGCCGCGCGCCCTCACCTCGCCGATCGCCATCGCCTGCGCCGGTGCCTGCGCCGATGCGGGCCGTGGCAGGCGTATGGACAGCTCAACGGCCGATTTGCGGGTCGCTCCCTGCCAACCGGCACCCTGACCGGTCGTCTCGCGGCCTCCAGGCTGCATTTCGGCGGCTGAAGCGCCGATACGCCTGCCGCCAGCCACACCCGTGCGCCCGCGGCCGAGCCACGCGCCCTCACCTCGCCGATCGCCTTTGCTGGTGCCGATGCCAGCGCCGATGCCGGCCGTGGCAGGCGTATGGACAGCTCAACGGCCGATTTGCGGGTCGCTCCCTGCCAACCGGCACCCTGACCGGTCGTCTCGCGGCCTCCGGGCTGCATTTCGGCGGCTGAAGCGCCGATAGGCCTGCCGCCAGCCACACTCGTGCGCCGCGCGCCAGCCACACGCGCGCGAGCGGCGCGCCAGCCACACTCATGCGCCGCGCGCCAGCTCAGCCGGTGGCAAGGGCCCAGGCAGCGGTCCAGCACACGGCGGCGACGAGCATTCCGGCCCACAGCGCGCCCGGCCCGCGCACCCCTGCCGCAACCGCCGCGAGGCCGATGCCACCGAGCGCCAGCGCCGGCCACGACGTCATGCCGCCGGCGATGAGCCAGGCGCCGACCGCCACGCCGACGAGCATGGCCAGGCCCCAGGCCAGCCGGAAGGCCCGATCCCGGCCGATCGCGTGCGCGAAGCTGCGTGAGCCCTGGGCCGCATCGGCCTCGAAGTCGCGCAGGACGTTGGCGACGTGGGCCGCCGCGGCGAACGGCGCGGCGAGGAGCGGCGCGACCGCCACGCGTGCCAGGTCGACGCCGACGCCGGTCGCGATCCAGATCGGCAGGATGCCGAAGCTCACGACGTAGGGCAGCACCGAGAACGGCGTCCGCGACAGCCACAGGTTGTACGCCGTGGCCGATGCGGTGGCCACCAGCCCGAGCGCCAGGAACGCCCAGCCGATGCCCAGCGAGGCGACGATCTGGAGGGCGAGCCCGAACGAGGCGATCCACACCGCGGTGCCGGGCGAGAGGTCGCCTCCGGCCAGCGGCTTCTCGATGCGCCCGGCCGCCGCGTCACGGACGCGGTCGACCAGGTCGTTCGTGGCGCCGACGAAGATCTGCGAGCCGAGGACGGCGGCCACGACGAGCAGCCACTCGGAGCCGATCGGCCGGCCTGCCTGCGCCAGCAGGATCGCCCCGAGCGCACCGGACAGTGCCGTGACGGCGAGCGTCGGCGCGGGATGGACGACGCGCAGCGCGGCGAGGAGGGCGGCGAGCATGGCGGCATCGTACGGCCGCGGCCGTGGGCCGACGGTGGGACCGGCGGCGCGCGCCCGGTGGAACCGGACGTGCAAGGTCGACGGGCGAGGCGTCACGCCGCGTGGCGTCGGCCCATCCCCGCACCCGCACGGAGCCTGCCCTCGTGACGTTGATTCCCTTCCAGCGCATGACCATGCCCGCGTCGCTCGTGCTCGTCGCCCTGGTGATCGCGGCCTGCCAGAGCGGCGACGACACCTCGCCGTCGCCCTCCGAGGCGATGGTGAGCCTCGCGCCCGCCAGCGCATCGGCGAGCGTCGCCGCCAGTGCCGATGCCAGCGACACGGCCAGCGCCGGGGCCGGCGAGGAGACGAGCGTCTTCGACCTCGAGGTCGGCGACTGCTTCACCGCGGACAGCACGCAGCTCGAGACCGTCCTCGTCGTCGACTGCGAGGCGGCGCACGTCTTCGAGGTCTACGAGGTCAGCGACGTGGGCGGCGCGGAGGATCCGTTCCCGGGCGAGACCGAGGTGCAGCAGTCCGCGACCGCGGCGTGCGAGGCCGCCTTCAAGCCGTACGTCGGCACCGGCTACCAGGACTCGATCTGGTACGTGACGACGATCCCGCCGAATGAGCAGACGTGGGAGGAGGGCGATCGCGAGGTCGTGTGCCTGCTCCACACGCAGGAGGCCACGGAGGTCACCGGCTCGGCCGAGGGATCGGGCGAGTAGCCAGCCCCTTCGACGCCGATTGCGACCACCGATGGATCGGTCAGCCGGATGCACGAGGCCGTCCTGGTGCGCGCTATGACCGATCTATCGGTCAGGCGGCGGCGACGAACCGCCGTCGGGCATCGGGCGCTCGCGCCAGTACGCCCCGTTGCGGCGCCCGAGGTAGCCGAGGTCGACGAGGAGGCGCCGCAGGGTCGCCGGATCGGGCGCGTCGTCGGCGAGGATCGCGTTCACCTCGCGCTCGTCGTAGAGGCGGTCACGCTCGAACCGATGGGCCAGGAAGTCGCAGGCCGCGAGGAGGAGCGGGCGCCGGCGGGGGAGGGCGATGAGGCATCCGTCGCGCACGAACGCACGGCGCAGGTGCTCGTGCGGATCGCGGGAGGCGCTGCGGGTGGCGGTCATCGGTCGGAACCGTACACCGATCGGCCGCGGGTGCGGTATGATCGGGTCCCGAGTGGCGCATGGCGACGCCGCTCGCGCGCGGCCTCCGGATCCACCACCCGCCGCCCGAGCCACCGCTAGGTGCACAGACGACCGATGCCGAAGTATGTCTTCGTCACGGGTGGCGTCACGAGCTCCCTCGGCAAGGGCATCACCGCGGCCAGCATCGGTCGCATCCTGAAGGCCCGGGGCGTGCCGGTGAGCATCCTGAAGCTCGACCCGTACATCAATATCGACCCGGGCACGATGTCGCCGTACCAGCACGGCGAGGTATTCGTCACCGATGACGGCGCCGAGACCGATCTCGACCTCGGGCACTACGAGCGCTTCATCGACGAGAACCTGTCCCAGGCGTCGAACGTCACGACCGGCCGCATCTACCAGAGCGTCATCGCCAAGGAGCGGCGCGGCGACTACCTCGGCGGCACGGTCCAGGTCATCCCGCACATCACCAACGAGATCAAGGAGCGCATCGCGCGCGTCGCGCGCGAGGGGACCGGCTCCGTGGCGACGAGCGGCCTCGCGGCGCACGGCGTCGTCATCGTCGAGGTCGGCGGCACCGTCGGCGACATCGAGAGCCTGCCGTTCCTCGAGGCCATCCGCCAGATGCGCAAGGACGTCGGCCGCCGCAACGTGCTCTACGTCCACGTGACGTGGCTGCCGGAGATCGGCGCCACCGGCGAGCTGAAGACGAAGCCGACGCAGCATTCGGTCAAGGAGCTGCGCGGCATCGGCATCCAGCCCGACGTCATCATCCTGCGCAGCGACGAGCCGATCGAGGAGGAGATCCTCGACAAGGTCAGCCTCTTCACCGATGTCGACGTCCACGCCGTCATCCCGCTGAAGACCGCCCGCAGCATCTACGAGGTGCCGCTCCAGCTCGAGCGCGCCGGCCTCGGCAAGCTCATCACCCGCGAGCTCGAGCTGCCGGGTGGCGAGCCCGACCTCTCCGACTGGCAGGAGCTCGTCAACCGCATCCGCGCCCCGCGGCAGGAGGTGGAGATCGCGATCGTCGGCAAGTACACCGAGCTGCCGGACGCGTACATCAGCGTCACCGAGGCCCTGAAGCACGCCGCGCTCCATCACAACGTCGAGGTCGGCGTGCGCTGGATCCGATCCGAGCACCTCGAGCGCATCGAGCCCGAGCAGGTGGCGAGCGAGCTCGAGGGCGTCGCAGGCGTCCTCGTGCCGGGTGGCTTCGGCTACCGCGGCGTCGAGGGCAAGATCCGCGCGATCCGGTGGGCGCGCCGCAACCGGGTGCCGTTCCTGGGCCTGTGCCTTGGCCTCCAGTGCGCCGTCATCGAGTTCGCGCGCGAGGCGCTCGGCACCGAGGACGCGAACTCGAGCGAGTTCAACGTCTTCACCGAGCACCCGGTCATCGACCTCATGCCCGACCAGGCCGACGTCACCGACAAGGGCGGCACGATGCGCCTCGGCCTGTATCCCGCCCGGCTCGAGGAGGGGTCGAAGGTGCGCGAGGCGTACGGCACCGAGATCGCCTACGAGCGGCACCGGCATCGCTTCGAGGTGAACAACGCCTACCGCGACCGCCTCGCCGCGGCGGGGATGCGCTTCAGCGGCGTCTCTCCGGACGGCCGCCTGGTCGAGTACATTGAGCTTCGCGACCATCCGTGGTTCGTGGCGACGCAGGCTCACCCGGAGCTGAAGAGCCGCCCGAACCGACCGCACCCGCTCTTCCGCGAGTTCGTCGGAGCCGCGGCTGGCGCGACCCTCGGACGGCGTGCCACGCCGGCGCGCCGCCGCACGACCCAACCCGCCGCCGTCGAGACCAGCTAGATGCCCACCTCCACCGCCCGCCGACGCCGATCAACCCCGCGACCCGGCCACGAGCTGGCCGTCGTGCCCGACACCGCGGACCTCGACCGTCGCATCGCCGCCGCACGCGCGGCCACGCGCATCCTGTGGCGCGGCGAGGAGGTGCCGCTCGACGACGTTCCCGAACGCATCGCGCGCATCCCGCTCCGGGAGCTGCGCGAGCGGCTGTTCATGGCCTACCGCGAGGCGCTCGAGGCCCTCAACCCGCTGTACCTCGAGCGGCTGGCGGCATGGACCGCGGAGGGCGACGTCAACGAGAAGGCCGCCGCGTCGGCCACCGACCCGCGCCAGCTGGCGGTCGACCTCGAGCGCTTCGTGCTCCATTCCGAGACGCCGTACTACGCGGCCCTGCGCCGCGACCTCGCCCTCCTCGACATCGAGCAGGGCGACGGCACGGAGGCCGACCTGTGGCGCGTCGCGAACGGCGCGGCCTGGGCCCACTGGTTCGGCCCGCGCGAGGTCGATCGGGCCATCGCCGCCACCGGCCGGACGAGCGGGGTCGGGGGCGGCTTCGAGGGCTGGCGGGCCGCCGAGTCCCGGCTCGGCGGCGCCGGTGCCGACCGCAGCGCCGGCACGGCGGCCGTGGACGGGGCGTACGCCACGATCGTCGGCTCGCCGCGCTGGCTGGGCGAGGAGCTCGGGGTGGACGCCGAGGAGGTGCCCGGCCTCGTGGACTTCGTCGCCTTCGTCCGGCTGTGGCGGCTGCGCCGGCTCATCGGCCTGCTCCAGTACGAGCTGCGGCTGTTCGCCACGCCCGACGAGCCGGCGCTGTGCCGCGCGTACTTCGCGGGCATGGTCGGCCATATCACCGGCGTGCTCGTGCCGGAGGAGGCGTTCCTCGCCGACGTGCCGGCGCCATTCGCATCGGTGAGGGCGATCGAGGAGACGATCCTGGCGGCCCAGGTGGTCGACGCGCTCGAGCACCGCTTCGGGGAGACGTGGTGGCGCGAGCCGGCGGCACGGGAGCTGACCGGGAGCATTGGTGCAGCCACGAGTACCGAGGACGTGCTTGCGCAACTCGGGTATGATTCACTGGACTGGAGACCCGTCCTGCGTCAGATCCGGACGCGGCTCATCGGTGAGATGAGCGGATACGGGGGCCCCAACATCACCACTCGAGCCGGGACCCGCAAGGTCTAGCACCGCGTGACCCACCGCGGTCCCGATCCCGAGGCCACGACCCCCCACCGTGCCGACGACAGGGTCGACCTGTTCAACTGCCGCACCTGCGCACGCTTCACCCGCTCGCTCATCCCGGATCGCGGGTGGTGCACCAGGGACGGCGCCCCCAAGCTCATCGAGGTCACGACCTACATGAAGCACTGCTGGCAGGCGAGGCGAGCATGAACGACGACGCGCGACCACAGCAGCAGCAGCAGCGTCGCCGCTCGCGCCGCCGCAACGACAACTCGTCCCGGCGCCAGCAGCAGCGGGGCGGGTTCACCCCGCGCCGCCGCAACGACTACGCCTCCGGGCAGTACTCGTCGATCTACACCGGTCCCTTCCCGACCGACCTCGACGAGCCGGCGATGAACCTCGCCGACCTCCAGGCCAAGCCGATCGAGGAGCTCCGCGAGCTCGCCGCCGAGCACGACATCGAGGGCCACGAGGAGATGGAGCACTCCGACCTCGTGCTCAAGCTCCTCGACGTCGTCCCGCTCGCGCCGAGCGGCTCGCAGCGCAACGGCGAGCCGGGCATGGCCGAGGGCGTGCTCGAGATCGTCGACGAGGGCTTCGGCTTCCTCCGGGTCAACGGCGTCATGCCGTCGCCGGACGACATCTACGTCTCGACCTCCCAGGTCCGCCGCTTCGGCCTGCGCACCGGCGACCGCGTCACCGGCCAGACCCGCGCGCCGAAGGACCAGGAGAAGTACTGGGGCCTGCTGCGCGTCGACACCGTCAACGGCGTCGAGCCGGAGGTGGCCAAGCGCCGGCCGTACTTCGACAACCTCGTGCCGGTCTTCCCGGACGAGATGTTCGACCTCGAGACCGATCAGAAGAACCTCACCCAGCGCCTGATCAACCTCATCAGCCCGATCGGCAAGGGCCAGCGCGGCCTCATCCTGTCGCCGGCCAAGGCGGGCAAGACGACCGTCCTCAAGCAGATCGCCGCCGGCATCACCGAGAACGCGCCGGAAGCGCTCCTCATGGTCGCCCTCATCGGCGAGCGCCCCGAGGAGGTCACCGACATGGAGCGCTCGGTCAACGGCGAGATCTACTCCTCGACCTTCGACGAGCCGACCGAGAACCACACCCGCGTCGCTGAGATGTGCCTCGAGATCGCGAAGCGCCAGGTCGAGACCGGCCGCGACGTCGTCATCCTGCTCGACTCGATCACCCGGCTGGCGCGGGCCTACAACCTCGCCCTGCCGGCGTCGGGCAAGACGCTGTCGGGCGGCGTCGACCCGGTGGCCCTCTACCCGCCGAAGCGATTCTTCGGCGCGGCACGGAACATCGAGAACGGCGGCTCGCTGACGATCATCGCCACCTGCCTGGTCGACACCGGCTCGCGCATGGACGACGTGATCTACGAGGAGTTCAAGGGCACCGGAAACATGGAGCTGGCGCTGGATCGCAAGCTGAGCGAGAAGCGAATCTTCCCCGCCATCGACGTCCTGCGCTCCGGCACCCGTCGCGAGGAGCTGCTCCTCGACGAGAACACGCTGCGTATGGTCTGGACCATGCGTCGCATGCTCTCCGCCGTCGGGCCGAACGAGGGGATCGAGCTGCTCATGCAGCGGCTCGCCAAGACGAAGAACAACGCCGAGTTCCTCGTCTCGCTCACGAAGTCCGTCGAGGCCTCGGAGCGGCCCTGATCCACGTCCCGCGCCACTGACCGGCACGTGACCGCTCCGCGCTCCATCCGGCCCGCGCGTCGTGCGCTCGACCGTGTCCTGCGATCGGGGCTGGCGCTCCTGCTGCTGGCGGGCTGCGGCGCCACGCCATGGGCGTCGGAGTCCGTCCGTCCCTCGACCGCGCCATCGGTCAGCGTCGCGGCGTCGCCGTCCGAGACGGCGGCCGAGCCGACCGTCGTCCCGGCGCCGGGCTTGGACAGCGCGATCTACCCGCCCAACCCGGGCGCGATCGTCGTGGCGCTCGACCCGGGACACGGTGGCTGCCTCGACTGGGGCGTGCCCGATCCGTCAGAGCGCGGCACGCAGCTCGCCGAGAAGACGCTGACCCTGGCCATCGCCGAGGAGCTGCGCGACCGGCTCGAGGCCGACGGCATCGGCGTCGTCATGCTGCGCGAGGGCGACGAGGCGCTGGCCGGCGACTTCGACCCCCGGTTCGACTGCGACGGCCCGCCGTGGCGCGACGTCGACGGCGACGGGGAGGCCGGCTTCGAGGAGACCGGCCGGGTCCGCACCCGCGACGAGCTCCAGGCGCGGATCGATCGGGCCAACCTCGCCGGAGCCGATGCGTTCGTGAGCATCCACATCAACTCGCTGACCCAGGACGGCGTCGTCTTCGAGCTCGCCGCCACGCAGACGTTCTACGACGACGAGACGCCGTGGGGCGCCGATCGCAGTGCCGCGCTGGCCGATGGCATCCAGGCGGGCGTCGTCGACGCCATCGATCCGCTGGCGACGGAGTACGAGCGCCAGGACCGCGGCACCGAGGCCGTCGCCTACTACGTCATCAGCCGCACCTGGGCCGATGGCGACCGCTGCGAGGCCGCCGACGACACGTGGTGCAAGCCGCATCGCGGCCTCCAGATGCCCGGCGTCCTCAGCGAGGTCGGCTCGATCACGCTCCGGGCGGAGCACGACATGCTCGCATCGGCCGAGGGGCAGGCCGCCATCGCCGATGGGCTGTTCGATGGCCTCGCCGGCTGGTTCTCGGAGCGCGAGCTCGCCGCGCGGGTCGCCCTGGCCGATGCGCTCGTCGGCGCCGCGCCGCAGCCCGTCGAGGGCGACGGACCGCCGTTCTGGGCTCCCGTGGCCCCGGACGGGCCGATCCGGCTGCGGGTGACGAACACGGGCACCGAGCCGATCCCGGCCGGCGCCGAGCTCGTCGCCGGCTGGGAGGAGAGCGACCTGCCGTACCTCGCCGCGGAGCCCGGCGACCTGGCCGTCATCGGCGATCCGCTGCCCGCGCTCGAGCCGGGCGAGGCGATCGACGTGACCGTCGAGCTGCCGCCGGCGCCGGGATCGGCCCGTGGGCTGGCATGGATCTCGCTTTCTGTCGGGTCCCGGACGCTCGCCGAGGTCGGATCGGCGGCGCTCCAGCTAGCGAACCGGGATCCGGAACCGTGATCGACCGCACGGAACCGCACAACCCGGTGGTACCGCCTGCCATGCGCAGAATTGGGTTGCCGCTCCCTGCGAAGCCCTGCTAGCATCCTCGCCAGCAAAACGGCGCACGCCGTCGGCGCGGGGGCAGGCCATCGGGTCACCGACGGAAGCCCCGCATCTTCAGCGACCCGACCCGAAAACACGCGGAGCTTGAACTTCTATTGCCTGATCCACGACGGCTGACCCGCCGTGTTGCCGAAAGCCAACTCCCCACGCGGCTGATTGCCCACGTCAGCGTGCTGGCCCTCGTGGCGGCCGCCGTCCTGGCCGGCATCGGCCACGCCTCAGGAACCCAGACGGCCACGAGTGGCGGAGTGGCGTTCATCCAGAGCGTCCGCGGCGCGGGGGAGCCGTTCGTCTCCCGCACGACGACCTACGACATCGGTCAGGCGACCCCGTTCGACGAGCAGATCCTTCTCGACCGCGCGGCCCACGCGCAGGTCCCCACCAGCCAGGCTCCGCTGCCCACCCCCCTCGCCATCGACCCCGACGCCACGCCCCTTCCCGGCCCCGAGGACGCGAAGCCGGCGATCGGCCAGACGGCCGGCTCAACCACCTCCCGCGCCCCGGCTCCCGGCCCCGCTCCGACGACCCTCCTGTGGCCGGTCCCCGGCGGCTCGATCAGCCAGTACTACCACGCCGGTCACCTCGCCCTCGACATCGCCGCCCCGTACGGCACGACGATCATCGCCGCCCAGGCCGGTGTCGTGACCTCGGCCGGCTGGCGCAACAACGGCGGCGGGTACGTCATCCAGATCGACCACGGCAACGGGATGACCACCGTCTACAACCACCTCAGCTCGATCTGGGTCAGTGCCGGCCAGGTCGTCGGCGCCGGCCAGGGCATCGGCGGCATCGGCTGCACGGGCACGTGCACCGGCCCGCACGTCCACTTCGAGGTGATCGTGAACGGGATCATCGACAACCCGCTCCGGTACCTCTAGGCGAGCGCCATCGCCCGCCACTCCCGGATCCGCGTCCGCCTCGCCCTCCTCGCGCTCCTGCTGCCCGTGCTCGCGGGCTGCGGGGTCCTCGGTGGCACGCCGGCACCGCGCGGGTCCGACGCCGTCATCTCGGTCCTGATCGACGTCTCCGAGGCGTCGGATCCCGGCACGGCGTTGAGCCTGGAGATCGGCAGGGCCGCCTGGTCGGCGCGCTCCGACGAGCCGGGCATGGCCGCGCTCTCCGCCCCTGATCCGCAGCGCGTCCGACTCGTCCGCATCGATGACTGCGCGGTGCTGGCCGAGTTCACCGCCGATCCGGGCACGGCGCACGTCATCCGCCTCCAGGCCGATGGCGAGGCCGTCGTCGAGGATCGCACCGCCGCCGACGCGGCCGCCGATCCGCTCGAGCCCTCCGACCCGGTCGACTGCCCGTGACGCCGCCGATCGGTGGCGCGGCTATCCTCGCTGCCTGATGTTCGCCGATCGCGCCCGGATCTACGTCGCCGGTGGGGCCGGAGGGGATGGCGCCAACACGTTCCGTCGCGAGGCCCACGTGCCGCGCGGCGGTCCGGACGGCGGTGACGGCGGCAACGGCGGCAACGTCGTGCTCGTCGTCGATCCCGGCCTCACGACGCTCGCCGACTTCAAGCGCCGTCGCCATTTCCGCGCCGAGCCCGGCGGGCGGGGGATGGGCCGGCGGGCGCACGGGAAGAACGGTGCCGACGTGATCATCCCCGTGCCGCCCGGCACCGTTGTGCGGCGGCTGCCGGAGGGCGAGGTCCTCGGCGAGCTGCTCGAGGCCGATTCGCGCCTCGTGGTCGCCCGCGGTGGCCGCGGCGGACGCGGCAACGTCCACTTCGCGACCGCGACGCATCGGGCCCCGACCCACTTCGAGAAGGGCACGCCCGGCGAGGAGGGCTGGATCGAGCTCGAGCTCAAGCTCATCGCCGATATCGGCCTCGTGGGGGCGCCGAACGCCGGCAAGTCGACGCTCCTCGCGGCGCTCACCGCCGCGCGGCCCGAGGTCGGGGACTACCCGTTCACGACGATCACCCCGAACCTCGGCGTCATCGCGCTCGGCGAGGACGGGGAGGATCCGGTGGTCATCGCCGACCTGCCGGGGCTGATCGAGGGGGCGCACGAGGGCCGCGGCCTCGGGCACCACTTCCTGCGCCACGCCGAGCGGACGCGGGTCCTCGTCGGCGTCGTCAACGGCGCCGCGCGCGAGCCGGTGGCCGAGTGGGAGGCAGTGGCCGAAGAGCTGCGGCTCCACGACCCGAAGCTCCTCGAGCGGCCGATGCCGATCGTCGTCACCAAGCTCGACCTGCCGGAGGTCAGGGAACGCTGGCCCGACATCCGGGCCGAGCTGCGCGCGAAGGGCGTCGACCCGGTCGGCGTGTCGGCGCACGACGGGACGGGCCTCGACGAGCTCATCCGCCGCCTGCGCGACGCGTTGAAGGAGGCCGATGCCCGTGCCGCCTCCTCACCGCAGCCCGAGGCGGTCCGCGTCCATCGCTTCGACCCGCTGGCCGAGGGCTGGGAGGTCGTCCCGGAGGAGGACGGCTTCCGCGTTCGGGGCCGCCGGATCGAGACGGCCGCCGCGCGCACCGACTTCGAGAACCCCGAGTCGCGGGACCGGTTCTGGCGGCTCCTCGAGCGGCTCGGCATCGACGAGGCGCTGCGCCGTGCCGGCGCGGGGCCCGGGACGACGGTCCGCATCGGCGACGCCGAGCTCGAGTGGGGCGACGAGGAATGACGACCCGGCTGTGGGCCGCCGATCCGGCCACCGGGCCCGACGCGGCCCTCGAGTCGCTGCAGGCCGACGACGCGCCGTCGCGCATCGGCATCCTCGGCGGCACGTTCGACCCGCCGCACGTCGGCCACCTGTGGCTGGCGACCCTGGCGGCCGACGCCATGCGCCTCGACCGGGTGCTGTTCATGCCGGCCGCGCAGCCGCCGCACAAGGACGGTGACGTCGTGTCGCGCGCGACGGATCGGCTGATCATGACCCGCCTGGCGATCGCCGGCGACCCGCTGTTCGAGCTGTGCACGATCGAGATGCAGCGGCCGGGGCCGTCCTACACGATCGACAGCGTCGAGGAGCTCGGGGCCCAGTACGGGCCGCAGGTCACGCTCTTCCTGATCATGGCCGCCGATTCGCTGGCCCAGATCGACACCTGGCGCGAGCCGGATCGGCTCCTCGAGCGCATCCCGTGGATCGTCGGGCCGCGTCCCGGCAACCCGATGCCGGCCCGCGACGCGCTCGAGGCTCGCTTCGGCGAGCGGGCCGATCGGATCCACCTTCTCGATGGTCCGTCGCTCGACGTCAGCAGCACCGCGCTGCGTGCCCGAGTGGCGGCCGGCGAGGCCATCCGTTACCTTGTGCCGCGCGGCGTCGAGGACTTCATCGTCGAGCGCCGCCTGTACCGACATGGCTGACGAGGAACCGACCCTGACCGATCCGGAGCGCGTGGACATCCCGGCCGACGCCGCCGAGCTGGCGCATCGGATCGTCGAGATCGCCTCCGACAAGAAGGGCAGCGACATCGTCATGCTCCGCACCGCCGAGCTGACGACGATGGCCGACTTCTTCGTCATCCTCTCCGGCCGATCCGACCGCCAGGTCCAGGCCCTTGCCGGCGCGATCGTCGACGAGCTGCGCGACGACGGCATCAAGCCCTTCGGCGTCGAGGGCCGCGCCTCGTCGCGCTGGGTGCTCCTCGACTACGGCTCGGTCATCGTCCACGTCTTCGCGCCCGAGGAGCGCGAGTACTACGGCCTCGAGCGCCTGTGGGGCAAGGCCGCCCAGGTCGTCCGCGTCGTCTAGACCTCCCCGAAAGTACCCCGCCCGGTCGGTCGGGGTGGCCCATCGGTCCCATTGGAGCGGCATGCGCGATTTCGCATGCTCGCCTCATGACCGACCAGCCGCGCCGTTCGCGACCGATCGAGAGCTGCCGCTTCTGCACTGGCACGCTCCTCACCAGCGTGTTCGACACCGTCTTCCGCGACGTGGAGAACGACGAACGCCTCTTCTTCGCGATTCCCGGCGCCCTGTGCGTGCCCTGCCGCCAGCTCTACGTCGACCAGCAGCTCATCGGCATCCTCGGCCTCGACGGCGCGCGATGCACGTTCGCGATCGAGTCCGACCGCGTGCTGCAGGCCGGCCAGGCCGGCCAGGCTCCCGCCGCCTGATCCTCAGCTCGCCGCCTTGCGGGTGGCGAGCAGGTGCTCTCCGAGCCACCCCGCGAGGGCGGGCGCTTCGTCGACGTCGTTCGCCTTGATGGCCACGTCGGCCTGCCACAGGCCGATGAGCATCGCCTCGAGCTCCTCGCCCCGATAGCGCCGCGCCGCGTCCACCAGTCGCTGGGCGACGTTCACGTTTCCGCGAGCCAGGCGCTTCGCGATCTCCGGCGGCGGGACCTTCGCCGCCAGCAGGTCCCGCGCCACGATGAGGTCGCTCACCCGGCCCGCCAGCGAGGCGAGGATGCGCAGCCCGGGCTGTCCCTCGTCCAGCGCCCGCTGCAGGGCGGCGGCCGCGGCCGCGGGCTCTCGCCGGTCGAGCGCGTTCGTGACGGCGAACACCGACGCCGGACGCGTGTCGGCGGTCAGCGCCTCGACATCGGCCTCGGTGATGCGTCGCTCGTCCCCGACGTACGTCGCCAGCTTGCGCAGCTCCGAGTCCGCGATGCGGGTCATCTCGCCGCGCTCGATATCGGTCTCCCAGATGGCGCCGCCCATGCGCTCGGCCAGCACGTGCGCGGCGCGGACCTCGATCCCGATGCCGAGCCGTGCCGCGTGCGACGTGATCCAGCCGCGCAGCTCGCCCCGACGGGGAGCCGGGTGCTCCTCGACGCGACCGCCCCTCGCCTTGACCGCCTCGGCGAGGCGCTTGAGCAGGGCCGGGGGCTTCATGATGTCGCGCGATGGCCGCTCCTCGACGAGCGCCAGCGCCGATCCGGGCGGAAGCTCCTCGACGAGCGCCACGAGGCGGTCGGCGGCCGCGTTGGACCGACCCGCGGCGCGGATCGGCTGGCGGAGGACGGTGAGGTGGGCGCCGAACATGCTCATCGTGCCGGCCTCGAGCCGCGCGCGGTCCAGCGCGCCCTCGTCCGGGGAGCGCTCCGGTACGATCTCGACCATGTCGGTCGCGTCGACCGACGCCGCGAACTCCCGCACCGCGAGGTCGAGCCCGAAGCCGTCGTCGCCGTGCAGGAGCACGAGGGGAGCGCGATCGGTCACGCGCCCGCCTCCCAGGCCGCGCGGAGCCGCTCGACAAGCTCATCGGTCGACAGGCCGGTGGCCTCGGCCACCTGGGCCTCGAGGGCGTGCGCCGGCCGGCGGGCCGACTCGATGGTCGCCGCGTACTCGGGATGTCTTCGCTTCATGTCGTCGAGCCGCTCGTCGACGGTGAGGAACTCCTGCGCCACGTGCCGGTCGGCGACGGCCACGAGGACCGACGGCCAGCCGATCGGGTGGCGTTCCTCGTCGAGGAGCGCGGTGATCGGGTGGGAGGCGACGGGCATCGCGAGCTCCTCGTAGCCCGCCGCCTCGAGCCGTCGTGCGCCGACGATGCCGTGCTCGCCGCCGGTGCGGCGGATCTCGGGCTTGTCGATGTCATGGAGCAGCGCCGCCGCCTCGACGAGCCAGCCGTCGACCGGGATCCCGGCCTCCGCCACGAGCCCCGCGGCGGCCTTCGCGACGCGGGCGACGCCGGCGGAGTGGACGCGGATGCCGTCGGGCAGAGCGGCCTCGTCGAGCAGGCGCTGAACGGTGTCTCGGTCGGGGACGGCCACGGACCGATGCTACTCGCTGCACCGATGGCGTGGACCGGGCGCGCCGGCCTCCAGCCGGCATCGGTCCGCACGCGGTACGTGAGCCCGTCGGTGACGAGCTCGACGTCGCCGTCGCGATCGGTGCGATAGACGGCCAGGCCCGGCCGGGCGGCGAAGGTCGCGAGGGTCTCGGGCGCCGGATGCCCGTACTCGTTGTCGATGCCGGCCGAGATGATCGCGATCGACGGCCGCAGGGCGTCGACGAACCCGGGCGTCGACGACGAGTGCGAGCCGTGGTGGCCGACCTTGAGCAGGTCGACCGCCGGCAGACCGCCCCGAGCGAGCAGCGTCGCCTCGACGGGCGCCTCGGCGTCACCGGTGAGGATGGCGGTGAAGCCACCGTGCCGGAGCAGGAGCACGACGGAGCCGTTGTTGATGTCGCCGTCCGGCAGCGGGGCCCGCGCATCGGCCTCGGCGGGGTAGAGGACCTCGACGCTCGTCGTCGCATCCAGGGCGAGTGATCCGCCCGCGCGTGCCAGCACGACCGGGATGCCGGCACTGGCCGCATCGGCCAGGAGGCGCTCGTAGGCGGCGTTCTCGAAGCCGATGCCGGCGTGCAGCACCGCCCCGACGTCGAAGCGCTCGAGGACCTCGACCAGCCCGCCGACGTGGTCCTGGTGCGGGTGGCTGAGCACGAGGACGTCGATGTCGCGGACGTGGAACGGCAGCTCCGCGCCCAGCCGGCGGAGGGTGAGCTCCGGGTCGGGACCGCCGTCGACGAGCATCGTGGCGCCGCCCGGTGCCTCGACGAGGATGGCGTCGCCCTGGCCGATGTCGAGGACGGTGACGTGGAGCCGGCCGTCGGGCCGCGCGGCGAACGTGATCGCGCCCAGGACGAGCAGAACCGCCAGCGCCATCGGCAGCGGACGTGCGACGCGCGCGAGCGCGGCGAGCGTGCCGGTCATCGCCTCGTCCGGCAGCCGCTCCTCAATCGGAGGTCCGTCGGAGCGCAGCGCCCAGGTGGCGAGCCCGACGAGCGGGAACCAGGCGACCGCGAACGGCGCCGGCACGCTGACGTCGACCGCCGCCAGCGGCACCGATGCGGCGAGGTGGCCGACGACAATCATCGCGCGCAGGACGAGCCACGCGACGCCACCGGCCAGCCAGGCGAGCGCATCGCCGATGAGGCCCGCATCCAGCACGGCGAGGACGGTCCCGGTGAGCGCGGCACCGGCGGAGGCGGCCATCGACAACGGCACGATCGGGACGACGAGCACGTTGGCGATCGGCGCGACGAGCGACAGCCGCTCGAAGTTCACGAGGATGACCGGCAGCGTCGTGACCTGCGCCGCCATCGTCAGCGCCACCGGCTCGCGGATCCAGCCGGGCCAGCGGTGCAGCCGTCGCTCGAAGGCCGCGCCGAACCAGATGAGCCCGGCGGTGGCGAGCAGCGACAGCTGGAACCCGACGTCCCACAGGACCGACGGCGCGACGAGGAGCATGACGAGCGCGGCGAGGCCGAGCGCCGACGTCGCGTGCGCGCGCGATCCGGCGGCGCGCCCGACGAGCATCGCGCCGGCCATGAGCGCCGCCCGCACGACCGATGGGCTCGCGCCGGTGAGCAGGACATAGGCGGCCACGCACACGGTCGCGCCGAGGAGTGCCGTACGCCGGCCGCCTCGCCGTCGCTCGAGGGGACGGAACAGCGACGCCACGAGCGCGGCGACGATGGCGATGTTCCAGCCCGAGATCGCGACGACGTGGGTCAGGCCCGCCGCGGCGAAGTCGTCGCCGATCTCCGGCGCGATCGACGACCGGACACCGAGGAGGATCCCGGCGCCGAGCGCCGCCTCCGGCTCCGGCACGATCCCGACGAGCCCGTCGAGCAGCGTCGTGCGCACGCCGGCCAGTGCGTTGGCGACCCCGCCGCCACCCTCGACGACGTGGACCGAGCGCGGACGCGCGATGGCGCCGATGCCCTGGCGGGCGAGGTACTCGCGGTACGCGAAGCCGTCGAAGTCCTCGGCCAGCTCGAGCTCGGCCGTGAACGCCAGCCGGCTGCCGGCGCCGATGTCCGGCCCGCGCGGCATCCAGACGAGGAGCCGATCAGACATTGCTCCGCGCTCGGTCGCCGTCACGTCTCCGAGCACGACCTGGAGCCGATCCGCCCGTGGCCGCGGGTCGTCGACCACCACGCCGGTCAGCTCGTGCTCGGCGCCGTCCACGAGCGTCGCCACCGATCGCGCGGGGTCGGGCACGGCGGTCCCGTACCGCCAGGCGCCGAGGACCGCGGACAGAAGGAGCACGGCGACGAGGCCGAGCACCCACCAGCGCAGGACCAGCGCGACGAGCAGCGCCACCCCACCGGCGGCCGCCAGCCCGAGGATCGGAGGCGCGGCGACCCGATCCGCGAGGAGGAGGCCCAGCGCCACACCGGCGAGCGCCGTGGGCAGGAGGTGCCGGGACACGGCGACGCCTCGCGGTCAGCCGGCGGTCGCCAGGCCCTGGATGTCCTCGAGCTGCCCGCGGTTAAGAATGCCGCGCTCGACGGCGTCCTCGAGCGAGGCGAATGGTCGCTCGGCCCGCGCGGCGACGATCTTCTGGACGGTGACCGGGCCGATGCCGGGCAGCGCCTCGAGCTCCTCGGGCGTCGCCGTGTTCAGGTCGATCGGGCCGCTGCCTCCTCCACCGGCGCCACCAGCGCCTGCCGGGGCCGATGCGGCCGCGGCGACGCCCTCGCCGATGCGCGGCACGCGCACCTGCGCCCCGTCGACGAGCGGCTGCGCGAGGTTGATCGTGGCCGATGCCGCCGCGAGGTCCGCATCGGCGGCGTAGCCGCCCGCCGCCGAGATGGCGTCCGAGACCCGGGCGCCGGCGGGCAGCTCGCGAACGCCGGGCTCGACCACCGCGCCCTGGACGTCGACGACGATCGTCCCCGTCGCCGGGGCGCTGGCCGGCACCGACGGCACCAGCCCGACGAACGCGCTCGACGCGCCGGGCGAGGGCAGCACCGCGCCGTCCGCCGGCGCGAGCATCGGCGCAAGGAGGATCCATGCGGCCGCGGCCGCCAGCACGAGGGCGCCGCCGCCGGCTGCGATCACGATCCGGTCCGATCGGGACATCGGTGACTCCACGCGGGAGGCGAGGAGGGTGTGAAACCTGCGTCCGAAGCCCAGCGCCCGGGCACTCGACGCCGGGCCTCGGAAGCAGGTCGCCAGCCTACGACGCCTGCCCTTACCGGCCGGTTACCGCCCCATTACCAGAAGCGCCACAACCGCAACGGACCGTCAGTCCTTCGGGGTCACCACGTTCACGAGGCGGCCGGGGATCTGGATGACCCTGGCCGGCGGACGCCCGTTGAGGTAGCGCTGCACGTGCTCCGAGGCGAGCGCCATGCGCTCGATCTCCTCGGCCGGCGTGTCGGGCGTGACGACCAGCCGGTCGCGAAGCTTGCCGTCGACCTGGACCGGCAGCTCGATCGTCTCCGCGGCCGCCCATTCCGGATCGGCCATCGGCCACGGCTGCTGGTGGATCGAGTACGGCTTGCCGCGCCGCTCCCACAGCTCCTCCGCGATATGCGGCGTGATCGGCGCCATGAGCAGCAGCAGGATCTCGATGGCCTCGTCGTACGCCTCGGAACCCGCCAGCCCCGCCTCGCGCGACCTGGTGATCGCGTTCGTCAGCGCCATGAGCTTGCTGATCGCGGTGTTGAAGCGGAAGTCCTCGATGTCCTCGGTGACCCCGTCGATCGTCGAGTGCGTCGCGTGGCGCAGCGCGCGCTGGAGCGCATCGGCCCCGGGGCCGATCGGCTCCGAGGGGCCCTCCGCCGGCTGGGCGGCATGCCACACGCGCCCCAGCCAGCGATGCACGCCGTCGATCCCGGTCGGGCTCCACGGGCCGCCCTGGTCCCAGGGGCCGATGAACATCAGGAACGCGCGGACCGCATCGGCTCCGTAGCGGGCGACGAGCTCGTCGGGCGCCTGGACGTTGCCGCGCGACTTGCTCATGCGGTTGTGGTCGGCACCCAGGATCTGGCCCTGGTTCCGCAGCTTCAGCGTCGGCTCGTCGACCCCGACCAGGCCGAGGTCGCGCAGCGCCTTGGTGAAGAAGCGGAAGTAGAGCAGGTGCATGACCGCGTGCTCGGCGCCGCCGGTGTACAGGTCGATCGGCATCCAGGCGTCGACCTGGTCGCGATGGAACGGCGCGTCGTCGGCGTTCGGCGAGCAGTAGCGCAGGAAATACCAGCTCGAGTCGACGAACGTGTCCATCGTGTCGGTCTCGCGCCGCGCCGGACCGCCGCAGGCCGGGCAGGTGGCCTTCAGGAATCCCTCGTGCGACTGGAGCGGCGACACGCCCGTCGGCGAGAAGTCGACGTCCATCGGCAGCACGACCGGCAGCTCGGACTCGGGCACCGGCTGCGCGCCGTGCTGCTCGCAGTACACGATCGGGATCGGGCAGCCCCAGTAGCGCTGCCGGCCGGCGACCCAGTCGCGCTGGCGGTACGTGACCGCGAACGAGCCCTGGCCGCGCTCCTCGAGCGCCCTGGTGATCGCGCGGATCGCCTCCGACGCCGGCATGCCGGTGAACTCGCCCGAGTCGATGAGCACCTCGTCGGCGGTGTGCTCGACCAGCGCCCTGCCGGTGGGCAGCTCGCCGGAGGCGGGCGCCACCACGTAGCGGATCGGCAGGTCGAACTTCGTCGCGAACTCGTAGTCGCGCTCGTCGTGAGCGGGCACGGCCATGATCGCGCCGGTGCCGTAGCCGGGCAGGACGTAGTCGGCGATCCAGATCGGGATCCGCTCGTTCGTCATCGGGTTGATGGCGTAGGCGCCGGTGAAGACGCCGGTCTTCTCGCGCTCGGTGTTCAGGCGGTCGATCTCGGTCGCGCGCCGCGCCGCCGCCACGTAGGCCTCGACATCGGCCTTCCGGTCCTCCGTGGTCAGGACCGGGACGAGCGGATGCTCGGGCGCCAGGACCATGAACGTGGCGCCGAAGATCGTGTCCGGGCGGGTGGTGAAGACGCGGATCGGCTCGACGTCATCGGCCTCGGTCGGGAAGTCGATCTCGGCGCCCTCGGATCGGCCGATCCAGTTCGTCTGCATCGCCTTGATGGGCTCGGGGTAGTCGATGCCCTCGAAGTTCAGCAGCTCGTCGGAGTAGTTCGTGATCCGGAACCACCACTGCTCCAGGTCGCGCTTCTCGACCGGCGTGCCGCAGCGCCAGCAGCGCCGATCGGTTCCTTCGACCTGCTCGCGGGCCAGGACGACCTTGTCCTTCGGGCACCAGTCGACGGCGCCCATCGCCTTGTAGGCCAGGCCGGCCTCGTAGAACTTCAGGAACAGCCACTGCTGCCAGCGGTAGTAGGACGGGTCGCAGGTGACGACCTCGCGGGCCCAGTCGAAGCCGGCGCCCATGAGCCGCATCTGGCGGCGCATGTTGTCGATGTTCGCGTACGTCCACTCCGCCGGATGGATGCCGCGGTCGATGGCCGCGTTCTCGGCGGGCAGCCCGAACCCGTCGAAGCCCATCGGGAACATGACGTTCTCGCCCTGCATCCGATGCATCCGCGCCACGATGTCCGGCCCGGTCATGGCGTACCAGTGGCCGATATGGAGGTCGCCCGACGGGTACGGGTACATCGTCAGGATGTAGCGCTTCGGGCGGGGGTCGTCATCGCGCGCCGCGTACAGCTGGTCCGCCTCCCAGCGCTGCCGCCACTTCGGCTCGAACGTGGCGGGGTCGAAGCGTCCGGCGCGCTCGCGCGAGGCGCCGGGTCGCGTCTCGGTGGTCATCGGTCGCTCCTCCGTGCGGTCCACAGGTCGATGCGGTAGGGGATGGTGAATGGCCGGTCGGTCACGCCGTGCGCGGCAAGGAGGGTTTCGAGCTCGTCGCGGAAGCGCGCCTGGCCGTCGGGGTCGAGGCGTCGGACGTAGGACGCGGTGAACGCCATGCCGATGAACGTCTCGGCGTCGACGGTCTGCTCATGGCGCGGCTCGCTGTAGGTCAGCTCCTGCCAGGCCGGGTTGCCGTCGAACGCCGCGCGCGTCGCGGCCTCCTCCGCGGCACGCCCGTGCTGCTGGTACTGGCCGATGCCGGCGTCGCCGAAGAAGCGGCCGATGAGCCGCTCGTAGTCGGCCACGACCTCCGATGCCTCGGCGCGGCGGACGTTCCAGAACAGCGCCATCCCGCCGCCGGGACGGACGATGCGGGCCATCTCGGCCACCGCCCGCGGCCGGTCGAACCAGTGGAAGGCCTGGGCCGCGGTCGCCAGGTCGAACGCGGCGTCGGGCAGGCCGGTCTCCTCGGCGCTCGCCTCCACCGCCTCGACGTTCAGCCCGTCGGCCTCGGCCCGCTGCCGCAGCTGGTCGAGCATCGCGGCGCCGGGCTCGACGGCGGTCAGCCGCCAGCCGCGTCGGGCCATGGCGAACGTCGCGATCCCGGTGCCCGCGCCGAGGTCGACGACGCGGGCATCGGGGGCCACCCCCAGCCGTGAGCCGATCTCGTCGAACAGCGAGTCGGGGTAGCTGGGGCGGTAGCGGTCGTAGTCGTCCGCCCAGGCGTCGAAGGGGCGGGTCGAGCGTGCCGTCATCGGCGCTCCCTCCCACCGACGAGGCGAGCTCGGGGCCCGCCCTCGACCGATCGAAGGAATGTCGCCCGGATGGATGCTCGGGGCGTCGTTTCGCCGATCCATCGGTTGACGCATGGCCTGTCGCGGCACATCAACCCCCTTCGGGCGTCACCCCGACCGATAGATCGTCGAGGCGTCGCCCCAAACGGCCTCACGGCGCGGTTCCGGCGATACATCGAGGGTTCCGAACCGCGGAACGGTCCCGCCGAGGAGAATGTGCCCTGGAGGCTCATCGGTCCGCTCCCGGCTCCGGGAACCAGGCCATGAGGACCTCGTCGCGATATCGGTCGCCGGACCGGTACTGCATGCGCCGCACGCCCTCGCGCACGAAGCCCTGCTTCTCGTACACGGCGATGGCCCGCTCGTTGTCAGGGAACACGCCCAGCGACAGCTTGCGCAGCTTCTGCTCGCGCACCCAGCGCTGCGCCGCAGCCACCAGCTCGGAGCCGATGCCGACGTCGCGCCAGTCGGCGCCGATGCAGATCGACAGCACGCCGATGTGCTGGGTCGCCTGCCCGCGCTCGACGCTGACGAGCACGTTGCCGACGACATCGCCATCGGCCTCGGCCACGAGGGCCAGGTGCTCGTCGGCGCGGATCAGCTCGCTGATCCAGAACGCCTCGGACGCTTCGCTCACCGCGCCGGGCGCGGTGATCAGCCAGCGACCCTCGGCACGCACGTCGGCGAACAGGCGTGCCAGCCCGCGGCCGTCGGTCGGCCGGGCGGGACGCAGCGTCCAGCGCCGCCCGTCATGGGCGACCATCGCCGTCGCGTTTCGCTCCTGGATCATCGGTTCTTGAACCTTCCGGGACAAACAACGAGCCCCTCCGTCGTCAGGACGAAGGGGCGCTTCGCGGTACCACCTGAGCTTGACCGCCCGCTGCCATTGCATTCCGAAGTCGCAAAGGGTGGTGGAGCTGGGGGGACTCGAACCCCCGACCCCCTGCATGCCATGCAGGTGCTCTCCCAGCTGAGCTACAACCCCACGGTCGGTCCACTCGTCGGCCCGATATCGGAGGCCGCCCGGCCCGGTCGCCCGGGCTGCTCGGCAGGCGAGTTCCGCGTCGCTCGTCTCGCCGGCTCGCACCGATTCCGGCTCGCTGTGAGCGAGGCGTGCGCGTACTGCTCCCGCGTCAACGCATCCCGGCGAGGATAGCACAGGCGTTCACTCACGCTCAATCGGCGGGCCCTGGTCTCGTTCTCGACTAGGGCTCCGAAACGATGGTGGCGCAGTCCGGCGGGATCATCACCGACGGGTCGGACTGACAGCCCGTCAGCGTTCGGTCGCCCAGTGGCTCCTCGAGGGTCACCGTGAACCGGCGGATCTCCAACACCGGAAGACAGACGCGGCTGTCTGGCGGTGGCGGGCCATTGATGGCGAGGATCTGGACGTCATCAGGCGTCTCGATGACCTTGACCCCGGCGAGGCGTTCGCACTGGTCGCTGCCTTTGCGGATGCCGATCGTCAGGTCGCGACCGTCGTTCTCCAGCAGGTTCCAGGGAAGGGGTCGGCTGAATCGGTCCGCCTCCGGTGTCGGCACGATGACGGGAAGGTCGACCACCGCGCATGACGTCGCGACGACCAGGCACAGCACCCACGAGGCGACCATCGAGATGCGGTTCGTTACTCGCACGGCATTTCGACGAACGCCAGCGTTGCGCCGTTTCCTCGTAGCAGCCGTCCTCATCGGCGGCAGGGTCGCACATCGGTTCGGGGACGTCGCCAACATAGGAGCGTGGAATGTCAAAGGTGCTTGACGTGCTCTCCCGTGCGATGTACGGTCTCCTTGACATATTGACGTAGGAGATTGACATGGCGACCAACCCGTCCGACGCCGCCGACTTCGCCAGGCGGGGGATCCGATCCACGGTGGCGCTGGCCGGTTGGACGGCGGCATGGCTCGCGACGCTCGCGCTGGCCGCGTTCGGGCCCGGGCAGCTCTGGGAGGACTCGCCCGCGCTGACGGCAGGGGCGATCGGGGTCAACGTGCTCGTCGGCATCGGCATGCTGCTCGCGAACAAGCGAAGCCTCGAGGCGATGGACGAGCTCCAGCGCGCGACCCAGCTTCAGGTCATGGCCTGGACGCTCGGGGCGGGGCTGGTCGGCGGGCTGGCCGCGACGCTGCTGGCGCGGCACGGGCTCATCGGTCTCGAGGTGGGTGTCGCCCAGCTGGTCGCCTTCATGGGGGTCGTGTACCTGGCCGGGACGTTCATCGGCCACCTGCGCTACCGATGAGGAACCGGCTCAAGGTGCTCCGCGCGGAGCGCGACTGGACGCAGGCCGATCTCGCCCGGGTGCTCGAGGTCTCGCGTCAGACGGTGAACGCCATCGAGACCGGGAAGTACGACCCGAGCCTGCCGCTGGCGTTCCGGCTCGCGCGCGTCTTCGGCCGGCGGATCGAGGAGATCTTCGACGACGAGCCCCTGTGAGTCGTCTTGCTCTGGAAACGGACGCTTGACGTGATCACGGGTGGGGCCCAGTCTTCTGACCGCAGTCGCCCCTTGGGCGATGACGGAGGGGATCTGACGTGAGATCTATCGCGGCAATCGCAGCACTCACCGTGCTGCTCGGCGCATGTGCTGCCGGAGACCCATACCCGCTCCCCACCATGCCAGCTAACGCCGGTGCGCTCATCCCCGTGGCGCTCGAGCAGGCAGCGCCAACGACCGTGCTCTTCCTGACACCTCGGCCGGGGGATGAGATCGAGCTGGTCTCGGCGGAGCCCATCAGCCTCGGAGAGGGTGCGACCGTCCGCTTCTACTTCTCGCCGCCGGTCCTCAAGGCGGACGGCACTCGCCTCATTGGCGAGGAGATGCGCGACCTGGCGGGCGCCACCTTCTCCAACACCACTGGAAGCGACAGCCCCGACAACACGGTCGGGATCGTCGCTGAGATCACCGCTCACCGTCCCGGGCGGTATCAGCTGGACAACGTCCGCCTCCGCTACCGCATCAACGGCGGTCCCGAGCGAGTCGGAGAGGGCATCGATGTCGTGTTCGTGGTATGCGCGGACGATCCGAAACCAGCGAGCTGCGAAGAGGAGTGAAGCCGGGGGCTACTTCGCCGGCCGCCGCGCGGGCCGCATCTTCCGACACAAACGGCAGGGCTCCGTCTTCTCGTCCTTCAGCCGCTTGGCGATGGAGGCGCGGTAGGGCGGGTGGTTGAAGGGGCGCAGGCACAGAGGGGCCGGTTGGCCTGGCCGTCCCAGGACTCGAGCAGCTCGGGATGGACCGCGGCCAGTGAGGTGGTCGGGTCGGCGCTTGACTCTGACGTTACGTGAGGGTCTAGCCTGCTCGGCATGGACGAACCGCGCGGACTCACGGTCGGTGCCGTCGCTCGCCTCAGCGGCGTGACGGTGCGGACGCTGCACCACTACGACGAGATCGGTCTGCTGCGCGCAAGCGGACGGTCCGAGAACGGCTACCGCCGGTACGAGGACGCGGATCTCGAGCGGCTGCAGCGCATCCTGTTCTACCGCGAGCTCGGGTTCGGCCTGGACGACATCAGGAAGCTCATGACCGATGGCGACGTCGATGCGATCGGCCACCTGCGGCGGCAGCACGCGATGCTGCTCGACCGCATCGGGCGGCTGAGGCGGATGGCCGGCGCCGTCGAAAAGGCGATGGAGGCATACACCATGGGAATCTCACTCACCCCGGAAGAGCGGCTCGAGGTGTTCGGGGACTTCGATCCCGACGCGCACGCCGCCGAGGCGGAGGAGCGCTGGGGCGGCACCGATACGTTCCGCGAGTCGCAGCGGCGCGTGGCGCGGTATACGAAGGCCGACTGGGACCGGATGAAGGCCGAGGCGACGGAGTACGGCGAGCGGCTCGTGGCCGCGATGCGCTCCGGCAAGCCTGCCGACTCGGTCGAGGCGATGGACGCCGCCGAGGCGCATCGGCAGCACATCAGCCGCTGGTTCTACGACTGCAGCTACGAGATCCACCGCGGTCTCGGCCAGCTGTACGTCGACGATCCGCGGTTCACCGCCACGTACGAGTCGATCGCGCCGGGCCTCGCGGTCTACCTCCGCGACGCGATCGTCGCGAACGCCGACCGGGCCGAAGCGGCCGGGTGATCGGGCCGAAGGTCTCGCTCAGCCCTCGTCGGCGGCGGCGAACCGGGCGCGAAGGCGCTCGAGGCTCGACTCGATCTCACCGCCGGCCGCGCCGGCGATCATCGGCTCCATGAAGCGCGTGAACCCCGAGGCGCGGATCTCCATCGAGAAGCTCACCTCGGTGGCGGTGCCGCGATCGGCCGGGGACAGGTCGAGCAGGGCGGCCACGTCGACGCCGCTCACCTCGCTGTCGATGCCGAGGCGCCGATCCGGCTCGTAGGCGGTGATCGTCAGCGGCGCGACGATGCGCTGGCCCATGAGCTCGCGGGTGACGGTCGCGGTCGCGCCGACGCCGAGCGGCCCATCGGACGTGCGTCGCGCGTCGACGACGCCGGTCTGCCACTCGGCCAGCCGATCGAGGTCCGACAGGTAGGCGAAGACCTCGGCCGGGGGAGCGGGGAAGGTGGCGGTGCGCTCGACGCGTTGCATCGGCTCACGGTAGCGGACATCCGCGGTGTCGTATCATGCTACCTGTGATGAGCATGTTGCGGAGCCTCGTTCGGGCGCTGGGCATGTCGACGCTCGCCGGGCTCGCGCTGTGGGTCGTCGTGGCCGCGGTGGCGTTGGCCGTCGACGAGCCGGCGCTCGACCTCGTGGCCGTGCTGCTCCTGTTCGGCCAGCTCGTCGTCGTGCCGCTCGGGCTCCGGCTGCTGCGCCTCGACGGCGGGCGGCTGGCGACGGCGCTCGTGCGCGGGGCATGGTTCGGCTGGCGGCTCGCGGCGGTCGCGGCGATCGTCGCGCTCGCCATCCCGGCCGGGGAGCTGTCGGCCGCCGTGGCCGCGATCACGCTGCTGCCGGCACTGGCCCTGGGCCTCGCCGCGCTCCTGTCGCTGCCGGCGGCGCTCCGCGACCCGGTGCGGCTCGGCCATGCCGCGGCGGCCGGGTTCCTCGTCGTCGGCGCGCTGTTCTTCGTCCTCCATCGCGAGGGTGGCGCCTGGGCCGGCGTGGAACCGCGGATCGTGCAGCTCACCGCCGTGCACTTCCACGTCGCCGGCTTCGGCCTGGCGATCGTGGCCGCCGAGCTCGCCCGCCGCGCACGACGGATGGGCACCGCGGCCGTCGTGCTGCTCATCGCCGGCATGGCCATCACGGCGACCGGGTTCCTCACCGTTCCGGCCGTGCAGGCCACCGGCGCCGTGCTCACCGCGGCGTCGCTCCTGCTCGTCTCGATCGGCACCGCCAGCGTCCGGGCGCGAACGACGCCGGGGACGGCCAACGCGGCCCTGCGGATCTCGGCGGCGAGCGGGTTCGCGGTCGCCGGCCTGGCGCTCCTCTACGCGCTGACCGAGGCGGCCGGCCAGCCGGTCATCGACGTCCCGACCATGGCGGCGACGCATGGCGTGCTCGCGGCGATCGGCGTCGTCGGCGCCGGGCTCGTCGGCTGGCGGCTGGCGGGCGACCGCTGATGCGCTTCCACCTCGGCTGGGGCGGCGACCTCCGTGCGGCGGCGGACGGCGCCACCCAACGCCCGGCGACGGCGCGCGGCTCGGAGCTGCGCGGCTCGTCGAACGGCCTGCAACGGGAGCGGCACGTCGTCGAGATCGACGGGGACGCCTGGGCCGCGGCCCGCGACGAGCTCCTCGCCTTCCGCTGGTTCCCGCCGGAGCTGCTGCGCGCGGAGGTCGCCGCCGACGGCGCGACGGTCATGCAGCGCGTCCGGCTCGGGCCGGTGAGCGTGGATGCCCCGGTCCGCATCGTCGAGCGCGAGGAGTCCGAGCGCCGCGTGGCGCTGACCGTCGTGACGGTGAGCGGCCATCCGGAGCGAGGCGTCGAGCGTTACCAGCTCGTCCTCGATCCCGCCCTGCATCGGGTCACGCTCACGGTCGAGAAGGCCTGGACGCTCGCCGATCCGCTGGCGCGGCTGGCACGGCCGTTCGCCACCTGGCTCCAGGCGCACGCCACCCGGCGCTCGCTGCGCCGGTTCGCCGACCGCCGATGGTGATGGTTCGATGGCGGGACCATCGGTGCATCGGAGGCGGTTCTCCGATTCCGGTATCCTGCCGACCTCATCGGCTGCCCATCCCGAGTGCGGGCTGCCCCAACCTTCCCGAGGTGACAACGTGATTCGCAAGCTTGCCCCTGTCGCGCTCGTCGCGGCGTTCGTCCTCGCTGCCTGCGGCGGCCAGGGGGCACGTATCGAAGATCCGCGCGAGATCCTGGAGCAGTCCGTGCAGGCCATGGCCGACGTGGACTCGGTCCACTTCGTCCTCGCGCTCGACGGCGACGTCAATATCGCCGAGATGGGTGGCTCGATGAGCCTCGACGGCACCCAGCTCGAGGGCGCGATCTCCATGGACGGCGAGGCCGCCGAGCTCTCGTTCGCCGTTCCCGCGCTGCTCGGCATGTCGGGCGAGCTGCGCCTCGTCGACGGCGTGACGTTCACGAAGACGTCGATGACCGGCCCGCTCTGGATCCGCTCCGAGGTTCCGGAGGACGCCGACGATCCGATCGCCCAGGCGGCCGACCCGCAGCAGGCCCTCGAGGAGCTCGACTCGTTCCTGGCCCAGGACGGCGTTGAGCTCGAGAAGCTCGAGGACGGCGAGTGCGGCGACGACACGTGCTACCGCCTCCAGCTCGACATCGCCGGCTCGGTCCTCGCCGATGCGGCCGGTGGGGATGCCGCGGGGCTCGGCACGGTCCTCGACGAGGGCGTGAGCGTGGTCCTGCTCGTCGACACCGCGACGCTCCAGTGGCGTGGCGTCTCGACGTCGCTCGAGGATCCCGAGATGGGCTCGCTCACGGTGAGCCTGACGTTCGACGGCTACGGTGACCCGGTCGAGGTCGAGGCGCCGCCGGAGGACGAGGTCACCGACGACCCGGGGAGCCTGCCGCTCCCGTAGGGGCCTCGGATCGCAACGGGTTCCCGTACCGGGCCGGCGTCAGGCGACGCCGGCCCGCATCGGTTCGGTGGCGATGCGCGCCAGTGCGCCGATGAAGGTCGGCGACACGTTGAGCGACGCGATGCGCGCGAAGCGCATGCCCGCCGACTCGGCCTGCTCCCGGGCGCCGATGTCGACGTCGTAGAGGATCTCGAGGTGGTCGGCCAGGAACTGGATCGGCGCCACGAGGACGGCCCCGTGGCCATCGGCCCGCAGCTCCGGCATGAGATCGGCGAAGTCGGGCGTCATCCACTCGCCCGGCTCGTGGCCGGCCGACTGCCAGCAGAACCGCCAGCGACCCGGCTCGATCCCGGCGGCCGAGGCCACGGCCTCGGCCGTCTCGCGCAGCTGGTCGAGGTAGGCGGGCTCGGCCTCGGCCACGCGCCGTGGCAGCGAGTGCGCGGTGAGGAGCACCGGCGTGCCGGCCGGCAGGTCGGCCAGCCCCTCGGCGATGCGCTCGGCCACGGCCTGGACGAACCCCGGCTGGCGGTGCCAGGCCGGCGCGAGGTCCACGGCCGGTGCCTCGGGACCGAGCTCCTCGGCCGCCGCATCCAGCGCGCGCCGGTAGCCGGCCATGAGCAGCTCCGAGTACTGCGGGCTCATGACGATGGCCGTCACGCGGTCGCATCCGAGGTCGGCGAGCTCGCGCAGCCCATGGGTGATCGTCGGGCGGCTGAACCGCATCCCGATGGTCGCGTGGGCCGCGACACCGTCGGAACGGAGCCGATCGGCGACCGCCGCGGCCTGCTGGCGCGTGATCGGGATGAGCGGCGAGCCGCCGATGACCTCGTAGCGGCGCCGGAACTCGGCGACGAGGTCGTCCGGCGCCGGCCGGCCGCCGCGCACCGCGGCGAGGTACTCGGCGATGTCCGACAGGTCCGGCGCGGGCGAGCCGTAGGTCATGAGCAGCACGCCGAGACGCGGATGGCCCTCGCTCATCGCGCCGAATCCGCGTGGACGAGGTCGACGAGCCCGCGGAGGAGCCCGGGGTCGGAGTCCGGCAGCACGCCGTGGCCGAGGTTGAAGACGTGGCCCGGGCGCTGCGCCGCGCGGCGCAGGACGTCGCGGGCGCCCTCGGTCATCGGCTCGCGGCCGGCGAGGACGCGGGTGGCGTCGAGGTTGCCCTGGATGCCGCGGTCGTACCCGACCCGCTCCCAGGCGGCGTCGAGCGGGACGCGGTGGTCGACGCCGATGAGGTCGCCGCCGGCATCGGCCATGGCCTCGAGCAGCGCGGCGGCACCGGTCCCGAAATGGATCGTCGGCGCGCCACGGACCTCCGAGAAGATGCGCCGCACGTGCGGCTGGACGTACGCGACGTAGTCGGCCGGCGACAGCGCGCCGACCCAGGAGTCGAACAGCTGCACGACGTGGACGCCGGCGGCGACCTGCGCGTTCAGGTAGCGGATGACGACGGTGGCGAGCTTGTCCATCAACGCGTGCCACGCCTCGGGCTCGGAGAACATGAACGCCTTGGCGTTCGCGTAGTCGCGCGACGGCCGGCCCTCGACGAGGTAGCAGGCCAGCGTGAACGGCGAGCCGCTGAAGCCGATGACGGCCGTGCGGCCGTCGAGCTCGCGCCGCACGAGGCGGATGGCGTCCATGACGAACCCGACCTCGGTCTCGGGCTCGATCGGGCGCAGGCGGTCGACGTCGGCGCGCGATCGGATCGGCGCGTGGATGATCGGCCCGACCTCGGGCTGGATCTCGAGGCTGACGCCCATCGGCTCGAGCGGCAGCATGATGTCGGCGAACATGACCGCGGCGTCGACCCCGAAGGCGTCGACCGGCATGACGGTGACCTCGGCGCACAGCTCGGGCGTCTTGGCCAGGGTCAGGATCGGGTACCGCTCACGCAGCCGGCGGTAGTCGGCCAGGCATCGGCCCGCCTGGCGCATGAACCACACCGGCGTGCGATCCGGCTGCTCGTGGTGGAGCGCCGCCAGCATGCGGCGCTCGCCGGTCCATCGGTCGGTGGGGTGCGGGGTGGGAGCGGTCTCGATCATCGATCCTCGGGTTTAGTCGGAGGTGGCGGCCGGGCCGGCGCCGGACGGCGCGGTCGGGCCGCTGGGCGGGGTGTGCGCGGCGCTGTACGGGCTGCGCAGCTGCACCGGCTCGCTGCGCCGGCCGCCGCCACGGACGCGGAGGTTGAGCATCTCGACGAAGACGCTGAAGCCCATGGCGAAGTAGATGTAGCCCTTCGGGATATGGAACTCGAGGCCCTCGGCCACGAGCGAGGTGCCGATGAGCAGGAGGAAGCTGAGGGCGAGCATCTTCACCGTCGGATGCTCGTTCACGAACCGGGCGATGACGCCGCTGCTGAGGAGCATCACGCCGACGGCGATGACGACCGCCGCGACCATGACCCACAGGTCCTCGGCCATGCCCACGGCGGTGATGACCGAGTCGAGGCTGAAGACGATGTCGAGGGCCAGGATCTGGGCGATGACCGAGCCGAACGCGGCCGTCCCCGACGGGGCGGTGCCGGGCAGGTGCTCCTCGCCCTCGAGGCGGTCGTGGATCTCGAACGTCGCCTTGCCGAGGAGGAACAGGCCACCGCCGATGAGGATCAGGTCGCGACCGCTGATGTCCTGGCCGAGGATGTTGAACCACGGCTGGGTGAGGCCGATGATCCAGCTGATCGTGAACAGCAGGCCGATGCGCATGAGCATCGCCAGGCTGAGGCCGATGATCCGCGCCCGGTCCTGCTGATGGGCGGGCAGCTTCCCGGTGAGGATGCTGATGAACACGATGTTGTCGATGCCGAGGACGATCTCGAGCACCGTCAGGGTGATGAGGGCGATGGCCCAGGTTCCGGGGTCTCCGAGGAAGTCGAACATGCCTCTCTACCGCTCCCGAGCTATGGCGGCGAACGCGCCGCGCGCAGCCCGAAGCGTAGCGTCGAGATCGGCCTCCGCATGGGCGGCCGATACGAACCACGCCTCGTGCGGGCTCGGAGGAAGCAGGATTCCGGCCGACAGCATGGCGTGGAAGAACCGCGGATAGGTGTCGGCCGGCAGGGTGAGGCCCAGGAGGCTGCCGACGCGGCTGATCGAGACGTCGACGCCGATGTCGCCGGCGGCTTCGCACAGCCCGTGCTCGAGCGTCCGGCCGATCGCCTCGAGGCGCTCGTAGACCCTTGCCTCGAGCTGGCGGAGCGTCGCGGCGCCGGCGGCCATGGCCAGCGGGTTCCCGCTCAGCGTGCCCGCCTGGTACACCGGGCCGTCGGGCGCCACCAGGGCCATGAGGTCGGCCCGGCCGCCGTACGCGCCGACCGGCAGCCCGCCGCCGATGATCTTGCCGAGCACGACGAGGTCGGGCGTGACGCCGTAGCGCTCGGTGGCGCCGCCGTGAGCGATCCGGAAGCCGGTGATGACCTCGTCGAAGACCAGGAGCGTGCCGGCACGCTGGGTGGCGCGGCGCAGGCCCTCGAGGTAGCCGTCGGCCGGCGGGGCGACGCCGGCGTTCGCGGCGACCGGCTCGACGATGACGGCCGCGACGTTCTTCCTGGCCAGCGCGGCCTCCACGGCCCCGAGGTCGTTGAACGGCACGACGAGCGTGTCGCGCGCCGCGCCGCGGGTCACGCCGGCGGAGGCCGGCATGCCGATGGCGCCCGATCCCGGCTCGACGAGAAGCGCGTCGGCGTGGCCGTGGTAGCCGCCGGCCATCTTCACGATCCGCTCGCGCTTCGTGGCCGCCCGGGCGAGCCGGATGGCGCTCATCGCCGCCTCGGTGCCGGACGAGACGAAGCGCAGCCGCTCGACGTGCGGCATGGCCGCCACGATGAGGTCGGCGAGCTCGATCTCGCCCGGGTTCGGCGCGCCATAGCTCGTGCCGCGCTGCACGGCGCCGGTCAGGGCGGCGCGGACGGCGGGATCGGCGTGGCCGAGGATCATCGGCCCCCAGGAGCCGACGTAGTCGATGAGCTCGTTGCCGTCCACGTCCCAGACCCGGGAGCCGCATGCCCGCTCGACGACGCGCGGCGTCCCGCCGACCTGGCGGAAGGCGCGGACCGGCGAATTGACCCCGCCGGGGAAGCGCTCGGCGGCGCGGGCCATGAGCTCGTCCGAGCGCGTCGTCGACGGAGCGGCGATCCGGGTCGTCATCGGCGGTTGCCCTCGGACAGGAGCCCGAGGACGTCGCCGAGGGGCCGGTGGATGCCGGTGATGATCGGCGTGTCGCGTACGGTGGCGCGTCGCGACTCGGTCTCGCGCAGGTCGCGGACGAGGTCCTGGAACGCGACGAGGTCATCGGTCTCGTAGGCGACGATGAACTCCTGGTCGTCGAGGCCGAAGCTGTAGGCCAGCAGCTGGCGGACCTGCGGATAGGCGTGGCCGACCTTCATGTGGCCGCGCATGACCTGCTGCCGCTCCTCGGCCGGCATCAGGTACCACTCGGTCGATTTCACGAACGGGTAGACGACGAGGTACGCCGATCGCTCGCCGCCGAACAGGCTCTGCTCCTGGGGGGTGGGCCGCTTCGTGTACTGGCTCGGGCGGGTGAGGCCGACCATGCTCAGCGCCGGACGCATCCAGCGGCCGATGCCGGTGGCGAGGAGGTCCGCGGCGGTCTCCTCGACCTCCTCGATGCGCTCCGCCATGCGCCACAGGAGGAGGTCGCCCTCGGCCCGCAGGCCGATGGTCGAGTACGCGTGCTGGAGCAGCCTCCTCTCCGCGCGCGCGGCGGCGCCGCAGAACTCGTCGATGTCGCTGCGGCGCTCCTCGGCGGGGAGCCGGCGCCATGCCGGGTCGAGGCCCAGCAGCCAGGCGTGCACGACGCGCTCGTCGCTCATCGGCTCGCTCCTTCCTCGCGTTCCTCGCTCAGCCAGGCGGCGGCCTCGGCGGCGAAATAGGTGATGAGGATCCCGGCACCGGCGCGGGCCATGGCGGTCAGGGCCTCGAGGGCCGCGGCCCGCCGGTCGAGCCAGCCGCGCTCGGCGGCGGCGACGATGGCCGCGTACTCGCCGGAAACCTGGTAGGCGGCGATCGGGACGTCGGTCGCCTGCCGTGCGGCGGCGACGAGGTCGAGCGCCGGCAGCGCCGGCTTGACGATGACCATGTCCGCGCCCTCCGCGACGTCGGCGGCGATCTCGGCCAGGGCCTCGCGGCCGTTGGCCGGGTCCATCTGGTGGCTGCGCCGGTCCCCGAAGGCGGGCGCCGAACCGGCGGCGTCGCGGAACGGGCCGTAGAAGGCTGAGGCGTGCTTCGCGGCGTACGCCAGGATCGCCGTGTCGCCCCGTCCCGCCGCGTCGAGCGCCGCGCGGATGGCGGCGACCTGGCCGTCCATCATCGCCGAGGGTGCGACGACGTCGGCACGCGCCTCGGCCAGCGAGACGGCGGTGCGGGCGAGCAGCGGCAGGGTGGCGTCGTTGTCGATCGTCGCGTCGCGGACGACGCCGCAATGGCCGTGCGACGTGTACTCGCACAGGCAGACGTCGGCGACGATGACCAGGTCGTCGCCGTGGGCGCTGCGCAGCGCCCGGATGGCGGACTGGACGACGCCGTCATCGGTCCAGACGCCGCTGCCATCGGCGTCCTTCGTCTCCGGCAGGCCGAACAGGAGGACCGATCGGACGCCCGCCTCGAGCAGCCGATCCGCCTCGCGCACGAGCTCGTCCTCGCTGAGCCGATGCTGGCCCGGCATGGCGTCGATCGGCTCGCGGATCCCGCGTCCCGGCCGCACGAAGAGCGGCGCGACGAGCATGTCGGGGCTGAGGCGCGTCTCGCGCACGAGCGCGCGCAGGGCGGGTGTGCGGCGCAGCCGGCGGCCGCGCCGGAAGGCGTGCGTGGCCGGCGTGGTGGGCGCCGGATGGGTGGCGATGCTCATGCGATCTCCCGTGCGAGCTGGCTGGCGATCGTCCGGGCCAGGCCGGCGGCGGTGTGGGTCGTGGCCATGCCGGCCACGCGCAGCCCCGATCGGCGCGCGACGTCGGCGGTGACGGGGCCGATGCAGTACGCGGGCAGACCCTCGATCGTCGACCGCGCTGCCGCATCGGCGAGGCGCAGGAGCCCTCGAACCGTCGAGCCGCTCGTGAACGCGATGCCGTCGAGCGGTCGTTCGAGCGCCACGCGCAGGGCGTCGCGGCTGGCCGGCGGCCCTTCGACGGTGCGGTAGGCGACGACCTCCTCGAGGCGTGCCCCGCGCGCCCGGAGCGCGTCGCGCAGGGCGGGCGTGGCGGCATCGGCGCGGGCGAGGACGACGCGACGGCCGGCGAGGTCGCCGAGGCCGTCGACGATGGCGACGGTGAGGTACTGCCCGGGCACGTGGTCGACGCGGATGCCGCTGGCCGTGAGCGCGTCGGCGGTGGTCGGGCCGACGGCGGCGACCCGGAGGTCGCTCGGCAGGGATCGCCCATTGGCGTGGAGCCGGCCGGCGAGGGCCGTGGCTCCGTTGGCGCTGGTGATAACGAGCCAGTCGGCCGTGTCGAGCGTGTCGAGCATGCGATCGAGGTCCGCGGCGCACGAGGCGGTGTCGATCTCGACGGCCGGCACCTCGACGACGCCGATGCCATGGGCTCGAAGGACGTCCGACAGGGGGGCGGCCTGGCCGGCGGGACGGGTGACGAGGATCGTGGCGCTCATGCCCGCACGCCGCTGGCGAGGAGCTCGTCGGCGACCGCGGCCACGACCGCCTCGGGGTCGGCGGCCGGACCGGTCGCCTCGGCCCGACGGAACGCGCCGCCGCGGTCCTCGTACGCGGCGCGCAGCCGGAGCCGGTCGCCCTCGACCTCGCCGAGCGCGCCGAGCGGGGCGAGGCAGCCGCCGCCGATGCGTCGCAGGAGCGCCCGCTCGGCCTCGACGCCGATGCGCGTCGGGCGGTCGTCGACCGCGGCGAGGCCGGCGCACAGGCCGGCGTCGGCGGCACGCACCTGGAGCGCGAGCGCGCCCTGGGCGGGCGCCGGCAGGACGAAGTCGAGCGGCAGCCGGGCGGCCGGCGGCACGTCGATGCCGAGCCGATCGAGCCCGGCGGCGGCGAGGATGAGGCCGTCGTACTCGCCGCGCTCGAGGCGGGCGAGGCGCGACTCGACGTTGCCGCGGATCGGCATGGCCACGAGGTCGTTGCGGCTCGCGGCGAGCTGGGCGGCGCGGCGCGGCGAGCTCGTCCCGATCCGCCCGCCGAACGGCACGGCCTCGAGCCCGCCACCGTCGGCGGTGACGAGGCAGTCGCGCGGGTCGGCGCGGCGCAGGACGGCGGCGACGGCCAGCCCGTCGACCGGGGCCGTGGGCAGGTCCTTGTAGGAGTGGACGACGACGTCGACGTCGCCGTCGAGGAGCGCCGACTCGAGGGCGCGGGTGAACTGGCCGTCGGTGGTGACCCACCCGGCCCGCGGGCGGCGCTCGCTGATCGCGTCGCCCTCGGTTCGCACGGTGACGGTCTCGACCCCGAGGCCGATGCGCGCCAGCGCCTCGGCGGCGATGGCCGCCTGGGCCAGCGCGAGCCGGCTGCCGCGGGTGCCGAGCCGCAGCATCTCCGCCATCAGCGCTCGACCCCGAACAGCCGGGAGATGGCCTCGGCGTCCGGACCGCCGCGCCGCAGCGCGACCGACGGCTCATGGAGGAGCTCACCGACGATCGCGGCCGTCACCTCCTCGACCGCCGCCAGCTGGTCGGGCGTCAGGTCCGCGCGGCGCGCGACGCGCTCGAGGTGGCGGAGCCGGATGGCGGCCGCGCGGCCGTGGAGCAGGCCGATCGCGTCGCCGCCGTCCCGCGCCGCGACCCAGGCCGCGAAGCCGCGAACCTCGTGCTCGAGTTCACGCCGGAGGCGGCGCTCGGCGGCCGGCGAGAGCGTGGTCCGGGCACCGGCATCGGTGCCGAGGGTGTCGACGTCGAGGTACCGCTCGCCGAGCAGCTCGGCGGCGCGCCGATCGACGAGCCGCGGCATCGACAGGTCGAGCGTCCAGGGCCGGTGCGCTCGGAGGGCATCGGCCTCGAGCAGCGGTCCGGAGCCGCGCGTGACGAGGACGACGGCCGCGTGGGCGGCGACGAGGTCCGCCGTCAGCGTGCCGAGATGGAGGTCGTGGCCCGTCCCCGGCAGGTCGTCGAGGAGCTGCGACCCGCGCTCCGGCGAACGCGACGAGACGGTGACGACATGCCCGGCGGCCGCCAGCCCCACCGCCACGAGCCGGCCCATCTCGCCGGTGCCGACGACGAGGACGCGGGCGCCGGCGTCGAGGCGGGAGCCGAGCCAGGCGACGGCCGGATCGGCCAGCGAGCGGTCGGTGCCGGGCGTGGCGTGCGAGCGCACGCGGCGACCGAACCGGAGGGCGCGGCGGAAGAGCTCGTTGAGGATCGGGCCGCTCGTGCCGGCGGCGAGGGCCTCCTCGTAGGCGTCGCGGACCTGGCCGAGGAGCTGCTCCTCGGCGACGACCGCCGAGTCCAGGCCGCCGACGACCTCCAGCACACGGCGAACGGCCTGCGATCCCGAGACCGCCCGCGACCCGCCGGGTGGCGCCGAGGCGACGCTGACGATCTCGACCCGGTGGCAGGTGGCGAGGACGACTCGCTCATCGGTATCCGCATCGGCATCGGCATCGGCCGCGGAGGACAGCAGCGCCTCGCGCTCGTCGGGCGCCGCGTCGCGCCACGTCGCGAACCGGACGTGCACGCGGTCGATCGGATCGGTGGTGGTGGACACGAAGGCGGCCAGGTTCCTCGCGGGGCTGACGGGCTCACGCAGGCTAGGCGCGCCGAATCCGCCGGGTCAAACCTCAGACATAGATTTGCGCAGGTTTCGCACGCCTGCCCGGAGCGCGATGGCGCCGGCGCGGGTCAGTGCAGGATCTGGGACAGGAACCGGCGCGTCCGCTCGTGCTGCGGCGCCTCGAAGATCTGCGACGGCGGGCCCTGCTCGACGATCTGGCCGTGGTCGAAGAACACCATCCGGTCGGCGACGGCCCGCGCGAAGCCCATCTCGTGGGTCACGCACAGCATCGTCATGCCCTGCTCCTGGGCGAGGCCCTTCATGACCTCGAGCACCTCGCCGATCATCTCCGGGTCGAGCGCCGAGGTCGGCTCGTCGAAGAGCATGATCTTCGGGTTCATCGCCAGCGCCCGCGCGATGGCCACGCGCTGCTGCTGCCCGCCGGACAGCTGGGCCGGGTACTTGTGCGCCTGCTCCGTGATGCCGACGCGCTTGAGGAGCTCCATGCCGACCGACTCGGCCTCGGCCCGCGGGCGGCGCTTCACCCGGATCGGCGCGAGGGTGATGTTCTCGAGCGCCGTGAGGTGCGGGACCAGGTTGAACGACTGGAACACCATGCCGATCTCGCGACGGATGGCGGCGATGTTGCGCACGTCGTGCGTCATCTCGATGCCGTCGACGATGATCTGTCCGCGCTGATGCTCCTCGAGCCGGTTGATCGTGCGGATGAACGTCGACTTGCCGGAGCCGGACGCGCCGAAGATGACGACGACCTCGCCCGCCTCGACGGTCAGGTCGATGCCGCGCAGGACGTGGAGCTGGCCGAACCACTTGTGGACGTCGCGGCAGACGATGATCGCGTCATCGGTCTGCGCCGTCGCATCGGTCTGCGCCGTCTCGGTCGTCGTGGAGCTCGTCACGCGGTCTCCTCGCTGAAGCAGATGCTGATGGTAGCGCCGGCCGTCATCGGCTCCCAACCCCGAGCGCCCGCTCCAGCCGGTAGCTGGCCTGGCTCATCGCGTAGCACAGGACGAAGAAGACGGCGGCGATGAAGGCGTAGACCTCGAGGTTCGCCCCGAACGAGTTCGGTTGGGCGAGGACCGATCGGCCGATGCCGAGGATCTCGAGCAGGGCGATGATCGTCACCAGGGTCGTGTCCTTGAGCAGGCTGATGAACAGGCCGACGTTGGCCGGGATGACCGATCGGAGCGCCTGCGGCAGGACGATGTAGAGGTTCGTCTGGACCGGGTTGAGGCCGATGGCGTGGGCCGCCTCGACCTGGCCGCTGGGGATGGCCTGGAGGCCGCCGCGGACGTTCTCGGCCACGTACGCGGCCGAGAAGAGGGTGATGCCGCCCATGGCCCGCGCCACCCGGTCGAGGCGCCAGTCCCCGGGCAGGAACAGCGGCAGGATGATGTCGGCCATGAAGATGATCGTCACCAGCGGGATGCCGCGGATGACCTCGATGTAGACCGTCGACAGCCACTTCACGGCCGACAGGTCGCTCCGCCGCCCGAGCGCCAGCAGGACGCCGAGCGGGAACGACAGGAGGATGCCGACGACGGCGAGCATGACCGTCAGCAGCAGGCCGCCCCACACGTTCGTGCTGATCGAGGGCAGCGGCGTGCCGTCGAAGCCGTTGAGCAGGAGGAACGTCGCCGGGATCGACAGCAGCCAGGCGAAGACGAGCGGCCGGCGCGGCAGCCGGACCCGCAGGCTGATGATGAAGCCGATCCAGACGAGCGCCGCGTTGGCGAGGAGCGCCAGCACCGCCGTCAGGCCGATCGGTGAGGCGGCGATGAGCAGCGCGAGCATGACCTGGATCGCCGACAGCGTGATCGCCAGCGCCCGCGTCGCCGACCCGAACGTCCCGGCCGACAGCCCGCCGAGGACGGACAGGATCGTGAGGTTGGCGACGACCCGCCACGCCTGGTCGGGTGGGAACTGCCCGATGAGGAACAGCCGCAGGTTGTTGGTGACGACGCCCCAGCGGGCCTCGGTCACGGCCCAGGTGCCGAGGTTGAGGAGGACCCAGCCGAGGGCGACGACGAGGACCACGGTCGTGATCGAGCTGCCGATGCCCGAGAACAGGTTCTCGCGCAGCCAGGCCACGGGGCCGATCGATCGGCTCGGCGGTGGAAGCGTCTCGGCGGTCATCGGCTCACTCGCTCCTCACCGCTCGAGGACCTGGACACGGCGGTTGTAGATATTGAGCACGAGGCTCGTCGCCAGGCTGATGGCGAGGTACGTGCCCATGACGAGGAGCATGACCGGCACCGGCTGGCCGGTCTGGTTCGTCATCGTCTGGCCGATCTTGAACAGGTCCGGGTAGCCGATGGCGATCGCCAGGCTCGAGTTCTTCGTGAGGTTGAGGTACTGGCTGGTGAGCGGCGGGACGATGATCCGCATCGCCTGCGGGAAGACGACGAGCCGCAGCGTCTGCCCCTCGCTCAGCCCGAGGGCGCGCGCCGCCTCCCACTGACCTCGGCGCACGGCCTGGATGCCGCCGCGCACGACCTCGCCGATGAACGCCCCGGTGTACAGGACGAGGCCGACGAGCAGCGCCGTGAACTCCGGCGACAGCGCCATGCCGCCCACGAAGTTGAAGCGCTGGAGCTCGGGAAGGTCGAACGCCACCGGCCCGCCGGTCACGACCCAGCCGATGGCGACGAGGGCGATGGCGGCGAGCGTCCCGTACAGGCCAAGGCGCGGGATCGGATTGCCCTCGCGCGCACGACGCCCCGCGACGACCAGCGCGCCGATGGCGACGGCGAGCGCGAGCAGGACGACGAGGCCGAGCGCGCCGGCGCCCGGGCCGAACTGCGGCGCCGGCAGGTAGACGCCGCGCTGGTTGAGGAACACCGCGTTGCCGATGGCGAGCGAGTTCGCCACCGAGGGCAGCTGGAGGAAGACGGCGAAGTAGAGGATGAAGAGCTGGACGAGGAGTGGCGTGTTCCGCATCAGCTCGACGTAGCCGGCGGCGACCTGCCGCACGAGCCAGTTGGGGGACAGCCGCGCGACGCCGGCGATGACGCCGAGGATCGTGGCCAGGATGATGCCGAGCAGGCTGACGAACAGCGTGTTCAGCAGCCCGGCCAGGAAGGCGGTCGCGTACGAGCTGGCCGGGGTGTAGGGGATCGGCGTCTCGCTGATATCGAAGCCCGCCGATCGGGTCAGGAAGCCGAACCCGAAGCCGAGGCCGCGCGCGTCGATCGCCTCGGCCAGGTTGCGGACGCCGAGGCCGACGACGACGGCCACCACGAGCACGATGACGGCCTGCGTCGCGACGCGCAGGAAGCGGACGTCGCGCCAGATCGGCACGGACGTCGTCGGGTGGGCGGTGGTCATGTCACCGGTCCGAAGCCGGGGATGTGATCGGGGCGGGATCGCTCCCGCCCCGATGCCTCAGGATCGCTCGATCAGCGGTACGGCGGTGCGTAGAGCAGGCCGTCGTCGGTCCACAGCGCGTTCAGGCCGCGTTCCAGCTCGAACGGCGTGCCCGCTCCGAGGTTGCGCTCGAAGATCTCGCCGTAGTTGCCGACCTGGCTGATGACGTTCACCACCCAGTCGGGCTCCAGGCCGAGGCCGCTGTCGAACGGATCGGTATCCGGCGGCGTGACGCCGAGGAAGCGCTGGACGGCGGGGTTGTCGCTGCTCGCCGCCGTCTCCTCGACGTTCTCCGACGTGATGCCCTGCTCCTCGGCCTCGATGGTGGCGAAGACCGTCCACTTCACGACGTTGAACCACTGGTCGTCGCCGAGCGGCGCGACCGGCCCGAGGGGCTCCTTCGACAGGACCTCCTCGAGGATGAGGTGGTCGGCGGGGTTGGCGAACGCCGTCCGACGGGCGACGAGCTGGGAGCGGTCGGACGTCACCGCGTCGCAGCGCTCCTCCTCGTACGCCTGGTACGTCGGGTCGATGTCGGCGAAGACCGCCGGCTCGTAGCTCAGGCCCGCCGACGAGAACGCATCGGCCAGGTTCAGCTCGGTCGTCGTGCCGGACTGGACGCAGATCGTGGCGCCGTCGAGGTCCTCGAGCGTCGTCGCGTCGGTGAGCGTCGAGTTCACCATGATCGCCTGGCCGTCGTAGAACGTGGTCGGAGCGAACAGGCCCCAGCTCGTGTCGCGGCTGACGGTCCAGGTCGTGTTCCGGATGAGCACGTCGACCTCGCCGGTCTGGAGCGCCGGGCCGCGCTGGTCGGTCGACAGGTTACGGTACTCGACCGCCTCGGCGTCGCCGAGCACGGCGGCCGCGATGGCGCGGCAGAAGTCGGCGTCGAAGCCGGTCATCTCGCCCGACTCGTCGAGGAAGCTGAAGCCGGGCAGGCTTCCGTTCACGCCGCAGATGAGGTTGCCGCGCGCCTGGACGAGCGCGAGTCGGCTCTCACCGGAGGGCTCCCCGCCCTCGGACGGAGCTGCCGATTCGTCCGCCTGGCTGGCGGCGGGCTCGCTCTCGTCCGCCTGGCTGGCGCCGGCGTTGCCGGATGGTGCCTGGTCACCGCACGCGGCGAGGACCATGGCGAGGACGACGAGGACGATGAAGGGCATGCCGGATCTGGTCAATGGTTCTCCTCCCACTCCATTCCCGTCACGGGGGTCAGATCGCGTTGCGACGCATCGTACCGCCGGGCATCAAGCGCACGGGTCGGGCGCTCGCAGGCCGTGGTGGCCCAGCTGACTTCCGTTGCGCATTGGCTACAGGGCGCGCCTCGTGTTCTCCATCGCTTCCGCCAGGGTCTGCGCGTGTGGCTGCGCGGCCCGCGCCGTGAAGGTGAAGCGGTTGCCGTCGGGGTCCGCGACTGTCAGCTCGTGCGTGTTCCACGGCGTGTCCGCGGCCGGGCTGACGACCCGGCCGCCCGCGCGCTCGACGCGCGCCTGGAGCGCATCGACGGCGTCGGCGTCGGCTGCGGCAAAGGTGATGGTCATCGCGTCGGATCCCGCGCCGGCGGTGCCCTGCCGAATGAGGACGTCCTGGTAGCGCGCGCGACGCAGGTGGACGAGGATGGGGATCCCGTTCACCTCCGGGCCGGTGAACATTACGCCGAAGTCAAGAGCCTCGGTGAAGAAGGCCACGGTCGCCCGGAGATCGCTCGCGTTCAGCGTCACGAAGGCAGGCATCGGATAGATCGGAAAGCCATCGTGCTCGCCGAGCGTCGGCGGCTCGGTCTGGGGATGGGCGGGCCGGTTCATCGGTGCGTTCATGCCGCCACTCTCGGGCATGACGTAACGTGAGGGTCAAGTACCGTTCGATGGATGGGTGGCAGAAGGCCCGGTGATAGCACCGGGCCGAATGGAGCGGGCGATGGTGGAGATGAGGGGACTCGAACCCCTGACCCCCGCGATGCGAACGCGGTGCTCTCCCAGCTGAGCTACATCCCCACGGCCGGCGCGAGTATAGCAAAGGGGTCGGGGACCTTCCCGAACTAGAACATCTGTTCTATCATCGGTGGTCCTCATGCAGACCGATGCCGTCGCCATCTCGACCCCGCTCGCCGACGCGCTCGAGGCGCTCCGTGCCCGCGGGCTGTCGTTGCGGCGGGGGACGGAGCCGGCCGCCGTGGCGACCGATCGGCCTCCCGTGTCGACCGGGTTCCCGGAGCTCGACGACGCGCTCGGCACGGCCGGCTGGCCGCGGGGCGCGCTCGCGCAGCTCGACGCGCCGATCGGCGGGGGCGCGACCTCGCTGGCGCTGTCGACCGTGGCGGCGGCGCAGGCCGGTGGTGGCCTGGCGGCCTGGCTCGACCTCGAGGGCACGTTCGACCCGGCGGCGGCCGCGACGCTCGGCGTCGAGCTCGACTGGCTCCTCGTGGCACGGCCGCGCGACGCCGGGGAGGGGATCGACCTCGCCGCCTGGCTCGGCCGGTCCGGGTTGATCGACGCGCTCGTCCTCGACCTCGGGGAGCGGGGCGTGCCGGATCGGCGCGCGCTGGATCGGCTCGGCGCGCTCCTCGCCCGCTCCGGCGGCACCTCGGCGCTCGTCGTGGCACCGGCCGCCCGGTCGGTGGTGTCCGCCGCGGCATCGCTGCGCGTGGCGCTGCGACGCGAGGCCTGGCTGACGGTCGGGCGCGACCACGTCGGGCAGCGGGTGACCGCCACCGTCGAGCGTCACCGCTGGGCCCTGGCCGGCGGCGCCGCCACGCTCGACCTGTGGTTCGGCGAGGGCCGCCGCCTGGACGCGCTGGCGCCCGCACTCGCCGAGCCCGTCCTCGTGGAGACGGTGGAGGTGGCGCGCTCGGCATTGCGCGTGGTGGGTGCCTGACGATGGCGACCCGGACCCGGCTCCTGGCCATGGTCTGGCCCGAGCTCCGCGTCCCCGAGGCGGACCCGCGTCCGTTCGAGCCGATGCTCGACGCCCTCGACGACCTCTCCCCGCGGATCGAGGCGGTGGACGTCGGGGTGGCGCTCGTCGACGTGACCGGCCTCGGGCCGATGTGGGGCCCGGAACGGAGGATCGCGGCACGCGCCGTGGCGCTGGCACGCGCCGTTGCGCCGCTCCACGTCCGCTGCGGGATCGGCGACAACCGCTGGCTGGCGACGCTCGCCGCCCGGCTGGCACGCCCCGAGCGGGAGGGGGCGCCGGCCGCGCTCCGCACCCTCGAGCGCGACGAGCTGCCGGACCTGCCGATCGGCCTTCTCCCCGCCGATGCCGCCACCCGACAGCGGTTCGGCCTCTTCGGGCTGACCGTCATGCGCCAGCTGGCCGAGCTGCCGCGCTCCGCGGTCGGCGCCCAGTTCGGCCCGCCCGGCGAACGGCTCCAGGCCCTCGCCCGCGGCCACGACCCGCGGCCGCTCGTCCCCCGTCGGCGCCCGGAGCGCGTCGAGGCGGACGCTGCCTTCGACCCGCCGCTTGACGGCGTCGGCACCGTGGGCCTCACCCTGCGCCGGCTGGCCGCCGAGCTGTGCGATCGGCTCCGCGCGCGGCACCTGGCTCCGGGACGGGCGACGCTCGTGCTGCGCCTCGAGGACGGACCGCCGCTGCGTGTGGCCCAGGCCTTCCCCCAGCCGGCCCTCGAGCCGGACTGGATCGCTCGCCTGTTGCTCTCGCGCATCGAGGCCGCGGCGCGCGCTCGAGCCGTTGCGAAGTTGCCATCCCGCAATGTGGTTGCTGGTACGGAGCCGATGGGCCCCATTCCGGCCCCGCTGAGCCAGAAGAATCTGGGCGAATCTGCGACTTCGAGAGCCCCGAAGTCGCGTAAGCGTAACCAGGTTGCTCGATGGCAACTTCCCGACGATGCCGAAGAAGAGCCACGCATCGCATCGGTCACGCTGGCGTTCGATCGGCTCAGCGACCCGAGCACGACCCAGCTGCCGGCTTTCGAGGCGCGGGCGGCAAGAGGGGAGGAGCTGCGCTGGTCGCTCGAGCGGATCCGGCATCGGTTCGGCGACGGGCGCCTCTGGCGCGCACAGGTGGACCGGCCGCACGCGGCACTGCCCGAGCATCGGGCGTGCCTCGTCGACATCGGCTCATGACGCGTCGCTACCCGAACCACCCGCTCGTCCAGGTTGAGACCGATGCGGCCGGCGTGCCGATTCGCCTGCGCATGGACGGCACCGATCACGGCGAGCTCGGCATCTGCAACCGATGGCGCGTCGACGACGGCTGGTGGCGCGAGCCGGTCGCGCGCGACTGCTACAAGGTCGTCACCCGATCCGGCCTGCTGGCCACGATCTTCCTCGACGAGATCCGCGGCACGTGGCACCTCGAGCGGGTCTTCGACTGAGCCGATGCGCCTGCTACGCTCGCCCGGCCGATGACCGAGCCGATACCGACCTTCCGCCTCCGGCGCGGGACCGCCGACGACTCGCGTCGCGCGTTCGACATCTTCCTGCCGGCCGTCCGGGACCTCACCCAGCGGCTCAACGTGCCGTGGGAGGTCGAGGCCGAGGCGCTGTGGGAGCGGATGCGCTACCTCTGGGATCGGCTCGCCGACCACCACGCCGAGTGGTGGTTCGCCGAGGATGAGGCAACCGGCGAGGCGATCGGCTATGCCCGCTCGGTCGAGCGCGGCGGCCTCCTCGAGCTGACCGAGTTCTTCGTCCACCCCGGCAGCCAGGCCGGCGGCGTCGGCCGCCGCCTGCTCGAGCGCGCCTTCCCGGCCGATCGGGGCGAGGTGCGGGCCATCATCGCCACCACCGACACGCGCGCCCAGTCGCGCTACTACCGCGCCGGCACCGCGGCGCGCTTTCCGATCGCGTCGCTCGAGGCGGAGCCGCGGCCCGTTGAGCTCGGCGACGCCAAGCTCGAGGTCGAGCGGTTGGCGCCCGACGCCGACCTCGCGCCGCTGCGCCGCATCGAGGCCGAGGTGCTCGAGTTCGATCGCGGCGACGAGTTCCGCTGGCTGCTCGGCCAGCGCGAGGGCTACCTCTACCGGCGCGGCGGCGAGCCGATCGGATTCGCGTTCGTCGGTCGTTCGACCGGACCGATCGCGGCGCTCGACCCGGCCGACCAGGTGCCGATCCTGCGCCATGTCGAGTCGCGCGCCGCCGCGCTCGGCGTCCCGATGCTGTCCCTCGAGGTGCCGATGCCGAACGAGGTGGCCGTCCGGCACCTCCTGTCGCGGGGCTTCCGGATCGACCCCTTCTACACGTTCCTCATGTCGAGCCGGCCAGTCGGGCAGTTCGACCGCTTCATCGGCTTCGCGCCTCCGTTCTTCCTCTGAGCGCCCGGCGCCGAGCGCCCCTCGAGGCGTTGGCATCCGGCGTGCGATGACGCGGGGCATGAACGACTTCGAACGGCAGCCAGGCGGCATCGACGACCCGGGCATGAAGGGCGGCCTCGACCCCGACGTCGATGCACTCCCACCGGGCAGCTCGGCCGACGACACGGGCGGTCCCGGTGAGCCGGAAGCGTCCGAGCTCGACCTGCCGGGCCCGGACGACCCCGTGGCCTGGAGCTACGTGCCGGAGGACACGCCGGTGGTCGGGCCCGACGGCGAGGAGATCGGCCGCGTGGCGGCCATGCTCGGGACCGAGGACGAGGGCATCTTCCACGGCGTGGCCGTGAGGTCCGAGCGGGACGGGAAGGCCCACGTCGTGCCGGCCGATGCCGTCACGCGCCTCACGACCCGGCGGGTGGAGATCGCCTGGACCGCTGACGACGTCGCGAGGGCCGAGCTGCACCAGCCGATCGGGTAGTGAAGGGGCCGCCGGGGTGACCGGCGGCCCCTTCCTGGGCGGACGCTGCGTCCTGCGGACGCTGGTGGACGCTGGTGGACGCTACTGGACGTCGTCGCAGGCCGGCGCGCCCTCGATGATCACCGGCCAGATCGCGACGTCGAGCGCAGTGCCCTGGCTCGCCCACGGCAGCGTGGCTCCCACGCCCATGAGGTCGCCCGCGAACTGGTCGAGGCCCGCGGCGGCCAGCTCGTCGGCCAGCGTCCGGACGCGGTCGGCATCGGCGATACCGCAGCGGCCGGCGCCGGCGCCGGAGGTGATCTCCTCGCCGAAGGCGTCGGGCCCCTGGTCGAAGGGCCAGGTGAGCTCGTCGACGTCCGGCGCGCCCTCGGTCACCAGCTCCGGCACGGTCGGGACCGCGACGACCAGGTACCGATCGGGCGCGAACGTCGCGCGCTCGTCGACCCACGCGTCCTCGCCGAGCATCGCCTCCGGGTCGCCGAGGGCGGTGAGCAGCTCGTTCAGCGTCCGGCGCTCGGGCGACGGGACGAAGTACTGCTCCTCGAGCTCGTCGCCGTACCAGGCGCCCGACTCGACGACGACCGGATCGGCGTCAGCATCGGCCCTGTAGACGAACGTCTGCAGGCAGCCACCCATGCCCGGCGGCTCGACGTCGGGTAGGGATTCCACCTCGTAGCGGCCACTGGCCTCGAACAGGCCGCTGCCGGTGAGCCGATCGTGGAGCTCGGCGAGCCCATCGGCTGACAGGGTGCGGACGCGGTACTCAGTTCCGAGCCCGTCCTCGGCCATCGCCCGCCAGACCACGCGCCCGTCGCCGGTCACGACGATGGCCGGCATGATCACCGGTGGGGTCACGTCGCAGACGGAGGTGACCTCGAGGATCACCGCGTCAGGGTCCATGGCCGGAGCCGATGGCGACGCCTCGGGCGAGACGGGCGCCTCGGCCGACGGCGCGGTCGACGGATCGGCGCTCGACGAAGGCGCCGCGCTCGCGGCTGGCGCGGACGGGCTCGGATCGACGCCGACGCCCCGGTTGAGCAGCGGCGGCACGAAGACCGCGGTCGCCACGGCGAGGACGACGACGGCCGCGGCGGCAAGCAGCCCGCCGACGATGGTCGGCATGCGGCCACCCCGCTGCTGGGTGCGGTTGATGCGGTCCTGGACCGCGGGCAGGATCCAGCTCGGCGCCTCGGCGGGCGCATCGGCCCCGAAGCGCTGCGCGAGCAGCTCGTCGATGTTGAAACGGTCGTTGCCGGTCATGCGAGGTGCCTCCGGGCGTCGGCGCGCGCGTCGGCGTCGAGCGCCGCGCGCATGGCCTGGGTTGCATGGTGGAGCCGCGACTTCGCGGTCCCGAGCCGAAGGTCGAGCGCTCCGGCGATCTCGGGCACGCTGAGCCCGAGGTAATGGCGGAGGACGAGGACGGCCCGATGCTCCGGCGTCAGTCGGGCGAGCGCCGAATCGAGCCAGTCACGCACGCCGATGGCGTCGTGGTGGCCGTCGACGGCCGGCCCGTCGTGCTCGAGGACGGTCAGCCTCGGACGCGACCGCGCTCGGCGGGCCTCGTCGAGGGCCTGGCGCAGGACGATGCGCCGGATCCAGGCCTCGAAGCGGTCGCGCTCGCGCAACCGGGGAAGCTCGGTCCAGGCACGGACCAGCCCCTCCTGGACGGCATCCTCGGCGAGCGCCCGGTCCCGCAGGACGAGGTAGGCGGTCGCGTACAGACGGTCGGTGACGCCCCCGGCGAGGAGGCCGAAGGCATCGGCATCTCCCCGCTGGGCGCGCTCGACGAGATCGATCATTGGACGATGCTCCTGGCTCCCATGCCCGGATGACGGAGGCGCCCCGCCCGATCGTTCAATCTTTCCGATGCTTCAATGTTCGGGCCCGGAGGCAACCCGAAGGGGGCCTGTACACTCGGAGGCCGATGCCGATTCCCCCCGACGGCGAGCACCACGTCGACCGACTGTGGCCCGATCCGGCGGCGGGCCTCCGCCTGGCGGAGGCGATCGCCGACTACCGGCCACCGCCGGCACGCGACGGCCGCCCGGGCGTCGCGATCAACATGGTCACCTCGGTCGATGGCCGTGCGCAGCTCGACGGCACCGCCGACGGGCTCGGCAGCCGGGCCGATCGGCACCTCATGCGCCACTACCGCGCCGCCTGTGACGCCGTCGGCTCGGGCGCCGGGACGCTGCGGGCGACCGGCATCTGGCTCCGCGTCGGGGAGCGCCTGGCGGCCCAGCGTGAGGCCGCGGGCCGGCCGCCGAACCCGCTCGGCGTCGTCATCGCCGGTCGTGCCCCGGTGCCGCGCGACGCCTCCTGGTTCGAGGGTGACGAGCCGCGGATCCTGGTCGTCGGCCGCGACAACCCGGTGACCGATGCGCCCGCCGGCACCGAGCTGCTCCGCGCACCGGATCCGGTGCCCCACCCGGCCTGGGTGCTCGAGCGGCTCTTCGAGCGCGGCGTGCGATCGTTCCTGCTCGAGGGCGGGCCGCACGTCAACGCCGCGTTCCTCGCCGCCGGCCTGATCGACGAGATCTGCTGGACCATCGGCTCGCTCGTGACCGGGGCCGATGCGCTGCCGATGATCGCCGCCCCGCCGGGCGGCAGGCTCCTCCCGGAGCCGCGTCGCGTCGAGCTCGTCAGCGCGCTGCGCCATCAGTCGGAGCTCTTCCTGCGCTACCGATTCGCCGAGGGCGGGTAGCATCCCGGCGTGACCGGTTTCGACCTCGGACGCATCGGCGTCTGGGGCCATCTCGACTCGCTCCCGATCGACGCGGCGCGCGGCCACGCGGCCCGCGCCGACGAGCTCGGCTACGGAACGCTGTGGGTGCCGGAGACGGTCGGCCGCGAGCCGTTCACGCTCCTCGGCCTGATCGCCGGCGCGACGAGCCGGATGCGCCTCGGCACGAGCATCGTGAGCATCTGGGGCCACGACGCCCAGACGTCGCGCATGGCGGCGAAGACGCTGGCCGAGGCGACCGGCGGCCGATTCGTCCTCGGCCTCGGCGTGAGCCATCCGCACCTCGCCGCGAAGCTGCGCGGGCATACGTTCGACCGGCCGCTGACCCGGATGCGCGAATACCTCGCCGCCTACCGTGCCGCCATCTACCGCGGTCCGGGCGCCGACCTGCCCGAGCCGCCGGTGCTCATCGCCGCCCTCCGCGAGCGGATGACCGACCTCGCCGCGACCGATGCGGACGGCGCCTTCCCGTACCTGGTCACCGCCGACCGGGTGGCCTGGATGCGGCAGCGCCTCGACGCCGCGGCTCGGGACCGGCGGCCGCTGCTCGCCGTCACGCTGCCGTCCTTCATCGGCGATCCGGACGACCGAGCCGCGGCACGCGCCTACCTCACGCCCTATCTCCGCACGCCGGCGTACCGCGCCTCGTGGGAGATCCAGGGCTTCATTGAGGCCGATTGGGAGGCGCCCGGCAGCGACCGCCTGGTCGACGCCATGGTCGCCATCGGCGACGTGGCGACGATCCGCGAGCGGGTGGCCGCCTACCACGCCGCCGGCGCCGACCACGTGGCGATCATCCCGCTCGCGCCGGACGGGGTGACGGACCACCTGCCCACGGTCGAGGCGCTCGCCCCGTGAGCTCGCGCGCGGGGGCGCTGGCGACGCTGCTCCTGCTGACGGCGTGCGCCGCGCAGGCTCCCGTGCCGGCCACCGCCACCGCCCGACCGAGCCGCGCCGCCGTGGTTCCGCCGCGGACCGCCGGCACCGGGCCGGAGCTCGTCGCCGGCGCGGGCACGATCGGGCGACCCGCGCAGGCGCCGCTGGCGCCGACGTACCGGCTGTCGCTGCTCGCCGACCACTGCGTCGATCGCGATCTGGCGACGCCCGCCGTCGACGACCCGGCGCTGACGATCCTCGACCGGACGTACGCGCTCGCCGCCGACCACGTCCCCGCCGACCTGGTCCCGGCATCCGAGGCCGGCTTCACCGACGCGTCCGCCACGAAGCGCGTCTCGGCCGCCCTCGTCGCCGACCTGGCGGCGATGCGCGAGGCGTGGACGGCGGCCGGGCTGACGATCTCGGTCGAGTCGGCCTACCGCTCCTACGCGGCGCAGGAGGCCACGTTCAACCTCTGGGTCGCCCGCGTCGGACTGGCCGACGCGACCCTCCGCACCGCGCGGCCCGGCCACTCGGAGCACCAGCTCGGCACCGCGCTCGACCTCACCTCGCCGGGCTGGTCGGGACGCATCGGCGACTGGGCGGTCGAGTCGGCCGAGGGGGCGTGGATGGTCGAGCACGGCTGGGAGTACGGCTTCGTGATGAGCTACCCGGCCGGGGCCGAGGCCGTGACCTGCTTCGCCTACGAGCCGTGGCACTGGCGCTGGATCGGGCGCGAGGCGGCCGCCGCACAGCACGAGAGCGGGGTGCCGCTGCGCGAGCACCTCGTCCGCATGGCCGATGCCTGAGCGCACGGCGGCGATCGTGCGCGCCGAGGCGCTGGCCGCCACCCTCGACCCGGCGACGAAGGATCGGCTCCGGCGGCGGATGCGCTGGGTGCTGTTCGGCGTCTCGGCGCTCGGCAGCACCGCTTATATCGCGGCCGTGACGGTCAGCACGCTCGTGGCCGCCGAGCTGTCGGGCGGTGCGGCGCTCGGCGGGCTGCCCACCGCCGTCACGACGATCGGCACGGCATCGGCGGCGAGCCTTCTCGCGTTCACGATGCTCCGCATCGGCCGCCGCGGCGGGATCCTGCTCGGCCTCGTCGTCGGCGCCCTCGGCGGCGCGGTCGTGTTCGCGGCCGTGCTGCTCGGGTCGCTCCTGCTGCTCCTCCTCGGCAGCGCGATGACCGGCTTCGCGAATGCGGCCGGCAACCTCGGCCGATACATCGCGGCCGACATGGTCCCGCCCGAGCGGCGCGCCTCGGCCATCGGCATCGTGGTGTGGGGCACGACGATCGGCACGGTCATCGGCCCGAACCTCGCGGCTCCGGCGGCGTCACTCGCGGCCGCCGTCGGCCTGCCCGAGCTGGCCGGCGCGTACGGCGTGACGGTCGCGTTCGTCGGCTTCGCGGCGATCGTCGGCTTCGTCGTCGTGCGGCCCGAGCCGTACGCGCTCGCCGATCCATCGGCGCTGCATCGGCCGGAGGACGCGAACGTCCCGAAGCCGAGCATCGGCACCGTCCTGCGCCGGCCGACGGTCGTCGTGGCGCTCGTCACGCTCGTCGGGGCGCAGGTGGTGATGGTCCTGATCATGACGATGACGCCGCTCCACCTCACGGCGCACGGCCACGGCCTCGAGACCGTCGGCTTCGTGCTCTCGGCGCACACGTTCGGGATGTTCGGCCTGTCACCGCTGTCGGGACGGCTGACCGACCGGTTCGGGGCCGTCCCGGTCATCGCCGCGGGCCTCGTGACGCTCGCCGCCGCGGCGCTCCTCGCCGCCGTCGCGCCGCCCGAGGGCGGCCTCGGCCTGACGGTCGCCCTGTTCCTGCTCGGCTACGGCTGGAACCTGTGCTTCGTCGCCGCCTCGTCGATGGTCAGCCACGGGCTGGCGCTCGGCGAGCGGACCCGCGTCCAGGGCCTCGCCGACTCGCTGACCTGGGGCACGGCGGCCTTCGCCAGCCTCGCCTCGGGCATCGTCGTCGAGTCGGCCTCGTACACGGCGCTCGGCTTCCTCGGCATGGCGCTCCTCGTCGCGCCGGCAGCGCTCCTCGTCCTGCGCGGACGGGCCGCCACCACCGCGATCGCCTGACGCTGCCGCGCGCCGCCCACCGGGCGCCGGGCCTCCGACCCGGGTCCGGGCCGCCGACCAGGGTCCGCCGTCGGGCATCGGTATCATGCGAGCTCATGGCCACCGATCGAGCGACTGCCGCACCGATCCTCGCCTGCTCCGAGCTCCGCAAGTCCTTCGGCGACCGCGTCGCCGTCGACGGCGTGAGCTTCGCGATCGCGCCGTCCGAGACGTACGGGCTGCTCGGCCCGAACGGGGCGGGCAAGACGACCACGATCTCGATGATCTGCGGCACCCTCGTCCGCGACGGTGGCACGGTCCACGTCGCCGGGCAGCCGGTCGACGTCGGCGCCGTCGAGGCCAAGCGCCATATCGGCTACGTGCCCCAGGACCTCGCCATCTACCCCGAGCTCAGCGCGCGCGAGAACCTGCGCTTCTTCGGCCAGCTCTACGGCCTGGGCGGGGCGGATCTCAAGCATCGGGTGGACGAGATCCTCGAGACGATCGGCCTCACCGATCGCGCCGACGAGCGGACCGACGGCTTCTCGGGCGGCATGAAGCGGCGGCTGAACATCGGCATCGGCCTCCTCAACCGACCGCGGCTGCTCGTCCTCGACGAGCCGACCGTCGGCGTCGACCCGCAGAGCCGGAACGCGATCCTGGCCAGCGTCGAGGAGCTCGGCCGCCAGGGCATGGCGATCCTGTACACGACCCACTACATGGAGGAGGCCGAACGGCTCTGCGACCGGGTCGGGATCATCGACTCCGGGCAGATCAAGGCCGAGGGCACCCGGCGCCAGCTCGTCGGGCTCATCGGCCAGAAGGACCGCGTCGACCTCACCGCCTCGGGCGAGCTCGAGGCAGCCGCCGATGCGCTGCGCGGGCTCGACGGCGTCGACGAGGCGACGCCGCACGAGGGCGGCATCGGCATCCTCGTCACCGACGCCCGCTCGATCCTGCCCCGGCTGCTCGAGGTGGTCTCGGCCGCGGGTGCGAGCGTGAACGGCGTGGAGATCGTCGAGCCGGACCTCGAGGCGGTCTTCCTTCATCTCACCGGCCGCGCGCTCCGGGACTGACCGTCAGCCGATGCGCGCCGCCCTGGTCATCGCCGCCAAGGACCTCCGCCAGCGGCTCCGCGACCGCACGGCGATCGTCGTCGCCGTCATCGCGCCGTTCGGCCTGGCCGCGATCTTCAGCATGCTCCTCGGCGGCACCGACGACCCGATCTCGTTCACGTACGCCTACGCCGATGCGGACGGCTCCGAGATCACCGCCGGCCTGCGCGAGGGTGGGCTCGCGGCGCTCGAGGAGGCCGGCATCGCGACCGTGGTCGAGGCCGACTCGCCCGATGCGGCCCGCGACCTGGTCGACGACGGCGAGGCCGATGCGGCGCTGATCGTGCCGTCCGGCTTCGGCGCCGCGCTCGTCGCCGGGCAGGGCGCCGACCTCGAGATCGTCGGCAGCACCGATGCCGGCTTCGCGACGCAGGTCCTCGGCGCCGTGGCCGAGGGCTTCGTGGCCGAGGTCGAGGCCGTCCGCCTGTCCGTGGCGACCGCCGCCGAGGCGCTCGCCGAGCCGCCGTCGCCGGAGCGGTTCGCCGAGCTCGCCGAGCGCGCCGCCGCCACGAGCTCGCCGATCCGGGTCGAGCCCGTCGCCGTCGACGTGCGGCAGATGAGCTCGACGACGTTCTACGCCGCGAGCATGGCGATCTTCTTCCTGTTCTTCACCGCGCAGTTCGGCGTCCTGTCGCTGCTCGCCGAGCGGCGGGTCGGGACGCTGCCGCGGCTGGCGGCGGCGCCGATCCCGTCGTGGTCGATCGTGCTCGGCAAGGCGATCGGCTCGTTCGTCCTCGGCATCGTGGCCATGGCCGTCCTCGTCACCGCCTCGTCGTTCCTGCTCGGCGCGGAGTGGGGCAATCCGTTCGGGGTCGCGCTCCTCGTCCTCGGCGCCGTCCTCAGCGCGATGGGCATCACCGCGCTCATTGCCACCCTGGCCCGGACCGAGGAGCAGGCCGGCGGCTGGAACTCGATCGTGGCCGTCACGATGGGCATCCTGGGCGGGACGTTCTTCGACCTCGGCCAGGGACCGGAGGCGCTCGCCATCCTCAGCCGCATCACGCCGCACGCCTGGTTCCTCGAGGGGCTCGACATCCTGTCCGCGCCGAGCGCCGGGCCGGCCGAGCTCGCCGTCCCGGTCGCCTTCCTCGTCGGCATCGGCCTCGTCACCGGGGCGATCGGCCTCGCCCGCGCGCGGTCGCTGGTGGTGCGCCGATGAGCCTGTCGCGCGTCTTCGCCATCGCCCGCGCCAACGTCGTGCGGCTGTTCCGCGACCGCCTCGGCCTGTTCTTCGTCGTCGTCCTGCCGATCATCATCATCTTCGTCACCGGCCTCCAGTTCGGCGGCTCGTTCCAGCCGCGGGTCGGGATCACCGGCGCGGACGAGGGCTTCGGCGCCGAGCTGGCCGACGCGCTGGCCGAGGGCTGGGAGGTCACGACCTTCGACTCGCCGGACGCCGTGCGCTCCCGCGTCGAGGACGGGCGGCTCGAGATCGGCGTCATCCTGCCCGACGACTACGACGAGCGGCTGCGGGCCGGCGAGCCCGTGGAGGTCGAGTACGTCGCGCCCGACGACGACGTCGCCATCGGGCGGCGCCAGGTGCTCGACGCGGCGGTCGCGCGCCAGGCGGCCGTGGTGCGTGCAGCGGTCTTCGCCGCGAGCGAGGCCGGCGGCGAGCCGGCCGAGCACCTCGAGACGGCGGAGCGCCTCCAGGACGACCTGCCGCCGGTCGGGGTCGAGGTCGCCACGGTCGGGGAGTCGTTCTTCCCCGAGGAGCTGCTCGGCTTCGCGCTCGGGGCGCAGGGCCAGCTCGTGCTGTTCACGTTCCTCACCTCGCTGAGCGCCTCGTCGCAGCTCATCCTGTCGCGCGAGCTCGGCGTCTCGCGGCGCATGGTGTCGACGCCGACCTCGCTGCCGTCGATCCTCGCCGGCGAGGCGCTCGGCCGCTTCGGCGTGGCGTTGTTCCAGGCGGCCTTCATCGTCGCCGCCACCGCGCTGCTGTTCGGTGTGCGCTGGGGCGACCCGCTCGGGGCGACGCTCGTCGTCGTCGCCTTCTCGCTCGTCGGCGCCGGCGTGGCCATGCTCATCGGCGCGATCGCCACCAACGCCGAGCAGGCGAGCTCGATCGGCGTCTTCGCCGGGCTCGGCGTGGCGGGCATCGGCGGGGCGATGGTGCCGCCCGAGATCTTCCCGGAGCCGATGGCCACGATCTCCTGGTTCACCCCGCATCGCTGGGCGCTCGACGCGTTCCGCGACCTCATCGCCGGCGGGGGAGCGGCCGACGTGCTGCTTCAGGTCGGCGTCCTGCTCGCCATCGCGGCCGTGCTCCTCGCCCTCGCCACCTGGCGCCTGCGGGTCGCCCTCACCCACTAGCGTCCTTCCCGGCGCCGCGTCTTCCCCAAATCGAACATTCGTTCTATCATCGGTCGTCCGATGACGGGCACGCCGGACGGCTACTGCGAGCTCCACGCGCACAGCAACTTCAGCTTCCTCGACGGTGCGTCGCATCCCGAGGAGCTCGTCGCGCGCGCGGCCCAGCTCGGCATGCCGGCCCTGGCGATCAGCGATCACGCCGGCCTGTACGCCGCGGTCCGCGTCTGGAAGGCGGCCCAGGAGACCGAGACCGATGCCGCCCGCGCCGCCGGCCTGTCGCCGGTGCGCCCGATCATCGGCCTCGAGCTGACCATCCCGCGCACCGACGACGAGCTGCGGCTCGCGCGCCGCGGCCGGAAGCTCAACGACTCGTACCGCGGGGCGAAGGCGAGCCGCGGCTGGCCCGGCGAGCTCCACGCCGGACCGGTGCCGGGCGACCACCTCGTCGTCCTCGCGCGGGACGTCGACGGCTACACCGCCCTCAGCCGGCTCGCGAGCCGCGCCCATCTCGCCGGCGAGAAGCAGGCCCCGATCTTCGAGCGCCGCCTCGTGACCGACGCCCTCGACGAGGCGCGCGGCCACCTCATCGGCCTGTCCGGCTGCCGCAACGGGCTCGTGCCGCGGCTCCTCCTCGCCGGGGAGCGGGAGGCGGCGCTCCACGCCGCGCGGACCTGGGCACGCCATTTCGCCGACGGCGACTTCGCCGTCGAGCTCGGCCATCACCTCGGTCCCGACGACGACTGGCTCGTCGCCGAGCTCGCCACGCTCGCCACCGACGCCGGGCTGCCGACGGTCGTGACGAACGAGGTCCACTACGCCGATCCCGACGGGCATCGGCTCCAGGACGTGCTCGTCTGCATCCGTCATGGCGCGACGCTCGAGGAGGCGCGCGAGCTGCTCCTGCCGAACGCCGAGCACCGGCTGAAGACCGGCGCCGAGCTGGCGGCCATCGGCGCGGGGCTGCCGGACGAGCGCAGCCGTCGCGCCTGGGAGGCGGGGATGGCGCGCAGCGCGGAGATCGGCGCCGAATGCCGGCTCGAGCTCGGCTTCGAGCGCTATCGGTTTCCGGGGTTCACCGTGCCGAAGGGGGAGACCGCGTTCTCATATCTCTACAAGCTTGCGCACGAGGGCTTACTGCGCCGTTACCGGCCGGTTACCGCGCGGGCGCTGAAGCAGCTGACCCACGAGCTCGAGGTCATCGAGCGCACGAACCTCGCCGAGTTCTTCCTCATCGTCTGGGACCTCATGGAGTTCGCGCGCACGGCGGGGATCATCGGCCAGGGGCGAGGGAGCGCCGGGGACTCGATCGTCGCCTACTGCCTCGGCATCACCAAGGTCGACCCGATCGAGCACAAGCTCCTGTTCGAGCGCTTCATCAACGAGGCGCGCGCCCTGCCCGACATCGACATCGACTTCGACGTCAACCGGCGCGAGGAGGTCATCCAGTACCTCTACGACCGCTACGGCGCCGACCACGCCGCCATGGTCTGCACCGTCGTCACCTATCGCGCCCGCTCGGCCGTCCGCGAGGTGGCGAAGGCGCTCGGCTTCCCGGCCGATGCCATCGACGCGCTGGCCAAGGCGCTCGACACGCGCGACGCTCGTGACGTGGCGCGTGATCTCGCCCTGGACGGATCGTTCGCGTGGCTCTTCGACGAGCTCGGGATCGACATGGCGGGGGCCGCCGTCCCGCCCGGGCGTGACGGACGTGGTCAGGGGCTGGTGCATCCGGCCTCGGACTCGTCGTGGAACGCGAGGCCCCGGCCGGCGCTCGATCCGCGCCCGGTCAGCGAGGGCGGGTGGATGCCGCCGATGCGTCCGCGCGTGCTCGACGCATCGGTCACGACGGTGAAGCACGAGGCCGCGGAGACGAAGCGCTACGCGCGGTCCGGCGAGCTGGCGGGGCAGGAGCTGCGGCTGCCGACGCCGCGGGACAATGGCTCGCCCGGTCCCTCGAGCGAGCGACGGTCGGTGGTGCGCGTGGATCCGGAGAGCGGGATGCCGGTCGAGGAACGGCGCCGGATTCGCGTCGTGCCGGAGGTCGGGGAACGGCGCCGGATTCGCGTCGTGCCGGAGGTCGGGGACGGTGCGCTGGCCGCCCGTTCTTCCCATTCGGCAACCACGTTGCCCTTAGACGGGTCCGCGCCCGGCTCCACCGGGGAGGGGGCGCGTGGTGTCGCCCATAGACCGATATTTACCGAGATTCAGCTCGCCGATGGTGTGCGTAACGGCAACCAGGTTGACGGATGGGAACCCGACGCGGGCGCCGCGACGAACCGCGCGCCTAACGGCAACCAGGTTGACGGATGGGAACTCGGTCCAAACGCCGGTGGCCACGACCACGCGCCGAAGAACCGGTGGCAGTGGTTGCTCCAGCTGTGCGCCGAGATCGACGGATTCCCGCGCCACCTCGGCATCCACGTCGGTGGCATGCTCGTGACCCGCACGCCGCTCATCGACCTCGTGCCGATCGAGCGTGCCTCCATGCCCGGCCGGGTCGTGACCCAGTACGACAAGGAGGACGTCGAGCAGCTCGGCCTGGTGAAGATCGACCTGCTCAGCCTCCGGACCCTCGGCGTCGTCAGCGACGCCCTCCAGCGCATCGAGCGCGACACCGGCGCGCGCATCGACCTCGACTCACTCCCGCACGACGACCCGGAGGTGTATCGGTCCATCCAGGCGGCCGATACGGTCGGCATGTTCCAGATCGAGTCGCGCGCCCAGATGCAATCCCTGCCGAAGGCGCGCCCGGAGCGCTTCGAGGACCTCGTCGTCCAGGTCGCGATCATCCGGCCCGGCCCGGTCCAGGGCAACGCCGTGCACCCGTACCTGCGCCGGCGCGCCGGCGAGGAGCCGGTGACGTACGCCCATCCCAGCCTCGAGCCGATCCTCGGAGACACGCTCGGCGTGATCCTGTACCAGGAGCAGGTCATGCAGGTCGCGATCGAGGTCTGCGGCTACACCCCGGTCGAGGCCGATATCTTCCGCAAGGCGATGGGCAGCCACCGCAGCCACGCGAAGATGCAGACCGAGCGACCGCGGTTCATCGGCGGCGCCATGAGGACCGGCCTTACGGCAGGTGAGGCCGAGGAGCTGTTCCAGAAGTGCAGCGCCTTCGCGGAGTTCGGCTTCGCCCGTGCCCACGCGGCGGCGTTCGCGAAGATCAGCTACGACACCGCCTGGCTGAAGCGCTACTACCCGGCGCACTACACCGTCGGCGTGCTGAACAACCAGCCGATGGGCTTCTACAGCCCCGCGGTCGTCATCAACGACGCGAAGCGCCACGGCATCGCGGTCCTGCCGATCGACGTCAACGAGTCGGCCTGGGAGCACGACACCCGCTGGATTCCGCGAGACGCGGGTGAATGGGCCATCCGGCTCGGCCTGCGCCAGGTGAAGGGCATCGACGAGCGCGCCCGCGAGACCCTGGAGCGCGAACGAGCGAACGGCCCGTACACCGGCGTCCGCGACTTCGTGGCCCGCACCGGGCTCGGCGAGCAGGTCGTCGAGCGGCTCATCAGCATCGGCGCGTTCGACTGGACCGATGCGCCCCGCCGCGAGCTCCTCTGGCAGCTGCGCACGACCCTGGCCGACGCGAATCCGCAGAAGCCGGCCCTCGGCCTGACCGATGACGCCCAGCGCGCCCTCGGCGCCGCCCTGCCGCCGATGACCGAGGCGGAGAAGGTCGCCGCCGACTACCGCGACACCGGCGTGGCGCCGCACCTCCACGCCGTCGAGCTGTTCCGCGAGCGGCTTGCGGCACGTGGCGTGATCACGATCACCGAGGCGGCCGGGCGGCGCGATCGGTCCATGGTCCGGCTGGCGGGACTGGCGGTCAGCGTCCAGCACCCGATGACGGCGAAGAACTTCGTGTTCATCGCGCTCGAGGACGAGACCGGGATGATGAACGTGACCCTGCGGCCGCAGGTCTACCAGGCCCATCGGGCGCTGCTCCATCGGCATCCGCTGCTCGTCGTCGACGGACGGCTCCAGGTCGAGGGGGCGGTGCTCAACGTCGTCGCCACCCGGCTGCGGAGCGTCGACGAGGCGCTCGACCATCCGCCGGAGCGGCTGCCGCTCGCGAAGCAGCAGCGCATGTTCCGCTAGGTACGATCACATCGATGGACCATCCTCTCGCGCAGCCGATCCGCAGCGTTGCCGCAGCCCTGCCCGACGCCTGGGAGGACCATCCGTGGGGCGAGACGGCCTTCAAGGTGGGCAAGAAGGTGTTCGTCTACGTCGGCGCCGGGGAGACGCTCAACCTCACCCTGAAGCTGCGCGATCGCCACGACGAGGCCCTGGCATTCCCGTGGGTCACGCCTGCGCGCTACGGCCTGGATCGCGGAGGCTGGGTAACCTGCACTCCGCCGGCGGACGCGCCACTCGAGATGGTGCTCGGCTGGATCGAGGAGAGCTACCACCTCGTCGCTCCGCGCCGGCGCACCACGGGTTGAGCAGCGGCGCTCGCCAGCCTCGACCGCGGCGCCCCTATACTCCGCGCGTGCTGCACCCGAATCCGCCCCGCTGGATCACGGTCATCGTCGCCGTCGCGCTCATCCTCGTCGGCATCTCGGCCACCGTGTTCCCGATCGACATCGTCAACCAGGCGCTCGACGTCGTGCAGGCCTCCCTCGGCACGAACATCGAGGTCACGACCGAGGTCGCCTGGCTCTTCCTGCTGGCCGGGGACGCCCTCCTCGTCGCCGGCTCGCTGCTGCCCGGCATCTGACCGATGAACCGCATGAACTTCGCGCCGCGCATGCCGACGATCATCGTCGCGCTGGCGCTCATGCTCGTCGGGCTGCTCGGCACGTTCGTCGGGGCCATCCCCGACGTCGGCGCGATCAGCGGCGAGACGATCGGCGTGTGGGCCTTCGTCGTCGCCGGCGCGGCGATCCTGGCCGGCATGCTCGTCGAGGGCATCTGACCGATGACCCGACGGCCGCAGCGGACCGACCAGGCCACCCTGCGGACCGTCCTCCGCGTCGGCGGACCGATCCTCCTCGTCATCGGCCTCGTCCTCACCTTCGCCGCGCTGTCCGACTTCTTCGCGTCGTTCGGCTCGTTCCAGCAGCCGAGGAGCTTCGGGCTGGCCTTCATCGGCATCCCGCTGATCGCCGCGGGCGGCTGGATGATCCAGGCCGGGTTCATCGGCCCGGCCACGCGCTACGTCGCCGGCGAGGTGGCGCCCGGCGTCCGCGACGCGCTGGAGACGATCGGGGTCGCTCCCGCCTCCGGCCCGACCTGTTCGGCCTGCGGCGCCGAGAACGCGATCGGCGCCCGCTTCTGCGACGCCTGTGGCGCCGCGCTGGCGCGCGCCTGTCCGTCGTGCGGCGCGGAGAACGACGCGGACGCGACGTTCTGCAACCAGTGCGGCACGACGCTGCCGGCCGCCGAGGGGCCGCGCGCCCAGCGCAGCTAGACCGCGGCCTCCGGCACGCCGAGGATCACCGGCAGCAGGTTGCCGAAGAAGTAGCCGGCGATGCCGGCGAACGCCCCGAGCACGAGCACCTCCAGGCCGGACGTCAGCCACGACCGATTCGTCCATCGGCTCTTGAACACGCCGATGCCGAACAGCACGGCCATCGTGAGCGCCACGGACGCGGTGACCGCCACGTCGCCGGCCAGGAACAGGTGCGGCAGGAGCGGCGGCAGGACGCCGAGCCCGAAGGCGGCGCCCATGACCAGGGCGCCCTGGAGCGGCGATCCCTCCTCCGGCTCGACGATGAGGCCGAGCTCCTTCTCGACCATCGTCTTGAGCATCACCTCGGGATGCTTCGCCAGCCGCGACGCGACCTCGACCGCGTCGTCGTGCGGCAGGCCGTCCTCCTCGAGCAGGTAGGCGATCTCGGCCTCGGCCTCGCCCGGGCGCTGATGGACCTCGTCGCGCTCGTCGACGATCTGGGCCTCGAAGATCTCGCGCTGGCTCTTGGAGCCGATGTACTCGCCGGCGGCCATGCTGAAGATGCCGGCCAGCCCGGAGGCGATGCCGGCGATGAGCACGACGTGCCGATCCGGGCTCGCGCCGGCCACGGTGCTCACCACGGCCAGCGTGCTGACGAGGCCGTCCTGCGCGCCGAAGATCGCCTCGCGGATCTCGCCCAGCAGGCTCGCCTTGCGTCGCTCGTCGGTCAGGTGCGCCTCGAGGAAGGCTCGATCGAACTCGCTCGCCGCCATCCCGGCGCGGGCGTCCTCGTCGGCGAGCAGGGCAGCGGTTCGGTCGTCCATGGAGGCCGATCCTAGCCGAGCCGGCGGGAACGTTCCGGCCGCCGGCGGCGTCAGGCTCGCACCACACAGGGGAGACAGGCTGATGTCGACCACCCGATGGGCCGGACGCCGGCCCGCGTTGCTCATGGCGCTCCTGCTCGTCGCCGTGCTGGCCGCGTGCGCGGCGGGCGCCGGCGGCGCGCCGGCATTCCAGGATGCTGGCGACGAGGGCGCCGGTGCGGGAGGCGCTCCCGCCGAGCTCGACGGCGGCGATCGCGCCGGTGGGGGCGAGGGCGAGGAGGAGCCCGGCGGCGGGCTGTTCGCGCCGATCGAGCAGCGGATCGTGAAGACCGGCGAGATCACGCTCGAGGTCGAGAACGTCGGCGAGATGATCGGCCGCGTGCGCGCCATGGCCACGACGCTGAACGGCTACGTCGGCGGGTCGCAGGCCGGCACGCTCGACGACCGCGCCACGCTCACGCTGCGGATTCCGGCCGACCGATTCGACGAGGCCCTGGCCGAGCTGCACGCCATGGACGCCGACGTCGTGGCCGAGGCGACGCGCGAGCAGGACGTCACCGGCCAGGTCGTCGACCTCCAGGCCCGGATCGACAACCTCGAGGCCTCGGAGCGCTCGTACCGCGAGCTCGTGGCCCGCGCGACCGACGTCGACGACATCCTCGCCGTCCAGACCCGGCTCGACCAGGTGCGCGGCGAGATCGAGCAGCTGACCGCGCAGCTCGAGCAGATCGAGGGCCAGGCCGCGCTGTCGACGCTCACCGTCACCCTCGTGCCGAGCGCGGAGCCGGTCACCGAGCAGACCGAGGCCTGGGATCCCGGGAAGCAGCTCGAGCGGGCGCTCGCGTCGCTCGTCGGCATCGGCCAGGGCCTGTTCGACGGGCTCATCTGGTTCGCCGTCGTGTGGCTGCCGATCCTCCTGATTCTCTCGCTGCTCGTCCTCGTCGCGCTGCGCGCGGTGCTCGAGGTGAGGCGACGGATGCCGCCGTCCGCCCCGCGCACCGGAGACGAGGCCGCCTGATGCGCTAGACTCCGCGTCGAGTCCTTTAAGGCCGGCACCGTGATGCCGGGAAGGAGATCGATGCAGGCTGCGGCAGCCACCGAAACCGCACAATCCACGACGTCGGACGCCCTCACCGCACCGCCAGCGGGGGCGCCGGCGTCGTTCGCGTCTCCCGGCCTCCTCGCGCTGGCCGATGGCCTCGTCCTCCACGGGTCGCTGGCCGGCGGCGCCGCGCCGGCCGAGGGCGAGCTCGTGTTCACGACCGCGTCGACCGGCTGGGGCGAGATCCTCACCGACCCGTCGTACGCGGGCCAGATCGTCGTCCTCACCCACCCGATGGCCGGCTCGTACCGGATCGACCCGGCCGAGCTCGAGTCGTCGCGGGTCCAGGCCCGCGCGCTCGTCGTCACCCGGCTCGTCGAGCCGCCCCCCGGCCCGGGACTCGCCCTCGCCGACGTCCTGCGCGACGGCGGCATCCCGGTCATCGCCGGGATCGACACCCGCGCGCTCACCCTGCGCCTGCGGAACGGAGCGGCGCGCCGGGCGGTGATCGTGCCCGAGGCCACCGGCGAGGCCGAGGCCGAGGCGGAAGCGGTGGCGCGGGCCGAGGCCAGCGTGCCGTGGGACGCGGTCGACCACGTCGCGGCCGTCAGCACCGGGGAGCCGCACGTCGTCGCCCCGGACGGGGAGCGCCGCGCTCGGGCGGTCCTCGTCGACTACGGCGTGAAGCGCTCGCTCCTCGCCGCCCTCGCGGCGCGCGGCCTCGAGATCACCGTCCTGCCCCACGACGCGACCGCGGCGGACGTGGCGTCGCACGCCGCCGACCTCGTGGTCCTGTCGCCGGGCCCCGGCGACCCGTCGCGCATGGCGGGCCCGATCGGCGTCGTCGGCGAGCTGGCGACCGCCGCGGCGGAGGGGAGCGGCCCGCCGATCCTCGGCGTGTGCCTGGGCCATCAGCTCCTCGCCCTCGCGGCCGGGGGCGAGACGCGGCGGCTCGCGGTCGGGCATCACGGCGGCAACCACGCGGTCCTCGAGGCGGAGACGGGGCGCGTCGACATCGGCGCTCACAACCACGAGGTCGAGGTCGTCGACGGCCCCGCGCTGGCCGCCGCGGGCTACCGGGTCAGCCACCGCGACCTGAACGACGGCACGGTCGAGGGGCTGGCGCACGCCAGCGGCCGGATCGCATCGGTCCAGTTCCATCCCGAGGGCGCGCCCGGGCCGATCGACGCGGCACGCGTCTTCGACCTCGCCGTGGAGCGCGCGATGGACCGATGACGGAGGCCGTCACCACCATGCCGAAGCGCGTCCTCGTCATCGGCTCCGGACCGATCCTCATCGGCCAGGCGGCCGAGTTCGACTACGCCGGCGTGCAGGCCTGCCTCGCGCTGCGCGAGGCGGGGGTCGAGACGGTGCTCGTGAACTCGAACCCGGCCACGGTCATGACCGATCCGGACGTCGGCGGCACCGTCATCATCGGCCCCCTCACGCTCGAGCACGTCACGCGGGTCATCGAGCAGCACCGGCCCGATGCGCTGCTCCCCACCCTCGGCGGCCAGACCGGCCTCAACCTCGCCGTCGCGCTGGACGATGCCGGCGTCCTCGAGCGCTACGACGTCCGCGTGCTCGGCACGCCGCTCGAGGCGGTGCGCGCGGCGGAGGATCGGGGCGGGTTCCGGACGCTGGTGACCGGCATCGGCGAGCCGGTGCCCGAGTCGGCGGTCGTCGAGAGCCTCGAGGACGGCATGCGCTTCGTCGAGATGCTCAACGCGCCGATCGTCGTGCGTCCCGCCTTCACGCTCGGCGGGGGTGGCGGCGGCTTCGCGTCGACGCCCGACGAGGCGCGCCATCGGATCGCGGCGGGCCTCGCGGCCAGCCCCATCGGCCAGGTCCTCGTCGAGCGCTCGCTGCTCGGCTGGTACGAGATCGAGTTCGAGGTCATCCGCGACGCGGCCGATACGACGATCGCGATCTGCGGCATGGAGAACCTCGACCCGATGGGCGTCCACACCGGCGACTCGATCGTCGTGGCGCCGATCCAGACCCTGCCGGACCCGGTCGTCCAGCGCCTGCGCCGATGCGCCCTGAAGATCGTCCGCGCCCTGAAGCTCGAGGGCGGCTGCAACGTCCAGCTCGCCGTCGCGCCCGACGGCAGCGACTACCGGGTCATCGAGGTCAACCCGCGCGTGTCGCGCTCGTCGGCCCTGGCCTCGAAGGCGACCGGCTACCCGATCGCCCGCGTCGCGGCGCTCGTCGGGCTCGGCAGGCGGCTCCACGAGCTGCCGAACCCCGCCACCGGCGGGAACTCGGCGGCCTTCGAGCCGGCGGTCGACTACGTCGTCGTCAAGCTCCCGCGCTGGCCGTTCGACAAGTTCCCGTCCGCCGACCGGACGCTCGGCGTCCAGATGAAGGCCACCGGCGAGGCGATGGCCATCGACCGCGAGTTCGGCCCGGCGCTGCTCAAGGCGATCCGCTCGCTCGAGCCGCGTGGCCGCGGCTGGCTGTGGGAGGACCCCGCCTGGGGGCTGGAGGCCGGGCCGCCCGCCGACCTCGAGGCGTTCCTGGCGCCGAGCGACACGCGGCTGTGGCGGATCGTCGGCCTCCTGCGCCATGGCCACGCCGATGCCGCCGCCATCGCGGCGGCGACGGGGATCGCGCCCTGGTTCACCGAGCGCATCGCCGAGATCGTCGAGGCCGAGCGCCGGCTCGTCGGCGGGTCGCTGGTCGACGCCAAGCGATCCGGATTCGGCGACGCCGATATCGGCGCCGTGTCCGGCGTGCCGTGGGCCGCGATCCGGCGTGCGCGGGTGCGGGCCGGGATCCATCCGGCGTACCGGCGGGTCGACACCTGCGCGGGCGAGTTCCCGGCCGAGACGCCGTACTTCTACAGCTCGTACGCCGAGCCCGAGGTCGCGCCGCCGGCTGATCGGCAGAGCGTGATCGTCGTCGGGTCGGGCCCGATCCGCATTGGCCAGGGCATCGAGTTCGACTACTGCTCGGTGCGCGCCGCGTGGGCGATCCGCGAGATGGGCCTCGACGCGGTGGTCGTCAACAACAACCCCGAGACGGTGTCGACCGACTACGACGCCTGCACGCGGCTGTACTTCGAGCCGCTCGACACCGAGTCTGTGCTCGACGTCATCGACCAGGAGCGGGCGCTGACCGGCACGCCGCCGGCGGTGGTGCTGACCTTCGGCGGACAGACGGCGATCGACCTCGCCAAGGACCTCGCCTACGCCGACGTGCCGATCGCGGGGCTGACCGCCGAGGCGATCGAGATCACCGAGGACCGCGAGCGGTTCGCCGGCCTCCTGTCCGAGCTCGGCCTCGAGGGGCCGCGCGGCTCGCTGGCGACCGATGCGACCGAGCTCGAGGCGTCGATCGCGGCGCTCGGTGGCCTGCCGGTCATCGTCCGGCCGTCGTGGGTCATCGGCGGGCGCGGGATCGCCGTCCTGCGCAGCCGGGCCGACGTCGAGGCCTACCTCGCCACCGACGTCGGCTGGCCGCTGCGCGTGGACGAGATGGTCGAGGGCGTCGAGCTCGACGTCGACGCCATCGGCGACGGGACCGCGTGGGCCGTGCCCGGCATCCTCGAGCAGGTCGACGAGCCGGGGGTCCACTCCGGGGACAGCGTCGCCGTCCTGCCGCCGCAGCGGCTGTCGCGCGAGGTCCAGGAACGGGCGGCCGAGGCCGCCGGCCGGATCATGCTCGCCCTCGGCGTGCGCGGCATCCTCAACGTCCAGATGATCGTGGACGGCGAGCGGGTGATCGTCATCGAGGCCAACCCGCGGGCCAGCCGGACGGTGCCGATCGTGGCCAAGGCCACCGGCTTCGACGTCGTGGCGGCCGCGGTGCGCTGCGCGCTCGGTGCGTCGCTGGCCGAGGCGGGCGTGGCGCCCGGACTCGCTCCGGACGGGCCGCTGGTGGCGGTGAAGGCGCCGGTCGGCTCGCTGTGGCGGCTGCCGGGGGTCAGCCCCGACCTCGGCCCGGAGATGCGCTCCACCGGCGAGGTGCTCGGCCTGCATGCCGATCCGGCGATCGCCCATGCGCTCGCCCGCGAGGCCGCCGCGGCCCACGGCTGAACCGTCCGTTCGGCGGGAGTCCGGGCAGACATGAGGGACCGCCGGGTCCAGTACGGAGGGTCCTGGCACCCGGCGGTCCGATCAGAGACACCAGCTGGTGCTCGACGGGTCGACCGGTCGCTGAATGTCGCGTTCGGCCCGAGCTTCCGTTCGCGACGGACTGGTCGATTGTCGAACCGAGCCTAGCTCGGTGTCTACGCGGGAACTCGTAGCAAGCCGCGTGCCGAACTCCCCGAAGAAATCGCGGAAGTTCAGCGCCGCGCGCGGCGGGCCTGGCCGGAGATCTGGGTCTGGCGACGGCGGAGGTAGCCGCCGTACCAGCCGCCGATGAAACCGAGGCCCACGTGGTAGAGGAGCTCGACCACGCCGTTGGCGATCATGGCGCCCGGCCCCAGGAACTCGTCCGCGCCGGCCCCCTGGCTGGCGAACCTCCAGACGACCATGATCAGGTAGATCAGGAACGTGACGAACCCGGTCGCCGCGCCGACGAGCGTCGGACGCTGCCAGCCGAACCAGCCGGCCGCGATGTACGCGCCGAACATCAGGAACATGCCGAGGACGCCGAAGATCTCCCCGGCGTAGAAGCGGTACGCGATATAGCCGATCAGGGCGCCGATGCCGGCCAGGATCCAGACGAGCGCCGTCCGGCGCAGGAGGAAGAGGCGCTCGCGAATCGGGCGCATCGGCCCTGCCGGGTCGAAGCCGGCCAGCGGATCGGGCCGGCCGGGGAGCGGCGGCGCCGGCGGAAACAAGCTCTGGAGGAGGCCGCCCCGCTTCGGCTCGGGCGCCGTGTCCGGCGCGTCGGTCGGCTCCTCGGGCGGCAGCTCGCCGCGGGCGACGAGTCGCGCGCGACGTCGGGCTTCAGCGCGCGAGGCGCGGTCGTCGTGTGCTCGGTTGGACATGGTCTTCGATTGTACCGTTGGCGCCCGATGGACCGTTGGCGCCCGATAAGCGGTCGGTAAGCGTCCGGTACACGGTCACCCGGCATGCTCGGGGACGCGCCTCCGTCAGCGAGGTGTGCCGTGCCCGTCGTATCCCGCCCAGCCAGCTCCCGTCGCGCGACGCCCGCGTCGACCGTCCCTGCCGCCATCGCGGCACTCGCCGTCCTCCTCGGCGCGGTGGTGCCCACGCCGCTGCGCGTGTCCGCCGCGGAGCCCACGCACCTCGTCATCAGCGAGGTCGTCACCGGTGGCACCTCGGCGTCCGACGAGCTCGTCGAGCTCTACAACCCGACGAGCGAGGCGTTGCCGCTCGAGGGGCTCGAGCTCGTCTACGTATCGGCCACCGGCGCCACGGTGACGCGCCGCGTGACGTGGCCGGCCGGCGCCCCCGAGATCCCGGGCCGGCATCACCTGCTCGTGGCGAACGACGCCGGCGCCTTCGCCCCGATCGCCGATGCGCTCTACTCGGGCGGCATGGCCGCGACCGGGGGCAGCGTCGCGCTCCGCATCCAGGGCGCGAGCACCGCCGTCGACGCGGTCGGGTGGGGGACCGCCGCATCGACCTGGATGGAGGGATCGCCGGCACCCGCCCCGGCCGCGGGCGAGAGCCTCGAGCGGCTGCCGGGCGGCGCGTCCGGCTCGACGATCGACACCGATGCGAACGCCGCCGACTTCGTCGTCCGCGTCCCGCCCGATCCGCAGAACCTCGGCTCGTCGCCCGTTCCCGCGCCGGGAACGCCGACGCCAACGCCGATGCCGACGCTCCCACCCACGCCGACCGACGCGCCGACGCCGGTGCCGACCGGGCAGCCGACGCCCGTGCCGACGTCGACGCCGGGGGTTGCCATCGTCGACGTCGCCACCGCCCGCGCGATGCCCGACGGGGCGACGGTGACGGTCGAGGGCGTGTCGCTGACGGGGTCGGACTTCACCGATGGCGGCGGCTACATCGCCGACGCCAGCGGCGGGATCGCGATCCTGCCGAGCGGCGGCGGCTTCGCCCGCGGCCGGCTGCTGCGGGTCAGCGGCGAGGTCGACGACCGCTTCGGCCAGCGCACGCTGCGCGTCGACGCCGCGGGGATCGTCGACCTCGGCCCGGCGAGCGAGCCCGGAGCGACGGATGTCGGCACCGGGGCGGTGAACGAGGCGGTCGAGGGCCGGCTGGTGCGCGTCGCTGCCACGATCACCAGCCCGGCCAGCGCGCTGACCACGGGGACCGCCTTCGACATCGACGACGGGAGCGGTACGACGCGGCTCGTCGTGGTCACGGCGACCGGCATCGCCGTGACCGGCTGGGGGACCGGCACGACCCTCACCCTCGTCGGCGTCGCCGGGCAGCGCGACTCGTCCGGCACCGGGGCCGCCGGCTACCGGGTCCAGCCGCGCGACCCGACGGACATCGTGGCGGTCGGTGCGCCGGCCACGCCCACGCCGGCGTCATCGGCGTCCGCGTCAGCGTCGAGCTCGCCGGGCGCGAGCGCCCCGCCGGCCGGGGTCATGACCATCGCCACGGTGCGTGCCGCGGCGAAGAACGCCGCCGTGCGGGTGCAGGGCGTCGTGACGCTGCCGACCGGCATCGTCGACGCCCAGACGGCCGCCATCCAGGACGCGACCGGGGCCATTCTGCTGCGCCTGTCGGACGAGGCCGGCGACCTCCGGCTCGGTGAGCGGGTCGACGTCGTGGGGGTGCGCTCGACGAAGAGCGGCACCGAGACGATCCGCGTCACCACGCCGCCGACCCGGCTCGGTGCGGCCGCCCAGCCGGCCGCCGCGTCGCTCAGCACCGGAACGGCCGGCGAGGCCCACGAGGCGGTCCTCGTGCGCGTCCGCGGCGCCCTGGTGGCGAACGCCCGTCGGGCGGGGAGCGGGACGGTGTCGATGGAGATCGACGACGGGTCGGGACCGCTGCGGGTCGTGGCGGGCGCCGCCATCGGCCTCGACCGCACGCCGTTTGGCGAGGGCACCTGGATCGAGGTCACCGGCGTCCTCGGGCAGGAGACGACCGGCGCACAGCCCACCCGCGGCTACCGCGTCTGGATCCGCGGCTCCGCCGACATCCGCGTCACCGCCGCGGCCACCGGCGGTGACGGCGATCCGGGTGGCCCGTCGGACGGCGGCGGTGGCCCCGGCGGAGGCGGGGGCGGGGGCGGAGACGGTCAGCCCGTCGGCGGGCTCGACGAGATCGGCAGCGGGGTTCCCGGCGGCGCGGTGGGAGCGACCCTGGTGGCCGGTCCGTGGCCGGAGATCGGCGCGGGCGGCGTGCTGTGGGACGGCGAGCGCCTCGTCGCGCTGACCACGGCCGATGCCGATCTCGTCAACGGGCTGCTCCGCGCCGGTCGCCCACCGATGTCGATCGAGCTCCACGGCGTCGTCGGGGCCGGGGTCCTCGCCGGCCTCGCCGTCCCCGTCGTGACGATGTCCGGAGGCGACGCGTCCCTCGTCGCCGGCTCCCGCCCGCCGGTCCCGCCCGCCACGCTCCGTCCGCGATCGGGCGAGCCGCCCCGATGGGTGGCGGTGGTCGGCCGGCTCGCCGGCTCCCCGAGCGCGCCGCGGCTGCAGTCGGGCGCGACGACGATCGCGCTCGACGTCCGGTGTGCCGACGAAGGTCGACCGCCGCGCGGCCTGGTGACGGTGAGTGGCATCGCCCTGCCGGCGACCGACGCGCTCGTCGTGCCCTGCGGCGGCATCCTGGCCGGCTCGACGCTCGCACGCGCCACGGGCCAGGCGGACGCGCCCGGGTCGGCCGCGAGTTCCGAGTCCACCGCATCGGCGCCGGGAGCATCCGAGCGGTCCATGCCGATCGGCATCGTGGCGGCCAGCCTGCTGGGCGCCGCGGCGACGATCCTCGCCGGCGTCGCGGCATGGGCTCGGCGGGCCGATCCAGGGCCCTCGCCGGACGATCCGGAGGAGCGGGAAGGGGTGTCCGAGCCCGACGCCGTGGACCCCGAGCGTGCCGGCCCGGTCCTCACGCTCGTCCCGATCTCGCGTGAACGTGCGCCATGAGCGTGAGCGTGAGCGTATACTCCCGCGCGTTCCGAGCCATCCCACGCACGAATCACGCACGAACGAGGTTTCCCGACCGGAGTGACCGATCGCACCCAGGCTGACGCACCGAAGACCGGTGAGCGGCAGTACCACATCGGCCTCGAACGGGGCGAGCTGGCGGAGTACATCCTCCTCGTCGGCGACCCCGGTCGAGTCGCGAAGGTGGCCGCGCGCTGGGACAGCGTCGAGCTGGAGCGGACCAATCGGGAGATCACCTCGGCCACCGGGACCTACCGTGGCATGCGGGTGTCGTGCATGTCGACCGGGATGGGCACCGACAACGTGGAGATCGTCCTCGCCGAGGTGATGGAGATCACCGACGCGCCGACGCTCGTCAGGGTCGGCTCCTCGGGCGCCCTCCAGCCGGAGATCGCCCTCGGTGACCTCATCGTGTCGACTGGCGCGGTGCGGCTCGAGAACACGACCGACGCGTACGTGCACCCCGGCTTCCCGGCCGTGGCGCACCGCGACGTGGTATGGGCGCTGGAGCAGGCGTGCCGCGACGGCGGTTACCCGTACCACGTGGGGCTCACGGCGACGGCGAGCGGCTTCTACGCTCCGCAGGGACGTCGAATGCGCACGCTCCCCGTTCGCTATCCTGAGCTCGCAGAGGAGCTTCGCGATCAGCGGGTCGCGAATCTCGAGATGGAATCGTCGGCACTGTTCGTGCTGGCGCATCTTGCGGGACTGCGGTCCGGCACCATCTGCGCGGCCTACGCGCAGCGGACGGACGGCACGTTCGTGGAAGGGGCGGCGAAGGAGGCCGCAGAGGCACGTTGCATCGATGCCGGGCTGTCCGGCACCTACCTGCTCTGGCAGGTCGACGGCGAGGGCGGGGACTTCCTCTCCCGCCGGGGTGCGCTGATCGATCGGTCCGGCGGGTAGACCACAGGAGTCCGGCCCCGAGCCGGCCACAAGGGAGGCATGACCACCGATGGCGACCGAGGCTTACTGCGTCAAGTGCAAGGCCAAGCGTGAGATGCAGGACGCGCAGAAGATCACGATGAAGAACGGCAAGCCGGCGACCCAGGGCCAGTGCCCGGTGTGCGGCACCAAGATGTTCAAGATCGGCGGCTGACGCCAACGTTCTCCATCCGCGGCCGATGCGGCCGCGCTGGCGAAACCCACGGCCGCTCGCAGCTCCTCGGAGCGCGGGCGGCCGTCATCGTGTCCGCCGCGTGACGGATGGTCCGTGGACGACGGGCCGCTCGGCCGGTTCGGCCCGCAGAGGCCCATCCGTACAATCGACGGTGTGGAAGCCATGACCGAGTCCACGATCCTGGCGATCGACCTCGGTGGCTCGCAGATCCGCACCGCCCTCGTCCTGCCCGATGCCCGCGTGGCATGCCGCATCGCCGGCCCGACCGGCACGGACGGAGCCGATGCGATCCTCGAGCGCATCGTGGCGTCGGCGACCGCCACGCTCGACCGGGCGCGCCGGGACGGGCTCCCGGCGCCCCACGCGGCCGGCGTGTCGGCCCCCGGCCCGCTGGACCCGTGGCGCGGCATCGTCCTCGACCCGCCGAACGTGCCCGGCTTCCGCAACGTGCCGATCGTCGAGCGCGTCGCCGCCGCCATCGGCCTGCCCACCTTCCTCGAGCGCGACACGAACGTCGCCATCACCGGCGAATGGCGCTACGGCGCCGCCCGGGGCGCGCGCTGCGCCGCCTACGTCACCGTGTCGACCGGCGTCGGCGGCGGCGTCCTGCTCGACGGCGGGCTCCTGCGTGGGGCCGATGGCTTCGCCGGCGAGGTCGGCCATCTCGTCGTCGAGACCGACGGACCGCGCTGCGGCTGCGGCGGCATCGGCCACGTCGAGGCCATCGCGTCGGGGACCGCGCTGGCGCGCGAGGCGAAGGACCTCGTCGCGCGCGGCGGCTCGCCCGCGCTGGCGGCGCTCGCCGCCGAGGGCCATCCGCTCGACGCGGCGCTCGTGGCCCGGGCCGCCGACGAGGGCGACGCCGCCTGCCGGACGCTGCTCGATCGCGCCTGGGTCGCGATCGGCGCGATGTGTGCATCATTGGCAAACCTGCTCGATCCGGAGGTCATCGTCATCGGCGGCAGCATCGCCGAGCATCGCCCGCGGCTGTTCGAGGTCGCGCGGCGCGAGCTCGCGCGGCGGCAGCTGCCGGTCCTCGCCGACCGCGTGCGGATCGAGCCTGCCGCCCTCGGCCCGGATGTCTCACTGATCGGCCTGGTGCCGATCGTCAACGCCAGAATCGGTGACCCGTCCTACGCGGACGGGTCGAGTGCGTCGCCATCGGCGACCGCAATGCAAGGAGCACGGACACCATGACGACCCGCATCGGCATCAACGGCTTCGGCCGCATCGGTCGCCAGACCCTCAAGGCCATCCTCGAGCGCCATCCCGATGCGCTCGAGGTCGTCGCCATCAACGATCTCGCCGACGACGAGACGAACGCCCACCTGTTCATGTACGACTCGACGTACGGCCGCTTCGACGGCGAGGTGTCGGCGGGCGAGAACGAGATCGTCGTGAACGGCACGAGCATCAAGTCGTTCACCGAGCGCGATCCGGCGGCGCTGCCGTGGGGCGACCTCGGCGTCGACATCGTCATCGAGTCGACCGGCATCTTCACCGATGCGACGAAGGCCGCCGCCCACCGCGAGGCGGGCGCGAAGAAGGTCATCATCTCGGCCCCGGCGAAGAACGAGGACGTCACCGTCGTCCTCGGGGTGAACGAGGACACGTACGACCCGGCCCAGCATCACATCGTCAGCAACGCGAGCTGCACGACGAACGGGCTGGCCCTGCCGGCCAAGGTGATCTTCGACGCCTTCGGCATCGAGCGCGGCCTGATGACCACGGTCCACAGCTACACGAACGACCAGAACGTGCTCGACGTGTTCCACAAGGACCTGCGCCGGGCCCGGAGCGCCGGCCAGAACATCATCCCCACCACGACCGGCGCGGCGAAGGCGCTGGCGCTCGTCATCCCCGAGCTGAAGGGCAAGTTCGACGGCTTCTCGCTGCGCGTGCCGACCCCCACGGTGAGCGTCATCGACTTCGTGGCCATCACCGAGAAGCCGGTGACCGCCGAGTCGGCGAACGAGGCGCTCCGCGCGGCCGCCGAGGGACCGATGAAGGGGCTGCTCGGCTTCACCACCGAGGAGCTGGTGAGCATGGACTTCAAGGGCGACGAGCGATCGAGCATCGTCGACGGGGCATCGACCATGGTCACCGGCGAGCACCTGCTGAAGGTCATCGCCTGGTACGACAACGAGTGGGGCTACAGCTGCCGCGTCGCCGACCTGGCGAGCTACATGGCCGAGCGGCTGTAGGCGATCGCCGATGGACAAGAAGACCGTCAGGGACGTCGACGTCCGCGGCAAGCGGGTCTTCCTGCGCGCCGATCTCAACGTCCCGCTCGACGACGGCCGGATCACCGACGACACGCGGATCCGGGCCAGCCTGCCGACGATCGTCTACCTCCTCGAGCGTGGCGCATCGGTCATCCTCGCCAGCCATCTCGGCCGGCCGAAGGGCAAGGTGAACGACGCGCTGCGCCTCAAGCCGGTCGCCGATCGGCTGAGCCAGCTGCTCGGGCGCCCCGTGCGGATGACCGGCGACGCCCTCGGGCCGGGGGTCCAGGTGGCGGTCGAGAAGCTGCGGCCCGGCGACGTGCTGCTGCTCGAGAACCTCCGCTTCCACGCCGAGGAGGAGGCGAACGATCCGGAGTTCGCGAAGGCGCTGGCCTCGATGGCCGACCTGTACGTCAACGACGCGTTCGGCGCGGCGCACCGCGCCCACGCCTCGACCGAGGGCATCACCCACTACCTGCCGGCGGTGGCGGGCCTGCTCATGGAGCGCGAGGTCGACTCGCTGTCGCGCCTGCTCGATCGGCCGGCGAAGCCGTTCCACTCGGTCATCGGCGGGGCGAAGGTCTCGGGCAAGCTCGAGGTGCTCCACGCGCTCCTCGGCCGCTGCCAGGCGGTCCTGCTCGGCGGGGGCATGGCGAACACGTTCCTCGCCGCCAAGGGCGTCGCGCTCGGCAAGAGCCTCGTCGAGGAGGAGATGCTCGAGGAGGCCGCGAAGGTCATCGCCGAGGCGCGGCGCAAGCGGGTCCGGCTCATGCTGCCGGTCGACGCCGTCGTCGCGCCGCAGATCCACCATCGGGCCAAGACGAAGGTCGTCGGCCTCGACGCCATCCCGCGCGACCAGATGGTCGTCGACATCGGTCCGGCGACGGTGGCCGCCTACACCGCGCACCTCGCCAAGGCGAAGACGGTGTTCTGGAACGGGCCGATGGGCGTCTTCGAGCAGCCGCAGATGGCGGAGGGCACGAAGGCCATCGCGCGCTTCCTGGCCGACAGGGCGCAGAAGGGCGTCGTGGTGGTGGTCGGCGGCGGCGACTCGGTGGCCGCGGTCGAGCAGCTCGGGCTGGCCGACAAGATGACCCACGTGAGCACCGGGGGCGGCGCGTCGCTCGAGTTCCTCGAGGGCAAGACGCTGCCCGGCATCGCGGCGCTCCTGCCGCGCGACGCGGAGCCCACGGCGCCGAAGGCCGCGAGGACGCCGGCCCGAACGCCGGCGAAGGCTCCCGCCAGGAAGGGGAAGGCATGACCGCGCTCATCGAGGACGTCATCGGCAGGGAGATCCTCGACTCCCGGGGCAACCCGACCGTCGAGGTCGACGTGTTCCTCGACGACGGCTCGGTCGGGACGGCGATGGTGCCGTCCGGCGCCTCGACCGGCGCCCACGAGGCCGTCGAGCTCCGCGACGGCGACGCCGAGCGCTACGGCGGGAAGGGCGTGCTCACCGCGGTGCGGCACGTGAACGAGACGATCCGGCCGGAGCTGACCGGCATCGACGCCCTCGACCAGGTCTCGCTCGACCGGCTCCTCGTCGAGCTCGACGGCACGCCGAACAAGTCGAAGCTCGGCGCCAACGCGCTGCTCGGGGTCAGCCTGGCCGTGGCCCATGCCGCCGCCGAGTCCGTCGGCCTGCCGCTGTACCGCTACCTTGGCGGGGCCGGCGCCCGCACCCTGCCGGTGCCGCTGGTGAACATCCTCAACGGCGGCAAGCACGCGGTCGACTCGACCGACTTCCAGGAGTTCATGATCGCGCCGCTCGGCGCGCCCTCGTTCCGCGAGGCCCTGCGCTGGGCGGCCGAGACGTTCCACGCGCTCGGCACGCTCCTCCACGAGCAGGGGCTGACGACGACGGTCGGTGACGAGGGCGGCTACGCCCCGAGCCTCGGCTCGAACGAGGACGCCATCGCCGCGGTCATGACCGCCATCGAGCGCGCCGGCTACCAGCCCGGCGAGCAGATCGCCATCGCCCTCGACCCGGCGACGACCGAGCTGTTCTCCGACGGCCGATACACCCTGGCGCGCGAGGACCGCACGCTGACCTCGGCCGAGCTCGTCGACTTCTGGGCCGATTGGGCCGATCGCTACCCGATCGTCAGCATCGAGGACGGCCTGGCCGAGGACGACTGGAGCGGCTGGGCCGAGCTCACCGCCCGCCTCGGGGAGCGGGTCCAGCTCGTCGGCGACGACCTGCTGGTGACGAACACGGCGCGCCTCGAGCGCGCGATCCGCGAGCGCGCCGCCAACAGCATCCTCGTGAAGCTCAACCAGATCGGCACGCTGACCGAGACGATCGAGGCGGTCGAGATGGCCCAGCGCGCCGGCTGGACGGCGATCATCAGCCATCGCTCGGGCGAGACCGAGGACACGACGATCGCCGACCTCGTGGTGGCGCTCAACACCGGGCAGATCAAGACCGGCTCCACGAGTCGGGGCGAGCGGACGGCGAAGTACAACCGCCTCCTCCGGATCGAGGAGGAGCTGGCCGATGCCGCGGTCTACCCGGGCCGATCGGCGTTCGCCGCCAGCCGCGCCTGACCGCCGCCGGATAGCCGACGACCCCGGCCGCTGGCCGGGGTCGTCGAGTCTGCGGTCGTCGAGCCGTCAGGACTCGTCGGTCTCCTTCGTCTTTGCGCGGCGCCGGGCGGCGGCCGCGTCGCGGCTGGCACGAGTGACGGCGACCTTCGCCTTGCCGGCAGCGGTGCGCGGTCGATCGGCGGCCTTGCCGGCGGCGGCCTTCGAGGCCTTGGCGGCGGCGACCTTCTTGCGCTGCGCGGTCTTGCTGGCCGTGGTCCGCTTCTTCGCGGTCGCGGTGGCGGCCTCGACGTCGTCGAGGAGGTGCGCGGCGTTGACCTTGGCCATGAGCCGGCTCTTGCGCCGCGCGGCCTGGTTCGGGTGGATGATGCCCTTCTCCGCGGCCTTGTCGAGCGTGCTGATCGCCGCGGTGACGGCCGCGGGGCCGTCGCCCTCGACACGGCCGAGCGCGATCTCGGAGGCGCGCTGCACGAGCGTCTTCGCCGTGCTCCGCGTGCGGCGGTTCACCACACGGCGGCGGAGCGCCTGGCGCACGCGCTTCAGGGCGGAGGGCGTGCGCGCGCCCTTCCAGGTTCGGGCTGTTCTTGCCACGTAGGTCCTCAGCTGGTGTTGAACGGCACGGTCTGACGGCACTCACGAGAGGCCGCGGGAGGCGGGAGTATAGCATACGGCCATCCCATCGGGCCACTCGACAGATGGGCCCGCAGCGGTGACAATCGCCCGCGAGCGACCGGCGAGCCCGAGTTCGGTCGCCGCTGCACGGAGACGAGATCGAGGGGACCCGCAACAGCTGCCAGAGCCGCTTCCGCTGCGCAGCGCGTGCAACGCGCCGCGGACGTCGTGCGTCCCTCCACCGCCCATGACCACCTCCACGCTCAGCAACCGCATCGGCCTGCGGTTCGGACCTCCTCCGTGGCGCCGCTCCTTCCTCGCCGGCTTCCTCGTCACCATGCTCGTCGGGCTCGCGGCGCTCACCGCCACCTCGGCCGCCGTCGGGATGACCACCGGCGGATCGGTCATGCCCGGCGTGTCGGTCGGCGGCATCAGCCTGGCCGGCCTCGACCGCGAGGCGGCACGGCAGCGCCTGCTCGAGGAGCTTCCTTCGCTGAGCGCCGGCAGCGCGACGATCGTCGCCGATGGCGTCGAGACCGCCATCCCGTTCGCCGACCTCGGTCGCGGGTACGAGACCGACGTCATGCTCGACGCCGCCTTCGCCATCGGTCGGGGCGGCGATCCCCTGACCGATGGGCTCGGGCGGCTCCGCGCCATCGTGCGCCCGACCTCGCTGCCGGTCGTCGTCCACGCCTACGACCCGGCGGCCCTCGACGCCGCGGCCGCCGGCGTCGCTCGCGCCGTGACCGAGCACCCGCGCGAGGCCCACGTCGTGACCCCCGGCTACGAGGTCGCGCCGGCCAGCGACGGGCGCGTCCTGACCGCCGATGCCGTGCGCGAGGCGCTCGCCGCTCCGCTGGCCACCACCAGCGCCGACGACATCCGCATCGCGCTCGAGACGAGCGTGGTCGAGCCGATCGTCAGCACGGAGGAGGCGACCGCGGCCGCCGAGGCCGCCCGCGCCGCCACCGCCCGCGGGTTCACGTTCAGCATTCCTGGCGCCGATGGGGACGAGATGCCGCTGGCGGTGTCGGCCGAGACGATCGCCTCCTGGATCACGTTCGGCCCGCAGGGCAGCGACGACTACGCCATGCGCATCGACCGCGTCGCCGCCGAGCGCTGGATGGCCGGCCTCGCCGCGCACGTCGATCGCGAGCCGGTCGACGCCCAGTTCAGCGTCGCCGGCTCGGGCCTGGGTGCCGTCATTCCCGCCGTCGACGGCCGCGTCCTGAACGTCACCGCCAGCACCGACGGCATCCTCGACGCCCTCGCGGCGCGGGTCGCGGGCAGCGACGCGACGAGCCTCGACCTGACGGTCGACGTCAGCGAGCCCGGCTTCACCACGGCCGAGGCGGAGGAGATCCTGCCGCAGATGCGGATGGTGTCGTCGTGGACGACGCACTACGTCCCCGGCGACGGCAACGGCTTCGGCAACAACATCAGCATCCCGGCCTGGGACCTCGACGGCTACACCATCGCCCCGGGCGAGTGGTTCAGCTTCTGGGGCGGCATCGGCCCGGTGACCGTCGATCGCGGCTACCGCTACGGCGGCGCGATCATCAACGGCCGCAGCGTGCCGAACGGCGCCCTGGCGGGTGGCATCTGCTCGACCTCGACCACGCTGTTCAACGCGGCCATGCGCTTCGGCCTCGAGATCGGCGAGCGGGAGAACCACTACTACTACATCGACCGCTACCCGACCGGGCTGGACGCCACGGTGGCCATCGTCAACGACGACGTCACCGACATGACGTTCCGCAACGACACCGAGCACCCGATCGTCATCCGCGGCTTCGGGACGCCGGGCCAGGTCACGTTCCAGCTGTGGAGCGTGCCGAACGGCCGGACCGTGGCGCTGAGCGACCCGATCATCAGCGACCGCCGCTCGGCGATCGAGACGACGCAGCTCGACCCGAGCATGGCGCCCGGCACCGCGCGCCGTGTCGAGTTCCCGCACAACGGCTTCAACGTCAGCGTGTCGCGCACGGTGTACGCGCCGGACGGCACGGTCCTCCACCAGAACACCTGGTTCAGCGACTACCGCGCGGTGAACGGCATCACCCTCGTCGGTCCGACCCCGGCGGCCCCGCCGCCGGACGACGACGATGACGACGACGAGGAGCCCGCGCCGTAGGGCATCCGGGACGACGCGCCGCGCTCCGCTAGACTCCGGCGGGTGATCCCCCCGGAGCGCATCCGCAACTTCAGCATCGTCGCGCACATCGACCACGGGAAGTCGACCCTGGCCGATCGGCTGCTCGAGGCGACGCATACCATCGACAAGCGCCAGATGACCTCGCAGGTCCTCGATTCGATGGACCTCGAGCGCGAGAAGGGCATCACCATCAAGGCGCGCGCCGTGCGGCTCCACTACGACGCCGGCGACGGCCAGACGTACGCGCTCAACCTCATCGACACGCCCGGCCACGTCGACTTCACGTACGAGGTGAGCCGATCCCTCCAGGCCTGCGAGGGGGCGATCCTGGTCGTCGACGCCAGCCAGGGGATCGAGGCCCAGACGCTCGCCAACGTCCACCTGGCGCTGGCGCAGAACCTCGCCATCATCCCGGTCATCAACAAGATCGACCTGCCCTCGGCCGACCCGGAGATGGTCATGGCCGAGCTGGAGGAGACGCTCGCCATCCCGCGCGAGGAGGTCATCCTCGCCTCGGCCAAGGAGGGGATCGGCGTGCCGGAGATCCTCGAGGCCATCGTGGCGCGGGTCCCGCCGCCGAAGGCGGACGCATCGGCTCCGTTGCGGGCGCTCGTGTTCGACAGCCACTACGACCCGTACAAGGGCGTGGTCGCCTACGTGCGGCTCGCGTCGGGGACGCTCCACGATCACGACCGGACCCGGTTCATGGCCACCGGCGCCGAATCGGAGATCCTCGAGCTCGGCTACTTCCGACCCCAGCCGGTGCCGACGAAGCGGCTCGTGGCCGGCGAGGTCGGCTACGTGGCGACCGGCCTGAAGAGCATCCGCGACGCGCAGGTCGGCGACACCCTGACCTCGGCCGCCCGACCGGCCGATGCCCCCCTGCCCGGCTACCAGGAGCCGCTGCCGCTCGTGTTCGCCGGCATCTACCCGGTCCGCGGCGACGACTATCCCGAGCTGCGCGACGCGCTCGACAGGCTCCACCTCAACGACGCCGGCTTCGTGTACGAGCCGGAGTCGTCGGCCGCGCTCGGCTTCGGGTTCCGCTGCGGCTTCCTCGGCCTGCTCCACATGGAGATCGTCCAGGAGCGGCTCGAGCGCGAGTTCGACCTCGACCTCATCGCCTCGGCGCCGAGCGTCGAGTACCGGGTCAAGCTCCACCATCGCGACGAGGAGATCGTCGTCGACAACCCGGCCAAGATGCCGAACGTCGGCGAGATCGAGCAGATCAGCGAGCCGTGGGTGGCGGTGCAGGTCATCACCCCGACCGAGTACATCGGCCCGCTCATGGAGCTCGCCACGAGCCGGCGCGGCGAGTTCCAGAACATGGAGTACCTCGACCCGAATCGGGTGAACCTCCATTTCGAGATGCCGCTCGGCGAGCTGATCATCGACTTCTACGACCAGCTGAAGAGCCGATCCAGCGGGTACGCCAGCCTCGACTACACGTACATCGGCTACCGGCCGGGCGACCTCGTCAAGCTCGACGTGCTCGTCGCCGGCGAGCCGGTCGACGCGCTCAGCCTCATCGTCCATCGGTCGAACGCGTACCGGGCCGGCAAGGCGCTGGTCGAGAAGCTCAAGGAGCTCATCCCGCGCCAGATGTTCGAAGTGCCGGTCCAGGCCGCCATCGGCTCGCATATCATCTCGCGCGAGACCATCCGGGCCATGCGCAAGAACGTCATCGCCAAGTGCTACGGCGGGGACGTGACGCGCAAGCGGAAGCTGCTCGAGAAGCAGAAGGAAGGGAAGCAGCGCATGAAGCGGGTCGGTTCGGTCGAGATCCCGCAGGACGCCTTCCTGGCGGTGCTGCGCATGAACGAGGGCACGTCGTGAGCGTGAGCCGATGCGGCCGCGCCGGGCCGAGGGTGCCCCGGCGATGAACTTCGTCGACTCCCTGCGCCTGGCGATCGCGCTCGGCCTGACGCTGTTCCTCGTCCTGCTCCGCTTCGACTCGGAGCGGATCATGCGCAGCGACTACTTCCGCTATCGCACGCCGTGGCTCGGGCCGGTCAGCTACTACATCCTCGTCATCGGCTTCGCGATCGGCATCGCGATCATCCTGCCCGAGGGTCGGCTGCAGCTGTTCCTCACCGGCGGCGACTCCGACGCGATGCTGCCGGTCATGCTCGGCTTCGTCGTCGTGGCGCTGCTCAACGCGGCGGCGCTCGCCTTCCTGCGCTACGGCGGGATCCTGCCGCTCCCGATCGAGCTGCTCCCCACGCGGGTCCTCGGCGCCGCCGCCAGCGCCGTGGCCGAGGAGCTCCAGTTCCGCTCGATCGTCCTCGGCATGCTCCTGTTCGCCGGCCTCGACGCCGGCTGGGCGATCGCCGTGCAGGCCCTCGTCTACGGCCTCGCCCATCGGCGGCTGTGGCGGGAGCGCGACTGGTACTTCATCGCGGTCTCGGTGCTCCTCGGCTGGGCCGCCGGCGCCGTGACCGTCCAGACCGGCTCGGTCATCCCGGCCATCGTCGCGCACTTCGCCGTCACGATGAGCTTCTTCGCCTTCGCCGGAGGGCGGCTCCGCCAGCGCCCCATCTGACCCTCGATGGCGCCCGTGCGTCGGTGCGGTTCGGTGCGGTTCGGTGCGGCGATGCGGTCGGTGCGGTCGGTGCGCCGGTGCGGCGATGCGGTCGGTGCGGTCGGTGCGGTTGGTGCGACGATGCGGCCTTCGGCAGGCGTAAGGACCGCTCCGACGCCATTTCGCATGCTGGGCACCGCATCCTGACCGCTGAGGGGCCCGATCCGCCTGCGGATGTCCGCACAGCGACCGCCGAGCGGCCCATACGCAGCCCATCCACCGCATCCGCCCAGCCCAGCCCAGCCTAGACTCGGGGCATGGCGGTCGCTCGCAAGGCGCTCGGTTCGGCCGGCGCGCTCATCACCCCGGACGGGCGCGTGCTGCTCGTGCGCCGCGCGTACCCGCCGCACGACTGGGTGATGCCGGGTGGCAATGCCGATGCGGACGAGTCCCCGGTCACCACGCTGACCCGCGAGATTCGGGAGGAGACCGGGCTCGCGGCCACCCCGACGCGACTGACGGGCGTGTACTACCACCCCGACCATCGGCTCGGCGAGTTCATCCACTTCGTGTTCGAGGTGCCGATTCCGGCCACGCCGGACGTGCGCATCGATCCGAGCGAGATCGCCGCGTGGGGCCTGTTCGCCGCCGACCAGCTCCCGGAGCCGATGTCGCCGTCCACCCGCATTCGCCTGGCGGACGCGCTCCGGCCGCGCGACGCCTTCCTCCCGACCGATCTGCCACCGGCGAGCGAGCCGTGACCGACGTGCGCGCGACGCACCACCTCTACGTCCACGTGCCGTTCTGCCGGCTGGTGTGCGCGTACTGCGACTTCGTCACGGTCGGCGGACGGGCCGATGACATCCCGCGCTACGTCGATGCGCTCGTCCGCGAGCTCGAGGCGCGACCGGCGCCCGGGACGCTCACCACGGTCTACTTCGGCGGCGGCACCCCGTCGCTGCTGTCGCCGGACCAGGTGGCGCGGATCATCGACGCGGCCACGAGCCGATGGCTGCGCGTCGACCTGGCCGAGGTGACGCTCGAGGCCAACCCGAGCGCGCGCGAGGCGCCCGACTGGCGGGGCCTGCGCGCCGCGGGCGTGGACCGGATCAGCCTGGGCGTGCAGTCGCTGCTCGACGACGATCTCCGCGCCCTCGCGCGCGGGCACACCGCGGCCGAGGCGCGCGAGGCGTTCACCGCGGCCCGCGCGGCCGGGTTCGGCAACGTCAGCATCGACCTCATCTACGGCATCCCCGGGCAGGGGCTGAGGGAATGGCGCGAGGGGCTCGAGCGGGCGGTGGCGCTCGGGCCGGACCACGTCAGCTGCTATGCGCTCCAGCTCGTGCTCGATCCCGACGAGTGGGCCGCCGCCCCGCGGCCCGGTGCGCTGCGATGGCGGCAGCGGATGACGCAGCGCCAGGACGACGGCCTCGCGGCCGAACAGTACCGGCTGGCGGCGGAGGTCTTCGCCGATGCCGGCTACCGCCAGTACGAGCTCAGCTCGTGGGCACGGCCCGGGAGGGAGTCGCGGCACAACGCCGCCTACTGGGCGCGCCGCCCGTACACCGGCATCGGCGCCGGGGCGCACTCGTACGACGGCGTTGCGCGGCGCTCGTGGAACGAGCGCGACCTCGACCGCTACCTCGCGCGGGTCGAGGTCGGGGAGACGCCCGCCGCCGGCGCCGAGGAGCTCGACGAGCCGACGCGCGCGTTCGAGGCGATCGCGCTCGGCCTCCGTCGCCTGGACGGCCTGAGCCGCGCGACCTTCGCCGAAGAGTTCGGGGCCGACCCGGTCGATCGGTTCGCGTCGACGGTGGGGGACGCCGTGGCGCAGGGCCTCCTCGAGGTCCACGAGCGGACGCTCAGCCTGTCGCCGCGGGGCCGGTTGCTCGCCTCGGAGGTGCTGCTCGGCTTCCTGCCGGCGACGGCGCCCGTCGCAGGCTGACCATGCTCGTCCCGATCCGCGTCCTGCGCCGCCTTCCAAGCGGGGGCCAGGCGGTGCTCGAGTACCTCGCCGCGCGGCGTTGACATCGGCTTTCGGGCGGCGGTACCATGCCCGCGGATGATTTAGCACTCTCGCATCGAGAGTGCCAACGGACGTGAACTCACCCAGGAGACCCGCATGGCGAGTGACCGACTGGCACGCTCACGTGGCGCGACGTCGATCCCGCCGGCTCTCGAGCTGACGGATCGGCAGCGCACCGTGCTTCGTGCCGTCGTCGAGGATTACGTGCTGACCGCGGTGCCCGTGGGCTCGAAGGGGCTCGTCGATCGCTATCGGCTCGGCGTCTCGCCGGCCACCGTGCGCAGCGCCATGGCCGAGCTCGAGGCGCTCGGCCTGCTCACGCATCCGCACACCAGTGCCGGCCGCGTGCCGTCCGACCTCGGCTATCGGCTGTACGTCGAGAGCCTCATGCGCGAGGCGGAGCTCGACACGGCCGATCGGCTCATGATCCGGCACCAGTTCAGCCAGGTGCAGCTGACGAGCAACGAGTGGCTGCGGCTGGCGGCGGCGGTGCTCGCGGGGAGCACGCGCTCCGCCTCCGTCGTCACGCCGGCCCGAGCGCGCCAGGCGCGCTTCGGCCACGTCCAGCTCGTCGCCCTGCCTGACGGGACGCGCCTCGTCGTGCTCGTGCTGAGCGACGGCAACGTCGTCCAGCGCCGGCTCGACCGCATCCTGCTCGAGCGGACCGTCGGGGCCGAGGGCACCGACCAGGCGGCGCTCGACGTCGCCGCCGGCGTGCTGAACGCGACGCTCGCCGGCCAGTCGGCTCCCCTGGTGCGCCGACGGATCGCCAAGCTGCCGCCGCTTGCGGCGCACGTGGCCGAGGTCATCGTCGGCATGCTGGAGGAGGCCGACTCGGTGGTGGTCGAGGAGGTCTTCACCGACGGCATCGTCAACGTCCTCGAGCAGCCCGAGTTCGCGGAGGGCAGCAAGCTCCGGCCGATCCTCGAGATCCTCCAGCGATCCGACTTCCTCGAGCAGCTCGTGCCGGTGCTGGCGCGCAGCGGCGGGGTGCACGTGATCATCGGTCGGGAGAACGCGAACGACGCGATGCACGAGGTCAGTCTCGTCTTCGCGCCCTATGGCGCACCCCATCAGGCACTCGGCCTGCTAGGAGTGCTAGGTCCGACCCGGATGCCGTATCCGCGGGCCATCCCGACGGTGCGCTACCTCTCAACCCTCATGAACGAGCTGATCAGCAGTCATTACGGCGAATTACAGTAGGGCCTTATGAGCGACGAACCGATGAACGGCGGCGGCGGAGCCGCCAGAGCGAAAACCCGTGCCGAAGAGCGCGCCGAGGAGGTCAGGACGCCGTCGCGCGCCGAGCTCCAGGAGCGCATCCATGGACTCGAGCGCGAGCTGGCCGAGTCGAAGGCGAAGGCCGAGGAGCACCTCTACAACTGGCAGCGCTCGGCGGCCGACTTCAGCAACTACCGGCGGCGCACCGATGAGGAGCGGGCGACGGTCAGCCAGTTCAGCAACGCGATGCTCATCACCAAGCTGCTGGAGGTCCTCGACGACTTCGACCGGGCGCTCGAGAACGTCCCGGCCGATGCCCACGACCCGTGGATCGAGGGCGTCAAGCTCGTGGAGCGCAAGCTGCGGTCCGTCCTCGAGTCGGAGGGCGTGACCCCGATCGAGGCGGTCGGCAAGCCGTTCGACCCGAACCTCCACGAGGCGGTCGCCCACGAGGAGACCACCGAATACCCGGACAACACCGTGATCGGCGAGGTGCAGCGCGGATATCGGCTGCACGACCGGGTGCTCCGACCGAGCCTCGTCCGAGTCGCGAACAACCCGAAGGAGTAGCGAGCGAACGATGGGAAAGATCATCGGCATCGACCTCGGCACGACCAACTCGGTCGTGGCCGCCATGGAGGGCGGCGAGCCGCAGGTCATCACCAACGCGGAAGGATCGCGCATCACCCCATCGGTCGTTGCCTTCGCGAAGAGCGGGGAGCGGCTGGTGGGCCAGGTGGCAAAGCGCCAGGCGATCACCAACCCCGAGAACACGATCTTCAGCATCAAGCGCTTCATGGGCCGTCGCTGGGACGACCCCGAGGTGCAGCGCAGCAAGGACCTCGTGCCGTACGAGGTCATGAAGGACCCGAAGTCCGACGGCGTGGTCGTCAAGCTCGCCAACGGCAAGACCTTCAGCCCGCCGGAGATCAGCGCGATGATCCTCCAGAAGCTGAAGTCCGATGCGGAGGCCTACCTCGGCGAGAAGGTCACCGAGGCCGTCATCACCGTGCCGGCCTACTTCGACGACACGCAGCGCCAGGCGACGAAGGACGCCGGCCGCATCGCCGGCCTCGACGTCAAGCGCATCGTCAACGAGCCGACCGCATCGGCCCTGGCCTACGGCCTCGACAAGCAGAAGGACGAGAAGATCGCCGTCTACGACCTCGGTGGCGGCACGTTCGACATCTCGATCCTCGAGCTGTCCGAGGGTGTGTTCGAGGTGCGCTCGACGAACGGCGACACGCACCTCGGTGGTGACGACTTCGACCAGCGCATCATCGACTGGCTCTCCGACGAGTTCAAGAAGGCCGAGGGCATCGACCTGACGAAGGACCGCATCGCCCTCCAGCGCCTCAAGGAGGCGGCCGAGAAGGCGAAGATCGAGCTGTCCTCGACCACGTCGACGGAGATCAACCTGCCGTTCATCAGCGCCGATGCCTCCGGGCCGAAGCACCTCGTCATGACCCTGACGCGGGCGAAGCTCGAGGATCTGGTCGCCGACCTCATCAACCGGACTGCCGAGCCGGTGAAGAAGGCCCTCGCCGACGCGAACATGAAGCCCGGCGACATCGACGAGGTCATCCTCGTCGGCGGCATGACCCGCATGCCGGCCGTCGTCGAGGCGGTCAAGAAGATGTTCAACGGCAAGGAGCCGCACAAGGGCGTCAACCCCGACGAGGTCGTCGCCGTCGGCGCCGCGATCCAGGCCGGCGTCCTGGGTGGCGAGGTCAAGGACGTGCTGCTCCTCGACGTCACCCCGCTCAGCCTCGGCATCGAGACCATGGGCGGCGTGATGACGAAGATGATCAACCGCAACACGACGATCCCGACGTCGCACACCCAGATCTTCTCGACGGCGTCGGACAACCAGCCGTCGGTCGACATCGTCGTGCTCCAGGGCGAGCGCGAGATGGCAGCCGACAACAAGAAGCTGGCGACCTTCCGGCTCGACGGCATCCCCCCGGCGCCGCGCGGCGTGCCGCAGATCGAGGTCACGTTCGACATCGACGCCAACGGCATCCTCAACGTGACGGCCCGGGACAAGGCCACGGGCAAGGAGCAGAAGGTGACGATCACCGCCAGCTCCATGCTTGCCAAGGAGGACGTGGACCGCATGGTCCGCGAGGCCGCCGAGCACGCCGAGGAGGACCGCCGGCGCCGGGCCGAGATCGAGTCGCGCAACGAGGCGGACGCGCTCGTCTACCAGGGCGAGCGGCTGCTCAAGGACCTCGACGACAAGCTGTCGGACGAGGACAAGAAGGAGGTCCGCGCCCGGATCGACGCCGTCAGCGAGGCGCTCAAGGGCACGGACCAGGGCGCCATCGACTCGACGAAGGCCCAGCTGGCCGAGGTGCTCCAGCGCATCGGCACCACGGCCTACGAGGCGACCGGCGGCCCGGGTGACGGGAACGGCACCGATGGCGGCGCCGGCGACGGCGCCGCGGGCGACGGCGCCGCGGGCGACGGCGCGTCAGAGGACGAGGGCGAGACGATCGAGGGCGAGTACAAGGAGGTGTAGCACCTCCGGCCGCTCGTTCGTCCGAATGGCTGAAGAGGCCGGGCAGCTGTGGCCCGGCCTCTTTTCATGCCCGGAATCGGGCGCTGGTGAGGATCCGCTCAGGCGGCCGTCTGTGGGGCGGTGCACATCGGGCAGCGCTTCGCGGCGAGCGGGATGTCGGAGGTGCACTCGGTGCAGGCCTTGGTGCTGACGGCCTCCGGACCCTTGATGCGGTTCATCGGCACCACGACGAAGACGTAGATCGCCGCGGCGATGAGGACGAAGGTCAGCAGCGCGTTGAGGAACAGCCCGTAGCTCACGGTTGCCCGGCCGACCTGGAAGCTGAGATCGGCGAAGTCCGGCAGGCCGAAGACGCCCAGCAGCGGCGTCAGCACGTCGGCCACGAACGAGGCGACGACGGCCCCGAAGGCCGTGCCGATGACGACCGCCACCGCCAGGTCGATGACGTTTCCCCGCATGATGAAGTCGCGGAATCCCTGCATGCGTCCCCTTCCTCCATGTCGTATGACGTGCTCGGGATGGATCGGCCACCGAGTATAGGGTCGGGTGCTCGCCCGGCGGCGTATTCGCCAGCCGCTAGACTCGGAGCCGATGCGCCTCGCGACGTGGAACGTGAACTCGCTCAAGGCCCGCCTGGAGCGGGTCCTGGCCTGGACGGAGCGCCATCAGCCCGACGTGCTGTGCATGCAGGAGACGAAGCTCTCCGACGCGCAGGCGCCACTCATGGACTTCCGCGCCCTCGGCTACGACCTCGTCCATCACGGGCCCGGGCGCTGGAACGGCGTGGCGATCGCCTCCCGCATCGGCATCGAGAACGTGACCGCCGGCATCCCGACCCCCGACGGCTGGACCGATGACGGCGGACGCTTCCTGGCCGCGACCTGCGGGTCGCTGCGCGTGGCGAGCATCTACGTCCCGAACGGTCGCGTCGTCGACTCCGAGCCGTACTTCGAGAAGCTCGAGTGGCTCGCGCGCCTGCGGCGCTGGCTCGACGACAACGACCCGACGACCGAGCTCGCGATCTGCGGCGACTTCAACGTCGCGCCGGAGGACGCCGACGTGTGGGACCCCCTCGCGGCGCACGGCGGCACGCATGTCTCGCCACGAGAGCGCGCGGCCGTCGAGAAGCTGCGCCAGTGGGGGCTGGTCGACATCGTCCGCACGTTCAACCCGGAGCCCGGCTTCTTCACGTGGTGGGACTACCGCGCCGGGCATTTCCACAAGAACTTCGGGATGCGCATCGACCACGTCTGGGTCACCCCGGCGCTCGCCGCCCGCGCGGTGGCCGCGACCCGCGACCGCGATGCCCGCAAGCCCTCGACCTACCCGGGCATCCCGTCCGACCACGCGCCCCTGGTCGTCGACTTCGCCGATGAGCCGGACGGCGACGCATGACCCGACGCCGCCTCGACCTCAGCCATCCGATCGAGCACGGCATGGAGACATATCGCGGCCTGCCCGGGCCGGTGATCGAGGATCACCTGAGCCGCGAGGCGTCGCGATCGCACTACGCGCCGGGGACCGAGTTCCACATCGGGCGCATCACCATGGTCGCCAATACCGGCACGTACCTCGACGCCCCGGCCCATCGATTCGGTGATGGAGCCGATGTGGCCGGGCTGCCCCTCGACGTGCTCGCCGACCTGGAGGCTGTCCTCGTGCGCGTCACCGGGGCGTCCGAGCGGGCGATCCCCGCATCGGCCTTCGGTCCGTACGACGTCCGCGGTCGGGCCGTGCTCGTCCATACCGGCTGGGACCGCCATTGGCGCACCGAAGCCTATTTCCATGGCCACCCGTTCCTGACGGCCGATGCCGCGGCGCATCTGCGCGCGGCGGGCGCCGCCCTCGTGGGCATCGACTCGCTGAACATCGACGACACCGACGACGGCAGCCGTCCGGCCCACACGACCCTGCTGGGTGGCGGCATCCCGATCGTCGAGCACCTCACCGGCCTCGACCAGCTGCCGGCGAGCGGCTTCCGCTTCTTCGCCGTCCCGGCGCCGGTGCGCGGCATGGGGACGTTCCCGGTGCGCGCCTTCGCGGTGCTCGACGCATGATCCGCTCGGTCACCCCGTACCTCGTCATCTCCGGCGCCCACGAGGCGATCGACTGGTACCGCGACGTCCTCGGCGCGGTCGAGGTGGACCGCCAGGTCGGTGGCGCCGGTCGCGTGGCGCACGCGGAGCTGCGGATCGGTGAATCGCGGCTGTTCCTGGGCGAGGAGCACCCGCACCTCGAGGCCATCTTCGCCCCGCCGCGCGTGGGCGGCACGCCGGTCTACCTCGGCCTCGAGACCGATGACGTCGCCGGGCTGTTCGAGCGCATGGTCGCCGCCGGCGCCGAGCCGATCCGCCAGCCGACCAATCCCGCGCTCCCGCTCCAGACGGCCAAGGTGCGCGACCCGTTCGGCCACGTCTGGCTCCTGTCGCGGTCCGGCTAGACCCCAGGGGGTATCCTCCGCGCAGATGGACGTGGGCCAGCTTGCCTTCCTGGCCGTGGCGATGGCGCTCATGGCGTTCACGCTCGGAGCGAGCGTCGCAGTGCGGCTCGAGGGCCGCCGTCCGCTCACCCTTCCGCCCTGGCTCGCCGTCACGCGTGGCGTGACCTTCCTGGTGTGGACGCTCTTCATCGTTGTGACCGTCGACCCGCCGTCGGGGGTCATCGCGATCGACGCGCTGTGGTGGAACGCCCTGAAGGCAGTCCTGCTCCTCCTCGCCGTCGTCGCCCTCCCCCTCGAGGTGCGCGAGGCGCGTCGCCGGCGCACGGCCTAGCTGGCGAGTCGCCGGAGCTCCACGCGTCGTTCCGTGGCCTTCATGCCGCCGTGCGCAGCATGGCGGCCACCAGCCGGCCGGTCCGGGTTCGCGGCCACGTCACCCGGTCGGCGCCCACGAAGTCGCGGTAGGCGGCGACCGCATCGGCCAGGGCGGCGGCGAAGCCGGCGTCCTCCATCGGCTCGAAGCCGGGCTCGAACCAGACGCCGAGGACGGTCAGCGTGCGCGTCTTCCGGTCGAGCCGGGGCTCGATGCGGCCGACGAAGCGGTCGCCGTACAGGATCGGCAGGACGTAGTAGCCCCAGCGCCGCTTGGCTTCCGGGACGTAGACCTCCCACAGGTAGTCGAAGCCGAACAGGCCGCGCAGCAGGCCCTTGCGATCCCAGGTCAGCGGGTCGAGCGGCGCCAGGAAGCTGACGCTCGCCGAGATCGAGGCCGGGTCCGCGGCGTCCTGGAGGATCGACGCCTCCGAGGCGAGGATGTAGCGGGGCGCCTTCAGGCCCTCGACGTCGACCGGCAGGAGGACGCCGTCGTCGACGAGCTTGGCGGTGCGGCGCACCCGCTCGGCGGTCGCGCCGGCGCTGTACATGACCTCGGACTGCGTGCCGTTCGACGGCATCGTCATGCCGGTGGCCCGGTAGCGGCTGAGGAGCCGATGCGTCATCGCCTCCTCCTCGGGCTCGCTGTGCTTCAGCAGGTCGGCCGGCACGAGGCGCTCGATGAGGTCGTAGTAGCGCCGATTGCCGTCACGCCGCGCGATGCCGATGCGCCCGGTGACGAACAGCGCCTCCATGACCGCCCGGCTGGCCCGCGTCGGCGCCCACCACCAGTCGATGCTGTGGGCGTGCTCGCTGAAGGCCGCGGTGGAGAGTGGCGCATCGGTCTTCAGGCGCTTGAGGATCGCCTTGGCGACGTCGCCCTGCTCGGCCAGGATGCGCTCGTTGTAGTAGTCGCCCGACCGCGTCCAGGCGATGCGGTAGTGGGGCAGCTCCTCCATCGGCACGATGTTCAGGCTCTTGTTGTAGAGCTCGATCAGCCGCCGATCCGGCCCGTACAGCCACGCGTCCGCCCATTCGCGCCGATAGCCGCCGATGCGCGCGTGCAGCACGAGGTCGTGGTTGCGCGCCCCGGGCACCTCGAGCGGGTCGAACTGGAGCAGGCCGAGGCGCTCGACGACGTCGAGGACCGACTGCGGCGTCGCCGGCAGCGACCGGGCCGGCGCGAGCAGGTGGCGGGTGACGAGGAAGCGCCGCGCGTGATCGGCGCCGATCTGGATCGGTGGCATCGAGGGGGATCGTACCGGCCGATCTCGACGGTCCGTGTCAGGAATTACCGGGTTCGACACGGTGGCGCGACGTCCTGGTCTCGGGGCGCCCGGGAGGCCCCGTTCGGGGCCCCGCATCGCTGGCACTCGCAACCTTCGAGTGCCAATTGGTAGAATCCGCGCGCCATGGCCGTGAAGCGTGACTATTACGATGTGCTCGGCGTCCCGCGCGACGCGGACGACGCCGAGATCAAGCGTGCCTTCCGTCGCCTGGCGCAGAAGCATCACCCCGATGTCGACACGGGCGATGGCGCCGAGGAGCGGTTCAAGGAGCTCAACGAGGCGTACCGCGTCCTCAGCGACCGACAGCGCCGGACCGCCTATGACATGTTCGGCCACGCCGGCGTCGACGGCGCCGCGGCCGGTGGTTTCGACGGCTTCGGCGGCGGCGGGTTCGGACCGTTCGGCGACATCTTCGACGCGTTCTTCGGCGGCGCCCCCGCCGGCACGCGTCGGCGCCAGCGGGTCGTGCCGGGCGCCGACCTGCGCTACGACCTGACCATCGACTTCGCCGAGGCCGTCTTCGGCGTCACGAAGGAGATCACGTTCCCGACCCTCGTCACCTGTCCACGCTGCGAGGGTCGCGGCGGCGAGCCCGGGACGGAGCCGGAGACCTGCCCGGAGTGCTCGGGCACCGGCGAGAAGCGGCGCGTGGCACAGACGATCCTGGGCCAGATGGTGAACATCGTGGCCTGCCCGCGCTGCAAGGGCGAGGGCCGGATCATCGCCCACCCGTGCACCGCCTGTAGCGGCGACGGCCGCGTCACCGAGGACCGCACGCTCCGGGTCGACATCCCGGCGGGGATCGACGACGGGCAGCGCATCGCGCTCGAGGGCCAGGGCGAGGCGGGACCGCGCGGCGGCCCGTCGGGCGACCTGTACGTCGTGGTCAAGGTCCGGCCGCATCCGGAGCTCGTGCGGCGCGGGACCGAGCTCTACTCCGAGCTGCCGATCACCTTCCCGCAGGCGGCGCTCGGCACGACGCTGACCGTGCCGACGGTCGAGGGCTCCGAGCAGGTCGAGATCCCGCCCGGCGTCCAGTCCGGCCACGAGATCCGGCTGCGCGGCAAGGGCGTCCCGCGGCTGCGTGGCGCGGGACGGGGCGACCTCCACGTCATCGTCAACGTCGTCGTGCCGACGAAGCTCAGCCGGCGCGAGCGCGAGCTCCTGCGCGAGCTCGGCGAGATCGGCGAGCCGGCGCAGCTGCCGAAGGGCGGCGGATCCGTCTTCGAGCGGCTGCGCGACCTGTTCGGGTGACGCCCGCTCCCGAGATGCCGGCCGAGCACCCGGCCGAAGCGCCGCGGCGCTGGTTCGAGCTGAGCGTCGAGGTGGACGTCGAGGCCGTCGAGGCGGTGTCCGAGATCCTCGGGCGCGAGGCGGCCGGCACGACGGTCCAGCCCACGCGCCTCCTGCGCGACCCCGACGACGAGCTCGCCGCGCGGCCGGACCCCGACGCCCCGCACGTCGTCAGCGCCCATATCCCCGCCGATGCCGAGGCGGACGCGGCCGTTGAACGGACGGAGCGCGCGCTGTGGCACCTGCAGGCCTTCGGCCTCCGCGCGGTCGGGCCATTGCGCGTGCGGGAGGTGACCGATGCCGGCTGGGCGGATGCCTGGAAGGAGCACTACGTCCCGCAGCGCATCGGGCGGATCGTCGTCCTGCCCTCCTGGATGGCCGATGCGCCCGTCGGGCCGGACGAGGTGCCGATCGTCCTCGACCCCGGCATGGCCTTCGGGACCGGCCTCCATCCGACGACCCGCGGCTGCCTCGAGCTCCTCGCCGAGATCGAGCCGATGCCGGAGCGGGTCCTCGACGTCGGGATCGGCTCCGGCATCCTCGCCATCGCCGCCCTGCGGCTCGGCGCCGAGCGCGCCCACGGGGTCGACACCGATCCGCTGGCCGTCACCGCCGCGGCCGAGAACGCCGAGCGCAACGGGCTGGCGGATCGGCTCGGCGTCGCGCACGGCTCCCTGCCCGAGGCGCCCGCCGAGCGCTATCCGCTCGTGCTCGCCAACCTCGTCGCCGCCGTGCTCGTCCGCCTGGCGCCGCGGCTGGCGGCACATCTCGCCGACGACGGCGTCCTCGTCGCCAGCGGCATCATCGCGGGCCGCGCGGACGAGGTGATCGCCGCCATGGCCGGTGCCGGCCTGCGCGTCGCCGATCGGCGCGACGAGGCCGACTGGGTCACCCTCCGCCTCGAGCGGCTCGGCCCGTGACCCTGCATCGCTTCTTCGTGCCTCCGGCCGAGGCCGCCGGCGAGCGCTTCCCGCTGCCGCCGTCGATCGCGCGCCAGGTGCGCGGCGTGCTGCGCCTCGGCGACGGCGATCGGATCGTGCTCCTCACCGACGACGGCACCGAGGCGACCTGCCGGCTCGAGGGTGACGCCTGCGTCGTCGAGGCACGGGCCCCCGCCGGCAGCGAGCCGGCGCATCGGCTCACGATCGTCCAGGCGCTGCTCAAGGGGGACGGGCTCGAGGAGGTCGTGCGGCAGGGGACCGAGCTCGGGGTGGCCGCCTTCCGGCTCGTCGTGACCGAGCGCTCCGTGGTTCGCGAGCTCTCGCCGCGCAAGCTCGAACGGCTGCGGGCCATCGCGCGCGAGTCGGCCGAGCAGTCCGAACGCGGCCGCCTGCCGGTCGTCGGCGACCCGGAGTCGCTGGCCGCCGCCCTCGGGCCGGGGACCGTCGTGCTCGCCGAGCGCGAGGACGGGCAGCGGCTGCGCGACCTCCCGGCGCCGTCCATGGTCGTCATCGGCCCGGAGGGAGGCTTCACGCCGGCCGAGCTCGAGGCCGCCGAGGCCGCCGGGGCGACGCTCGCCGGGCTCGGGCCGCGCATCCTCCGCGCCCGCACCGTCGCCGCCGCCGTCGCCGCGGTGACCTTGTCCCGCACCGGTGACTTCGCCTAGGCTCACTCCGTGACCGACCGCGACCTCGACTGCCTGTTCTGCCGCATCGCGGCGGGCGAGATCCCGTCCGACCGGGTCTACGAGGACGACCGGGTCGTCGCCTTCCGCGACATCAACCCGCAGGCGCCGACCCACGTCCTCGTCATCCCGCGCCGGCACATCCGCGACGTGGACGCGCTCACCGACGAGGACGGGCCGCTCCTTGCCGCGCTGTTCGCCGCGGTGAGACGCATCGCCGAGGAGGCCGGCCTGGAGAGCGGCTACCGGGTGGTGACGAACGTCGGTCCCGACGCCGGCCAATCGGTGTTCCACCTCCACTTCCACCTGCTGGGTGGTCGGACGATGGGCTGGCCCCCTGGCTGAGCCGATGCGGCGGCCGGCCTGGTGGCCGCCCGCCGAGCTGCTCGTCGCACCGGTCCTCGTCGTCTTCCTGCTCCACGCGATCACGACGCGGGCTGCGCTCTTCCCGAACCAGGGCGACCTGCTCCTCTACTTCCAGAAGGCCGAGGCCTTCGCCGCCGGTGGCCTGCCGTATCGCGACTTCGCGTTCGAGTACCCGCCGCTGGCGCTCGTCTCGATGGCCGTGCCGTACCTGTTGTGGCCGGGCGGCAACGTCGACTTCGACCTCTACCGCTGGCTGTTCACCGCCTGGCAGGGCCTGCTGCTCGTGGCCACGGTGCTCGTCTGCGCCCGCCTCGCCGATCGCCTCACGGCCGACCTGCCGGGTGGCGAGCGGACACCGGTCTCCGCGGACGCGGTGCAACGGGCCGGGATGCGGCTCCTCGTCCTCGTCATCGTCACCGCGCCCTCGCTCGCGTTCCGCTTCGACCTGCTGCCGGCGCTGCTCGTCGCGCTCGCCGTCCTCGCCATCGTCGAGGACCGTCCCGGTACGGCCGGCGTGCTCATCGCCCTCGGTGGCCTCGTGAAGGTCTACCCGCTCGTCCTGGCGCCGATGGCCGCGGCGATCTGGCTCGCCCGCCGCGACCGCATCGGCTTCGCCAGCCTGTTCGCCGGGGGTGCGTTCACGATCGCCATCGTGCTGCTGCCGTTCTCGCTGTTCGTCGGCGAGGCGGCCTGGAGCTTCCTGGCCTACCAGGCCGGCCGCGGCCTCCAGATCGAGACGGTCGCCGCCGGCTTCATCCTGCTCGGCGACGTCCTCGCCGGACGCGTCCCGCAGTTCGCCTTTGAGTTCGGTGCCGTCCACGTCAGCGGCGCGGCGGCCGATCGCTACCTCGCGGTCCAGCCGTTCCTCTTCATCCTCGGCCCGCTCCTCGTGGGGGCGATCGCCTACGTCGCGGCCCGCGCCGACCTCGCGGCGCTGCGGCGGATCCGGGCGGTGACCGTCATCGGCCTCACCGTCGCGGCGGTGACGATGTTCATCGTCACGAACAAGGTGATCTCGGTGCAGTACGTCGTCTGGCTGCTGCCGCTCGCGGCGCTGCTCGGCCGGACCGGGTTCTGGCTGAGCGTGGCCATCGGCGTCCTGTCGGTCGCCATCCACCCGCTGTTCTACGAGGCGCTGCTGCGCGTCGAGCTCCCGGCCGTCATCCTGCTCTGCGTGCGGAACGTCCTCTTCATCGGCCTCCTGGGCTGGCTCCTCGCCGACGTCGTGCGGCGCGCGCCCGTGGCGGCGCTCGAGCCGGAAATCGTGCATTGATGGGCGGGCCGCGGAGGATTATCCTGCCTCGGCTGACCCTGGTCGGCTGACGTTGGGAGGGTCGCGGTGAACCCGACGCGCGTTACGGTCATCGACGACGACCGCGACGTCCTCGACCTCTTCGTGGACCTGCTGGGGGAGTACGGGTTCAGCGTCGAGACGTACAGCGACGCGCTGCCCGGGATCGACCAGCTGATCGCGTCGCGCCCGAACCTCATCATCGTCGACCTCGCCCTCGCGCCCGAGCGGGAGCAGCTCACCGGGGCCCAGGTGATCCACTCCGCTCGATCGAGCGCCGAGCTGCGGGACGTCCCGGTCATCGTCTCGAGCGCGGCAACCGACCTGCTCGCCCAGCAGTGGCCCGAGCTCATGGCGCGCGGCGACGTCCAGCGGCTCGAGAAGCCGTTCGACCTCGTCACGTTCGAGCGGGTCGTCGAAACCGCACTCGGGATGGGGCACGGCGGACTGGGCACGTATCCTGCTGACGGTCGCGAAGACCTGCCGAGGTCGGTCCATGACTGACGACGACACGCACAAGCAGCGCCTGAACATCCGAGCCCTGCGCATCTCGATGGAATCGGCGCTGCGCAGCCTGCCCGACGACGCTCGGGCGCCCGCCCGAGAACGGGCCAGGCTGCTCCTCAACGAGGCGCGCCTGCGCGCCA